>NWBJ01000001.1 GCA_002633115.1 Muribaculaceae bacterium Zag1
TTCACAAAATTTTGGACACCCTACTCATTTGCTCACTTGCTTCTGAGAGTTTAGTTATTACTTCCTGGCTGCTCTTTTCAGAAGAAGCAGTCACATCCGACATAACTTTTTTCACTTCAGTTATAGTCTCGCTCATTGCAGTTGTAGCAAGGGCAATTTGCTCTTGCATTTTCTCCAAGGCTTTATCATTGCTGGTCGCCGATGCACTGGATATGTCGGTGACGGCTTTCTTAACCTCATCTATTGTGGTTTGTAGAGTGGTAGAGATTTCACCCATATTTTTGGGGAAATCGCCCAAAGATTGAGAGGCGGTGGTCAATGTATTGGCAACTAACTCAAGCTGGTGGGAAGTATTTTCCGAAATGTTGTTCTTAAACTCATTCATCATCATGCTCATGCTATTCTCCAACTTATCCACCACTTGTTGTATCATATCTGTAGCAGGCGTAGCGATGCTCTCGGCCATTTGGTCGATATGCTCTACTATCGCACGGGTAGTCTTATCTACATTCTCCATCAAGGGGAGAATCTTGCTCTGCATTTGACGCGAGAGAGTTTCATCAAAGCCATTGTTCAACTCTAATGCCAAATCTGTTGAGAATGATTTGAGTGCCTTGCTCTGCTCTTGATTCTCTTTCAGGATCTCGCGGATAGCATTAGAAATTTGCACATTTGCTCCCTCTTCGTTGGAATATGATAATTGCTGCCGAAGGACATCGATAAGGTTATTTCTTAAATTTGTCATCATCACCTCCTGACGATTGCCCAGCTCCTTAATGAGCTGTTTTTGGTCATTGCGCATATCCTCCATGGCCTTTTCCTGGTTCAATCGCGCCAAGGCAGCATCATCGATATAGTATTCCGAGTCTAATTTCTCGGTAACTTTGTGGAGGGCCTGAAACAGTTCATTACTCCACTTTTTATCCAAGAAAGAGAAAATCAAGGATAAAAACATTCCCAAAAGAGAAGTACTGAAGGCTGTTTCCATTCCATCCAAAAGAGTTTGAATGCTTTGTTGGATGGTCTCAGAGGTGGATACATCCAAACCTTTAATGCCCCAAGTTAACCCTAGAAAAGTTCCAAGGAGTCCTAATCCCACTAAAGTCCCTGAACCGATTCCCAATATTTTAAGATTTATTTTAAAGGCTTGGGTAACGGTATCCTCAGAAAGAATTTCAGAAGATGGATAATTGGTCTTATCCTTACCATTATCATTAATGATAATAGTAAGGAAATAGGTTTCTACTAAAGTATCTAAAGGACTGGCTTTTAAGGTCTCAACGGTATTTGTGGCTTCTACAGCCTTCTTTAAGACTCGTGAGGCCTTTAACAATCTCAAAGCCTCTCCTAAGAAGAGGAGGAACACTATGCCGATAAAAATCAGAGCTATTAGGGTGGAAGTAGCAGACATTTTATATCAATACAAGATAGATTCTTCGTTTGGTGGTAATATTATTAGATTGATAGGCACAAAAGTACATAAAATTTTTCAAATTCCCTAAAATAGATTAAAAAATTTACACAAAGTGGTGTAGAAATCGGTGCGTCTCTCCTCTTTGTCCATTTGGGAACACATTGCGAAGGCGTAGAAAGCTGTCTGTACAGATAAAAAACGGCTTACTTACTCCTAAAGATTTCTGACTGCTGTGGTACAAGGGAACTTCCCTTGTACCACTCACCCTCCGTATGGTACAGGGGACGTTCCCTTGTTCCACTTTTACCTCCCTGGGTAGCACAATGCCATCGCGCTGAAATCCATCTATACAGAGGGGTTTTGGCGCGATTGCCCCTAAAGATTGCCAGGATAGGAAGCATCGGTTCTAAGCTTTCAACGAAAGCAAATCAAAGTACATGAGTCGGGTATTGAGATGCTCATCGGGCCCAATGCCAAATGTCATCCTCTCTTCCTCTTCTGTAGGGTATAGAAATTTGAAGCCATTCTGCTGGTAGAATCGCAATACATTAGAATCCCCAACTTCATTATATGCATCAACAACTATAAATCGGCATCCACTCTTGTTATCTGGAGAGAAAAACCAACCTTTGATATAATCCAATATTTGGCTTCCTATGGAATGGCCTCTAAAGTCTTTGCCTACCCCTAACCTTCCTATAAGAATCGCTGGGTAACTGCGCGTTCGCTTAGAGTTTGGGATTTTGCGCTGAATCCTATTGCGAGTTTGTGATGAGATTAATGTCGGCATTTCCACAACAAAAACCTTTCAATGAGTTGCTATCCATTACTGGAAGCATCTCCAAATCCTTAAGACTGAGACTGCTCACCACGCATGCGTTTTAAACGTTCTTTGCCGCTATTGGCAATTTGCTTTATGTCCTCCATGGAGAAGCGTATTCGCTCTTTGCGAGGAGCTGACTCATTGGCCTCAGCCGCTTGAATGAATCGTTCGGCTGCTGCGCCAGTCAATACCGGTATACTTCTTATTTCTAATGCCATAACCTTAATTTTTTGATATGCAAAGTTACTAAAATTTATCCAATTATACAACGCCCTATGGCCCTAATCGGTTTTTTCGGTACAGGGGACGTTCCCTTGTTCCACTATTATTCTATGGTGGTACAGAGGACGTTCTCTTGTTCCACTGTTATTCTATAGCAACTTCTGTCGTCAGTAGGCGGGCACCTCCCTGCCTTAGCTCTGGAGTGTTGATGCGAATGTCGCAATCCAAAACAAAGATATTCCCTCCTTCGGAGCGTATGACATTTTCATCGTGCATTAGTGCGCCTCTGCGCATTGCTGCTCTCTTTTGATGCTGCCGATTGGCGCAGTGAGGCAATCTGGGCTAACTTCTGCTCCCGCGAGTAGGGTTGCAATGACATGCGTTGAGCCTCCCTCTGAGCAGCCATGCTGTTCTGACGGTGAAAATCGTTTATATACAAGCCTGCCGACGATAAATTGTTCTGCATAAAAATCAAGTCTTTTAAGAGTGGATGGTCCTGAAATACCTTTACTTGGAATTAAAGGCATGCCAGGATTATGAGGACTCATGGCACGTATCGGCTGTGGGTCAAGAATTACAGCATGCACATCCTTGCGCCTATTTGATTGAGAGCTTTTTTGATTTCCTGCAATCGTTTGGGGCTCGCCTTTTTGAGGCCGTAGATGTAATCATAAAGGCTCTTAGGCCTTAGGCCCATGTATTGGGCAGTAGCATCAACGTCGATCATAGGGAAGTTGTAAAAGATAAGGGCAACTTCATTATGGTGGTCGGATGTTTCATAAAAACTGGTGATGTGAATGTCTTCGTCGATATCTTCCCAACGCACTCCGTCGCCAAAGGAATTTATCTTATAGGAATTCCTCTGCTCCTCTGTGGCTTCTTCCAATCTCGAGAAATCAGCCAGATTTCTATAGTACTTCCTCCCCTCCGAGGAGACCATTACAATCTTGTCTCCCTCAAATCTTATTTCCTTAATTTTTTCCATATCCCTACTTCTTAAAATTCTCATTCCAAGCCTTCACAATATCTTCTCTATAGGTCTTTACCGTGCTCAATGCCTTTTTCACCTCCGACTTTTTAAGGCCATGATTGTAGACCAATTCGATCTTTGGATTGATTTCAATCTTAGCTTCCCCATCTCCATTGGTGACATGGACATGGATGGGGTCATGATCTCCTCCATAGAAGAAGAACCTCAGACCGAATATTTCAAAAAGTGTAGGCATCTTAATCTTTTATTAGGTTTTGCAAATTTACTGCTTTTTGTCGGAAAATCCAATACCCCCTTCGTTTTTAAATGTGGTACAGGGGACGTTCCCTTGTTCCACTTCTTACCTCTCGGGTAGCACAAAGCAATCGCGCTGAAATCATTCTGGGCAGAGAGGGCTCGCCGCTGTTGCCCCCTAAGGATTGCTATAGGTGAGGGTTGAACCATTGGGGAGGGTCTGGGTGTTGTATTGGCATCCCTGAACTTCAAATCTTAGAGTTATGTTTTGGTTTATCTTCACATCGATAATCGTGGGCGCGTTGGCTGGATTCATTGCTGGCAAGCTCACCCGAGGCAGCGGCTTCGGCTTCTGGCTCAACCTCATCATCGGCATCCTGGGCGGTTTCCTGGGCTGGGTGCTATTCGCCATCATTGGGTTCCACGCCGACAGCATCTTGGCGCAGCTCATCGTATCCACCATCGGCGCCATCATCCTCCTCTGGCTAATCAACAAGATAAGGAAGTAATATGAGGGATCTTATAAAATATTTTACCTCATTGATTGTTATTCAAATTAAAAGAGTTATCTTTGCATTACAAACAATATATACTTGATATTATGGCATTAGCAATAAGATCTATACCTACTCTCCACGGTGAGGCTGCTGAACGCTTCCTAAGGCTCGCTGAAGAGGCTGCGAAAGCTCCCAAAAAGGACTTCTCTAAACAAATAGAGGAGGGCAAGGCCATTCTTAGAAAGGCTAATGCTGCAAGGACATTCCCTGGTTCTACCAAGTAATACAAACCCATGATTGAATTTTCAAAAGAAGACAGAAAGGCAATAAAAAGCATCCTAAAGAAAGGGATATTGCGTCGGCATCACCAATGGATCGACGGCATCAACGATTTCACACATAGGCCCTATGCCGAAGATGAAAACGCCTTTGACCGCTCCATGACCATTACAAAAATGTCGAAAGACTTTTTCCGCGAGGCCATGGAAATGGAGGAATTTTACCGTTCCTCTGAGAATCTGATGGGCATCGTCTCCCTCATGAATAGGGGTTTCCTCTTCACTTTTGATTTAAATAGCCTTTCGCCCGAAGCTCGCCAAACAATTATAGCCACCTACAACACCCTCTGCAAATGAAAATCAAATAAATTTGTTTTATTTGGAAATAACCGCTAACTTTACAATCGCAAGTGATGACGTACCCATAGGAGCTCTGTCGTCCTATGTGCACGTTAAAATGGACTTGGAGGCACCCATCGCGTGAAATGGGAGCCTCTTTTTTATCTGCCACCCTGTCCCCAGTTCTCCAGGGACTGACCTTGAAACAGAAGACGCACCCTCTGAATTGTTCTTCCTCGTAGTACAAAGGCCCTATCGGAGGCTTTTTAATAATGAAATAATCGATTATACCTACTTTTTTATCGAAAAATTACTCTACTTTCAAAATTTTTCTTTAGATTTGCCACAATGCGATGAGTTATGGTAGCAATCAATCCACATATCAGCTATTGCGACAAGAATTACAGCTGCGGATGGGGTTATCCCGGCATCGGAGCGGTGATGGTTACCTCGAAGACGCTGGAAGGAGTCAAGCGAGAGTTTGCTGCCGCCCTCGCCTTCCACATCGAGGGCAGGCTCCACAACGGCGACCCGATGCCCCAACGGCTCCTCTCCAAGGATTACCGCATCGAATGGCCCAAGGGGCCAATTGGTTCTCAATAGCGATTCCTCGATCGAGGTGTCTGAGAAAAGATCTCTTTAACATTCTTTAAGTCCGAATTATTGTCAATATTTCAAACTTAAAGAATGTCAATAAAATTCGTGAGTAGGAGCAAGAGGTATAAGTAAAAATTTGAGATGATTTTTCTAAGTTTTTTGGAGAATTGGAATAAAAGCACTAACTTTGTATCCAAATTATTGTCAAAATGTCGGACTTAAAGAATGTTAATCACACTAGAGGCATAGGGACATTAACAAGCTGCATTACCCAGGAGGTAGCTTCCCATTCGCCTAATAGCATCTTCTTCAACAGCGATTTCGCTGATAAGGGGGATGCAGATGTGATACGCCACATCCTTGGGAAGCTCTGCCAACAAGGAATCTTGGTTAGAATTGCGCCTGGCATTTTTGTCAATCCTCAAATTTCAAAATTTGGCATGGTTCCCGTTACTCTTGAAGCTATAGCCTATGCCGTAGCAAAGCGTGACCATGTAGAGATTCTGCCTACTGGAGAGACTGCCCTGAATATTCTGGGACTTTCCACGCAAGTACCAATGAGAGCCGCCTATCTTACCACGGGATCTCCACGCAGCTTGAAAATAGGGAACAGGTCCATTAAATTTATCCGAGGAGTTCCCAGGAATTTTGCTTGCAACGGCCATCTAATGCCCCTAATCATACAAGCCCTTAAATCTATGGGGCGTGATAATGTTACAGAAGCCACAATAAGCCAAATCTCAAAAATCATTTCTGAAAGCGTAGACCCTCATCTGCTTGAAGATATGCTTTTGGCACCTCAATGGATACAGAAACTCATAAAACCTATGTTAAAACAATGAAGCATTGGCAACAATACACGTTAGAAGAACAACGAGAAATCCTTGAAATAGTTGCTGCCAAAATCAATTTGCCTCTGGCAGCCGTGGAGAAAGATTGGTGGGTCGTATGACCCTGAAAGCCCTGGGAAGCACTGAGGCTGCTCCCCTACTGCTCTTCAAGGGAGGCACCTCACTTTCTAAGGGCTGGGGCCTTATCGATCGTTTTAGCGAGGATATCGATCTTGCCATCAAACGTGAAGGTAAGTTTGAAATATCCTCTACATCAAAAAGCCAACGGGAAAGACTCCGTAAAATAAGCCGAAAATACATCGTTGAGGTTATGGCCCAGGAACTCGACTCCAACCTTTCTAATCTAGGAATGGCGAATTACTCAGTCGAAGCTATCACCACAAGACAAAACCTCGATGGGCATATCGTTGCCATAGATAGCGACAAAGACCCAACGGAGATCCATGTAAAATATTCCTCTATAATTGGAGGGTTGCACAATTACATCACTCCAAGAGTGAAAATTGAAATCAGTTGTTTATCCATGCATGAACCGGCAATGGATCGTGAAATCAACTCATACATCTCACAATCCATGCCTGAGGTAGATGAAGCAAAGGTGAGATTCAAAACTGTACTACCCTCACGAACCATGTTGGAGAAGATATTTCTTCTCAATGAAGAGTATACCAAAGACAAACCTCGTGTGATGCGCATGAGTCGCCATCTTTATGACTTGGAAAAATTGATGGACACAGAGTTCGGAGTAATGGCTATTAGTGATTACAATCTCTATAAGGCAATCATAGAACATCGCCGCCATTATTATGCTCTAAAGTACTTTGATTATGATAGGCATTCTCCTTCCACTATAACCATAGTGCCTCCAAGCAACATAATAAAGGAGTGGGAAGAAGATTACAAAAATATGGTGAGAAGTTTTATTTATGGCCCTTCGCTCTCTTTCCCTGAGCTAATAAACCGAATTGAGGAATTAGAAACTAGGATTCGAAAAATACGTCTTTAGGGGTTAAAGAAACGTCCTCTGTACTACACCACTTCTTATGGTAACAATTCACATATTGGATTTAAGGGTAAAAATTGCAGCTGCTATTGGGGGCATCCCGGCATAGGAGCGGTAATAGCCACATAGAGTGGCCCAAAGGCTCCGTTGGTTCTCTGGGAAACCAAATCCAGCAAGGAATCTGAGAATATATTTCCTTAACATTCTTTAAGTCCGAATTACTGTCAAAATGTCGGACTTAACGAATGCTGTTTTATCCGTTCAGGGTCGCAATTTGCGACCTTGAACGGATAAAACAGCTGGGCCAGCTGAAGAAAAATTTTTCCACACGAAATTTGTTCACATCGATAATCGTGGGCGCGTTGAGGCTGATGAGGGGTGAGGGGGAGGATGCCTCGGAGCATCAGCGAGGCTTGGCCTATGAGCCATAGGTAGTGGTCGGGGCTTAGGCCCTCGTCGAGAGGGACAAATCGGCTCTCGCCCACTGGCACCTCTCGCGCCACCGGCATCACGGCTGTGCCCTCGTCGATCTCGTCAAACATCGCCACATACACCATCTTGGCCCCTAGCCCAATGCACGCGCTGAGCTGCTGCCACAAGAAATCTCCCCCGAGCCTCGGGATCTGTCGGCTGTCGCCATGCCCAGGCATATTGCGCCATGAGAATCCCGGAAAACACAGAGGGGCATAATCCACCCCGTGTTCCTCGGCCCACCGCATGTCGCCCTCAATGAGAGGCAAGAAACTCTCATATTCCTCCGGCCCATACCGCCCGACAAACCATGGCATCACCACATCGCACTGCTCTATCAGCCGATGCAGCTCTGGGTCGGGCAATGCGTCGCTGCTGAGCTGCCGCCACCCGGTGGGCACCCCAATCATTATGCTGTAGCCGCGCTCGCGCAGCCCGCCGATGATGGCCTGCGCCTCGGCATACCCATACCCGCGCCCATCATCAAAGCCTATGCCCCATACCGCCACCAACGGTCGCCCTCGATGATAAAGGTATGACGGATTCCCGTCCCTGTCCCACAGGCCGTGGCGCTGAGCCACCGTATCGAGGTCGCTAAGCAACAGCTGCTCCTCGCCCGGCCGCATCCCGCTCAGGTCGTACATCACAGCTATCGCTCGGCTATGGCGATTGGCTGCCTCCATCGCCGATGCCAACACCCGGTTGAAATGCCGCAACCCTTTGGGGGTGCGTATCTCGGTGATGAAGCGCTGCATGAACACGCCGTCAACACCGGCCTCCTCCATCCATCGGAAATGCGTCTCGACTGTCTCGGGGTCATACGATGAAAACAGTCGGGCATTCTCGCCCGAGGGCAGGGTGAAAGGCGATGGGTATGTCTTGTCATATTCCGTCACATCGGGCCAGAAATCGATGGTGCACGAGCCGGGGCGAAATCCGTCGTTGCCGTCATAATGGTGCCATCCGCGCTCTGCCCCATCGCCAGGAGTATTAAACCATCCCTGATATCCGGCCATGATCAAGCCTTGGTAGGTGTCGTACTGGCGCGATTCAGCCTGAGGGCTTAGGCTCGCTTCCCCAGCCATCGACAACAATGGCGCAAAGGCCAAGACGGCAGCGCGGCCCAAGAGCCAAGCTGCCGTGCCAATCGTTTTCTTAAAGTTTAGGTGTGATTGCATCAGCTTATACATTTTGTCAAAAATTTATTTCTGATGCAAAATTACTCCCCACCCCTTAAAATTTCCCCTCATTCCCCCTTAATCCCCACTTAAAATCAAAATTAATGAGAGTTTTGAAGTTAACATAATGGAATTTGCGGTTATCGCACCACGCGGGTGAATTCGGGGATTGAGTCGGGGGCGACGAGGACGTAGATGGTGGCGGGAGCCTCCTAGCCATCGGGGGTAGTGCTGAGAACATCGAAGACATATTCTGTGCCATCGGGGGTTGCCCTCATTTGGTACAGGGGACAGTCCCCTGTACCAGACGTTAGGCCTCGCCGAGGTAGTCGAAGCCGAGGGCGGTGACGGTGCGCTCGATGTCGGAGGCGGGGCAAGAGCCGGTGACAGAGGCGGTTTTGGAGGAGAGGTCGACGGTGACGGCCTCAACGCCGGGGAGCTGGGCAATGCCTCGCTCAACTGAGGCCTTGCAGTGAGGACACTGCATGCCTTGGATTTTATACGATCGTGTTAATTTATGGGTCATATCTATTATGTTATTGGTTTCTGATTCGCAATCGTGGCAATGGCAATGATGATGGCGCTTAGCGCCAATCCATTGAGGCACAAGGGCTATGGCGAGCATCACCGTGAGGGCTGCCGCGCTCACCAATTCAAGCCATGAGAGATGGCAATGGGCAGCCTCGGTGGGCATCGCTGCCAGTCGGCCGTAAAACCATGCCGAAGGCAACAAATAGTCGATCACGCAACCGATGGCGATGGCACTGAGCACGATAGTAGTGATGTAGATTGCCGCACTGCGCTTGCCCAGGGCGCGCGACACCACCGTGATCGAGGCGAAATTGGCAGCTGGGCCAGCCATCAGCAGCACGAAGGCCGCTCCGGGCGTCAACCCCTTAAGCATAAGCGACAAAGCGATGGGTATCGACCCGGTGGCGCACACATACATCGGTATGGCAATCGCTACCACCGCCAGCATCGCCAAGATGGGATACTCCGCAGCGGCCAAGAATAGATGCTCGGGCACAAACACCGTGATGATTGCCGCTATCACCAACCCCACAACAAGCCACCCGCCGATGCTCTGCACCATGTCATAAAATCCATAGCGCAACGCCTCGACAAATCGGCGCATAAATGGCTTCTTTTCTGACTCCTCGGCATGAGGCAGAGCGCAGTCATCGGCTGGAGCCTCTTCTTGCTCTTGCGCTTCCACTAAGCAGCCCCCCGCAAGCGAGGTTGCCAAGGCCGCAACGGGTCGCACTACGGCGAATGCCGGGCCGAGCAACGAATATGTTGCTGCAATCGAGTCCACGCCCGTCTGCGGCGTGGCAATCAGGAATGATGTAGAGGCCGCTCTCGATGCGCCATTGCGCCTCAGAGCCACAGCCGTGGGCAACACTCCGCAAGAACAAAGCGGCAACGGTATGCCGAAAAGAGCCGCCTTGACCACCGAGCGCCACCCAGTGCCTGACAGATGTCGGCTCATCATGCGCTGCGGCACGAATGCGTGGAGCAATCCCGCAATAAAAAATCCCAGCAAGATGTAGGGCGCCATCTCACCGAGCATGTATAATAGTGTGTTGAGTAATTCCGTCATAGAGGTCTTTGGTTTTTAGTCTTTGGCTTTTGGAAAAGTTACATTAAGTCTTTGGTTTTTAGTTTTTGGTTTTTGGAAATATTCCATTATTGACTGTATCTTTTTTCACTATACAAAGTTACTGCTAAAAACCCACATCGGCGTTGCACCTTTCCGCCTTTGATTTGCACAATTCACTACCTACCCACTTTTTGTTTTTGTGGTTAAGGACAAATTTCGTACTTTTGCACAGGTGTGGAGAAAACGTAAGCACATAAGCTCTACGTTACCACATCCTTATATTACTTTTGACTTATTACTTTTGACTTATTACTTATTACTCATTACTTATTACTTATTACTCATTACTTATTACTTATTACTCATTACTTATTACTCCTTACTTATTACTTATTTATGCGATTGAATATCAGAAATATGGTGTGCGAGAGGTGCGTGATGGCGGTGAGACAGATTCTCGCTGAGATGGGCGAACCGCAGGCTGAAATCGCGCTCGGTTGGGCCAAGATACCCACTGAGCCAACGCGACAATGGCTTGACGATTTTGACAAGCGCCTGCGCCAAATCGGCTTTGAACTGATCGAAGACCCGGAGGCGGCTCTGGTCGAGCAGATAAAGATAGCAGTACAAGAGCATGCCCGCAAGGACGGAGGCTGCAACCTCAATCTCTCGGCATGCCTCGAAGAGCATCTCCATCAAGACTATCGGCGCCTGAGCCGCATATTCTCGGCTCGCGAGGGTCGCACAATCGAAAATTACATGGTGGCGCAGCGCATCGAGCGCGTCAAGGAGCTCATCAGCGAGGGCGTGCACACCATGACCGAGATAGCCTACCGCACCGGCTTCTCGTCGGTGGCTCACATGTCGCGTCTGTTCAAGCAATCGACCGGCATGACCCCTACCCAATACCTCGACGTCCTCGACCGCTCTCCCATCGACAAAATCTAAAACTGGTACAGGGGACAGTCCCCTGTACCAGTTTAATAGTCGTCGGGTTGGTCTTTTTCGCGGAGAAAGACTTCGTCGGGATTGATTTCGATTACACGGCGCTTGCTGTTGTAAATTCTCATCTTCTCAACAGCCCTGTACCAGAATGAGCCAGCCAGCGCTACGGCCATGCATCCCCAGAATATCAGTGTAGTGTATTCCATAGTAGTGTGTTTTTTCTATTAAAAACACCCGGCATCGCCGATTTGTTGGGATAAAGCCAGGGGAGGATGTCACATAAGCCTAAGCAAATGAGGATTTTAAAGATATATGTAACATTATTTCGTTAAAAAATTTTAGTAATTGATAAAAATGTTGTAATTTTGCGCTCACTAATTGGTGCCCATTCTCCGAGGTGAATGGGTCAAAAGGGAATCAGGTGCAACGCCTGAGCAGACCCGCTACTGTATGTGGCATAACTTACCGGACATCTAAAGCCATTGGGTGAAAAACTATTTTTTATTAGCCTGAGAAGGCGTCTGGTCAAGGTCACGAGCCAGGATACCTGCCAATTAGCGACATATTTTTCAATAATCTCGAGGAATAGATTTTTTGAAATTCATATACGTATGTTTACTATTTTCCCGGGTTTCCATATAGTGGATTCCCTACATGCCGCAAAAGCGGCTAAGCGATTCAAGACATCCCACTACATGAAGATGGTGGGGTGCATGCTCCTCTCTCTCGCTGTAACCCTATTGCCACTCGACATCTTCGGAATTGAGGGCCTCACAGTGATTGAACAGCGCGTAATTGCCCTATTCCTTTTCGCTGCTACCATGTGGCTCACCGAGGCTCTCCCGGCTTGGGGCACATCTTTCCTCATAATCGTAATCATGCTGCTCACTATCAGTGATGCCAGCCTCGCCTGCTTTATGGTGGAGGTGCCCGCCGATGCCGAATATGGCCGTTTAGTGCCATACAAGAGCCTCATGGCTACCCTATCAGATCCAACCATCATGCTTTTCCTCGGCGGTTTCGTGCTCGCCATAGGCATGACCAAGACAAAATTTGACCAATACATGGCCAAGGTGCTGCTCAAGCCCTTTGGCACACGCTCTGAGATGGTGCTGCTCGGCTTCGTCACCGTCACAGCCATATTCTCAGCCTTTGTAAGCAACACGGCTACCGCTGCCATGATGCTCACATTCTTGATTCCCGTGCTCAAGGTGATGGACGACGACCCTAAGGGTCGCATCGCCTTGGCTCTCTCAATCCCCATCGGAGCCAATATCGGCGGCATGGCTACCCCCATCGGCACTCCTCCAAACATTATCGCCCTGGGTTACCTCAATGAAACTCTACACATACCCATCACCTTTGGCGAATGGATGCTTAAGATGGTGCCACTCACCGCCTTCCTGCTTTTTGTAGGTTGGGTTGTGCTAAGAGTGATGTTCCCATTCAAGCATAAGCATATTCACCTTGAAATCGAGGGTGAACTCCACAAAGACAAGCAAACCTACGTAGTCATTGGCACCTTCATCGTCACCGTATTCCTATGGTGCTTCAGCGATTTGCTTAAGCTTGGTCTTAATAGCTATATCATCGCCTTGATTCCAGTGGCATCATTCATCGTATCTGGCCTGTTTAGCCGACGCGACCTGGAGCAGATCAACTGGGGCGTGCTCTGGATGGTGGCTGGAGGTTTCGCTCTCGGCGTAGCCCTCAACTACACACGCCTGAGCAGCCACTTGGTGCAAGCCATCCCCTTTGGTTCGTGGTCGTTTATGATTGTGATAGTAGTGGCAGTGCTGGTGTGCTACGGCCTAAGCAACTTTATCAGCAACTCAGCCACTGCGGCTCTGCTGGTGCCTATCCTCGGCGTGGTTGCCGGCGCTATGGCTACCGGAGCCTCAGCTGGCGACTCAATCCCAGTGAGAATGCTTGTTGCTATCGCTGTGGCCTCATCGATGGCTATGGTGCTGCCCATCTCCACTCCCCCGAATGCCATCGCCCACTCGACTGGCATGATTGAGCAAAAAGACATGGTCAAGGTAGGCCTGATCATGGGCGTTGTTGGACTGGTGAGCGGAGTGGCTTGGCTGATGCTCGTATTTTGAGACAGTTTTTGGTTGTTAGTCTTTAGTTTTGGAAATATATGGATACCTATATAGAAACTCCAGTCAGCTTCTTAAAGCCTGAATCCTTGATGCAAGCCATCGAGGATTACAATCGTCGAGCCATCACTATCGACGACTTGCGCCAAACCCAAGACCAAGCTGTAGCTACTCTGGTTGAGCAACAGCAACAGGCTGGCCTCTCTACCATCACCGATGGTGGACTGTACCGCATTCACGGCCTCCGCGACTTCTGGATAGAGCTCAATGGAGTAGAGGGGAGCTTGGTGCTTGGCGGCCATCTCTACCAGAATCAAAACGCAGGCGAGGTGATTCCAAAAATCACCGGTCGCATCTCTGAGAATGTCCATAATAAAGTATATAAGTATTTGTCGTTCTTAACGGATAGGGTGGGGCAAAGCCAAATCGTGAGAGTTGACTTGCCCGCTCCTGCCCTATTTTTGCTCGATGCCCTGCGCAACGGTTGGGTGGAGGCTCCTGTATATAAGGATAACCTCGACCTTTTGATCCAGGACATCGCCGAGGCCTACAACGACACACTCAAGCGATGCTACGAGCTGGGCTGCCGCCAAGCGTTGCTAATCGACCGCAGTTGGCAGCGTCTGAGCGATCCCGAGGGTTCGAAACGCTTGCTTGAGGGTGGCATTAATGTCGATGAATTGGCGCAACTTTTGCTTAAAGTCAATGAAATGGCTCTGGCCGAGCTGCCCGCTGATATGCGCACCACCCTGTACGTGCCAGTGAATGTGCTGGTTGACGATGATTGCACCGAGGTGCTCAATGTGCTCTTCAGCCACCGCGAGGTTGATGCGTTCATGTTTGACTATCCTCTCAGCAACCCAGAGGCCATCTCGATGCTTAAGCATTTCCCAGCCGACCGCGAGCTGGTGCTTGGCATTGTCGATGCAAAGCATCCCCAGATAGAGAAGAACGAGACAGTGCGCTCCCGCCTGCAGCCGGCCATCGACATATTGCACCCCGAGCGCATAGGCATCACCACCATCGGAGGATTCCAGCCCGATCCGGGCCTCTACGATATGCTGGCTTTCACCCCCGATGACCAATGGCACAAGATTGACCAGCTAAAAGACATAGCAACTACCAATTGAAATGAGATATAATATACTATTTGCCCTGCTCTCACTATGCTGCCTCGGCGCTGCCGCCCAGCAGATGGGCGACTTTAAGTTTAAATTTTACGGCCGCGTGCGCGCCGACGTCTTCTACAATACCCGAGCCAACAACGAGACGGTTGATGGCATCTTCTACATGTATCCCAAGGATCATGACTATGACCCCGATGGCAAAGACCTGAACGCCACCCCTCAGGGCAGCATGTATATGCTATATACCCGCCTCGGCGTAGACATAGCCGGGCCAAAAGTCGGCGATGCCGTAGCTACCGCCAAGATCGAGATTGACTTTCGCGGCTCTGGCACCACCTACTCGGTGCCGCGCATCCGTCATGCTTATGTCAACCTGGATTGGGGCAAGAATGCTGTGCTGATTGGCCAGACTTGGCACCCGCTCTTTGGCGAGGTGTCGCCCTCGATGCTCAATCTCAGCACGGGCGCGCCGTTCCAACCATTCAACCGCTCGCCTCAGCTCCGCTATCGCTATACCTCGAGCGGGGGATTCATGGGCACCCTAGCAACCATCTGGCAGATGCAATACACCAGCCAGGGTCCCGATGGCAAGAGCCACAACTATCTCAAGAATAGTTGCATCCCCGAAATATACGCCAGCGTCGACTATAAAAAGGGACGCTGGATTGCCGGCGTGGGAGCCGAGTTGCTCTCGCTCAAGCCGCGCCAGTCGGCCACTGTCGATGGCGTAACATACAAGGTCAACGAGCGCGTAACCTCGGTCTCGGTCGAGGCCCATGTCAAATACAAGACTCCCGACTGGTTTATCTCAGGCAAGAGTGTTCTGGCCAACAACCTGACGCAATGCTCGATGCTCGGCGGTTACGGCGTAATCGAGACCAACAGCCACAATGGCGAGATGAAGTACACACCCTTCCGCCACTCGATGACCTGGCTCAACTTTGTCTACGGCAAGAAATGGCAACCGGGCTTCTTCATCGGCTACCTTAAGAACCTCGGCACGGGCAAAGCTATCACCGGCCCCACCTACGGCACCGGCCTCGATGTCGACCAGCTGCTCAGCACCAACTGGCAGATCAGCTACAACCTGCCCAACTGGAAGCTTGGCTTTGAGTTTGAGCCCTCAACCGCTTGGTACGGCACCCTCAACCTCAAGGACGGCCACGTGCGCGACACCCACTCAGTCACCAACTACCGCTTCCTCGCCGTAGCAATGTACATCTTCTGACCCCAGCATAGACAGAAATAAAACCGTTGGGATGCCGATCGGCATCCCAACGGTTTTATTTCTGTACCACCACTGAAGTGGTGGCTCGGGGCTAACGGCGGTGGAGGCGGGGGAAGAGGTGTCGGAAGCGGGTGAGGGGGCGAGTGATGTTGCCGCCGCCGATGATGACGGTCACGGCTGCGAGAATTAGGAAGACGCCAAAGACTTGGCGCAAGGAGAGCACGTCGCCAAAGACCGTGATGCCGAAAATCACTGCCACCACGGGCTCCAGAGCTCCGAGGATGGCCGTTGGCGTCGGGCCAATATATTGGATGGCCGAAGTGGTGCAAGCAAACGACACGATGGTAGGCAGCACCGCCAACGCCAAGATATTTCCCCAAAAATACCAATGTCTCGGAAGCAGCAGTTGCCTTTCATGCAAGAGCATCCCTCCGAAAATCAGTGCACCGATGATTAGCACATAGAATGTGACGGTAAGCGTAGGCATCTCCTTAAGCACCGGCCGATTGATGCCCACAATATATATTGCATAAGTCAGCGACGCCAGCATCACCAGCATGATGCCCATCATCGACAGCGACACGCCCGACACGGTGCGGTTGAGCAGTGCGATGCCGCATAGCACCACCCCGATGCATCCTATCGTCACGCCGCTGAGCCGCTCGCGATACACAAGGGTCATAATCAGCGCTACCATCACGGGGTAGACAAACAGCAGGGTCGATGCCACCGACGAATCCATATAGTTGTACGAAGTGAATAGCCCGATCGAACTCAGCGCCAGCATCACGCCCATCACAACGAGCATCGGCAGCTTGCGCGGCGCTATCTTGGGCGTGCGCCCTCGCACCGCCATCATCACCCACACCATAGGCACGGCAAACGAGTAGCGCAGAAACAGCACCGACGACACGTCCATGCCGTCGGCATACAGCGGTATGGCAAACAGGGGGTTGGTGCCATACGTTGCCGCCGCTATGGCACCCAATATGAATCCTTTGGTCTTATCTGTCATAATCGATTTGCGATTTTCGGCTGCAAAGTTACGGAAATTTCCCATCCAATTTGTGAAATATCTCTATTTTATTTTCTCCACACCTTAGAATCAAAAGGCAGCGTGGTTGGCGGAGGCGCGTGTCTCTCACCCTCAGGGCTTAGGAATCGACAAAAAGGGAAATAGCCAACAAACTCTTGGCTCATAAAATCCGATTTGTGGCCTTAATTGTCATAAATGAGGTGACAGGATTGGAATATTATGTTTATTTTTGCGCATTGAAACATCTGTATCATGAAACGTATTTTCATCATCTCACTGTTGACAATATGCGGAGTGCTGCTTTGGGGGCGTCCTATAATCGACCAGCCTACCCATTGGCTCAATGTGCGCATCAACTCCTACCCCACCACCGTATTCTCAATCCTCGAGGATGACATGGGCATCATCTGGGTCGGCACCAACACCGGCCTATACAGTTACGACGGCTACGCTGTGCGCAAAGCCGCCATCTCTGCCCCCGAAGAATTGGCCAACGCCCATGTACATGGGATTGTGCAGCGAGGCAATCAATTATATCTCGCCAGCAACAATGGCCTAATCCGCTACGACATGGCCTCGGGCCAGATGGAGGCAGTGAGCCCCGATGGGCCGAGCGAAATCCGTTCGCTGTTGCTCCATGATGACGCCCTGTGGCTTGGTTCGCTCTACGGCCTTTACCAATATGATTTCTCCTCTGCCGAGACCAGCAAAATCGACGCTCCCTTGGCCCATGAGGCTATCTACGCTCTGCAAAAAGCCCCTCAAGGCCAAATCTATGTAGGCACATACAATGGCCTCAGTTGCTTTTATCCCTTGCTCAATCAATGGGCCGAGGTGACGCTGCCACCACACCTTAGCCATGGTAATATTTTTGTCAATTCCTTGGCCTTCGACCAGAAAGGCAAGACCTTATGGATAGGCACCGAGGGTGCCTTGCTGTCAATCGATACCGACAGCGAGAAGGTCACAGAGCATCCCCAATTCGAGTCTAATTCTATCAAATCAATAACCGCCAACCAAGCGGGCCAATTGCTGATTGGCACCGACAACGGCCTTTACATCCGCCATGAAGACGGAGAAATCGAGCTCTGCCGCCACGACTCGCGCCAATCCACCTCGATTGGCAACAATGTGGTGTGGACCATTTGCAACGACCATCAAGGAAATACCCTCGCCGGCACGGAAGATGGCATCTCGATTATGAACGATCATGAGCGCATCGAGAAGACGCTCATCAGCGACATTGCTGGCCAAGGCGATGGCAATCAGGTGTATGATATGCTGCGCGACTCGCAAAACCGCTTGTGGATTGGAGGCAGCAATGGAGTTATTCTCCTTAATGCCGACGGAGCATCGACATGGTATCAGCAAAACAATCCCAAATGGCCCATCTCTCACAATCGCATACGCCAAATCAAAGAAATGTCGGATGGCAGCATTTGGCTTGCCACCGACGGCTCGGTCAATTGGTGGAATCCTGCCACCGGGGAGATGCAAAATTATCGCATAGCCGACTCAACCAACCGCTACAACGCCAATTGGGCCTACAATATCGTAGAAGACAGCAACGGCATGTACTGGATAGGCAGCTATCTCGGCGGTCTGCTTGGGGTAGATGGCAAGAAACTGAAAGAATCAGGCGGCTACTGCATTGCCGACACTGCCATCAACCAATCCAACGGTCTTGCCAATGATTTTGTCAGCCAAATCTTGCCAGGCAAGGATGACAGCAAATGGGTATTGTCATTCCGCGACAGCACGGTAGTGCTGCTCCGCCCATCAATGCCGTCCAAATCAATAGACATCAAGGCTGCCACTGGGCATTTCCCAACAATAATCGCCACTGATGCCGATGGCAGCGTGTGGTGCGGTTTTGCTGGAGGAGTGTGCCAACTTTCGCCCGAAGGCGAAATACTCCAGACCCTGCTGCTGCCTGTCTTGAAACCAAAAAATGTCACCGCTCTCGCCAGTATCGGCCAGCAGCTTTGGCTCTCTACCATGACCGAGATGTGGGGTGTGGATAAAATCACCCATAAGGCCAGACTCTTGCCATTGCCGCAAGAATCCTACACATGCATCTATCATGACGAACCCAATCGGCAAGTGCTGCTCGGTACTCTCGACGCCATCTACCGCGTTGACCCGATAGCAATCCAGCAGGTCGACAAGGGCGACCACCATTTGCGCATTATGGATATTACTCTTGATGGAGAACCCATGCTCAAAGGAGATATTTACAGCTATATCAACACTCTGAGCGATAGCTCGGTAATAAACCTGCCGAGCGACTACCGCACACTGAGCGTTGAGGTGAGCGACCTCGACTTCCGCCACGATTTTCCAAGCCGCTATATCTATCAGATTGACAGCACCGACAATGCCTGGTCGATGCTCGACCAGGGCGCCTCGCGAATCGACTTGCCCAGATTAGGATACGGACAGCATACGCTGAAGCTAAAAGTTGCCGGCGGCAACGATGAGGTGCTCCTGCTCAACATCAATGTGGCTCGTCCGTGGTACATCACTTGGTGGGCTTTCGTGATTTACGGCGCGATATTGATAGCCATTGTGATAGCCATCATACTTTACTATCGCCGCAGAGGAGCCACGCTGACCGAGCGTACCGAGCGCGCCCTGATAATGGCTACTGTGCAAAATCGCATCTCTTTCCTTACAGATATGGCCCATGAGCTAAAGACGCCGCTCTCGCTCATAATGGGACCGGCCAGCCAATTGCTCCAAAAGGCAAAGGATCCAGCCTTGAAGAAGCAAATAGAAGGGATCTACAACAATTCCCTGAGATTGAGCACCCTGGTGCATCGCGCCGTGGAAATCAACCGCATGGAGAATACCGAACCTCGAGAAATCCTAATCACCTCGCGAGTGGATATGGCTGCCATGTGCCGCTCGGTGATTGACAGTTACCAACGCGCATTCCCTAACAAGCATTTCGTCTTTACCTGCGGGCAACCCCAAATTCCCATCACTGCCGACGCCTCAAAGATGGAATCGGTGGTCAACAATCTGGTGTCGAACGCTTGCAAATACACCGACGACAATGCTACCATATCATGCTCGGTAGAGACCAGCGGCACCGACGTTATCATTACCGTGAGCGATGACGGAGTGGGCATTCCTGCCAACGAACAAAACCTGATATTCCAACGCCTATTCCGTTCGGCCCGCACTGCCAACAAGCGCGAAGGCACGGGGATTGGCCTGTATTTGGTAAAGCAATATGTAGAGATGCACCATGGCACAGTCACTGTGCAAAGCAAGGAAAATCAGGGCACTACCTTTGTGCTCTCCCTGCCTATCGACCAATCAGCAGAGGCGGAATCAAAGCCACAAGCAGCAATGCCCCAGATTGATGCTCAAGATTCGCGCCCAAGAATTCTCATCGTTGATGACAATTCAGAAATAGTGGGGTTCGTAGAGAACGTGCTCGCTGAGGATTATCAATGCGTCACTGCCTCGAACGGCAGGGCCGGACTGGCTGTAGCGGCCACCTTCCGACCCGACTTGATTATTGCCGACGAGATGATGCCGGTGATGAGCGGACTGCAGATGTGCAAGGAGCTGAAGAAAAACTCATCAATGTCATCAATCCCTATCATCTTGCTCACAGCCAAGGAGGACCCTGCCACCGAGGCTGCAAGCGTTGAGGCTGGCGTAGATATATTTATGACCAAGCCTTTTGATGCTACAGTACTCAAGCGCCGTGTCGCTCAATTGCTCAAATCCCGCGAGGCTCTTAAGCAACAATTGCGCCTTGAGTCCCTGACAGCCCCCAAGCCAGTAGAGATTGAGAGTGTGCAGGAGAAACAAATGGCACAAATCACCGAGGTAATCGAGACCAACATAGCCGACCCCAACCTGAATGTGAATTACATCTGCGAGGCCACAGGGATTAACTCAAAGCAGCTGTACCGATTGATCAAGAAAGTCACTGGCACCACTCCGGTCGACTATCTGCGACAGATACGCCTCAGGAAAGCAGCCCTGCTGCTTGAACAGAAGAAATTTAATGTGTCGGAGGTGATGTATATGGTGGGATTTAGCAGCACGAGCTATTTCGCCAAATGCTTCCAAAACCAATACGGCAAGCTCCCTGCCCAATATGCCAAAGACAGCCCCACCGAAGTGTAGGGCGCAGTCGGTCGAAATGAGACAAAATTCCACCCGTGTCTTGGGGATTTCCTGATTTGTCTGTTTTGGGCCCTCGATTTTTGCTTTTGGTTTGTAGTTTTGCAACGTGAATTTTTCCAAATCTTTTATCACAATTCAATTCACCTGTAATGAAACCTACAAACAAAACCCTTAACCTGTTTAATTCATACTCCCTATCACAAAAACTTCAAAAGGTTTCTTGACAGTGCCTAATCAGTGCTTTTGGAGGTGAAAAAAGGAAATGCGGTTCATTTTTCATTAATTCCACCCTGTTCTCCCATGAGGATGAGGACAGGCAAGGGCAATTTTACGGCATGCGGGCACGAATTATCGGCCAGCCATTGCGGGTTGGCTCCAATTTTTCAGATTTTGTTCGGAGAATATCTTTTAAGCTGACGAGAGCATGGCCTCGATTGCTCGCCTATGCCGATGATGCGGGGAAAGGCTGATTTTGATCTTTCCCTTAAAGGTCTTGACGTAGGCGGCGCTGAGCATTATCTGCTGTATGAAACATTTGTTGGACATGCCCCTTCGTCCGACTGGCACCTTAAAAAGCTTCGTCTTCAGCATGTGAAGCACGACGTAGGCGGCAGCGTACATGAACAGCCGGAAGGTGTTCGCAAGGAACTTGTGGCAGGACATCTTGTCCCCGCGGAGCTCCTTCACACCGCGTATGTCCAGCTCGCAGTCGCCGCGCTGGCAATAGCTCAGGTAGCACGGCTTTGGCTCAAGGCTCATGTTGCTTGTCACGATGAAGCGGATGTTCTCGCCCATATCGGACACCTCCACCTTGCAGATCACGCGCTGCTCGTAAAGCCAGCTCTGGGCCCTGTAGGTGAAGGAGGCGTACGTCCTCACCAGGCGGTGCGTTTCGCTGTACTGCTCGCGGGCTCTTTCCATCTGCTTCGCTGCCCGTCCGAGCAGGATGCTGTTGGCGGCCAGCCCCGTGGTGAAGCTGACGTACTTCTTGTCGCGGGCCCAGTCCATGAACTCGTGGCAGCAGAAATGGCTGTCGCCTCGGAAGAGGATCTTTGTGTGGGGCCATGCGGCGTGCAGGGCAAGGATGAGCTTGATTATCAGCTTCCCAACGTTTATGGACTTGTTGCGCCTGCCTGGCCTGAGCACCGGGAGGATGAGCTTTCCGGTGAGGCTCCCGAAAATCAGGAGCGGCATCAGGCAGTACTCCTTGTAATAGGCGTTGAACAGGCTCAGCTGCTGGGCGCCGAAGGTGTTGGTGTTGGCGTTGGCGTCGTCGAAGTCGAGTATTATGAACTTGGGAGGAACGTCGTAAGAGCGGATGAAGCAGTCGACGAACGCCTTGCCTATCGCTATCAGCTCCCTTGCGGTGATGCCGTTCTCAAGCCTGGTCATCGTGGGCTGGGAGCCCAGCTCCTCGCCGTCGGGCCTGAGGCCGCAGAAGAGCTTGAGCAGGCTGTCCTGGCGCAGAGCGTCGCAGTCGTTGGCGTCCTCGAAGCCGCATGCTATCTGGCCAACCCTCTGGTGGATCAGGGAGTCTACGCTGTGGCGCACCAGATAAGGCGTCCGCGTGTCCTCGATGCAGGAAGCGATGTCGGAAAGGAACTTGTGTATGGCGGGATCGGCCTTTGTGAGCAGCAGCCCTCCCATGGAGGAGATGTCGGGAGCGTCGAAGCTGAGCTCAACCTTGGCTTTGTCTACGGTTCCCAGATCAAATAATGTGGGAATTTTTTGGTCAGTCGAAGAATTTGTTGTAATTTTGCTCATGAAGACGTGGTATGGTTAATTTTGTATTGACACTTCAAAATTACAAAATCTTGCTGACATAGGCAAGTACCTCGTCTTTATTTTTTTGTTTAGTATGAATTATTCAAGTTAAAGGGGCTTTCAAAGAGAAGAACCAGAGATTACCCTTACTCTTCAAGCAGATGCTGCACCTGATCGATGCTTAGGTTGGTGAGAGCAGCAATTTGCTCGATGGAAAGGCCCATTTTCTGTCCTCCTTTCACAATCTCCGCATTACGTTTCTGAATCCCTTCTTTTATGCCTTCCACTCGCCCTTCTTCGCGGCCTCGCTCTCGCCCTTCCTCGCGGGCAGTATTTACTATATTTTGGCTATCACGCATGCGCTTGAGGCTCATCTCGTAAGCCTGGTACTCCTCTTTCGACAGGTTGCTAACCTCGGCCTCTGAAAGAAACTTTGTCTTGAAACCGAAGTCGGTGAATGGGTTAATGTATCTTTCAGTGCACATAATCAATGGTTTTTAAGGGTTAGATTGCAAAGATACGACTAAAAATCCAAATATCAAAGAATCAACTGGGTAAAGTGGTGAAAACCTATAGTAGCGCCCTAAGATTATCTTCGTTCTCTATAATTTTCATCATCTCGGCAGGAGAGAATGTTCTTTTTTGTCTGATTTGTGCTTGATGATTGGGAAGAAATAAGTAATTTTGCAGTGTAAATTTACTATAGACAATATCATTTTCTGACCATGAATATGACTGCTAAGATTCTGTTTGTCATTGCTGCAGCGGCTCTGGCCTTTACTGCCGAGGGGCGCAAGATAAAGCCCATTGAGGGCGCTTACTACGGCACTAACTATACAGTGCCATTCGCACACGCCTATCGCGCCTTGGGCGAGCTCGGCGTTGACCGCAAGGAGGCCATCGATAGGGATGTCTATCACATGTCGCGCCTTGGATTCAATGGCTTCAGGTTGCACCTGTGGGATGTCGAGCTGAGCGACAGCGTAGGCAACCTCATCGAGAACGACCACCTCGACCTGCTCGACTATCTGCTCGCCCAGCTCGAAAAGCGAGGCATCAGCGTGATTCTCACCGCGCAAACCAACTTCGGCAACGGATACCCGGAGCGCAACACCGACCCCTACGGAGCTTATTCCTACCGCCACGACAAATGCCTCGTGCACTCTGACGCCGATGCCATCGCGGCGCAGGAAAATTACATAGCCCAGCTCGTCAAACACGTCAATCCATACACAGGCCTAAGCTATGCCAAAGACCCTGCCATTATCGCTATGGAGATCAACAACGAGCCATGCCACGGCGATGATGCAAAGCAAGTGACCGAGTACATCAACGCCATGGCCCGGGCAATGCGCAAGGCTGGGTGGCAGAAGACTGTGCTATACAATGTATCGCACAATCAACCGGTGGCCCACGCCTATTATGATGCCGATATCGACGGTACCACCTATCAGTGGTATCCCCTAAATCTGGTAAGCGGCCATTCGCGCAAAGGCAATTTCATGCCGTTTGTCGACCAGTATGAGATACCCTTTAAAGAGATGCCCAATTATGACAAGCTGTCGCGAGTGGTGTATGAGTTCGACCCCGCCGACAATATCCTCTCGTATATTTTTCCGGCTGCTGCCCGTACATTCCGCAAGGAGGGCTTCCAGTGGGCTACGCAATTCGCCTACGACCCTACCGACATGGCCTGGGCCAACACTGAATACCAAACCCACTATCTCAATCTCGCCTACACCCCCTCAAAGGCCATTGGCATGATGGTGGCAGCCGAGGTGATGCGCCAAGTGCCGGAAGGCGCCGACTATGGCAAATTCCCAGCTGATACGGTGTTTGGGCCATTCACGCTCAGTCCTAAGCAGGACTTGGCTATCCTCAACGACGGGCAGCGCTTTTACTACACTAATCCCACCACGACCAAACCGTCATCAATGGAAACGCTCCAGTCGGTGGCAGGAGTGGGTAGCAGCCCTGTAATACAATACGATGGCACGGGCGCATACTTTGCCGACCTGGTGGCTCCTGGGGTATGGCGCATCGAGGTGATGCCTGATGTGATGCTTACCGCCGACCCGTTTGGCAAACCCTCGCTGCAGCGCAGAGTAGGCGAGATTTTCTATAACGAGAGGCCAATGACTGTCAGTCTGCCAGGGGTGGAATCGGGATTCGCTGTACGCTCGATCAGCAATGGCACCAACGGAAAAGCTCAGGGCAATACCTTCACAGTGAGCCCTGGCGTCTATCTCATTGGCACTGATGCCGATGCGCTGATGGCTTACTCACCCGACCAAACCTACGGCGACGGTCACAAGGCTATTGGCGATTACGCCGCACCGGCTGCCTCGCATCCAGCTCTCGCCTATGCCCATGATGCCGCTAAGACGCATAGCGCCTCAGCGCCGCTTAAGCTGCAAGTCAAGGCCGCTGGTGAGGTGCCAGTGGATTCGGTGGTGCTGTATCCCGGTACAATATCCTATTGGAGAGCTAAAAACGACCTGCGTCGATTTTCCGACCTCGGATATGGCGATTTTGAATTGGTGGTCGATGACCCGACTTCGCTGGGTTGGAACCGTCCTGCCGAGGTTGACTACAACATTGTGGTATGGCAAGGCGGAAAGGCTACGACCTATCCGCAAGGCAAGTCTGGCACGCCGCTCGATTGGGACTATGACGAAAAAACCTCGCCGCGTTATTCGACTGAGTTATATTATCCCGGCTCACCGCTGCGTCTGCTCACGCCGAGCGCCGACATGGACGGCAGCGAAATCTCTACCATCCCCACGCAGTGGGATGGCACAAGCTATCGCTATATCAAGGGTGGTCGCTTGGCCGATGACCGCCTTACAGCCTCCATCTATAATCCAGCCCAAGACACCCAACTGATTGCCCTTAAATATGTTGGTGACCTAATCGAAGGCCTCTCTGACATCCCAGAGGATGCCGAGGTCTGCATCGAGATTGCGGATGTCGAGGGTCTATCCTCGCTTGAACTCGCTCTCATCACCAATAATGGCCTAAGCTACAATGCGCAGCTGCCGCTGCAAGATGGGGTAGCACGCTTGCGCGTCTCTGACTTTACCCTCTCCCCCACGCTGCTCTGCCCCGAGCCATATCCGGTATTCCTTGGCCGCGTCTTCACCCCTGGCCCCGAGGCCCAATCAATACCCCTCCACCTCAACGCCCTCGAAAACATCCAACTCATCGGCCAATCCCACCCCTCCACCCCCGCCTCCTTCTCCCTCAAATCCCTCTGGATCGAGTAAACCTATCACTCTCCAATATTTACTCCCCAAGTTGGGGAGTAAATAAAAAACTGGAACAAGGGACTGTCCCTTGTTCCAGTTTTTAGCGCATGTCGAAGAGGTAGATTGAGGGCGGGGCTGAGGCTTGGAGGACGCGGAGACGCACCTGGTTGGTGGTGTAGGGCTGCGACAATGAGATGGTTTTGCAGTCGCCCATGGGCTCGTCTCCGAGATAGATTGTGGTCCAATCCCCATTGTGATCGAGTGCATCGATGGCATAGCGCTGAATGCGATTGATGCGCTCATTAGAGAATCCGTCGGCGCCCTGCTTGGAATCGCAATACTCAAATATGTTGATTTGGCTGATTGATTTCTCTGAGTCAAAATCGATTGTCAGCATTGGGGTCGTTTCAGTTGAGGCCCAGCGGGTCTGCATGCCTCCATCAACAGCTCGCATCGGCCCATACTCATCATAATTGTCATCCCACACGCTTGTAGCCGCGGCTGAGGCAACAGCCAAGGCAGCGGGGGCTTTTGGCAACGACTCGCCTTGCCGAATGCCCAATCGCTGCCCAAGCGAGATTATTGCGTCGGCCTCGTGAGAGTAGATTAGCCCTTGGGGTGAAGGCGGCACATTGATGAGCAGAGTATTGTCATTTGCGGTGCAGCGATAGAAGAGTTCGGCCAGTTCGTCCTGGCTGCGCACAGGCATCGGCTGAGATTTCTGAAACCAATTCCACGCCTTGCTCAAGCAAATCGTATGTTCAAAGGGCAAGTAGTAAGATTTTCCATCGTAGAGATACTGCTTTTTATCCTTTGGATGGGCTATCTTGGGGTCCCAAAGTCGGAAGTCAACTGGGAAATATCGAGTGACGTATTTATTGTCCTCAATCATTTGGTCAGGCAAGATGTAGCAGTAGCCTCCTTCATCTCCTTCATGATCGGTGACATTTCCATTTACACCAATGGCGCACTGCGGCTGCAGCTTTTTCACTAAGGAGTATAGCTCTGGTAGGCGCCATTGGTCAGCCGGCTTATCCCAACCGCCGTCAAACCACAGCTCGCACACCTCGCCATAGTTGCTCATCAATTCGGTGAGTTGTCCCTCCATATATCGGATATAGTCAGCGAAGTCAGAGGATTGATAACTGGGCTCATGCCTATCCCAAAGAGAATAGTAAAGGGCGAATTGGAGGCCGTATTTTCGGCATGCGTCAGCTACTGCCCCTACCACATCGTTTTTCACCGGCGATGAGGCCACATCGTAGTCAGTGAGCGCGCTATCCCAGAGGCAGAATCCGTCATGATGCTTGGCTGTGAGCACCACATAGCGGAATCCAGCGTCGCGAGCCACACGTATCCACTGGTCGCAATCGAGCTGTGTAGGGTTGTAGACCGAGGGCGGAGTCGTGCCGTCTGACCACTCAAGCCCGTTGAAGGTGTTGATGCCGAAGTGGATGAACATTCCATACCCTCGGTCAATCAGACGTTGTTGGCACTCGTTGGGCCGCGTCGACGGCTCAATAGCCATGGCCCTATGGCCAAGGCAGAAAAGGAGAATGAGGCAAAGATAATATTTCATGGCTGCGCTGTTAATTTTTCAGTTGCAAAGTTAATGCTTTGCCTCCACTCCCCCTGCCACAATTGCGCCAAATTATGACACGAAATCGCTAATTACATATCGGGGAGGGAGAGACAATCGTGGGAGAGGCGATAGCCCTGGAATTGGCGGGTGGATTTGAGGAAGATGTCAATCTTGGAGAGGAGGGCGCCTTCGTCATAACGAGAAGGGTTGCGCTTCACCTCATAGAAATTGGCCCAACGATCCAGGTCGTTGGCAGCGATGATGTCAATCTCATTTTCGGTGCGCCTATCCCACCATCCGCCAATGCGAGTGCATTGCTGGCCCTCCATAAGTTTGGCGCGGAAGTAGTGCTCTAAGGCTATGCCTTGGAATGTTGACAAGTCGCGCTCGATGATTTTGCGCAGCTGCTCATAGGCTTGTATCTCGAGTATGTAATTGTATTTGTATAGGAATCTGAACCAAAAAGACAGGAACATGTCTATTACCTGATATTTCACATTCTTGTTGGTCGAGGCCTGAAACATGGGCAGCTTTTTAGCGATAAGTCCGTAGTCATTCTCGAGATTGGTAAGGTATCCTCCAATCTCTTTTCCTATCAGGTCTTCAATTTCTGCCCGGCTGGTGTTGCCAGAGGCTATAGCCGAGAGGATGGAAAAATACGTGTTGTAATCTTTGCCAAACTCCTCGAGCAACAGGAATTTGCCTTCGTTGAGGAATATTGAATCCTTCCTTACCACCTCCGCAATCATCTGCTTTGGGGAAGTGGCTCCGGCATCCATCAGAGTCTCAACGTATTTAGCTACACCGCCAGTCAGAGCGTAAAGCGTAAGCAGATCTTCAGGCATATAATTGGGCTTATAATCCTTAAGGATTTGCTTTAGCACCGAGGTGGTAAAGGGCATTACGGTAAGCATCCGGGTCTGACGGCTGTAGAGGGGCTCGTTGCGGTTAGAGAATATTTGAGTCATCAGGCGATAAATCGACCCGCTGGCCACCAGGTTTATACGAGAGCGACCTTTGTAGAGGTCCCAAACCCGCTGTATTTCACTGAATATGGCTGGATTTACGCGCAGGAACTCCTGAAACTCATCTATCACCAACGTAAAGGGGCGATTCTCTGCCACTTTCATCAGCGCCTCAAAAAGGGATGCGAAACTTTTAGGAGTACCCACTATGGGCATCCCCAACTTCTGCTCCATTTCCGTAGCAAAATCGATGCAAAGATCTTGCTCGGCCTTGCGAGCCACAAAGAAATACAGCATGGTCTCTTGCTCAAAGGCTCGAAGCATAAGCGTCGTCTTGCCGATGCGTCGCCGGCCAGTAAGTACAGTAAACTGAGCCTGCTCCTTAGATTTGAGAGCGGTATCTCTAAGAATTTCAAGTTCTTCTTCGCGGTCGTAGAATTTCATATTAGTAAATGATTAGAGTTCCGAAACGGCTGTTTCCGAAACGACCATTTCGGAAACAGCCGTTTCGGAACCACAAAGTTAGCAATTTATACTTTAAAATCCAAACGGAATGGGTGGAAGTTAAAAGTATACTTTAAACTTCCACCCATTCCGTCATATTCCGTGGCTGTTAATTTGTGTGGAACAAGGGACAGTCCCTTGTTCCATTGGAGTAAAGGGCCCGAAAAAAACTGGAACAAGGGACAGTCCCTTGTTCCAGTTTTTTTATTTGAAGAGGTCGGTGACTGCGGATTGGTAGCGGGCGAGGGAGCCGGCTTTGTGGAGGGCTTTGGCGGCGCGATGGCCGATTTCGGGCTCGAGGTATTCCCAGAAAGGCTTGATTTTCTGCAGGATTTGGGCTTGGCCGCAGAGGGTGGATTCGTAGGCGGCAAGCAGGCGCGTGTGGAAGCGGTAGAGGTAGTCCATGCGCTTGTCGTGGTCCCACCCCTGAGCGCTGCGCCATTCGGCGCCAAGCGATGGACGAGCCAAGAAGCCGCGGCCCACCATTGCGCCTTTGAGTTGAGGATACGCCTCAAATACTCTGTTGATGTCCTCGGGTGAGAGCAAATCGCCATTCCAAATCACTGGATTTTTCGACTCGGCGATGAATTCCCGCGCCTCCTCCTCGTATAGCTCACCTCCGTAGAGTTGCGAAGCGATGCGCGGATGCAGGGTGATATGGTCGAGGGGCAAGGAGTTGAGCGTGGGCATTAAGGCTCGCCACTCATCGGGCTTAGCCATGCCTACGCGCATTTTTATAGAATACCGGCAATCAGGGTCAGCGCTGATGCGCTCGCCGATTTGCTCCATCAGCGGCAGATTGCTGATGACAGCCGCTCCGCGCCCTCGGCGCGTCTGCATGGGATACGGGCAACCCAGATTGAGGTCAATGCGCTTCCAGCCCCGGTCGCGAAGCGCACGGGTGAGATGGTCAAACTCATCGACCGATTTGAAAATGATTTGCGGCACAGTGGGCGTACCGTCAAGTTGGGCTGTGTCTAATCGCGCCATATCTTGATGGCGCGGCGCGCCCTTCTCTATGCGGATAAAGGGCGTGTAATACCAGTCGGCCCCGCCGTAAATCTCGGCGTGGAATCTGCGATACAGGTGGTCGGCATAACCTTGCATCGGCGCGAAGTGCAGCTCCTTTTCCATAATCTCAATAGAATAAATAGTCTATAAAGGTAACAACCCAACCCCGCGCTGGGTTGTAAGGCTCAATTGAATATGCAAGCAAGGGGATGAGACAATCTCTGACCACCATCGGTTTTTTGAGGATTTTTCACAAATAGATAAGAGAAAATAAAGGAAAAAATTGGTAACTTTGCACGCCGCATCGCCTGAGGGGTGGCGGCGAAGGTACCAATTTTTATCCAATTGAAAGAATGAAGATTCTCTTTCCTATAGCCATTGCCCTGCTCGCCTGCTGCGCTACGAGTTGCGCCACAAAGAGCACTAAAGAAAAGGAAGCTCCTGAATATCCAACACTTACGGTCGACCTTACCGACCGCACACTGATGAGCGACTACGCCGCCTCGGTGACCGGCCGACAGACGGTGGAGATACGCCCGCAAATCGACGGACTGCTCACCGACATACTGGTGCGCGATGGCGCCCCAGTGAGAATAGGCCAGGTGCTGTTTGAAATCGACCCGGCCCAATTCCAGGCTGCTTATGACATCGCTGAGGCCAACGTGCTCAGCGCCGAGGCCGCTGTGTCGACAGCCCAACTCGTACTCGATAGCAATACAGAACTATACCAGGAAGAGGTAATCTCAGAATTCGAGCTCAATACCGCCAAAAACGAACTCGCCGAGGCCAAAGCCAAGCTCAAGCTCGCCAAAGCCGAACTCGAGAAAGCCGCTACCAACCTATCCTACACCCAAGTGAAATCGCCGGTCAACGGCGTGGCCAGCATGATTCCCTACCGCGTAGGCGCTCTGGTCGGCCCCAACATCACCTCGCCGCTCGTCACGGTTAGCGATGACAACGAAGTGTATGCCTATTTCTCAATGTCAGAAAATTCGCTGCTTGACCTGATCAGCCAATACGGTTCGCGCAGTAGCGCGATGGAGAAGATGCCAGAGGTGGAATTTCGCATGAGCAATGGCGACCTCTACCCCCACAAAGGCCGCATTGACGCTGTGAGCGGCACCATCAACAACAGCACTGGCGCAGTGACATTCCGCGCCGTATTCCCCAACCCGGACCGCTGGCTGCGCGATGGCGGCACTGGTTCGGTAATCATTCCCCAGACTTACGAGCAGTGCATCGTGATACCCCAATCGGCTACTTATGAGCTCCAAGACCGCAAATTTGTCTACAAAGTAATCGACGGCAAGGCATCGTCGGCCGAGGTGACAGTGCTGCCGCAAAGCAACGGCAAGGAATACCTCGTGACCAGCGGCCTCGAAGAGGGCGATGTGATAGTATCTGAGGGCGCCGGCCTGATCAAAGAGGGCACCGTAGTCAATCCCAAGGCCAAGCCAGAAGCCGCCTCTGAGACAGCCGAGGCCGACCAAACTAAATCTGAGCAGTCATGACCCTGAAGACATTTATCGACCGGCCGATATTATCATGCGTGATATCGGTGGCAATAGTCTTGCTCGGTCTCATCAGCCTCTCGACCCTGCCGGTCGAGCAATTTCCCGAAATCGCACCGCCGACGGTGAGCGTCTCAGCCAGCTATTCCGGCGCCAACGCCGAGACGGTGCAGAAGAGTGTGATCGTACCTATCGAAGAGGCCATCAACGGCGTAGAAGATATGCTCTACATGGTATCTTCGGCCACCAACACCGGTTCGGCCAGCATCCAGGTCTACTTTAAGCAAGGCACCGACGGCGACATGGCCATGGTCAACGTGCAAAACCGTCTAGCCTCGGCTCAAGGCTTGCTGCCAGGCGAGGTGACTAAGAGCGGCGTGAATGTGCGCAAACGCCAGACCTCGCGCATCAAGACACTGGCCGTATACAGCCCTGATGGCACTTTCGACCAGAAATTTATCAGCAACTATCTGAAGATCAATATCGAGCCTCGCCTCTCGCGCATCGCCGGTGTGGGCGAAGTGGATGTGTACGGCGCCGACTACTCGCTGCGCATCTGGCTCGATCCCAGCAAGATGGCTCAGTATAAGCTGGTGCCATCCGACATCGCCAAGGTACTTGATGGCCAGAATCTGGAATCCCCAACCGGCACATTCGGAGCAGAGTCAGAGAATACCTTCCGCTACACCCTCAAATATCGAGGCCGCTACGAAGAGGAGAGCGACTTTGAGAATCTGGTAGTGCGTGCCCTCCCCGACGGCTCTATCCTTAGGCTAAAGGATGTAGCCGAAATCGAGCTGGGCACAAAGTCGTACGACTACATCGGTTCGGTCAACGGCCACCCCGGCACCACCCTGATGATATCGCAGACCTCTGGCTCTAACGCCAACGAGATTATCAAGGCCATCGACAAGGAGGTGGAACAAATACGCCAATCCCTGCCCAAAGGCATGGAGATTGTCGACCTGATGAGTACCAAGGACTTCCTCGATGCCTCAATCCACAATGTAATCAAGACGCTAATCGAGGCTATCATCCTCGTAGTGCTCGTGGTCTACCTCTTCTTGCAGAGTTTCAGGGCCACGATCATCCCCACCCTATCGATTGTGGTGTCGCTAATCGGCACGTTCATATTCCTCAAGATAGCAGGGTTCAGCATCAACCTCATCACGCTATTTGCTCTCGTGTTGGTAATCGGTACGGTGGTCGACGATGCCATCGTGGTGGTCGAGGCGGTACAAGCCCAATTTGACAAAGGGGAGAAATCTCCCTACGAGGCCACTGTCAAGGGCATGGACGGCATCACAGCCGCGCTGCTCACCACCACCATCGTGTTTATGGCCGTGTTCATTCCCGTGAGCTTCATGGGGGGCACTACCGGCACATTCTACACCCAGTTCGGCCTCACGATGGCTGTGGCAGTTGGCATCTCGCTGCTCAACGCCATGACCCTGAGCCCGGCGCTCTGCGCCTTGATGATGACGCCCCATGTGATTGAGGGGAAAAAGACATTCTCGGCCCGATTCCACACCGCATTCAATGCCGGGTTCAATCGCCTTGTGCGCCGCTATACGGCGGGTGTGAAATTTATGTTCCGTCGCAAATGGATTACCGCCTTGCTTCTGATTGCCGCTGGCGGCAGCCTCTATTATATGATGGTGACCACCAAGACCGGCCTTGTGCCACAAGAGGACATGGGCTCGATCAATATCGACGTGCTCACAGCCGCTGGCACTAACCTGTCGGAGACTATGCAGGTGATGGAGGAGATCGACCGCCGCATCTGCGACCTGCCCCAAATCAAGGCTTATTCCCGCACTGCCGGCATGGGCACACTGAGCGGCGTGGGCTCGTCGGCTGGTTCGTTCAACATCCGCCTTAAGGACTGGAGCCTGCGCCAAGGACCGGAGGATGATATCAACTCGGTGATGGATGAGATTTATCGCCGCACCTCCGACATCGTGGGCGCCCGCATCATCGTGCTGACCCGAGGCATGATTCCCGGCTATGGCGCTACGAGCGGTTTTGAGATACACGTACAGGACCAGAAAGGCGGCAAGATCGAGGACCTGCAGCAGATTGCATACCGCATTATTGCCGAACTTAACCAGCGCCCCGAGATAGCGCGAGCGACTACATCATTCGACACCAAATATCCGCAATATCTCGTAGAGGTTGATGCCGCTACGGCTCTGCGCCACGGCGTAGAACCAGCCGATATCCTTAGCGCCCTCTCTGGCTATATCGGCGGTTCGTATGCCTCGAATATCAACCGTTTCTCTAAGCTGTACCGTGTGATGGTGCAAGCATCGCCCGAATACCGCCTTGACACCAAGGCCCTGGGCAACATATTTGTGCGCAACTCATCGGGCGATATGTCGCCCATCAGCCAATATCTGAAGCTGACGCGCGTCTACGGGCCACAGTCGCTGTCGCGATTCAACCTGTTCCCATCGATTCAGGTCAACGGCACCCCAGCCACTGGCTACAGCACCGGCGAGGCCATCCAGGCTGTGCGCGAGGTTTGCGCCGAGAATCTGCCCGTAGGCTACAGCTACGAGTTCGGCGGCATGAGCCGCGAGGAGGCCTCATCGGGAAGCTCTACGGTGTTTATCTTCATCGTGTGCGTGGTGTTTATCTACCTAATACTTTGCGCGCTCTATGAGAGCCTGTTTATTCCTTGGGCGGTGATGCTGTCGGTGCCTTTTGGATTGATGGGCAGCTTCTTGTTTGCCAAGATGTTTGGACTTGAGAATAATATCTACCTCCAAATCGGCCTGCTGATGCTCATCGGCCTATTGTCAAAGACCGCCATCCTGATGACGGAGTATGCCTCAGATGGTCGCCGCAAGGGCCTGTCGATTATTCAAGCCGTGACATCGGCAGCGCAAGCGCGTCTGCGCCCTATCCTCATGACCTCGCTCTCGATGATATTCGGCCTGTTGCCCTTGGCCTTCTCAAGCGGCGTAGGCGCCAACGGCAACATATCGATTGGCGTAGGCACAACGGGCGGCATGCTGGTGGGCACGGTGGCGCTGCTGTTTGTGGTGCCGGTGTTGTTTATTGTGTTCCAGACGCTCGAAGAAAAAGTGATGCCAAAACGTCAGAAATCATGAAGCCACTCATCTCCATACTCACCCCTCTGGCCACTTTGGCCTTGACAGCGTGCGGCCTCTACACCGAGGCTCCGCGCCCCGTCACGGAATATGATATCAACGAAATATGCCAGATCGACAGCTTGGCGCCAACGATTGCTCGGCTCTCGTGGCGAGAAATGTTTCCGGACCCATACCTCACGGCTTGGATTGACAGCGGGTTGCGTGCCAATACCGACCTGCGCAAGGCCCAGCTGCAAGTGGAGCAGGCCGAAGCCACGCTCCGTGCCTCGCGTCTGGCTTTCTTCCCCTCAGTGAGTGTTGGGGCGGATGGCACTGCTGGATTCAATACTACCGACAAATTCACGATTGGTCCTTCGGCATCGTGGGAGGTCGACATATTTGGCAAGCAGCGCAATCTGAAGAAAGGAGCTGAAGCGGCCTACTATGGCTCGGAGGCGTATGCGCAAGCCGTGCGCACTCAGCTGATTGCCACCATCGCCAATAGCTATTACACCCTGCTGATGCTGGATGAACAGCTCGATATCAGCGAGCGCACTATCAAGACGTGGGATGAGAACTTGCGCACGCTCCAGGCGCTGAAGCGCGCCGGACGCACCAACGAGGCGGCTGTGCTGCAAGCTCGCGCCAACCGCATGCAGGTCGAGGGCTCTGCTGTGACGCTGCGCAATCAGATCAATGAGCAGGAGAATGTAATGCGTTCTCTGTTGCTTAATCCCGCGGCTGACTTGGCGAGAGGGCTGCTCTCTGAGCAAGAATTCCCGGATTCGCTCTCGGCTGGGGTGCCGCTATCGCTGCTTTTGAATCGTCCGGATGTAAGGGAGGCTGCTTATGAGTTGCAGCGCTGTTTCTATGCCATAAATGTGTCGAAGGCGGCGTTCTATCCCTCGCTGACACTGTCGGGTAGTGCTGGGTGGACTACTTATGAAGGCACAACGGTGTCGAACGTCTCTGACTGGATTGCCAGCATAGCCGGGTCGATTGCGGCTCCGATTTTCAGCAAGGGCACCAACGAGGCCAATCTCAAGATTGCGCAGACTAATTACGAGGCGGCTTCGCTTGACTTCCAACAGACGCTCCTTGATGCCGGCATTGAGGTCAACAATGCCCTCTCTGACTGGCAGACGGCTCGCGAGCGTATCGCTCTCGACAAGAAGCAGGTGGTGGCCCTCAAGGGCGCTGTCAACACCACTCGTCTGCTGATGCGCAATTCCACCACCAACTATCTCGAGGTGCTCACTGCCCAGCAGCGCCTCCTCGAGGCCGAGCTCTCCAAAACCTCCGACACATACGCCGCCATCCAAGCCATCATCTCCCTCTACCACTCCCTCGGCGGCGGCACCGAATAATTCCATAAAGGTTATTAGGTAACACAGACTCCATACATCCCAATTTAGGGAAAAATTGTTTCTTCCTCACCAAGCTAAAACCGATTTTCTGTGAAACAATTGACCACACCATGGAAAAAGAAGATGAAAAGCGATGAGATGAGTGTAAATTATTGTTAATTACTATGTATATTTAAAATACAGGTTTTATATTTGCATCATAATTTAAGATAATGTATATGCAAATCATAAAACGTCAACTTCAGGAGAAGCTTCTCGGCATGGCGAGGAAGTTTCCTTTTGTCACTCTGACTGGTCCTCGCCAGTCAGGCAAGTCCACATTGGCACGGCTTTCCTTCCCAGACTATAAAAAGTTACTATAACCAAGGAATGCGTCCAGCGTTGGCATATTGGCGCGACAGCAATGGCCATGAGGTGGAGCTGATAGATTACACTGGAGGAGCAGCGCGTCCCTACGAGATTAAGTCTGGTTCTACCTATCAGTCATCCTATTTCGACAATCTCAAGAAATGGGGCCCCATGGCCAATGTGCCAGTAGATGACCGCACCGTAATCTATGCCGGTTCCACCCCTCTCTCCACCTCTCAAGGTCGCCTTCTCCCCTGGGTCCAATTATGCCATGCTATCTAATTCATTAGAATTGGAGGCGGTTTCTTTTCCTGAAAAGTTGACTTGAAAGAAAACACGTAAATTTCGTTATAATTTTAGGAACAAAAATTTGTGTATTTCTGGGTTTTAGGAACAAAAATTTGTGATTTTGTGGTGAAAATCGATTTTTAGGAACAAAAATTTATAACCATGCGTGAAATCAATCTGAATAGAGAGATACTCTTTGGATCCTCCGATCCAGAGGTTTCGCGCAGCATTGCATCCTTAGTGGCTAAGGGCAAGATTAGGAAATTGGGTCCCAAAATTTACACGACCAATCTTATTGATGAGCCAGCTAATATCATAAGGCGCAATCTCATTGATATCCTTGGCAAGAGATATCCAGGCGCAGTCATCAGCCATCGCAGCGCCCATGAGATGCGTCCTACTTCCAAAGGGGAATTTTTCCTAACATCAACGCGCAAGGCGCGAGTGACCGATCTGCCGGGGATTGTCATTAATATAGCCAAAGGACCTGCAGGACAACCAACGGATATTTCTTTCAATGGGCTCTTCATTTCCAGCGAACATCGCTGGATGCTCGAATGCATGCAGTCGACACGCAAATCAGGGGATAGTTCAAAGGTTCTCCCTATCGAAAAAATCGAAAATCGTCTTGAAAAGATTCTCCTCATTGGAGGCAAGGATAGATTAAACGCTTACCGCGACCGACTGAAGTCCACGGCTAATGAATTGGGCTTCCAAAAAGAATTTGACCGCATTAACAAGATAATCTCGACGTTGCTCAACACCCATTCGTCAAGCATTTTGACTACCAAATCACATCTCCTGGATTTTCCAATCTGAAATATTGCGGTAGGCATGGCTGAAGGAGATGCCCACCTTTACTATCTTCTTGCCAGAAGCAAGGTAAGGGATCGGGTAATCACGGGAGTCGATTTGGGCTAAAGCCTGATCGGCAGTGCCATCAAGCTTAAATTCCATGACATAAACCGTGGTGGGGGTCTTTACCACCAAATCTATCCTACCGGTATTAGAACCTGTTTAATAACAAAAGTTAAATAGAAAGGCCATCGAGCCTATCAATCAATACATTAAGTTTTTGGGTTGTTGAATAAGTGTATTGTTTAACCAATAAAATCCAAAAGCCATGTACCAGACTGATTGACCGATGACCAAAAGAACTTTATTAGAAGAACAATTCCAATGGAGGATTGGCGTAGCAAGTACGACATATTTAGCATTCTGGATGCCATCATTTACATTGACATCACAGGCTGCCAATGGAGGAATCTCCCCTCGGAATACCCCAAATGGCCCACTGTGTATTATAAGAAAGTCAAAGGCGTTAAAAGACACATAGTTACCGACAAGAACGGTTGCATCCTTGCAGCCACTGCCACCAGCGCCAACTTCACGACTCCAAGGCTGCTTCCGTGCTCATGGCGCTCCTGTCGGCCCTGTATCCTGGAATCAAGACTGTTTATGCCGACTCTGGGTACAGGGGCATTCTGGGCAAAACTGTCCATGATTAATTGGGCCATAATGTCGAGGTAGTCCATTCTCATTACTCAGGCTCTGGGTTTATTCCAGCCAAGAAAAGATGGGTTGTGGAACGCACCTTCGCTTGGCTGGATCATTTTCGGAGGCTCTGCCGGAACTATGAAGGGACTTTGGCCTCTGCCAATGAGATGCTCATGGTAGCAGCAGTGGTTATGATGCTTCGGCCAGTTCCAAAATTTAACATCCATTATTAAACAGGTTCTTAATGCTCCATTCATTTCTTAAGGCATCCAAATCCTGTCGAGAGTCAATGATTAAGATTAGTGATTGGGAAAGAAGCCTAAAGGTGAAATGATTTCTCGTCAGTTGTTTTTATTGATGAGGTTGACAATGACTTTAACCATCGTGTCTTTCTCTTCGGTGCGGCTCTCGGCAATCATCAGTGTGAGAGCCACGAGAGTGTTGTCAGCTATTCGCTTGGAACCGTCCTCATTGTAGAGAATCCCGTTGCCGTTGAGAAACCAAAGGAAGAGCGTAGCGGCAATGCGTTTGTTTCCATCACTGAAAGAGTGATTCTTTGTGACGAGATATAGGAGCATGGCAGCTTTTTCCTCTACAGAAGGATAAAGGTCAATGCCACCGAATGTCTGATATATCTGACCGATGGAACTTTTGAAAGAATCATCTTTCTCATTGCCGAACAAGTCGCTACCACCGAATTTGTGATGGAGCTCTCGGATTACCTCCATCGCATTCTCGTAAGTGGCATGAAAGACTTCTTGCCCAGTAGTTTGCTCAATTGTCAGATTCTGATAATCGTAGCGGTCGAGCGTGTCTAAGGCATAGGTGTAATCCACCACCACGTCCAGCAGAGAACGGCTGTCTTCGGTAAGTTTCTCTTGGTTCTGAATGGTGCGACCAAGCACCTTGACGAGCTGACTCAACTCGTCATATTTCTGCGCAGTCATTCGCTCGTTGATGACATAACCTTGGAGAAGATATTGTTTCAGCACCTTGTTAGCCCAAATGCGGAATTGTGTGCCACGTTTAGATTTTACCCGATAACCCACTGAAATAATCACATCAAGATTATAGAGGGTGGTTTCTGTTTTTTGTGTAAACCCTTCTCTACGCCCATAATCCTTGGCATGTGCAAATTTTACACATACCAAGGATTCTTCAAGTTCACCCTCCTTGAAGATGTTGGCGATGTGACGGCCTATGACAGTCCTATCTTTCTGAAACAATTCTGCCATCTGAGCTTGCGAAAGCCACACAGTCTCGTCTTGAAACTTAACGTCTATACTTGTTTCCCCGTCACTAGTCTGATAAATTACGATGCTATTTGTGAGTTCTTGTTTGTTTTCCATATATTGCAGTGCAGTTCGAGTTCAAAAATCGACCGTTATATTTCCTAACTGCAAAGTTAGGAAACTTTCAAGAAGTTCCCTATAAATTTTGAAGAAAGTTACACCATCCATAAATAATCAATCAAATTAAAATTAAACAAAAATGTTTTTTTGCTTAATTGAGTCCTTACTTACCACTTTCCCTTTTAAATTGAGAATAATGCTTTTATTTCCAAAATCTGGTAACGTAAATTTCGTTACCACCTTTTCCCCTCGGAAATAAGCCTCAAGGGTGGACAACATGAGGCTCTTGCCGAATCGGCGAGGGCGTGACAAGAAAATGAAATCGCTAGTCCAAGTCAGTTCTGGAATGAAATGGGTCTTATCTACATACACGCAGCCTTTTTCACGGAGTTTTCTGAAACTCTGCAATCCAATGGGATATCTTACTCTTCCTGTCATCATAGCCATCCTATTTTGTATATGGCAAAGTTAACACTTTTACTTTATTTCTCCAAATTCTTGGATAGATGAAACAACCCCTACGGGGTAGGAAGGAGGGGGGAAGCCAATCTTGTCTATAAGAAACATCCCCTACTGGGCAAAGGAGGGCGGAGCAAATCTTAGCTATGTGAAATAATCCCTACGGGATAGAGTGGAAGGTTATATTTTGAGGAAAAATTGGGGATTGGAGAAAAGTTGTGAAAGGTTTTTTTCGGATTTTCAGAATAAAGCATTAAATTTGCACATTAATCCCTTAAAGAGCGTGGAATAGGGGTTCGGGCCTACTCAAAACCCACAGGCTCGTGAGCACCTCACTCTCGCGCTGGATACCACAGAATATGGCTACAGAAGTGCAATATACCACCCCCGAAGAGGACCAGATGATTGAGGACGCCTTCCGCGACGTACTGGATGGTTATCTCAAGAGCAACCACCGCAAAAAGGTGGAGATAATAGAGCGTGCTTTCCAATTTGCCAAGGAGGCCCACAAGGGCATACGCCGGCGCTCGGGCGAGCCCTACATCCTCCATCCAATAGCCGTGGCCAAGATTGCCTCCCAGGAAATCGGCCTCGGCTCAACCTCGATTTGCGCCGCATTCCTCCACGATGTGGTCGAAGACACCGAATACACAGTCGAAGACATCGAGCGCCATTTCGGCAAGAAGATAGCCCAGATCGTGGCCGGCCTCACCAAAATCTCCGGCGGCATCTTCGGCGACAAAGCCTCGGCCCAGGCCGAGAACTTCCGCAAGCTCCTGCTCACCATGAGCGAGGACATCCGCGTAGTGCTCATCAAGATGGCCGACCGATTGCACAATATGCGCACCCTCGGCTCGATGGCCCCCAACAAGCAATACAAAATCGCCGGCGAGACCCTCTACATCTACGCTCCCCTCGCCCATCGCCTCGGCCTGTTTGCCATCAAGACCGAGCTTGAAGACCTGGCATTCAAATATGAGCACCCCAACGCCTACGAGCGCATCTCAAAGCAAATCGCCGAATCAGAGCAGCGCCGCTCAGAGGTGTATGCCGACTTTGCCGCTCCCATCAAGCGCCGCCTCGATGAGATGGGCCTCAAATACGATGCCAAAGCCCGCGTCAAGTCAGTCTACTCCATTTGGAAAAAGATGGAGACCAAGAAAATACCCTTCAGCGAGGTCTACGACCTATACGCCATGCGCATAGTCTTCGACTGCGACGACCGAGCCAAGGAGAAGCAGATATGCTGGAACATCTACAGCGCCATCACCGACCTGTACCGCCTCCACCCCGAGCGCACCCGCGACTGGGTGTCAGTGCCAAAGGCCAACGGCTACCAGGCTCTGCACCTCACCGTGATGGGCCCCGACGGCAACTGGATTGAGGTGCAGATACGCTCGCGCCACATGGACGAAATAGCCGAAAAAGGCTTTGCCGCCCACTGGAAATACAAAATCGGCGAGGGCGACGAAGAATCAGAACTCTCGGTGTGGCTCAAAACCATCAAAGACATCCTCGACGACCCCGAGCCCTCGGCTATCGATTTTCTCGACACCCTCAAGCTCAACCTTTTCGCCTCTGAAATTGTAGTGTTCACCCCCACTGGCGAACTCATCACCCTCCCTGCCAACGCCACAGTGCTTGATGTGGCCTTCTCGCTCCACTCCGACCTCGGCTCCCACTGCATCGCCGGCAAGGTCAACCATAAGCTCGTGCCAATGAGCACGCCCCTCAAGAGCGGCGACCAAGTGGAGGTGCTGACCTCGCAGCAACAGCAGCCACAGCCCGAATGGATCAACTATCTCGCTACCGCCAAGGCTAAGACCCGTCTGCGCAAAGCCCTGCTCAAGACGCGCCAGCCACTTATAAACAAAGGCAAGGAGAAACTTGATGCCTTCCTAAAAGAGAACGGCTTTGAGGAAAACAACCTGATAGCCACCAAGCTAATGGGAATGTTCCACGTGACAAACATGGACGAGCTATGTTACCAGCTTGGCAACGAAGAGATTGAATTTAACGACTACGTGCTCAAGTCGCTCAAGCGAGCCAACGAGCGCTCATCAGCCTCATTCCTCAAAAAAATCCTGCGCATCGGTAAGACCTCGACCACCAAAGAGCCCGAAACAAAGGAGAAACCCAAAATCAACACCAAGGAGACATACGTACTCAAATATGACCAGCACGGGGCCAACTTCAAGATTGCCGACTGCTGCGCCCCTATCCCCGGCGACGAAGTGATGGGATTTGTCGATGAGAACAACGAGGTCGTGGTCCACGCCCCGAACTGCCCTCGCGCCATGGTGCTCAAGTCGAGCTACGGCTCGCGCATCGTCTCGACCCGCTGGGAGACAGTCAACGGCAAATTCCTGGCCCATGTCCACATCGAGGGCATCGACCGCCACGGCATATTGCAAGAGTTGACACAGATGATCTCAAACCAACTGGGCATGGGCATACGCAAACTCAACATCGAGGCCGAAAACGAAGTGTTCGGCTGCGAGCTGTGGGTGCGCGTAGCTGATACCGTGGTGGTCGAAGACCTGTGTGCTAAAATCAAGAAAGTGGAAGGCGTGAAAGCGGCTACCCGCATCCAAGATTGGGAAAAAGTAACCGCCCAGTAACATGAACCACTGTCCCCAAAACGATGTGTTATGAAGCAAAAAATCCTCACTAACATATTCTTCACATTCATCGCCACTCTGGTGATCGTGTATTTCTTCCCCCACCTCGAGGTGAACCATTACAAATTCGAGGAGGGGCGCCCTTGGAATTACGCCAAGCTCATTGCGCCGTTTGACATACCAATCCTGCCCGACTCGGCCACAATCCTGTATGTGCGCGATTCGCTGAGCCGCACATTCGTGCCCGTGTTTGAGCGCGACCCCGAGGCTGTCAACACCGTCATCACTTCGCTTATGGCCCATTGGACCCAGGCCGATGCCAACGAGAAAGCCTCAGAATCCGAGGCTGCAATGCGCCGCAAGGCCGTGGCCTATCTGCGCTCGGCATACACCCGCGATGTCATTGACAACGAATACGGCGAACGCATCGATGCCGGTACCCTCCCCTCGATTCGCATCACCCAGTCAAACACTGTCAGGCCCAGCACCACATCGGGCATCACTTATCCGGCCAAGATTCTCTCTGGCATGACCCACTCGCTCGGCACTGATTCAGTCCACGCCTGGGATTGGATTCACCACAACGGGCTGGAATCCATGCTCATACCCAATCTGCCCTACAGCCAGGAGACATCAGAGCGCCTGTATCAGAGCGACCTTGACCGCTACACGGCCATCAAGGGCGTAATCCAGCAGGGTCAGACCATTGTTGACAAAGGCACAGTAATCACCCCGCAGGATTACACCAACCTGCTCACCTACGAGCGCATGGTCGAGGAGGAGCTATCGGCTGGCGACCACAGCCAGTGGCTGATGTGGCTCGGCCAATTCCTGTATGTGGCGGTAATCCTGACTTCGCTGCTGGTATTCCTATATTATAGCGCTCCCGATGTCTGGGCCGACCGCTCAGCCATCCTGTTCATACTGCTCTCCATCACCCTGTTCTTCCTCATTGGCATTGCCCTCGACGATTCATTGGGCATGGGCATATATTTGGTGCCGTTTGCCATCGTGCCGGTGCTGATGATCGTGTTCTTCGATGCCCCGACTGCCCTGTTCGTATCCTTGGCGCTTGCGCTGCTGTGCGGCGGCACGGTATCGTTCCCCTTGGAATTTATCATCCTGCAAATGATGGCCTCGATTGCCGCTATTTACACCCTCAAGGATCTGACCCAACGCTCCCAGCTGCTGAGGATGTCGCTGATGGTGATGGTGGCTTATATGCTCGGATATGTGGCTATTGAGCTGATGTTCAACGACTCATTCGAGGGTTGGCAATGGCGCATGGTTGTCTACCTGCTGGTGAGCGGCGCCCTCTCGTCAATAGCTTACATATTGATGGTAGCAGTCGAGCGCGTGTTCGGGTTCGTCTCGGCAGTGACCTTGATTGAGCTGGCCGACACCAACAATCCGCTGCTGCGAGAGCTGTCGCAGGAGTGTCCCGGCACTTTCCAGCACTCCATGGCTGTGGGCAACCTGGCCACGGATGCCGCAATCAAGATACACGCCAACGAGCAGCTCGTCCGCGCTGGAGCCATGTACCACGACATCGGCAAGATGAACAATCCCAACTTCTTCACCGAGAATCAGCGCGGCGTCAATCCCCACGACAGTCTGCCGATCGAGCGCAGCGCCCAGATCATCATCGGCCACGTGGCCGACGGCTTGGCCCGCGCCGACAAAGCCGGACTGCCATCCGTGATCAAGGACTTCATAGCCCAGCACCACGGCCATGGCAAAGCCAAGTACTTCTACTACACCTACTGCAAGCAGCATCCCGGCGAGGAGGTCGATCCCGAGCCATTCACCTATCCCGGACCCAATCCGCAGTCGAGAGAGACCTCGCTGCTGATGATGGCCGATTCGGTCGAGGCCGCCTCGCGCTCTCTGCAGATCCATACCCCCGAGGCTATCCGCGACCTGGTCAACAAGATTATCGACGGCCAAATAGCCGACGGATTGCACAACGAATCTCCCCTCCACTTCCGCGACGTGGGCATCATCAAGGAGGCATTTATCCGCCGATTGATGACCATGTACCACTCGCGCATCGTATATCCCGAAGACCCCAACAAAAAAACCGAGCCCTCAGGAGACGAACAGTGAAAAATAACCTCCCAAAGAGGCATTTTAAGTTAAAAAATCGTGTTTTTTTAAGATTTTCACCAAAATATTTGTCAGTGTTAGAAAAATGACGTATTTTTGGGGATTATTCTTGACCGGTAACACTTAAAGACCCTCAACTTGCCTCAAATCGATTGAAAAATTAGAGAAAACCTATAAATTTAACATACCAAAATGAGTTATCTTAAGTTTGATAAGAATCTACTCATCAACCTCGAACAGTCGCTGCCTAAAGAGATGCTGCGCACCAACTTCGCCGGGGCATACCATGCCACGACACTCGTTGGGTGCAACACCCGCAAGCAACATGGCCTGCTCGTGATCCCCATCCCCGAGATGGGAAACAAGCCCCATGTGCTGCTGTCGTCGCTTGATGAAACTGTGATTCAACATGGAGCGCCCTTCAACCTGGGCATTCATCGCTACCAAGGCGGAGTATACAGCCCTAACGGGCACAAGTACATCCGCGAGTTTGACTGCGAAAACGTGCCGCGCATGACCTATCGAGTTGGCGGAGTAGTCCTTACCAAAGAGAAGATTTTCATCTCACATGAAAACCGTATTCTCATCCGCTACACCCTGGTCGATGCCCACTCGGCCACTACGCTCCAGTTCCGCCCGTTCCTCGCTTTCCGCGAGAGCAATTCGCTCTGCATCGCCAACGATGCCATCAACCGCGAAATAATCCCCGTTGAGAACGGCGTGGCCACTTGCCTTTATCACGGATTCCCCACCCTGTACATGCAATTCTCACGCAAAGTCGAGTGGGTCGACAATCCCAACTGGTACAAAAACATCGAATACATCAAGGATATGGAGCGCGGAGTGCCCTACACCGAGGATTTGTGGGTGCCCGGCTATTTCCAGCTCCCCATCAAGAAGGGCGAATCCATCATCTTCTCGGCCGGCGTCGAGCCTGTCAATCCCCGCTCGCTCACCAAGATGTATGAAAAGGAGATCATCTCGCGCACACCGCGCTCGAGCTTCTTCAACTGCCTGAAAAACGCTGCCAAGCAATTCTATCTCACCGACCAATACGGCCACTTCATCATCTCGGGCTATCCTTGGGGCACAATCCTGGCTCGCAACACGATGATGGCTCTCCCCGGCCTCACTCTCGCCATCGACCACCGCAAGGACTTTGAGGAGATTATGGCCACAGCATCCGAGGCTCTGGTCAAATTCATGGAGAAAGGCGAACTCTCGCCCTTTATCCACGGCATCGACCTGCCCGACATCCCGCTGTGGTGCGTATGGGCTCTGCAACAGTACGCCAAGAATCTTGGCGATGATGCTACACGCGAGCGCTACATGCACCTCATCGCCCAGATGATCGACTACATACTCGACGGCGGCCATCCCAACCTGCGCGTCGACCCGGACAACGGTTTGGTATCCACTCTGGGTGTCACCAGCCCCGTATCGTGGATGAACTCGCAGCTCAACGGTCGCCCCGTGATACCGCGCACCGGCTACCTGGTAGAGTTCAATGCTCTCTGGTACAATGCACTGCGCTTCGCCGCTGCACTGGCCGAGCATGACCCGGAGATGGCCAACCGCGCCGAGCGCTGGACCGCCGCTGCCGACAAGATGAAACAGCCGTTCGTCGACACATTCCTCAACGATTACGGTTACCTATACGACTATGTCAACGGCACATACGCCGACCCGCAAGTGCGCCCCAACATGGTGGTTGCCATCGGCCTCGACTATTCGCCGCTCGACCGTCGCCAGCGCAAGGGCGTGCTCGACGTAGCTACACGCGAGCTGCTCACCCCCAAGGGATTGCGCACCCTCTCGCCTAAGAGCTATGGCTACCGGCCCCACTACCTCGGCTCGCCCGAGGAGCGCGAATTGGCTCTCCACCAGGGTCCGGCACGTCCTTGGCTCATCGGTTTCTACGCTGACGCTTACCTGCGCGTCTTCGGCATGAGCGGCGTCAGCTACATCGACCGCATGCTCATCGGCTTTGAGGATGAGATGACCCAGGGCTGCATCGGTTCGCTCTCTCAGCTCTACGACGGCAACCCGCCTTACAGCGGCCGCGGAGCTATCTCTCACGCCACCAATGTGGCTGAAGTGCTGCGCACATCGCGCACTATCAAACGTCTAACACAAGATCACCATTTCTAATACCCCACAGACTACATGAAAGCTTTAATGTTCGGGTGGGAATTCCCCCCTCATATCTTAGGCGGCTTGGGCACAGCCAGCTACGGCCTCACCAAGGGAATGTGGGAATGTGGCGACATGGATATCACCTTCGTCATCCCTAAGCCTTGGGGCGACGAAGACCGCTCATTCGCTCACATAATCGGCGCATCGCAGGTGCCAGTGTGCTGGCGCGACGTGAGCCGCGATTATGTGGAGAGCCGCATCGGCAAGGTGATGAGCCCTGATCTCTACTTCAAGCTGCGCGACCACATCTACGCCGATTTCAACTATATGCGCACCAACGACTTGGGCTGCATCGAGTTCTCGGGCCGTTATCCCGACAACCTGCTTGAGGAGATCAACAACTACTCAATCATGGCCGGCGTGGTGGCTCGCACCATCGATTTCGACATCATCCACTCGCACGACTGGCTCACCTACCCGGCCGGCATCCACGCCAAGCAGGTCACCGGCAAGCCTCTGGTAATCCACGTGCACGCGACCGACTATGACCGTTCGCGCGGCAATGTCAACCCCACAGTGTTCGCTATCGAGCGCGACGGCATGCTCAACGCCGACCACATCATCACGGTCAGCAACCTTACTCGCCAGACTGTGATTGAGAAATACGGCATCGACCCCGCCAAGGTTACCACAGTGCACAATGCCGTGGTGCCATTGAGCGATGAGCTGCTCAATGTCGAGGTGCGCAAGCCTAAGGAGAAGGTTGTGACCTTCCTGGGCCGCATCACCATGCAGAAAGGTCCCGAGTATTTCGTCGAGGCTGCCGCCAAGGTGCTGAAGAACAACCACAACGTAAGATTCGTAATGGCTGGTTCGGGCGATATGATGGACAAGATGATCAACCTGGCAGCCGAGCGCGGCATCGCCGATCGCTTCCACTTCCCAGGTTTCCAGAAGGGCAAGCAAGTGTATGAGATGCTCAAGGCGAGCGATGTCTACATCATGCCTTCGGTATCTGAGCCTTTCGGCATTTCGCCTCTCGAGGCTATGCAGATGGGCGTGCCCTCGATTATCTCTAAGCAATCAGGTTGCGCCGAGATTCTCAACAATGTGATCAAGACCGACTATTGGGACATCGATGCTATGGCCGACGCCATCAACTCGATTGTGTCCTACCCCGCAATGTATCAGACACTGCGCGAGGATGGTCTCAAGGAGGTTGCTCAGATCACCTGGGACAAGGCCGGCAAGAAAGTGATTGACATCTACAACAAAGTCCTCAACAAGTAATAAGTCAAAAGGCAAAAGTCAAGAGTAGAAATTACCATTACTAGACCCAAGCCCAAAGGACTATCCGGATAAAGGCAGTCGAGTGCCCCGAGGCTTCGCCTCGGTGGTCTCCTCTTCCAAAAACCAAAAACCAAAAACCAAAAAACGCAATGAAAGCCATTTGTTTCAACTTCGAAATACATCAGCCGATGCGCCTTAAGCGCTATACCTTCTTCGACATCGGCAACGACCACTACTACTATGATGACTTCCTCAACGATGACATCATCACCCGCATAGCCGAGCGCAGCTACATGCCCGCTGCCCGCACCCTGCTCAAGATGATTGAGGAATACAAGGGCAAATTCCGCTGCTCTATCTCAATCACCGGCACCGCCATCGAGCAATTCGAGCAGTATGTGCCCGAATTTATCGAGCTGCTCAAGAAACTCGCCGACACCGGCAAGTGCGAATTCGTAGCTATGCCCTACGCCAACTCGCTGGCCTCGCTCAAGGATCCCGAGGAATTTGCCAACCAGGTGCGCGTACATGCCGAGAAGATTAATGCTCTCTTTGGCGTACAGCCCAAGGTGCTCCGCAACACCGAGCTCATCTACAGCGACGAAATCGCTCCCCAGGTGCTCGCCATGGGCTACAAGGGCATCATGACCGAGGGCGCAAAGCACATCCTCGGCTGGAAGTCGCCCAACTATGTCTACAGCGCAGCCTCTGCTCCCAAGCTCAAGCTTCTGCTCCGCAACAGCAAGCTGAGCGAGGACATCGCAGCTCGCTTCTCCGACACCAACTGGGCAGCATTCCCCCTCACCGCCGACAAATACATGGATTGGATTGCCGCTACCCCTCCCGAGGAGCAGATCATCAATCTGTGGATGAATATCGAGACCTTCGGCGGTCTACAGCCCGCCGAGACTGGCATCTTCCAGTTCCTCGAGGCTCTGCCTCGCTTTGCTGCTGAGCGTGGCATCGAGTTCTGGACCCCGGCCGAGGCTATCAGCAAACTCAAACCCATTGGCGAACTGGTGGTTATGCACCCCATCTCGGCTATCGACGAGGCTCGCGACACCTCGGCTTGGCTTGGCAACAAGCTGCAAAACGAGGCTTTCGACAAGCTCTACAGCGTGGCTGAGCGCGTGCGCCTCTGCGACGACCGTCGCCTGAAGCAAGACTACTGGTATCTGCAGGGTGCCGACAACCTATATTATATGTCGACCAAGCACTTTGCCGATGGCGCAGCCCATAGCATGTTCAGCCCCTACGAGACTCCGTTCCAGGCTTTCACCAACTACATGAATGTCCTCTCTGACTTCATCGTACGCGTTGAGGAGCAGTATCCCAGCTCAATCGAGAACGAGGAGCTCAACTCGCTGGTTAAGACCATCCGCAACCAAAGCCGCGAAATCGAGACTCTGCACAAGGAGATGGACACTCTGCGCAAGAATGCCGAGCAGTACAACATCGAGCACGCTCTGCGCGAGCCCAAGCCCGAGGAGAAGGCTGAAAAGCCCGCCAAGAAGGCCAAGGCCGAAAAGCCCGCCGAGGCTCCCGACGCTGAGCCCAAGCCCCGCAAAAAACCAGGCCCCAAGCCCAAAAAACCCGCCGAGGAATAATCCATAACCCTATCACCCCTTAGGCTTCCTAAGATGCCTATGATTCCTAAGTTTCCTAGGATTCCTAAGCCTCCTAAGATTCCTAAGGCGCCTTAGAGCCACCCATAAATCCCGAGATGCCCCACGCATCTCGGGATTTTTCTTTGTAATCACCGGATTTGAGATGGCGAAGAATTTTATTTTTGGGAAAAACGGTAACAAATTTGTCAACGCGGCCCGTAGGGTCGCCTCTGTAACCAATAAAAAATTTTAATATTTCGAGAAAATTTTTTAGATAAAAATTTTCAGAATCCAGAATTATTGCGTATACTTGCGGTGTCTCCTCACAATCATCCAATTATGCCGGATGAGGGGTTAATTTATAACCGTCAACCAATGACTAATCCAAAAATATGAAAAGACTAACCCTCCTTGCCGCCACAGCCTCTCTGCTGCTGGCATCCTGCAGCGACGAAATCCGCACTGAGGTCGCCAACCCCGGCCAAGAAGTGCAGGTGAGTTTCTCTGCCTCCCTACCTGAGCAGATGCTCAGCCGCGCCACCAACGTCAGCGACGGCACAACCGCCAACAGACTCAACTACACAGTCTTCAAGGACTCAAAGGCGATTACTTCAGGCGATGTATCAGATGCTTTCCAAGACAAGAAAACCAAGTCACAAACCGTGTCCCTGCCCCTAATCACTGGCGAGACCTACTCCATCGTTTTCTGGGCCGACAACTCAAGCAGTCCCTATAGCTATTCCGACGGCGTGGTGACAGTTGACTATGCCAAGGCTTATGCCAACGATGAGAATGCCGACGCATTCTTCGGCCAAGAACTTAACTACACAGTCACCGGTTCTGCCTCCAAAACTGTAACCCTCACCCGCCCCTTCGCCCAGATAAACTTTGGCACAACCAAGGCCGACTATGAGGCAGCCGTACTCTCTGGCCTTGACGCATCAGAATCAGCAGTCGCTATTAAAACTCAGACCTACAAGACCTTTAATCTTATTGATGAATCAGTTGCGGATGCAGTTGATGAGGTTACATACCTTAATCTTACAACTCCCACCGACGAGGACGATCCATTCAGCCTTAATCCCGACCAACGCGCTGCGCTTACAGTCGATGGCACCGATTACGTTTACGTCGGCTACGCCTACGTGCTGACCCAGCCCGAAAACAAGGCTGAGAACATCACCACCGTGACCCTCACCCCGGTAAGCGCAGGCGAGACTGTACGGACGTACACCAACGTGCCCGTCAAGCGCAACTACCGCACCAACATTATTGGTAATCTGTTCACATCTTCAGTTGACTACACCGTCTTGATTGACCAGAATTACGTAGACGATATCAATGTTGAGGTTTGGGATGGCAGCATCGAGCAGCCTACTATTAGCGGTACCACAGTGCACATCGCCAATGCTGCAGAATTGGCTTGGTTGGCAGATTACGTGAACAATGCCACCGAGAAAGTGTCACGCGCAGAGGAAATTCCTTTTGATTTCTCCGGTTATACCGTAGAGCTGACCGAAGACATCTACCTCAACGATGAGCCTTGGACTCCAATCGGCCTCAACGCTGACAACGTACAGCGCAAGTTCAAGGGCACATTCGACGGCAAGGGCTACACCATCTACAACCTCCATGTCGAGCAAGAAGCGGCCTACCGCGCAGCCGGCCTGTTCGGTGCGCTTAACGGCACCGCCAAGGATTTCACCATCGACGGCGCATACGTCAACAGCCTGTCGAGCGGCAGTGCAACTGACAACGGCATAGCTGTCGTAGCCGGTTCTATCTACGATGGAGGCACAATCGACGGCGTGACCGTCAAAAACGCCGAGGTTTACGGAAACCGCTATTGCGGAGGCGTGGCCGGATACACTTACGGCAACGTCACCAACTGCGCCGTTGATGGAATCACCATCGTTTGCACCCCTGACAACCTTACAGGCAGCTATGATAACGGCGACAAGGTCGGCGGTCTGGTGGGCTACTTCGTGGATAAGTCTACCTACGTCGTCGACAACTGCACAGTGAACAATGCCAAGGTGACAGGCTATCGTGACCTGGGCGGTCTGATCGGCTGCGCCAACAAGGCCACGTCGGTTAACAACTGCACCGTCTCCAACACCAAAATCATCCCATCGTCAACCAATGCTTACAGTGGCCACTCGGCAGGCGAAAACACTGACCTGATAGTGGGACGCCAAATCAGCGGACCCCTCCCCGCCTCCAACACCGCCGTCAATACCACCATCAACGTTACCACGTTCAACGGTGCGACATACGCTTATGACGACACGCCTTGGGACGGCGAGAGCACCCAAGAGCCTACAATCGACAGCGATGGCAACGTGATTGTCGCCTCCGCAGCCCAGCTCGCCGGCCTCGCCGCAATGGTCAATGCGGGCGAAGAGCTGTATCAGAAGGACGTCTACCTGCTGTGCGATGTTGACTTGGCGGGACACAACTGGACATCAATAGGCTGCGAAGCCAACAAGTTCGGCGGCAACTTCGACGGCCAGGGCCATACCATTAGCAACCTCTACATCAAGGACTCCATAGAGCCCGGTGTGTATGAGCAAAGCCAAAACTGCGGCCTGTTCGGTTGGGTAAGGCGCGAACGCAGATACTAGATAAAGAATTTCAATATCCACAATGCCGAGATCGTAGGCGCCTACGGACTGGGCGTAATCTGCGGCGAGCCACACATGTACACCTTCAGCGACATCACCGTCACTGGCAAAGTCATAGTGAAGGGTACTGCCAGCGTTGGCGGCATGTTTGGCTATTATTGCTACAGCAACCTTGCCAACCTCACCATGGAGGTCGATCCCGGCAGCTATGTTGAAGCCGAGGTGTACGTAGGCGGCATAGTCGGCCACCGCACCGAGGGGACCCTTACTGCCACCAACCTCAAGTCTAACATCGATGTTTATGCCTCCAACGGCCAAGTGGGCGGCATAGCGGGCGTTGCCCTGTACAACAACCAGTACATCAACTGCTCGAGCAGCGGCGACGTGTATGTCGTAACCGACAGCGAAACCAAAAACTCAAAATACATAGGAGGCATAATCGGCTCATGGTCGAGCGCTCAGGCCACAGTGACGCTTACCGGCTGCTCATACACCGGCACTCTGCATTACGTGCTTGCTGGCGAAGAGCAGACTCTCGATGATCCTCAGCAGCTTGCTGGCCCAACTTACAATTCTGGTACCGGAGAGCTGATAATCAATTGACTCTAACCTTATTGCTTTGTCAGAAATTGTGTGTTTCTGACAAAGCGATAAGGGGTTATAATAAGGGGTTATAACCCATTCAGACATCGACATCCTGGAAAAACTGAATGGCATGAGCCGTTCTTCAACAAACCTAAATGATCCGAAAAATCCTTGCATACCATGTAGTAGCTATATTGTGCTGCCTGTTGTCGCCTTGCTCGCTGTCGGCCGAGACAAGGCAGCTCGCCGTGTCCGTAGGCTTCCCGGTCAACAAGACCGAGCTGCTGCCCGGATTCGGCGACAACGCCGCGCAGCTCGCCCAGATGGAGGATTTCCTGAGCAACATTGACCCGGTGACGATCGACATCATACGCGTCGACGGCTACGCCTCGCCCGAGGGGCCGTACCGGCACAACCTGCGTCTGGCCGAGGGCAGAGCGCAGGCGCTGATCCGCTACATTGCCGAGCACACCGCCATCCCCGCCGAAAAGCTCGCCGTGGGCGAGAGTCATCTCTCATGGGAGGCCCTGCGTCCCCTGGTCGAGGAATCGGAGATGAAGGATGCCGACACCGTGCTGGCCCTGATCGACGTGGCCCTCGCCGACCAGGGCGAGGCCGCACAGCTCGACGCCATCGGGCGCCTGCAGCGCCTCAACTCGGGAGCCGCTTGGCGCGAGATGAAGCGCAAGCTGTTCCCCCAGATCCGCTACAGCCAGCTCAGCGTGGAAATCATCGACGAGCCGGAGCCTGAGCCAGTCATCGAGCCAGAGCCTGCCATCGAGCCAGAGCCAATAATCCAGCTGATCGACACGGTGGCCGCTCCGGTCACAGCCGCTGCCGAGCCCGAAATCGAATCCTACCGCCATCTCTACCTCAAGACCAACGGCGTGGGCTGGGCCATGCTCGTGAGCAACCTCGCCGTCGAGCTTGACATCGCTCCCCATTGGTCGGCGACGCTGCCGGTCTACTACTCCGGGCTCAACTTCTTCGGCCACAAGGTGAAATTCCGCACCTTCACCATCCAGCCCGAGGGGCGCTACTGGCTGCGCCACGATGACGGAGGCAACCACGGCCTGTTCGTCGGCGCGCATTTCGGCCTCGGCTGGTACAACTACGCCATCAACGGCAAATACCGCACCCAGGACCACGACGGCAACACTCCCGCCATCGGAGGAGGCGTAGCCGTGGGCTGCCGCATGCGCCTGGCCGGGCGCTGGAGCCTGGAGTTCTCGGTCGGCGCCGGCGTCTACGACGCCCGCTACGACAAGTATCTCAACGAGCAGAACGGAGCCCGCGTGGTCAGCGACCGGCACCGCACGTGGGTCGGCATCGACCAGGCTGCCGTCAGCATCGTCTACGCATTCCCTGTCAAGAAAGGAGGGGGCAGATGAAGCGACCGTTCCTTTGCGCTGCGCTGATGTCGCTGCTCATGCTGGTGTGCGGCTGCGTCCACGAGTTCCCCAACGTCGAGGAGCCCGAGGTGGTGAGGCAGCCGGTGACCGTGCACCTGAGCTTCGACTATGAGATGCCGCCGTACCGCGACCTGCTGTACGAGAACGGCGTGCTCACCTCGCGCACGGCGTCGGAGGAATACGATGCCCGCTACTACGTAGGCTTCTACATGGCCGCTGATGCCCGCGCCGCGGCATCGCGCGTGCCCGACGACATACAGGTCATCACGCGCGACGACATCAGCGAGCTCGGCTGCGACCTGGTCCTCGACATCCCCGAGGGGCCCCTGACGGTGATGGTCTGGACCGACTACGTGCTGCAGGGCACGACCGGCGACCTGCACTACAACGCCGACGACTTCGCGGCGATCTCCTTCAGCGACCCCTACGTGGGCAACACCGACATGCGCGACGCCTTCAGGGGATGCACCGAGTGCACGATCAGCCCCGAGGGAGGCGAGGAGATATGGGTCGAGATGCGGCGCCCGATGGCAAAGTACAAGTTCATCGCCACCGACTACGAGCTGTTCCTCTCCCGGGCCGAAGCCAGGGCTCGAGCCGAGGCAGCCCGCGCAGGGGACGACCCCGACGAGGTCACGGTCGACATCGACGACTACACGGTCCGAATCGTCTATCCCGGCTTCCTGCCGAACGTCTACAACATGTTCACCGACAAGCCCGCCGACGCATGCACCGGCGTGAGCTTCGAGTCAAAGATAGTGCCGCTCAGCGACGGCACGGCTGCGCTCGGCTTCGACTACGTGCTGGTCAACGGCGACGAGTCGCTGGTGACCGTGGCGGTGCAGATCTGGGACAAGCAGGGGCAGCTGGTGTCGGGCACAGAATCGATGAACGTGCCGCTGCAGCGCTCGATGCTCACCACGGTCTCGGCCGACTTCATGACGCAGGAGGCGAGCGGAGGCGTGGGCATCTCGCCCGGCTTCAACGGCGAGTTCAACATCTACATCCAGTAAACTAACAAACAACCAAATAAACCAATAACAAAACCCCAAAGACATGAAAAGATTAACCTATCTTGCCGCCGCAGCCTCTCTGCTGCTGGCATCGTGCAGCGATGAAATCCGCACGGACGTCGCCAACCCCGGCCAAGAAGTGGAGGTCACCTTCTCGGCCTCCCTCCCCGAGCAGATGCTCAGCCGTGCCACCAACGTCAGCGACGGCACAACCGCCAACCGCCTCTGCTACACCGTGTTCAAGGGTGGTGCCGCGATTAGCTCTGGCACAGTAAACAATGCCTTCCAGGCAACCGCCAAGGCCGAAACCGTTTCGCTTCCGCTCATCACCGGCGAGACTTACAGCATCGTGTTCTGGGCTGACAACGCAAGCAGCCCGTACAGCTATGACGAAGGCGTGGTGACAGTTGACTATGCCAATGCTTATGCCAACGATGAGAATGCGGATGCTTTCTTCTGGGCCGAGAAAGACTACACAGTCACCGGCGCTGCGGCCAAGACTGTGACCCTTACGCGTCCCTTCGCCCAGATCAACTTCGGCACCACCAAGGCCGACTACGAGGCAGCCGTAAAATCGGGCCTTGACGTTACTGAATCGGCTGTCGCAATCAAGACCCAGACCTACAAGACCCTCAATCTTCTTGACGGCTCAGTAGATGGCAAAACAGAGACCGACGTGGTGACCTATGCCAATTGCACCACCCCTACCGACACCGATAATCCTTTCGGACTTACAAACGATGATCGCGCAGCTCTGACCGTTGAGGGAACCGATTACGTTTACGTCGGCTACGCCTACGTGCTGACCCAGCCAGAAGACAAGGCTGAGAACATCACCACAGTGACCCTCTCTCCCAAGAGCGCCGCAGAGACCGTCCGCACCTTCACCAACGTGCCTGTCAAGCGCAACTACCGCACCAACATCATCGGCAACCTCTTCACCTCTTCGGTTGACTACACCGTCTTGATTGACAGCAACTACAAAGATCCCGATGAGAACATCAGCGTGATTACTTTCAAGGGCGTTGGCTACAAGGCCGACTATTCAGCATGGGACGGCACCAGCGCCGTTGCTCCCTACGTCAACGATGAGGGCGATGTGATCATCGCATCCGCTGCTCAGCTCGCCGGCTTCGCAGCCCAAACCAACGGCACTCTCAGCCGTAGCGAAAGCACTTTCACCGATGAGAATATCTACCTCCTCCTCGACGTTGACCTCGCAAGCCAGGAGTGGACTCCTATCGCAGCTGAGGCAGCCAACGCTTTCTCTGGCAATTTCCACGGCCTCGGACACACCATTTCTAACCTCAAGGTTACTAAAGCCACACAGGTAGCTGGCCTCTTCGGCTGGTCGCACAACTGCAGCATCGATGACCTCAGAATCGTCAACGCTGAAATCAGCTCGCTGGACATCGCTACCATTACGCTTGGCGAGAACGATGGTCACGGCAACAAGAATAGCACTGGCGCAGCCGCTGTGCTTCTGGCTCACGAAGTGGGCTTGCAGTCAGTGGAATATCCCGGCATCAGCAACATCACTGTATCTAACGCCACCATCAAGAGCCACCACTACGCAGGCGGCATCGTGGGCTGCTTCCAGCACTGGGGCGCAAAGACCTACATCCAGAATTGCAACGTCAGCGACCTGTCGATCACGCTTGAGTTTGAAGAAACTTCTGAGGGTTGGGACAACGCAGACAAGGCTGGCGGCATTGTTGGCCAAAGCGGCGCACTCGGCAGCAACGGTTCGGATGTCAACTACCTCAAGATTCAGAACAACACTGTCAACAATCTGACCATCATCGGTTATCGCGACCTCGGCGGCATCATCGGTGGCACCAACAGCAATATCCATGTGCTCAACAATTCCGTCAACAATTCTACCATCAGCTTTACTTTCGGCACAGACGGGCAGAATTACAAGGGGCTCACCTCTCCCAAGAATGTAGGCAAGATTTGCGGCGCTGAACTTTCGACAATGGTAATATCCGGCAACGTAGCCAACAATGTGAGCGTGGGCGCCACCTTGGAGGCAACTCCCGAGACCTTAGGCGACATCCTCAAGGGCCTTACAACCGACGCAGTGATAACCCTTGCTCCTGGCGAGTACACATTTGACGGCACAACTGGGAGCAAGAGCTGGGGAAGCAAATTCAAATCATGGGACTGGACTGAATATGCCACCTATGAAGGAATGGAAGTTTCCGTATACGAAAATTTCTATGAAGGTCAAAACATAACCCTTATAGGCAGCGGCACGGACAAGACCGTGTTCATCAACAGCGACGGTTACAAAGTTAATAGCGCCTATACCATTAGCCAAGGCGGCCTTGGTCATCAGGTTATGGTCAACAAGGCCAACATCACCTTCAAGAACATGCTCGAGATTGTGCGCTGGTACTCGATCATCGACGCTAAGAACGAAACCCATGAAGGCTGCATCATTTGGGGCGAGGTTGATCCGCGTTCTGAGACTGTGACTTACAATAACTGCGACTTCTATACCACCGAGCGCAAAGAAACCATTAACGATAAGGAGTACTTTATCACCAGCGCCTATCAGGGCCCGATTGCTTACGGCATGTACTGCCGCACATTGAACTTCAACAATTGCAATTTCGAAGCCAACCAAAACAAGGCCGTACAGGTATATGCTACCATGCGTCCTTATGTGCTCATTGACATCAATGCTACTGGTTGCACTCTCTCAGGAGGCGCAATTCAAGCAAGTTCCAAACAAACCCAGCGCGCATTCTTTGAGGTGCATGGCGATTGCTCAATCCATGGCAACATGAATCTCAGTGGTTGCTCAATCAATTCGGCTGATACCGCCAATTGGGGCGGAGGCCTTGTCTATGACGGTCCTTGGGCTAATGAAGGCGACACCTACTTCAATTTGACTATTGATGGATCGCCCTCTCATAGTGCCACATTTGTTGCTCCGGTTGATATTGTTTGGACAGGCGAATTCAAATAAGCTTATCTCTCTTTAGGTCATGGGGGTTATGCCCCCATGGCTTTCATATCTGTACATAGGATTAACAACTGAATAACCATATCGCTATGAACAAATTTGCTTACATGGCTGCTGCGATGGCACCATTGCTCTTCTGGAGCTGTTCGTCGGATGGCGAAGACACTGCGCCGCAGGAACAGACGGCTGCCGTGACAGTGGCCTTGTCGCTCCCCGATGGGATGTCGTCGCGCGCCGTGAATGGCGACGGCACCAAGGCCAACGACTTGTACTACACCCTATATGATGCCGACAAGGCCGCAGTGACAGCCTACACTGGAGTCAAGAAGGCCGACTTCTTCACCAACGGCAGCCTCCAAAACACCCTGACGCTGCAACTGGTGGTGGGCAAGACCTACTATCTGGCATTCTGGGCCCAGAATGCAGACGCTCCCTACACCTTCGACTGGAGCAACGCCACTGTGTCGATGAACTATGAGGATGGCACTCCCGCCAACGCTGAGGCGAGGGACGCTTTCTTCAATTGGGCCACAGTCACAATGACTGGTCCGGAGACCATCTCTGTCGAACTGTACCGCCCGTTCGCCCAAGTCAACATCGGCACCAACGACTACAACGCAGCCGTGGCTGCCGGCACAACTGTCACCAAGACGGCTATCGAGATTACCGCCGACACCTACGCCACGCTCAACCTGCTCACTGGCGCGGCTTCCGACCCGGTGGCTGTTAAGTTCGGCCAAACCGCAATGCCTACCGACGATAAGGGCTTCCCGACACAGGAGGATGCCAACGCCAAGGCTCCCGACACCGGCTGGACTTGGCTGTCGATGAATTACCTGCTGATGAATGCCGTAGATGCCACCAACAGCGGCGGCAACGAGGTTATTGGCAAGATCACCCTCTCGACCGACCAGACCGAGGACAAGGAGTACGCCAACATCCCCGTCAAGCGCAACTACCGCACCAACATCATGGGCACTCTGCTGACAGCTACCGCCGAGTTCATCGTCGAAATCAAGCCCGACTTTGATTCTCCCGACTTTGACGAAATCCAATAACCTGAGGGTGCAGGTATATTCCCTATACCTGAATAAGGTACCATAAAATATCTTTCTACAATCACGCACCCAATTCCAGGACGCTGAGTAAGCGCCCTGGAATTTTCTTCTCTCCATCCTTTGTCAATTCCGAATTAATGCGTACATTTGCAGAGAAGAGAAATCAAATATCATGCCCTGGCTACAATATCAAGTACTAAGGCTAATCATCTGATTTGAGATGGCGAAGAATTTTATTTTTGGGAAAAATGGTAACAAATTTGTCAAAAATTTTGTTTTATGACAAAAATGTACTACTTTTGTAGCCAATATTGGATTATCGATGGTTCGTAAAAACGACATATTATTATACGCCAACAACAATGTCCAATTCTCATATCGAGATCTTTACTCCTATTTTGATTCGCAGGGCATTGAATACCAGCGCAGCTCCATCCTGACACGCCTAAAACGGCTTGTATGCGATGGAGTCCTCAAACGCGTTGGTACGGGCGTCTTATCCCTTGCCGACACCGTCTTGCCATCTTTCCAACCCGTCTTTACCACCGAGATGGAACAAATAGAGAAACTGCTCCATCATGCCTTTCCTCTGCTCGATATTTGCATCTGGCACATCGACGACATCAAGAGCATGTCCCATTACTTTGTAAATCTGGATATAATTTATATTGAAACTGAGCGTGACTCAGTAGAGAGCGTATTCAATTTTCTAAATGAGTGCATCACAGATAGGAAGGTGTTTATCTCCCCATCAAAAGAAGATTACCAGCATTACATCATTGGCGAACCGTCAATCGTGGTCCGTCCTCTGATGAGCCAAGCACCAGTGAAAAAGTACGGAGACAAAAGCTTGCGCTCAAGCCTTGAAAAGTTGTTGGTTGAGGCTGTTTGCGATGATGATTTTGAGGTTTGGCACGGATACCAGGCCTTGCGCCTCTACGACACCGCAATGGATCGCTATTCCGTCAATTTACCCCGCCTTATGAGATACGCCTCCCGGCGCAACCGTAAAGAAGAAATTTCAAAAATAATAGAAAACCGTCACAATATATACCAATGATTAAACCAGAGAGCCGATCTATAGAATGGATTGAGCATCTACGCACCATTCACCCTCACATCGACAAACAGTTGATTGAAAAGACTATTCGGGCATTCTCCCTCCTGGAAGCCCTCGCCATGACTGATTTACCCTTCTGCTTTAAGGGGGGCTCATGTACCATGCTCCACATGGGCACTACCCAAAGACTCAGCACTGATATAGATATTATTTGCCCTCCCGGTACCGATATAGAAAGCCGAATCGGCCAGTACGCCTCAGAGTACGGCTTCTATGATGTACAGTTAGTTGACCGCAAGTCAAAACACAACGTGCCCAAAACTCACGCCAAATATTTCTATGAGGTGACATATCAAACACGAGCCTCCACCGACAAAGTGCTACTGGATGTGCTGTTCGAGGATCTCCACTACAAAAAGACTGTATACAAACCCATCACCAGCCCATTCCTTTTGGAGCATGGGGAGAAAAAGAATGTGAGAGTTCCAGCCGTGGAGGATATTCTGGGAGATAAGCTCACTGCTTTTGCTCCCCACACTACAGGAATCCCATTCTTCAAAATCCAATCATCGGCATTTGTGGAGATTGTTAAGCAAATGTTTGACATTGCTTCGCTGTTCGATTTAGCGGAGGACTGGGACACTGTGGGTGAAACTTTCCGAAAATTCGCCATCATCGAACTCGGTTATCGCAATTTGGAGCAAACTACCTTTGCCCAAATATTAGAGGATGTGATAGCCACTGCTGAATGCATAGCAATGAAAGGCCAGAAGAACCCAGAGGAGTTTGCATATCTCATGGAGGGAATCCGAGGTTTGGGCCATTTTGTTATATCCGGAAAATATACTTTGGATAGAGCAATCAAGGATGCCGGAAAAGCAGCCTACATAGCAGCTTCGCTCATGCATAACTCTATTCCTAATAGAAGATTTGTCGAAGTTAACCCTGATGAACTTAACAACCTGAACATCGGAAACTGTTTAAGTTCCAAACTAAACAAACTGAAGAAAAACAATCCAGAAGCCTTCTTCTATTGGTCATGTGTCGACCAACTTCTATAAAGGAAAAAGGTAACAAAATTGTCAAATATTTAAATATTTGACAATTTTGTTACCTTTTTAATATTAAGAGGGATTCTAATCACCAGCGGAGCCTATGGCCTAAGGGAGATTAAGGACGCTGAGTAAGCGCCCTGGAATTTTGTTTTGAATATTAATTGTGCATAAAAATTTTGTGGAATAAAAAAATTCCCTTAAATTTGCCGTAGATTCCAACCGTATTAGCAGAGGCTGGGCGGGAGGGATTTAGACATAATAGAAAAAGCGTTTACTGACGCTATGTTTTGACTGTTTGAAACTTCGCAACTTTCACCACCTAGATCAAAACAAGCGCAACGGTAGATGTCCTAGGGATATGTCAACCCCGGTGTTGAGCCTTTGCGAGAAGGCTCGACATTGCCGCACATATCTTGCGTGGGCTTCTGCGTTGCTCGGCTATCTAGGTAAGGCAATGCGAAGGCCTCAAACAGTGGAGCGAGCAACAGGTAACAGCGACCCACGCTTTTTTTCGTATCCACATGTAAACTGCCTCCCGGGGACGCTGGGCAGACAAAACAATAAATGAACCGCATCATTACCGCATTCTTTGCATTGCTGCTTCTAATCGGAGGCAGCTCATGCACTCATCGCTTGACTGATTTTACAATCATCTCTACGCGCAACGTCCCCCTTGGTGCCCATGCTGCAACTATCCAAAAAGCTGATGTCCGAGTAAAGGGTAAGGACACTGCTCACATGATCTTATTCCTACCGTTGGGAACTCCTAACATGAAAGAAGCCATAGACAAGGCAATGGACAAATATCCAGGAGCTATAGGTCTGGCTGACGGCGTAGTAAAAAGCAAATTCTGGAGCTGCTTCTTCTACGGCCAAAGCAGTTACATCGTAGAGGGAACTCCTCTCTATGAGGGAGATATCGATCACAATTCCCTCCAAAACCATGGACAGAACCAACCGATGCAGCAGAATACATATCAAACTCCAGCTCAACTGCCTGCTTCTAATCAGTATTCCCCACAGCAATCTCAATCAGATAATTTTACTATGCTGTTCTTCCATGAGGTGAAGAAGGGCGACACCTTGGGATCGGTAGCCGATACTTACGGCGTATCTGTAAAGGACATTATACTTTGGAATCAGCTTTCAAGCCAAGAGCTTGTACCTGGGTCAAAATTGAGAATTCTGGTGAGATAACAAGAATTTCATTCCTTTTTGACAGGAAGGTTTGAATTTATCTAAATGAGGTGACCAAGCATAATATTCCGCTTGCGATTCCCTAATGCTTTAAGTAACGAGCAAAGCATAGCGGAATATTATTGCCTGGTTGTATTACCCTTTCATTATTTCTGTACATAAATTCTTCTGAATTATTGAATAATTTCTACTCCTTGCCCCTTATGAATAAGGCCCTAATACTCCTTATTGTATTTTTACATACTGCGTTACCTATCTTGGCCGACAAGAAGATGTCGACCAAGGACTTGTGGCGCGAGATACAGCAGAGCGAGGAATATATCTACGGCGTGGGGCAAGGAAGCACTATTAAGGATGCGAGCCAAATGGCGCTCGAGGAATTGGTGGCCTCCATCTCGACCAACGTAGAATCGAACTACAACTACCGCATAGCCAGCACCGACGGTGGGATCGAAGGCCCCACCTCGTCGGTCGACATCAACAGCATGGTCAAAACCTACTCGCGCATGACCCTCAGCAACACCAAGCAGCTCGTCCTGTCAGCCGAAAAAGACAAGATGCAGACCGTGGTGAGGTACATGACTCGCGCCGACCTGCAAGAGATGTTCCGCAAGCGCGGCGAAAAGGTCAAGGAGTATGTAAAGATCGCGCGCCGCGCAGCCAAGAATGGCCAGGTCGACCGCGCCCTACGCAACTACTACTGGGCTTTGGCCCTCTTGGTCAGCTATCCCGATGGGAGCCAATTGCAAATCGATGATGACGATTTCAACTTGCAATACGCCCACACCTGGATACCCACGCAGATGAAGGAGATATTCAAGCGTATCTCCCTCACCCCTGGCACACTGACCGAAGACACAGACCTTGGCGAAAAAATTCTGCCCATCACTGTCACCTATCAAGGCTCGCCGACGGATGAGATAACATTCTCATGCACAGATGGCAACATAGCCGAGGTTGGCCCCTTCACCCCTCGCGATGGCAAAGCCACGCTGTATCTGCCCATTGAGACACAGGAGAAGAAACTTATTGCCAACATCAGCTATTCCGGCAAGGCTGAATCAGCCATCGACCCCGAGCTCGCCGATGTGATAGATGCCGCTCAATTCTTGAAATTCAAGGAAGCAGAGCTGCCCCTGGGGCGCGCTATCGTTTCAGCCACTACAGCAAAGCAGCCAGTAAAAGAGGAAACAGTAGCGACTGTAAACCCCATCAAGGAGCCAGCAGCCGAGCCCATCAAGGAGCAAGAATCTCCTGTCGCTGAGCCGAGCCAAGAGACTCCGGCCCTGGCAATAGCTGCCAAGGTGAGCACTCAGCCTATCTCAGCCTCGTCAAATCTCTACACCTATCGCGGCGAGACTGTCGATGGCAAACCCGACGGCAGCGGAGTGATGACATTCAAGGCCTCAGGGACCTTTGACGGCGTCACCGTCAGTGAAGGTGACTACATGGAGGGCGAATTCTATGCCGGCCACATCTATATCGTAAACCATTACGATCGAGGGGGCAACCTCAAGCAGGGGAACATAATCAAGGGAATGTGACCTTATGGCCTCAGACCTCAGGCATATAATAATCCCATGCTTAGCTTTGGGGATGGCGCATGCCATATCAGCCCAACAGCTCAGCACCGAGCGCGACCAGATGGAGCAAGCCTATCTGCGCGCCATGGAGTGTTACCAATGCCCAGAGCCGAAGCCAGAAAGAGAACCCATTTCTACTGATTTGCTACTTGTAACGACAAATGACACCATATACCTCCTACCCGGTCCCACTCATCTAATCGATGAGATAAACCGAAACACCTATTTCCGCCTCTGCCATGACGGTGGATATGAATTGGTGTATGACCCACGCTGGCCAATCGAGACCCTATCCAACCTGCTTATTGACCCCCAATCCGTACCCACCGACCCGAAAATTGAAATAAAATTCAACCTGTATGGCAACAAAAAAGAGTATCTGACCGTGCCGCTTAAGCAACTCCTCGGCTATGCAGCCTCGCAAGGCGAAACAGCCTACTGCGGTGCCGAGAGCCAAAATGAGGCCTCGGTTGAGATGGCTCTATTTCTCGATAATCCCGCTGGCGGATACGAGCATGTGATGTACATACAGTGCCATCCCCAAGCCACAGTCAGCCCCGACAGCGTGCTGCATGGCGAAGCCTACCTCTTTTCTCCTCGCGAATCCCGCACTTTAAGAATGAAAAATGAAGAATGAAAAGTGAATAATGAAAAGTGAATAATGAATAATAAACAATGAGTAGAATATTGACTGTATTAACCCTCCTGTTGGGCTTTATGGCGCTCCCTGCCATAGCGCAAGTGAGCCTCGAGGAGTATTTCGATGCCAAGGAGGCCGTAGCCGACAACAAGGACTATGTGTATGGCGAGGCATCGCATGCCAATCTTGAATTTGCTGAGTCTGATGCCTTCCAGGGCCTCATCAACAGCATACGCGCCGAGCTCAACCAAGCCGGCAAGGGCGATATGAGATTTCTGGTGAGCAAGGACAAGCAGACCTCGGTGGTGTGCCAGCGCAACAACAAATATTACGTGCTGATCTATTGCAAACGCACCGATGTGCTATACGACACAGAGGACGGCACAGCATCGACAGCTTCGACCGTGCGAGCCAACTCAACTGCTGCCAATGGCGTGGCCTTCACCTTCAAGAATGGCGAAATCATTGATGCCAACGGTGTGAGCCAACCCGAACTGGCCCGCAAGATGCAACGTTCGCTCAGCGCCTTGCTAACCGAGATTAATCGCGCTTGCAGCGAGGGGTCAGAGCTGAATTTCGACAACATCCCCATCGAGGAGAAACCTCGCCGCATGTTCACCGGACTGTGGAGGGCTTACCCATTCTCTTGCAACCAGTCGCGCTATTCGCTCTCGGCCCTCTGCGATGTGCGCGGCTATCAGGTACGCGGCATAAACATTACCAAGCGCGCCACCGCTGACGAGGCCGAGGACAACGACAAGGAACTGTGCATCTGCTTTGACGCTGAGGGCACAATCACCTGCGTCAACTTCTCAAAGGACATAACCTTCCAGAAGCTATACCCCACTGTGACTGACAAGCGCCGCGAGTTGGAAATCTTGCAATTTATCGAGAATTTCCGCTGTTACTACGTCAATCACGACCTATCAGCGCTCGAGACCCTATTCAGCGAAGATGCCATAATTATCACCGGCAAGGTGACCATGAAGCGCGACCCGTCATCGTCGAAGGAAAGCCCGAAATTCTCAAAGGGCATCAAATATGAAGTCAAGGACAAGAAGCGCTATCTCGAGGCACTGGACCGTGTGTTCAAGGCCTATCCCACGATTGATGTGAAATTTGACGACATCAAGCTGGCGCAGCACCCATCGCGCGAGAATGTCTACGCTGTCAACCTGGTGCAGACTTGGAATAGCAAGTCGTATCAAGGCGCTGGGTATTCTGATGTGGGCTATCTGCATCTGCTCTTTGATTTCCCCGACCATTCCGACCCACGCATCCACGTCAGGGCCTGGCAACCCTTGGAGACGGATGAGAAGGATATTATCACCATTGATTCTTATGACGACTAAAACCAATTTTTATGAAAATCAAACAACTAATCTATTTCTTGCTGCTGTTGGCGTTTCCCAAGTTGGGCGTGGCACAAGAAATCATTGTGAAGAGCTTTGAGGAGGCCTCAGCCACCTCGCTCGGCAAGACTATCGGCGATATTCCCAAGACCAACCAGGGTGAAGATGCTGCTGTGGTTGTGGTAAAGGTACACCGCAACGACATCTCCTTTGAGGGTCGCATCCTGCGCGACCTGCAAGGGCAGGAGTACAGCTATGAGAATGGCGAATATACTCTGTATGTGGCACCTCGCTCAAAGTCGATTACCATCAAGATACCGGGATTCAACGACAAGCGCGTCAATGTCGCTGACTATGAGAATACCATCCCTGACGGACTGCAATCCCGCCGCATGTATGTGATGTATGTCAATGTCGTGCCAAAGAGCGTGCTTGGCGGCCGCAACCTGTCGTGGGGCATCAGCGGCGGCTATCTCATGCCCATGATTAGCGAGAGCGCCGACAATTTCACCGGCTCACCCATCAACTACGGCCTCGGTAACTCATCGGAGAATGCCGACTACAAAAACCAGAAAGGCTTCATCATAGGCATCAACGCCGACATCCGCATGCACAAAAACTTCTACCTCAACATCGGCATCAACTACGGTGAGTATACGTATACAAATGAACTAACTGGTTTTGTTGAAGGACGTTATGCTCTGAATGCGGTTATTTCAAAACCAGCCTATCTACGTGCTAAAGAAAGCTACAAGCAGTCTTTCTTGGAAGTCCCCATATATGTATCCTATCGTTTTCCGGTAACCAAACGCTCGAATATACAGCTTGGTGTGGGACCAGTAGTGTCTTATGGACTTTCCTCAAAGATGAAATTCGCAAATGAGTTGATGTACTCAGGTCTTGATAATGTAACAACAAATTCTCAGGTAATCAATTACATAGAATATATGGGAGACATGGATTTATACTCTAAATCCATCAATTACTCACAAAACTATTCTTATGTTAACGTCGGAGATGTAATAGAGAAGAAAAATTTAAACTATACAGCATCGCCATTAAAACGTCTGAATTTTTCAGTCGGGGCTTATCTGGCCTATGAAATACATGGCATTAGTTTGAGTGTGCATTATCGTTACATGATTAACAATATGGCTGATAATTCTTTCTGGGAGGGTTCACGCATCAACATACATAATTCCCCGAATACATCTATGCCCGAATACAAACTACGCCATAATTTCCTCCAGTTCAAAATAGGATATACTCTGCGTTACTAATCTTCCTTTTATAGTTAGAGGATTTTATATCTTGATTAGGAGTAAACACTAAATAAACAATAAAAATGAAAACTAAATTATACATCTATTTCACCGTACTCTTAGCATGGGTATTTTGCTCATGCTCTGAGGAGGATATAACCTTGGAGCATGCTCCGGCAAATTCTGTCTTTGCGAGCCTTGCTAATACCAACTGGGTTTGCGCTAGCTCCAATGGGGCCTTGGAGGCCTATTTCTCGCCTAATGGTTCTCTCTTGACCGAGCGTCTTACCTCCTGTTCAACCGGCGGAGTATATACTCGCGTCGGAGAACTCTACAGTACTGAGGGTTACACGACTCGCTATAAAATACGTGACAATTCTGATGACCTCAATAATGGCCTTGAGGGAGAATTGGCATGCGAATTGATAGGAACTAAACTCACCTCTACTAATGAATTAAATGAGGTTTATGAGTTCTGGCCTATCACCAAAACAATCGTCTGCTCTGTAGGAGAGGAGTTAACCAATGGACAATTAGGAATATCCACTGGCGATAAAGTGATTCCAGTTACCCCATTGTTATTCAAATCGACCGATAATGGCTTTATTGCCGCTACAGATGGAATTGGATATATACAAATTCTGGACTCAGCCTCAGCCGACCGAAAAGCAGTAAAGATTATAATTGGTTCGGTAACCATCGAAGAAAAACTTTCTTTACTGGCATACGAGAATGTTTTAGGCCTAACTCCAAGCGAGGCTACGGCCTACTTAGGATCTAACTATGCTGACCTTACGGATGAGTATTTAGAATATGTACGACAAAGCACAGATAATAGTATAATTCAGAATGTCATCTATTATTATACCCCTTCTTCTAAAGATAATACTTATGTGTGCCTTGTGCTTGATGACGATGCCTATGATAACGTAAAAAATTATCTTGAAGATAAATACTATTGGGTCGCCACCGATGCCTCCCTGGGCTATGATATAGATATGTACATGGATCAAGAATCTCGCTCAAATGCTACTTTCACCATTTTCCATATATTTGAGTCAGGGCAACATACCCTCTATTACTATCAATTGACAGTAGCTACTCCACTCACAACCTTAATTGGTAAAGATTATGATGAAATCATAGCCACTTATGGAGAACCATCTTATACTAATGAAAGTTCAAGGCTCTTCTCTTATTACTTTGACGAAGAAAGTAATGGTCATAAATCAGAGTTAACATTTGTTTATAGCAAATGTCTAAAGAAGATTGAACGTGTTTCCCTCTCCTCCTACAATGATGAAAGAGTAAATCAATACACGGATGATCTCTCTTCTTTATATTATACTGGAGGGTCATACGTATTTGATGGCGTTGTCTACTATTTTAACGACAGAGAGGAGGACCCTGAGTTGTATCTTAGTTTCTCGTATTTCACCAATGACGGAGCTCTCTATTATTTCATGTATTGTGAGACTTTGTGGAAAGAGCAAGGCTATATCAATTTCAACGATGCACTAAAACTATATGCATCCTGGGGATTTGGAAATTCAGATCCATATCGAGTGTTAGAGAAAAATACAAATAACCACCAACAATTGTTCCGTATACAAGATGCCTATGTAGAAGGTTATCCAATTGTCATTGATGCCACTAATGCAAATTACGTGATGGTTAAGGAGCAAGAATTGGGATATGAAAAGAATGGTGATGTACGTTGTCTATTGACTTATGACCAATATTATGAGAAGTATGGCGGGTATAGTCAAGCCTTCTTGAAATCATATCATCCAGAGTTATATGGAAAGATGACTAACAATACGATTACCTTTGATCAGACTTTGCTTATTCACCAAAGCGGTGAAAATGAGCAATGGGGTTTAGTTAGCGCTGATCCCATAGTCATCGACACAACCATAGTAACACCCAAATAAGAATCCACTTCACATCAATTAATAGTCACGAACCATCTCCACCTATGCCCACTTATTGAATCAACTCCCCGGAGCCATCGGCTCTGGGGAGTTGTTATCTCTTCTGATGGAACAAATTTGCGTGGGATTAGCTCGCCTTCTCTTTGATAATTGGATTTTTAGTCGTATCTTTGCAATCTAACCATTAAAACCATTGACCATGTGCACAGAAAGATACATAAACCCCTTCACGGACTTCGGTTTCAAGAGAATGTTCGGCTCGGAGAATAACAAAGCTTATTTGATCAACTTCTTAAATTCCCTGTTCGGAGAAGAGGATAAGATAGTTGACTTGACTTATGCCAACACCGAGCAGCTCGGAATCCTACCTGGCGACCGAAATGCCATATTCGATCTTTACTGCACCACAGAGAACCACCAGCGCATCATCGTGGAGATGCAGAACTCAAGCCAGAAGCACTTCATCGACAGGGCAGTTTACTATTCCACGTTCCCCATCCAAAATGCGGCACAGCCGAGGGAGTGGAATTATGAATTGCCCAAGGTCTATATGGTGGCTTTTCTAAACTTCACAATGTCGGACTACGCCACCATGCCAAACTTCAAGCATACAGTCAAGCTGTTCGACGATGACACCCAGACGGTATTCTACGACAAGCTGGTCTACTATTTCCTTGAGATGCCCAAGTTCATCAAGGATCTTGACGACCTGGAGGACCGCAAGGAATACTGGCTTTACATCATCAAGAACATCAACAAGTAGGGTGTCCAAAATTTTGTGA
>NWBJ01000002.1:0-19132 GCA_002633115.1 Muribaculaceae bacterium Zag1
CGTTTCGTTTTATTCCTCTAAGTTACGAATAATTTGCCAGACTGACAAATATTTTGATTAGCTTTTCTTAACAATTAAAAATGTTTAACACTTTTAAACTTCTTCGACTTTTTAAAGCGGACTCAATAATTTACTGACAAATTCTGTTTAAATTTATGATATCAAATTTTGAACACCCTACCCGTAGGGTTGTTACATCTATCATCAGAAGCTCATGAAGACGTATTCGACAATGAAGCCCATGGCGAAGCCAGCGTAGACTTGAGCATCTGAGTGACGCTTGAGGTAGAGGCGAGCCGAACCAATGGCTCCAGCAAGCAGGATCACCACTGATAGCCAAGGCATCATCCATACTATGCCATACCCGTGATAGGCTATGAAGAATACCATGGCGGTCAAACCGCCGAATGTCGTAGTATGGGCACTGATTTTCCACCATGTGTTAATCACCACAGCCGTAATCACCGCAAAGGTGGCGCCGGCGTAGAAAAACGTCAGCCAATGTGGCGCATGCATATATGCCAGCACCAGGGCGGCGCCGATATAGCACAGGCCTGTGATCATATAGGGGATGTCGCGCTCACGCCGATTGCTGATTGCCGGATCTGCCACCTTGCCCGAGCGCATCAAGAATAGGATGGTGCCGAGAGGCACCAAGGCCGTAATGGCAAACACGATGAGCGACACGCTCAGCCTTATCCTCTCAGACAGCACCGACAGGGGGGTGATCCACAGCGCGATGGCGCAAGCGTAGGTGGGCACCAGCAGCGGTGAAAACACTGCCGACAGCCATTTGGCCGTAAGGTCAATGGCGCGATTGCGACCAGCTGCCGTGCGTGGTCTTGCCTGGCTCGCACCGGTCTGCGAGGCTTCAAAATATAGGGGATTATCCGACATAATTGAGGTAAGAGAGTTTATAATTTCTTTCTGAGGCGAGCCACCGGTATGCCCAATTTCTCGCGGTACTTGGTCAGGGTGCGCCTTGCCAGCTTATAGCCTTTTGACTCCAGCACCTCCCAAAGGGCTTGGTCGCTCATGGGTCGCTGCGGGTCCTCGTGCTCGATTATCTCTTTGAGGGCCTGCATCAGTTCGTGCGACGACGTGTCAGAATCCTCTCGCGGAGCCTCATTGAAAAACATCTTCAGCGGATACACTCCCGTCGGGGCTGCCACATACTTGCCAGCAGTGGCTCGCGAGATTGACGACAAGTCCATGCCTGTGTCTTCACTCACATCCTTCAGCACCATCGGGCGCAGCTTGGCTTGGTCGCCAGTGCGAAAAAATTCCGGCTGCCTCGACACTATGGCGCGTGTCACGAGCAGAAGGCTCATCGAGCGGTTTTTCAGGGCCGAGATGAAAGCCTCGGCCTCGTCGCGCTTTGAGCGTATAAAGGCTTGGGCCTCGCGAGCGCGCTTGTTCTGGAGGGTCTCCAACGGTAGGTCTACGGCAAAGGTGTTCTCGATCTGCAGTTGAGGCAGTCGGCTCAGCACCGACACGGTGAAGCGCCCATTGTCATCCTCCTCGACCGCGACATCGGGCGTGATGTGGCCAAGGCGCATAGAGGTGCCGCTGAGTTCGATCGCCGACCCCGGCTTGGGATTTAGAGACCGTATCAGTTTCAAGGCATCGCGCATGTCGTCTTGGTCCGATAGGCCTATCGATGATGCCAAGCGCTCATAGTGCTTCTTTGACAGCAAGTCGAAATAGTGGTCCACTATCTCGCGGGCCATCCTCAGCTCAAGCGAATTGGGACGCCTCCTGTCGAGCTGCAGCAGCAGGCAGTCGCGCAGGTCAACCGCCCCTACTCCGGCCGGGTCAAGGCCCCGTACCAGCTCAAACGCCTCCCTCATCTTCCCCATGGCGATTTCTCGCCCAGCAGCCACAGCCATGTCGTCAGCCACTGCGCTGAGGGTGCGCGTCAGATAGCCGTTGTCATCGAAATTGCCGATGATAAATGTCATCATTTCGTGCATTTCATCATCGACATTCAGTTCGCCAGCCTGGGCATTGAGCGAATCGTAGAGGTCGGGGGCATCAGCCGGAATCTGAAATGTGTATTCCTCGGCCGGACCCTGCGATGATGGATAGCCGTAATCGGCCGGGTCCTCATCGGCCGCGATTTCCGGGGCCTCCTGGGTTGCGGCCTCTTCCTCTGGCTTAGCCTCTGGGGCATAATCAGCCTCGAGGGCTGGATTGTCGTCAAGTTGGCGGCGTAGCTCTTCTTCAAGCTCGGGTTGAGTCATCTCAAGCACACGCGCATGCAGCACTTGGCGCGGCGACAGCCGCTGCGCCAAGCGCTGCGTTTGCTCCATGCTTAGGGATTCCTTCAATTCTATAAGCGGGTTTTAGAAGTCTGCGTTCTTGGGATAGCGCGGGAATGGGATCACGTCGCGGATGTTCTGCATAGCGGTCACAAACAGCACCAAGCGCTCAAATCCGAGACCGAAGCCGCTGTGGGGCACTGTTCCGTATTTGCGGGTCTCGAGGTACCACCACATGTCCTTTGCGGGTATGTGGAGTTCGTCGATGCGCTTTTTCAGCTTGTCATAGTCAGCCTCGCGCTCCGAACCGCCGATGATTTCGCCAATCTTCGGGAACAGCACATCCATGGCGCGCACGGTCTTGCCGTCTTCATTCTGCTTCATGTAGAACGCCTTGATTTCCTTCGGATAGTCGGTCAGGATCACCGGCTTCTTGAAGTGTTCCTCTACCAGATAGCGTTCGTGTTCGCTCTGCAGGTCTGTGCCCCAGTCAACGGGGAACTCAAACTTCTTGCCCGAGTTCTTCAGGATCTCCACGCCCTCGGTATAAGTCAGGCGCTGGAAATCGTGGTTGAGCACGAAGTTGAGGCGGTCAATCAGCTCCGGATCGAATCTCTCGTTCATAAACTCGATATCGTCGCGGCAGTTGTCGAGCGCGTAGCGGATGCAGTATTTGATGAACTCCTCGGCGAGGTCCATGTTGGCGTTGATGTCATAGAATGCCATCTCGGGCTCAACCATCCAAAACTCTGCCAAGTGGCGCGGTGTGTTGGAGTTCTCGGCGCGGAATGTGGGGCCGAAGGTGTAGATTTCGCCCAGAGCGGTGGCTCCGAGTTCACCTTCGAGCTGGCCGGATACGGTCAGCGAGGTGGGCTTGCCAAAGAAGTCCTGGCTGTAGTCAATCTTGCCGTCCTCGGTACGTGGCAGATTGTCAAGCGGCAGGGTTGTCACCTGGAACATTGCTCCGGCTCCCTCACAGTCGCTCGCTGTGATCAGCGGGGTGTTGAGGTAGACAAAGCCTTTCTCCTGGAAGAATTTGTGGATAGCGAAAGCCAAGGCCGAGCGTATGCGCATTATGGCCGAGAATGTGTTGGTGCGGGGACGCAGGTGAGCCTTGTCTCTCAGGAATTCCAGGCTGTGGCCTTTCTTCTGCAGCGGATAGTCGCTGGGGGCTGTGCCATACACCTCGATTTCGTCGGCTTGGAGTTCGCAGCTCTGGCCGGCGCCGAGCGATTCCACCAGTCGGCCGGTCACGCGCAGCGATGAGCCGGTGGTGATAGGCTTCATGTCTTCGTCTGAGAATTTTTTCATGTCGAAGACAATCTGCAGATTCTTGATGGTGCTGCCGTCGTTGAGCTGTACAAATTGCACTTGCTTGTTACCGCGGCGGGTGCGCACCCAGCCCTTCACCTCGACATCTTCGCCGAGATGCTTCCCATCGAGCAGCTCTTTTATTTTCAGTCTTTCCATTAGCGATTTATTTAATGAGAGAATAAGCAGCCATTACTTATTACTCATTACTTATTACTCATTACTTATTACTTAAAGGAATGCGGTTGGACGGGCTTGCCGCCAACCGCTCCCTTATTCTTTATATGCCGAAGCTTTATTCAAAGCTTCCCATTTTCAGATAGTTGACCTCTTCCTGTGTGAGGTAGCGCCAGCGGCCGCGAGGCAGATTCTTCTTGGTCAGACCGGCGAAGTACACGCGGTCGAGCTTGGTTACATGGTAGCCGAGGCTCTCAAAGATGCGGCGCACGATGCGGTTGCGGCCCGAGTGGATCTCGATGCCGGCCTGGTTGCGGTCGGTCTCGGTGGCGTAGCTGATGGCGTCGGCATGGATTTCGCCGTCGTCAAGCTCGATGCCGTCGGCTATGCGCTGCATATCCTCCTCCGAGATGTCGCGGTCGGTCCATACGTGGTAGATCTTCTTCTTGGTGTACTTGGGATGTGTGAGCTTCGAGGCCAAGTCGCCATCGTTGGTGAGCAGCAGCACGCCGGTGGTGTTGCGGTCGAGGCGTCCTACCGGGTAGATTCTCTCCTTGCATGCGCCCTTCACCAGGTCCATCACGGTGAGGCGACCGTTGGGGTCGTCGCTGGTGGTCACGCAGCCCTTGGGTTTGTTGAGCAGGATGTAGCACTTGCGCTCCAGTGCCACCACCTTGTCGTCATATTCTACTACGTCGCTGTGCTTGATCTTGGTGCCGAGTTCGGTCACTACTTGGCCGTTGACCTTCACCAAGCCTTGCTGTATGTATTCATCAGCCTCGCGGCGCGAGCAGATGCCAGCGTTGGCCATAAATTTGTTGAGACGTACGGTTTCGTTGGGATCTGGGATCGGCATTTCGTATTCCACTGCCTTGGGACGCGGAGTGAAGCTCTTGCCCTTGCCCAGGCTGTTGTTGCGCTGGTTGTTGTAGCCGCCTTGCTGGCGATTGCCGCCTTTGCCCTTGCCCTGCTGGCGGTTGTTGTTGTAGCCGCCCTGTTGGCGCTGTTGGTAGCCGCCTTGCTGGCGCTGGTTGTTGTAGCCGCCCTGTTGGCGCTGGTTGTTGTAGCCGCCCTGTTGGCGCTGCTGGTAACCGCCCTGACGCTGCTGGTAGCCGCCTTCTTGCTGGTAGTCGTTATCCTGCTGGTAGCCGCCTTGCTGGCGCTGGTTGTAGCCGCCTTGGCGCTGTTGGTATCCGCCCTGCTGACGCTGCTGGTAGCCGCCCTGCTGGCGTTGCTGGTAGCCGCCTTGTTGGCGCTGTTGGTAACCGCCGGGTTGGCGCTGCTGGTAGCGTGGTTGATAATGGGATTGGTAGCCGCCATCTTGTTGGCCTTCAGCTGCTTCAGTCTCGCCTCCCTCCGGGTTTTGGTACCCATAGGAGCGTTGCTGGCGCGGATATTGGCTCTGATAGCCGCGCTGCTGGTATGCATTCTGTGCGTAGGGACGTCTTTGTTGGTAGTTCCCATCGCTTGACTGGGCATCATCGCTCGAAGCTGCCTCTGTCTGGTTGTAGCGCGGACGCGCATCCGGGTCATTAATTACCCCACGGTTCTCGCCTATTCTTGGGCGTTTCGGTTTTTTCTCGCTCGGCGTTGTTGTGTCGTTGTCCATAATGGTGTCAGATGTAGTGGTGAGGGGATGTTGATTAGAGTTTCGTTTAGCGCGGTGGCGCTCAAGGCAGGCCTCACGGCCCGGCACCCCGGCTTTGAAGAAGTTGAAAGTGTTTGTTTATTATGCGTTATACATTCTGATTGATTATCTCTCGTTTCTTCCTGGGTTCTTGTTTCGGTTCTTTACGATTTTGTCGCTTATTCGCCTGAATAATCTATGCTGCAAAGATAGCGATTTTTTTTCAAAATCTTTACCTTTTAACAATTTTTTGTCCCCGATAGTTCATTATTTTTCATTCCTCGCGGGTGCCTCTTTTGCCGCTTCTCGCCATTTTGCGTCTCGGCTTGGGTCCAAGAGGCCTCTCTGAACCTTTCAGACACAAAATTTTGACCTTTTCAGCAACAGTGGTTTCAATTTTATTCCCTAACTTTGCACCGTGACTTAAAGTTTTTCAATCTCCAGACTCATCATCTCTTTCCAGAAACTAAAAACCATAAACTAAAAACCCATCATGAATCGCATCTTTACCATCTCCCTCGCTACCCTCGCCCTGGTTGGCTGCTCAAAGAGCAAGGCCACCGAGCAACCGGCCGAAGAAGCTTCGGCCCTCCCCACCGTGTATTTTACTGAGGAAATCACCCCCGAATCACTTGTCAAAGTATTCGAGGCCCTGGGCGTTGAGCCGCAAGGCAACGTCGCCGTCAAGATCAGCACCGGCGAAGGCGGCAACAACCATTACCTCAAGCCTACCCTCATCGGCGACCTGGTCAAGCAGGTCAACGGCACCATCGTTGAGTGCGGCACAGCCTACGGCGGCACTCGCCAAGACCCGGCCAAGCATTGGCAGACTATACGCGAACACGGATTCGACACCATCGCCCGCGTTGACATCATGGACGAGTTCGGGCAGATGCAAATCCCCGTCAGCGACACCACCCACATCAAATACGACATCGTGGGCGACCACCTCGCCAACTACGACTTCATGATCAATCTGGCCCACTTCAAGGGCCACGCCATGGGCGGCTTCGGCGGCGTACTTAAGAATGCCTCGATTGGCGTAGCCTCGACCGATGGCAAGTGCTACATCCACTCGGCCGGCAAGGTGCAGAGCCCCGACCAGTTGTGGGACAATATTGCCGAACAGGACTACTTCCTCGAGAGCATGGCGGCTGCCGCTCAAGGCGTGCACAACTACATGAACGCCAAAGACCCCAACGGCAATCCTCGCGTAGTATATATTAATGTGATGAATAACATGTCGGTCGACTGCGACTGCGATGGACACCCGGCTGCTCCCGAGCTTCTCGACATGGGCATCCTCGCCAGCCTGGACCCAGTGGCCCTCGACCAAGCCTGCCTCGACAAGGTGTTCAGCCACACCCCATCTGAGGGCGACAACAACCAGCCTCTGATAGAGCGCATCAACCGCCAGCACGGCACCTACATCACACCCTACGCTGAGAAAATCGGCCTCGGCTCTACCAAGTATCAACTCGTCGACCTCAAGTAAAGTCACCTACCGCTCGGAATAATGATTAAGAAGCTGATCCAACCTCTATATCTGCTTGCACCCCTTTGTCTGCTTGCGCCTGCCATGGCTGCGGCGCAAGCAGATTCTGTATCTACCGCCCTGCGCGAGGTGGTGGTCACCGGCACCCGCGCCCCGGCTGATGCCTCGCGCATCCCCTTGTCGGTCACCGTGATCTCGCAACAGCAGCTCGAACAGAAGCACCTCAATAGCGTGCTCCCCACAGTGGCTGAGTTGTCGCCGGGCGTGTTCGTCACTCGCCGTGGCGTACTTGGTTATGACGTGACCTCAGGAGCCGCTGGCGGAATCAATATCCGAGGTCTTAGCGGCAGCGATGGCCGTGTGATGGTGCTGATCGACGGCCATCCCCAATACAATGGCGTGTACTCTCACCCCATCAGCGACAGTTACCAGACGCTGATGGCCGAGCGCGTCGAGGTGGTGCGCACTCCATCATCGGTCATCTATGGCGGCAACGCCATGGGCGGTGTAATCAACATCATCACTCGCAATGCACGTCGCCGCGGCTGGAGCGGCACAGCGCAGGTAAGCGGCGGCAGCTACGGCACTGTCGAGGCGCAAGCGGCAGCCAATTACAAGAGCGACCGCGCCTGGGTCTCGGCCTCGGGCAGCTACGGCCGCAGCGACAATCATCGTCCGCACATGGGCTTCTCGCAATGGACCGGATACCTCAAAGGCGGCTACCGATTCTCAGAACATTGGAGTGCTTCTGCCACGGCTGATGTCACTCATTTCAACTCGCAATATCCCGGCACAGTGAGCCAGCCTATGCTCGAGGCCCTGCGCTGGATCACTCGCGGTGTGGCTCAAGTGTCGATTGACAACAATTACGGCAAGACCTCGGGCAGCCTGAGCGCATACTGCAATTTCGGGCGCCATAAGGTCAACGATGGTTATCGTGCCGAGGGTGGCACGCCTCAGACCGACTATTTCCGCTCAAAGGATGCGCTGGCGGGCGTGAATCTCTGGCAAGCATTCTCGCCCATAGATGGCGCGCACATCACCGTCGGCCTCGACTATCAGCATATCTATGGGCGCGCATATTACACCGACCGAGCCACTGGCGAGGTGGTCACCACACCGCGCCGACTGATGCAGAGCGCCCACGGCCATGCCAACGAGATAGCGGCCTATGCCGACTGGCGCCAGGACCTCGGCGCGCTCTTCTCAATCGAGGCCGGTCTGCGCTACGACTGGCACTCGGTCACCAAGGGACAAGTTGTGCCTATGGGCGGCGTGGCTTGGAATGTCACCCCCCACTCACAACTCAAGGCCACAACGAGCAAGGGCTTCCGCAACCCTACTTACAAAGAACTGTACATGTATGGCACTGCCAACGAAGAGCTTGACCCCGAGAGCCTGATAGAGTACGAATTGTCATGGAGCCAGACGCTCGGCGCCTTTTCTTACGGCGCCAGCGCTTACTACATGCGCGGTTCTAATTTGATAGTGCAAGGGGTGGTGATTGATGATGATGGCAATGAGGTGAGCCGCAACATCAACACCGGCAAGGTGCGCAATTGGGGAGCTGAACTGTGGATGGCATGGGACATCAGCAAGCATTTCACTGTGGCTACCAACCATAGCGTGCTGCACATGAAGAATCACATCATCGGTGCCCCGGAGTACAAGGGATACCTTTCCGGCTCATGGCATCAAGGGCGCTGGAGTGCTACTGTAGGTCTAACACAGCTCTCTGGCCTGTTCATCGCTGAGGATAGCAAGGAAAATGCCACCCTGCTCGACGCCACCGTCGATTTCGCCGTCTCTCGCTCCCTCACCCTATGGGTGCGCGGCGACAACCTCCTGGCCCAACGCTACCAACTCATCCAAGGCCTCCCCATGCCCAAAGCCACCTTCATGGGCGGCATCACCCTCTCCTTCTGATTATGCTTAAAGAGCAGATCTTGATGTCTAATATACTTCAAGATAATGTTCCCAGGATTCAGGGCTAAGATGGCTCGGCGCTTGTTACAAAATCCTTAAGAGAGGTATCTATTTGGGTTTTGTCGATATTTTAAGGATTTCAAGCAAATCGGTGTGATATTTTTTTGTAACTTTGCAAGATGATTTCACCATCATCGAGAATATCGACAAGAAAATAGACAATGCAATTGCTTAACAAATCAGACATAGCTCGGCTGCGCCAGCTGCTGGACCAAGCGTCGAATGTGGTGATTACCACCCACATGTCGCCCGACGGCGACGCGCTGGGCTCATCGCTGGGCTTGGCCAACGCCCTGTATGCCATGGGCAAGGACGCTAAGGTTATCGTCCCTGACCACCCATCGCAGCAGCTGAGCTTCCTTCCAAATTTCAAGTACATCGAGATTTTTTGCTCCAATCCTGAGTTCTCAACCAAACAGATAGCTCAGGCCGACATAGTATTCTGCCTCGACTACAACGCCCTGTCGCGCATCGACCGCATGGCCAAGGCCGTGGAGGAATCTCCTGCCCCCAAGGTGATGATCGACCATCACCTTGACCCTCAGCCATTCTGCGACATAACCTTCTCCCAGTCTGACTGTTCGTCTGCCTCACTGCTGACATTCAAGGTGCTGTGCGCGCTCGAGCTGGCCGATGCCATCGACCGCGATGTGGCCCAGTGCCTGCTGGCTGGCATGATGACCGACACAGGCAATTTCAGCTTCAACGCCAACGACCCATACATATACAAGGCAACCGCCGAACTCGTGAGCCGTGGGGCAGACAAAGACCGACTGACAAAACTGCTGTTTGACACCTTCTCGGCCGACTGTCTGCGCCTCAACGCTTATGCAATCTCAAACAAGATGGACGTGTGGGAAAATCGCGGCGCTGCCCTCATCACCCTCAACCGCAAAGAGCTCAACGAGCACCACTATCGTCCCGGCTACACCGAGGGTTTGGTCAACAAGCCCTTGGCCATACCTCGCGTAGTATATTCAGTGTTTCTGCGCGAAGAAACAGAATATATCAAAGTGTCGATGCGCAGCAAAGGCGACTTTCCCTGCGATGTCATCTGTGCCAAGTATTTCAACGGCGGTGGCCACCGCAACGCCGCTGGCGGAGAGTTCCGTGGCTCGATGGAGCAATGCGTGATCGTGTTCAAGTCACTGCTAGACCCCAACTACGAAAATTACATCAAGAACAACAGAAATATTCCAATATGAAACGACCCAAGATCGCTTTGCTGCTGATGGCAGCCCTTATGGCTCTTGCCAGTTGCAGCAGCGGCACTTCTTATGCCGAGCTCCTCAGCGATGAAAGCATCGCTGTCAACGCCTTCTTAGCCAACAACCGCGTCATCGCATACGAGGCCCGCGACACTACCTTCCAATTCCAGGTGGGCTCTGATGCTCCATACTACGAACTCGATTCAGAGGGCAACGTGTATATGCAGGTGCTCAATGCCGGCACCCCTGGAAACTACGCCGAGACCGACCAGCTCATTTATTTCCGCTTCACTCGCTACAATCTGGAGCTTGCCACCAATGGCATCCTCGTTGACAGCAACGGTGACGCGCTCGTGGGCGAAGGCAATGACGCCGACCTGACATACGGCAGCACATCGTTCCGTTTCCAAAACACCTCATCGTCCAGTTCTTACCAGTGGGGCACGGGCTTGCAGATGCCGCTCATCTATCTGCCCATTGATTGCGAAGTCAACATTATCATCAAATCGCAGTACGGGCTCTACTCCGAGATTGCCAATGTGATCCCCTATCTCTACAATGTGAGGTATTTCAAATCCCAAATTTAAGCGAGGGCCCCCTTTGCGCCTTTGCCTCCCTCCCCTTTGCGCCTTTGCCCCTTTGCGCCTTTGTCCAAAAACAAAAAAAACCATAAACCAAACACCAACATGGCACTTATAAAATCTATATCCGGTATCCGCGGCACTATTGGCGGAAAGTCTGGTGACGGCCTCAACCCGGTCGATATCGCCAAGTTCACAGCTGCCTACGCAACCTTCATCAAGCGCACCTCTGGAGCCAAGCAAGGCTCAATCGTGGTGGGTCGCGACGCTCGCCTCTCGGGCCAGATGGTCAACGACGTAGTGGTAGGCACCCTGTGCGGCATGGGCCTCGATGTAATCAACATCGGCCTGGCAACCACACCTACAACCGAACTCGCTGTGGTCGGTGAGAAAGCCCTCGGCGGCATCATCATCACCGCATCACACAACCCCATACAATGGAACGCCCTGAAGCTGCTCAACGCCCAAGGCGAATTCCTCGACGCTGCCCAGGGACAGCAAGTGCTCGCTCTGGCCGAGGCTGACGACTTCGACTTCGCCGAGGTATCCGAGCTGGGCCACGAATACACCAACAATACCTACGCTGAGAAGCATATCCGCCAGGTGCTCGACCTCGAGCTGGTTGACCGCGACGCTATCGCCAAGGCCAACTTCACCGTGGCTGTCGATGCTGTCAACTCGGTGGGCGGCGTGGTTATCCCCCGCTTGCTACGCGCTCTCGGCGTAAAGAATGTAATCGAACTCAACTGCGAACCCACTGGCAAATTCGCCCATACCCCCGAACCTATCCCCGAAAACCTGACCGGCATAGCCGACCTGATGGCTGGCCGCGTGGCTGATGTGGGCTTTGTGGTTGACCCCGACGTTGACCGTCTCGCCATAATCCAAGAGGATGGCCAAATGTTTGGCGAGGAATACACTCTGGTGGCCGTGGCCGACTATGTGCTCAGCCTCACCCCGGGCAACACGGTGTCAAACCTCAGTTCGTCGCGCGCCCTGGCTGATGTCACCCGCGCTCACGGCGGCCAATACGAAGCCGCTGCCGTAGGTGAAGTGAATGTCACCACCCTGATGCGCAAAAACGGAGCCGTGATCGGCGGCGAAGGCAACGGCGGCGTAATCTATCCCGCTCTCCACTATGGCCGCGATGCATTGGTGGGCGTTGCCCTCTACCTCACCCTGATGGCCAAGACTGGCAAGAAGCCCAGCGAAATCAAGGCTGGCCTTCCTCCCTATGTCATCGCTAAGTCGAAGGTGCAACTCACTCCCGACATCGATGTCGATGCAATCCTCGAGGCTGTCAAGAAGAACTATGCCGACCAGAAACTCACCACCATCGACGGCGTGAAGATCGACTTCCCCGACAGCTGGGTGCATCTGCGCAAGTCAAACACCGAACCCATCATCCGCATCTATTCTGAGGCTCACACCCTCGAAGAGGCAGAAAAGCTCGGCGCCGAAATCAGCAACTTCATCAACTCGGCTCGATGAGACGCCTGTTAGTTTTGACCATAGCCGCTATCGCCGCCTGGGCTTCATCGGGAGCCTGGGCAGCCGATGAGTGGGCATTGGTGCGCCTTTCGGTGACCCATATCCGAGGTGCCGGCAAGGAGAGCGCCGAAATGGTAAGTCAAGCCCTAATGGGCACACCACTGAAGATTTTAGAAAAGGACGGCGGTTGGTGGCGCGTTGAATCGCCCGAGGGATACCAAGGCTGGGTCGACGACCTGGCTCTTGCCCCTAAGGATGAGGCCCAGATGGCCGAGTGGCGAAAAGCTCCACGCTTGGTGATGACCAACCCCTATCAAATCGAGGCCTACGCAACACCCGACTGCCAACAGACCCGCTGCTTGGTCACCGACTTGGTAAATGGCGACATAGTCGAGGGTTCGCTCACTGACCTCGATAACGGCCGAGTAAAAGTCACCCTGCCCGACGGACGCACCGCCTGGGCTGAGGCCGACTGCTTCACCCCCATCGAGAAATGGTCCTCGCAGCCATTTGATGCCGATGTGATCCTCAACCAAGCCTTCGCTTGCATGGGCGCGCCCTATCTGTGGGGTGGCCTATCGACCAAGGGCACTGACTGCTCGGGACTGGTCAGGATTGGATATTTCGCTAATGGCCGCATACTGCGCCGCGATGCCTCGCAGCAAGCGCGCACCGGGCAGCAGCTCGACCCGACCGACATCGCGGCTTTCCAGCCAGCCGACCTGCTATTCTTTGGCAACAAGTCGACCGGACGCATCACCCATGTGGGCCTGTACGACCGCGATGGATACATGATACACTCGTCGGGCCGCGTGCGCCGCAATAGCATCGACCCCAACGGCCAAGACTACTACGACCGCGAAATCCTAAAAGCCGTGCGTATCAACGGCCACGACAACACCGACGGCATCACCCCCGTTGCCTCCCATTCTTGGTACTTCTAACCCCCTCCCTCTCTCCTCCCTCACTTTTGACTTTTGACTTTTGACTTTTGACTTTTGACTTTTGACTTTTGACTTAATTCTTTTGACTTAACACTTTGACTGCACCTGACATAATACATCTGTTGCCCGACTCGGTGGCCAACCAGATTGCCGCCGGCGAGGTGATACAGAGACCCGCATCAGTGGTCAAGGAGTTGGTGGAAAATTCCATCGACGCTGGTGCCACGCAGATAAAGATCATTATCAAGGATGCGGGTCGCACTCTTATTCAGGTTATCGACGACGGGTGCGGCATGTCGGTCACTGATGCCCGCATGGCATTTGAGCGTCATGCGACCTCCAAGATCCAACAGGCCACCGACCTCTTCTCGCTCCACACAATGGGATTCAGAGGCGAGGCGCTGCCATCAATCGCCGCAGTGTCAGAGATCGAATTGCGCACCAAGCGCGCCGAGGATGTGGCTGGCACACGCCTCATCATCTCGGCCTCGCAAGTCGAGAGCCAGCAGCCCGACGTATGCGCCAAGGGGTCGAACATTATGGTCAAACGTCTATTCTTCAACCTGCCAGCCCGTAGGAAATTTCTCAAGAAAGACCCGGTAGAACTCGGACACATCTCGCGTGAATTTGAACGCTTGGCCTTGGTCAACACCAACGTCGAGTTCTCGTTCATCAGCAACGATGTCACAATACACCAGCTGCCCCCGGCGCCGCTCAAGAAACGCATCTGCGACCTATTCTCCAAGACACTCGACCATCAGATCATCCCCATTGCCACCGACACCTCGCTTGTCAAGATTGATGGATTCGTGAGTCTGCCATCGAGTGCAAGGCGCCGGGGCGCGTTGCAGTATTTCTTTGTCAACGGCCGCAACATGCGTCACCCTTATTTCCACAAAGCGGTGATTAGTTGCTACGAAGACTTGATTCCAGCCGATGCGCAGCCATGTTATTTCATCAACTTCGAGGTTGACCCAGCCACGATTGATGTCAACATACATCCCCAAAAGCATGAGATAAAGTTTGAGAACGAGCAACCAATCTGGCAAATCCTCTCAGCCGCAATCAAGGAATCGCTCGGCCGATTCAATGCTCGCGCCGCTCTCGACTTCGATGCTGTCGATGCTCCCGACATCCCGGCTTTCCAACCCGATGATGCCGCCACGCTTGACACTGACATCGACCTGCGCTTCAACCCTTTCAAATTGCCCAAACCACCGAGTTCGCCCGATGGCAGTTTCTCGTCTCGGCCATACCGGGAGCGGCAAGCCCCCTCTGACTGGGAGAAACTCTACCAGAACTTCACCTCGCGCGGTCCGGCCATTGACACCGAGGAGCAACCGGCCGACATTGAGAACATCCCCATGGTGCGCCCAAGTGCCCTCAATGCCCATCTGCCTATGGCGGTCGAGGCCGAAGCTCCCAGCCTGTTTCAGCTCAAGGGGAGATACATAGTGAGTCCGGCTCGCTCTGGCCTGATGCTCATCGACCAGCACCGCGCCCATGTGAGGGTACTGTATGAGAAATATGTAGCGATGTCGCAGCAAGGGCCGATACCCTCGCAGCGGCTGATTTTCCCCGATACAGTCGATCTCGATGCCACCCAAGCCATCGTGGCTGCATCGGTAGCCCCTACCCTCGCTTCGATGGGATTTGACCTGTGCCGCGTGGGTTCGTCAAACTCCTGGGCTATCAACGCTGTGCCATCGATTCTTGGCAGCTCAAGTCCGGCCGAGGCTCTGCTCAATGTTATCAACGCCCTGTCGGATGCCGACGAGGATGTCGAGCAGTCGCAATGGCATCGCATTGCTCTGTCGGTGGCACGCAGCGCCTCGATCAAATACGGAGCCGCGCTCACCCCCTCAGAGATGGACAGCTTGGTTGCCGACCTGTTCCACCTGCCCATACCAGACTACACTCCCGACGGAAAACCGATAATAAAGCTAATCGACCTCGATTACATCAATAAAATGTTTTGAAATCCATATTTTTTTCGTACCTTTGTATGAGAAGTCGTTTTGACTTCTTTAAACGAAAATAATATGGTTTCCACTGCCCCTACATTATATTTATTTCCATGCCCGATGGGCGATGTCAAGCCGACCGAGGTGCTGCCGGCCCCCAATATCGAGATTCTTAAGACGGTGAAATATTTCATTGTTGAGAATGTGCGTTCGGCTCGCCGATTCATTCGCGCCTGCTCCGCCGAGATTGACATCGACACGCTGCAGTTCTCCGAGCTCAACCGCCACACCTCGCCCGATGAGGTTGCCGGGATGCTCAAGCCTATGGCCGAGGGCCACTCGATGGGAGTAATCAGCGAGGCTGGATGCCCGGCAGTGGCCGACCCGGGAAGTGACGTGGTGGCGATAGCCCAGCGCAAGGGCTACCCGGTATGCCCCCTGGTAGGGCCGTCGAGCATCATCATGGCTCTGATGGGCAGCGGATTCAATGGCCAGTCGTTCGCATTTTGCGGATATCTGCCCATCGATGCGGCCGAGCGCTCGGCCAAACTCAAGGAGATGGAGCGCCGCATACGGCGCGAACATCAGACCCAGATATTCATCGAGACCCCCTATCGCAACAACCGTCTCATCGCCGCTATGTGCTCCGCTCTCCCCTCCGACCTATTGCTCTGCGTGGCCTCTGATATCACCGGGCCTAAGCAGTCGATCCTCACTCAACCTATTTCCCAATGGAAATCAAAGAAATACGATTACGACAAAATTCCCACAATATTCTTGTTATACAAGTGACATACTCTGACACAACCTATGGCTACTAACCGACGTCGCCGATCTTCGCGAATGCTTGAGGATCTACCAGGCCTCTTCGACGAAGTCGACCCAGAATTCAAGGCTCCCGACCCTTATCGAGGGATTATCGATGAGCATCGCAAAAAGCAGACCTCGACCACGGGCCTCAAACTCGACATCGAGGCTGGCGACGTCGTGCCCCATCGTCAACTGCAATTCATCTCTTTTGGCAGCGGCAGCAGCGGCAACTGCTCATACATCGGTATCGCTGGCGAGAATGGCATCATCGTTGATGCCGGCGTCGATGCCGCAAAGGTATTTGAGGCCCTCGAGAAAAATGCCATCCCTCTCGACCGCATCACGGGCATCTTGCTCACCCATGACCATGGCGACCATGTGCGCTATGCCTACCCCTTGCTGCGCAAGTTGCCCAAGGCTGCTCTGTATTGCACCCCACGGGTCATCACCGGCATATTGCGCAAACACAGTGTGAGCAAACGCATCAAGGATTTCCACAAGGCTATCTATAAGGAATTTGCCTTCGAGGCCGGGCCCTTTATGGTCACGCCATTTGAGGTGAGCCATGATGGGTCTGACAATGTAGGTTTCTGTCTCACCGCTGGCGAATCCAATTTCGTCATCGCCACCGACATGGGCGAGATTTCGCCTCGCGCCGACTTCTACATCCGCAAGGCCAACTTCCTGATGATTGAGTCTAACTACGATGCCGCCATGCTCGCTGCTGGCTCGTATCCCGAATACCTCAAGGCTCGCATCCGGGGTCCGCAGGGCCACCTCAACAATACGGTCACAGCTTCGTATCTGGCCTCGATCTGGGGCGAGCATCTCACCGACATCTACCTGTGCCATCTCAGCCTTGACAACAACCGCCCCGAGATAGCCCTGCGCGTAGTCGGCGATGCCCTCACCAACAAGGGCATAAAGGTCGGCGATGCCTCCGGCTCCATCCAGTCGCGCCGCGCCCAAGTGCGCCTCTCAGCCCTCCCCCGCCTCGACCCCTCCCCGCTCTACATCCTCAGAATCAAATGAAGAATGAAAAATGAAAAATGAAGAATGGCCATCCGGATGGTTACCCCGTAGGGGTTGTTTCAACTAGCATTATCCGTTCAATCAAACAGGCTACCCCGTAGGGGTTGTTTCAGGTAGCGACATCTGAAACAACCCCTACGGGGTAGATTGGGAGGGGAGGCCCATAGAGCTATGTGAAACAACCCCTACGGGGTAGGCCATCCGGATGGCCATTTTTCATTTTTCATTCTTCATTTCCGATGGAACCCGGATGGCCATTTTTCATTTTCCATTTTTCATTCTTCATTCTTCATTATTACGGTAAAATTAATCATTATTTAATTGGGTTTTAAGTGTAGAATAAGAGAAATAGTAATCGGCGAGGCATAACTTTGCAGCAAAACAAACAGATTTAACGACCAGAAAAAGATGAAGACGAAATTTCTAAAGTCGCGACAATTTTATGTGGCTGCCGCAATTGCCATTGCCGGGATGTCGACCCTTACGGCACAACAGCAATGGCATGCCGATTTCTCCGCTCCCGGGGCTCAACTCTCCACTTATGGCCAAGGCGATTGCAGCGTGGCCGACGGAGTGCTTAAGTCTCGGGGCGCTGTGGCTGTGCTTGGCGATTCTGCCTGGACCGACTATTCATTGCGCTTTGAGGCGCGAGTGCCAGAGGATGCCGACCAAGTGCAAATTTGGGCCGGATTTCGCACTGCCAACCGTTTTGACCGCTACGTAGTGGGCATCAAGGGCGGACTGCTCGACGACCTGTACCTGATGCGCACTGGCTACATGGGCATGGACGAATTCATGGGCGTGCGCCCTCTTGGCTTCCACCCGGTGCCGGGCCAATGGTACTCACTCCGGGTTGACGTATGCGGCAAGCGCATACGCGTATTTGTCAACGACAGCACCGAGCCAAGCATCGACCTCGAGGATTCCCACTCCGACATGGCGGCCGCTGGACCCATTGCTCTCGGCGGCGCTTGGATTGAGAATGAGTTTCGCAATGTCACCGTTACCCCGCTTGAACCAAATGCCTTGGCCAATGTGCCGCGCCAAGAGAAAAGTTTCGCGATGACCCAGGGCCAGAAAGAACAATTGCGCGTTGAGCAACGCGGGGCTTACCAGCCCGTCTCAGTGAGCGACTGTTCGGCTCCGCGCACAGTGGTTGACCTCGATGGCGATTGGCTATTCATGCCCTCCTACTCAATGCCCGAGGCCGCTGTAGCCTCAAATCCCAATACCGCTGATGAGGATTGGCACGTCATGTCGGTGCCCAATTTCTGGAATCCCAGCCGCATCTGGCTGCATGGCGAGACGATGCCCTCGCCCACCGGAGTCCAGTCAAAAGGCGTGTCCGACACCTATTACCAACGCGAGAGCCAACGCTGCGAGGATTACACATTTGACTATCGCAATACCTCTTATGCTTGGTATCGCCAATGGATCGACCTACCCGCTGATGCCAAGGGCAAACAGATGACCCTCCATTTCGACGCTGTGTCAAAGAGCGCCGAGGTGTATGTCAACGGTCAACTGGCAGGGTCGCACCTGGGCATGTTTGGCGACTTTGACATCGATGCCACCCCGTATCTCAAGCCCGGTCGCAACCTAATCGCCGTGGGGGTGGCACGCAACCTTGCCGGCAAGGAGCAGCAGAGCAGTGCCGCAATGGAGAATTACTATGCCTCGGTGCGCAAAGAGGCTGCCGACAACAAAGACGATGCCGTGGCCAACCAAAAAGTTATCAACGATGTGCCTCATGGATTCTTCCAGGGCAACCCTGCGGGAATATGGCAACCGGTGTCGCTGATTATAACCGACCCGCTGCGCATCACTGATGCCACGATACATCCTGCCCTCGATGGCGCAGAATTTGAAGTTGCCATCGACAACGCCTCAACCAAAAATCGCAAATACGCCCTCAGCCTATCAGTAAAGGATGCCGCCGACGGCTCAGAATTATACTCGGGCCAGGTAAAGGCTCAGTCGCTTAAAAAAGGCGACAACATCATTGAAAATTTCTCAATATCGGGCTTGTCGCCCAAGCTATGGAGCCCCGAGAGCCCAACCCTCTACGATTTCACCTTTACCCTTACCGATAACAAGGGCCGCAAAATTGATTCCTACACCTTTACATCGGGATTCCGCACCTTTGAGGCCAAAGGCGACTACCTGTGCCTCAACGGCAAGCCCTACTGGCTCAAAGGCGGCAATCATATACCATTTGCCCTTGGTCCTAATGACCAAGAGTTGG
>NWBJ01000002.1:19151-24463 GCA_002633115.1 Muribaculaceae bacterium Zag1
CTCACAATTTCATGCAGTGGATGAAGGACGGCAACATCAATTCCACTCGCACCCACACTACCCCCTGGAACGAGCTATGGGTCACCGAGGCTGACCGCATGGGCATAGCCATCAGTTTTGAGGGCACTTGGTCATGGCTGATGATTCACTCAACCCCAATTCCCGACCAGGCAATCCTCGACCTGTGGGCCGACGAATGGATTGACCTCATCAAGAAATACCGCAATCATCCCTCGGTGTGCTTCTGGACGGTAAACAATGAGATGAAATTTTACGACCTCGATGCCGACACCGAGCGCGCCAAGCAGAAGATGGAGATAATATCCGACGTGGTGAAGCGCATGCGCGAGGCCGACCCCACGCGCCCCATCTGCTTTGACTCCAACTATCTGCATCGCAAGGCAGTAAACCGATTCGGAGCGGACTTCATGGCTAACATCGACGATGGCGACATCGATGACAACCATGCTTATTATAATTGGTATGATTATTCGGTATTCCGTTTCTTCGACGGCCTATTCCAAGACGAAAACAAATGGCCCGGTCGTCCTCTGATTTCGCAAGAGATGAGCACCGGTTATCCCAATGGCGAGACTGGCCACCCCACTCGCTCCTACCAACTGATACACCAGAATCCCTATTCTCTCATTGGCTATGAGGCTTACGACTGGGCCGACCCGCAGCAGTTCCTCGATGTGCAAGGCTTCATCACTGGCGAACTCGCCGAGGCTCTGCGTCGAACTTGTCCCCAAGGCGCAGGGGTGATGCACTTCTCATACATGACTTGGTTCCGGCAGTGCTACGACGCGCACAGCATCCAGCCTTACCCAGCCTACTATGCCATGCAACGCGCTATGCAGCCGGTGTTGGTCAGCGCCGAGATATGGGGACGCCATCTCTACGCCGGCCAGGATTTCTCGCCTCGCGTGTATGTAGTCAATGATGACACCGATGGTCAAAACCTAAAGGATCTGCGCCTCTCATGGTCAATCACTGACAAGTCGGGCCGACTGCTGTCGCAGGGCACTCAGGATTTTCCCGATGTTGAATATTATCAGCGCAAATACATTACCCCTCGGATTGATGTTCCTGCCAATCTGTCGGCCGAATTGCAACGCGCCTCCCTAAACCTCAAGCTAAGCCAGGATGGAAAAGTTATTTCTGCCAACCAGTATGACCTGACCATCGGAGCCGCTCCTGAGAGTTTGGCTACGCTCACCGAGGGCAAAAAGGTGATGCTTGTCAGCGATGCGGCTTCTGCCCCCAGCCTTGACGCTATCGGCGCCTCTTATGAGGTAAGTTCATTGGAATCTTTAGAAAAAGGAAAGGCTAAATATGACCTTGTGGTGGTTTCCGATATCGCGGCTCCCACCGAGGCCCAAGCCCAGGCGCTGCGCCGCCTTGTACATTCCGGCGCAAAGGTAATGCTGCTCAACAATCCAGAGTTGGCGCAAATGGCTTACCCAGAGCATATCACTGGCTGGGCAAAGCCCACCGAGGGCGACATTGTGGTGATGGAGCGACCCGAAGATCAAGTGTTCTCTGGCCTCAGCCCATTGGACCTGCGCTATTTCAACAACAACAAGCGCGAGATGCCCACGGCTTGCAACGCTATGATACATTGCAACCGCAGTCCGCAGGTCACAGAATTGGCCTCGCACATGCGCATCCACTCCTATCTTGACGACAGCGACTTGGATGCTCGCGCCAAGCGCATACAAGAGCTGCGCGGTTTGACCCTCCTCACCATCGATGACGGCCCGGGCACCCTCCTGGTATCTACAATGGCTACCGAAAAAGCCCCCACCGACCCCATCGCCGCCCGCCTCCTGGCAAATATGATCAACCTCAACAAATGAAGAATGAAAAATGAAAATGGCCATCCGGGTTCCCATCCGGATGGCCATTATTCATTATTCATTATTCATTTTTCATTTAATCACGCCGAGCTTTTTGCCGACCTTGATAAAGGCGGCGATGGCGCGGTCGAGATGCTCGCGCTTGTGGCCAGCGCTCAGCTGTACGCGTATGCGTGCTTGCCCCTTGGGCACCACGGGATAGTAGAAGCCCGTCACATAGATGCCCTCTTTTTGCATCTCAGCGGCAAACTCCTGGCTGAGCTTGGCATCATAGAGCATCACGGCGCAGATGGCGCTCTGGGTGGGCTTGATGTCGAAGCCGGCATCCAGCATCTTGTCGCGGAAATAGTTGACATTTTCCATCAGCTTGTCGTGCAGCTCGTTGCTCTCCTTGAGCATCTTGAACATCTCGAGGCTGGCGCCCACGATGCTCGGTGCTACTGAGTTGCTGAAGAGATATGGACGCGACCTTTGGCGCAGCATATCGATGATTTCCTTGGGACCGGTGGTGAAACCGCCCATGGCTCCGCCAAATGACTTGCCGAGGGTGCCAGTGAAGATATCGATCTTGCCGTAGCAGTCATATTTCTCAGCCACGCCATGGCCAGTCGGTCCAACCACGCCAGCCGAGTGGCTCTCATCGACCATCACGAGGGCATCGTATTTCTCAGCGAGTTCGCAGATTCTGTCCATCGGGGCTACGTTGCCGTCCATTGAGAACACGCCATCGGTGGCGATGATGCGGAAGCGGCAATCCTTGGCCTCTTTGAGTTTCTCCTCCAGGTCGGCCATGTCGGCGTTGGCATAGCGCAGGCGCTTTGCCTTGCACAGGCGCACGCCGTCGATGATCGAGGCATGGTTGAGCGAGTCAGAGATGATGGCATCCTCCTCGGTGAAGAGCGGCTCGAACAGACCGCCGTTGGCATCGAAGCAAGCGGCATAGAGTATGGTGTCTTCGGTCTTGAAGTAGTCGCTGATGGCTTTTTCGAGCTCTTTGTGCAAATCCTGGGTGCCGCAGATGAAGCGTACCGATGACATGCCGAAGCCGCGGTCGTCCATGGCCTTCTTGGCAGCGTCAATCAGGCGCTTATTGTCGCTCAGGCCGAGATAGTTGTTGGCACAGAAGTTGAGCACTTCTTTGTCACTGCCTTCTACGTTGATGTTTGCTTTTTGCGGGGTTTTGATTACGCGCTCGTTTTTGTAGAGCCCGGCATCTTTGATGTCTTTCAGCTCCTTCTCAAGGTGTTTCTTAAAGTTCTTGTACATGTGTTTGGTATTTATTTATGGTTAGGTCAAAATTTCTCTGCTAAATTACTCATAATTTTGGAATTTTTCACTAACTTTGCTGAAAATTTTTCTACAACCATACTGACACATCATCATCGACCTTAAACACATTAGTAGAAATGAAAAATGTCCTGATTATAGGAGCTACCGGCCAGATAGGTTCTGAACTTACGATGAAACTGCGCGAGCACTGCTCGGGCGACGTCGTGGCCGGATTCATCAAAGGCGCCGAGCCCACGGGCGTCCTATTAGAAAGCGGCCCTTCGGCCGAAGTCGACATCACCAACGCTCAGCAGATAGCTGACGCTGTTGAGAAATACCATGTCGACACCATATACAATCTCGCCGCCCTCCTCTCGGCCGTTGCCGAGGGCAAGCCCCAACTGGCTTGGAAAATCGGCGTGGGAGGCCTATACAACGTGCTTGAGGTTTCACGCGAAAAGGGTTGCGCTGTCTTTACCCCAAGTTCAATTGGATCATTTGGCGCATCTACCCCTCACGACCGCACTCCGCAGGACACTATCCAAAGGCCCACCACGATGTACGGCGTGACCAAGGTGACTGGCGAATTGCTGAGCGATTACTATGCTCGCCGCTTTGGCGTCGATACTCGCTCGGTGCGTTTTCCGGGCCTGATTAGCTATACTACCCTGCCGGGCGGTGGCACCACCGACTATGCCGTCGAGATATACTATGCTGCTGTCAAGGGCGAGACATTTAAATGCCCCATCAAGGCTGGCACATACATGGATATGATGTACATGCCCGATGCCCTGCGCGCTGCCATCGAGATCATGGAGGCCGACCCGACAAAATTCATACATCGCAACTCGTTCAACATCGCCTCGATGAGCTTTGACCCAGAGAAGATATACGAGAGCATACGCCTGCAAGTGCCTGATTTCAAGATGGAATATGAGGTGGACCCGCTGCGCCAAGCCATTGCCGACAGCTGGCCCAACAGCCTCGACGACACCTGCGCTCGCATCGAGTGGGGTTGGCTCCCAGCCTACGGCCTCGACGAGATGACATCTGACATGCTCTACAACCTGCGCAAAAAGCTCAACATACCCGAGCCAGCCGAAGCGTTGAATCAATAGCCCCCGCTGCAAGGTAAGGCGAAAAACATTTGTTTTTCTCAAAAAAAATCCCTACCTTTGCACTCACAATACAACTCCCATTGACACTGTGCCCGAATGGTGGAATGGTAGACACGAGGGACTTAAAATCCCTTGGCCATTGCGGCCATGTGGGTTCGATTCCCACTTCGGGTACTGTTTTACCCCTCTAAGTCATTGATTTAGAGGGGCTTTTTATTTTCACAATGTGTACTTTTCATCTGGATAGGTAGTGCGTAGCACGGCTCTTGTCTGTTAACCCCACATGGAGTGCGGTAGCACGGAATGTGGGGTACAAGAAATGGGGGTTCTTGAGGATGAGTGCGTAGCACGGCTCTCTCCATCTGAGGGATGTGTAATCTAATGGGATACATATTTTATACTATTAGGCGAAAATTTGGAAAATAGGGAGAAAATGGCTAATTTTGCACAGATTTCCCATAAAGGGGAAATCGTCAGTGCATTATGATATTTGACAACGAGTTATTGGACGGTCTGCTTGAAAAAGCTGCCCAAAACGAACGACTAAGAACCAATCTTGACTTGCGCAACTCTCCCGATGACGAATCGCAGCGCATGCTCAATGCCCTGATGCCCGGCACTGTTGTGCCTGTGCATAAGCATGACGACACCAGCGAGACAATCATGGTGCTGCGCGGCCGCGCCGAGGAGATTTTTTACGATGCCGAGGGTCGAGAGACCGCTCGCTATCTGCTCGACCGCGACGAGGGCAAATACGGAATCCAGGTGCCCGCTGGCCAAATGCACACCATCGTGCCACAAGTGCCAACCGTAATCGTAGAATTCAAGGCTGGACGTTACAAATAAGGCGAAAATTTCACATTATTTCGCAAATTCTTCCACAAACTCACCCTTGAGTCCGCTTTAAAAAGTCGCACAAGTTTAAAAGTGTTAAACATTTTTAATTGTTAAGAAAAGCTAATCAAAATATTTGTCAGTCTGGCAAATTATTCGTAACTTAGAGGAATAAAACGAAACGGCTATGTTCAAGGAGACCAACCACAACCAGCAACGCGACCTGTTCGGC
>NWBJ01000003.1 GCA_002633115.1 Muribaculaceae bacterium Zag1
ATGAAAGGCAATAATCCGTTTTTTAGGCTATTTTTAGCCATTATTAATTGCCTAAATGTGGGCGGGCATGCTCCGTTTTGTGCACTGAGCAATTCATCGAAGAGAATCCAGGGTGGCTGGCGGTTGATTTCACCACTAAGTCGATAGTGGCATATCGCGGGCGCATTTCCTATTACCAGTATTGGATGGGGTGTACGGTGAGCCGCATGTTCTATGTCAACACCGAGGGCGATGAATATGCCTCGGCTGGTGAATACTTGCTGAGGCTTGAGGAATATTATTCAAAAACTGACGGGGATCCCGACATGGGAGTCTTCCAGGTAGCCATTGTTACCGATAAGCTCCCATCAAATGCCACGGTCAAGGGAGTGGTGAATGTGCATTCCACAACCGAATAACCATCAGAATGACGAAAAGCGTGCATTTGCACGCTTTTCGTCATTCTGATTTTAATTTTCGTCAATCTGACTTTATTTTCGTCAATCTGGTTTTATACGTATTTGATGGGGATTGGCAGGTCGATGCCCTCATAGAGGATGCGCAGCCCCTCTAAGGATTTGGGGACTTGCAGGGCGTCGAGTTTCAGCCAACGAGGGCGCCCAAAGTCGTAGGATTTGCCAGATAGCAACAGCCTGTTGAATACATAGTCGAAGTCATAGTACCCGCCTCCGAGGCAATACTCATCCTCAGCAAGCAAATCCTTATGCATCGACACATCTCCAAACTTCAGCAGCCCATCGCTGGTAATTATAAACTTCTTCATATTAGTTATTCCACTGTTACTATAATTGTTTCGGGATCGAGTCTATCCTCCATAGGCATTAAAGGGCTATACAAGGAGTATCCTTTTCCGTTGGCTGTGATTTTTACATCATAGCCAGACGCTGATTGATATTCCATAGGAGCGAGTAGGTCAAGGTGTCCATTCTGGTCAGTATACCCTTGCATGAATCCAAAATCGAATTTAGCATTAGCCAAAGGAGTTTCGCCATCCGGGGCTACTACATAACAGCTGATGTGTCCGTATGTCTCGGGATTACGATGGATGGAAAGATTAATAATCTCGGTTAGGGGCAGGAGCGTATCTATAGGTAAGCATCCATAAGCCGATACAATTCAGCGCACAGGCTCGGAGCGGAAGCGGCCAGGTATGTTGAGGAAATCAAGAGTAGTGTTGATAGATGTGATGGGCAACTTACGTATATCAGTATCCGAAAGATAAAGATATACGCTATCGCGTTGGTCACTGCTCAGGGGTAGAGAAGTGGGGGCAGGGACTTCCTGTAAAGTTAAGGAGCTATTAAATGGACGCTCTATGGCAGCACGATTGATAAGGAATCCAACGAGGCCCAATACAGCCAAGAAAGTGATAGTAGATATAGCCATATTGCGATTGCGCCGACGTCGAGTACGATCCCAGATCACGCTGTATTCGATATCAAGCATCTTGGCCACAAGGCGCAGGAAGGCTTTGTGGAATTTTTTATTCTGGGAGCTTCCCTCCTCAGCATTGACATCTATGCCGAGTAATTCGAGATTCCCTTTGGTCAACTCAGGGTTGAAACACTCCTTATCTTTTGAGTGAGGTACGCCATCGATAATAAACGGAATGATACGGTCGGTGCGCTCAAGACTACGGAAATAAGCTATCTCTTCGCCTACGTAGGACGATTCGGCTGAGTTTGGCGAACAGATGACAACCAGAAATTTTGACTCGTCAAGCTTCTTTTTCAGCTCTTCGCTGAGAATGCCACTGGTTAGTTCGTCCGTATCGCGAAATACCTTGAACTTTTTGGGGGCATCGGGTACTCGCTTTTTGAGTGAGGTGGGCAGATTGTACTGCTCAAGCAGATGCTGTAGCTTTTTGGCTTGGACGATATCGGTATGTCGATAGCTGATGAAAGCAAAATACTTGTAAGGCATGTCTGATTTTTATGTTCAGATTTTATTTTTCCACTTTCGGTAATTGTCAATTAGGGTAGCCTTCTCAGTTGGCTCTACCATCTTGAAAATGAAGTTGATGCCAATCTTGTCGGGGAAATCCTCCTTGAAAACTTTACCATCTCGATAAAAGGTCATGCTTACAGGTTGGTCTTGCATGGCCAAATTGGTCTCTAAAAGATTGTCATTGCCATCAATAGTCCAAGGCCCAAATTCATAAAGGGTGTATTCCCCCCTGTATCCACGGAGTGAGGCTTCTCCATCAGGGATAACGTCAACTGATACCGATATATGATTAAGGTCCTCTTTGAGGCCAAGTGTGTGAGAGAGGTGGTAAATATACCTTAAATTCTCTTGCGCAAAAGGAACTTCGGCATCAGGGTAAAGGGTGAGAATCTGATGACTTTTCTTAAAGTATTCCAAAGACTTTGGTAGATCCTCTTTCAAAAGAAATACATAACCATAATCTGAGTAAGTGAGAGCAAACTCTATGTGATTAGGTATTAAACATTTCAATTCGAGATTGTATAGTTTGTCAATATATTTAATTGCGTTATCGATATCTTGATTTTCAAAGGCCTGAGATAGGAGGGAGGAATAACTCTGGTATAAACTATTAAATGTTGAGTTCACATCTGGATGGTCAACACCCAAATAGTCAATCTCGATATCCAGAACTTTTTCTAACAAAGAATCCCCCTTCTCAATTTCACCCAAGAAAAGGTAGGAGGCCCCAATGTTATTATATATCTTAGCAATATTTGGGTGCTTTTCTCCAAAAACAGGAATGGCTACATCTAAAGCTTTGTTGAGGTAAATGATGGCCTTTTCATATTGCTTTAAATGAGAGTATGTGACACCAAGCTGATCGTAACAAAGCATAGTCCCAAAAAAATCATGGTAATTTGTCGAATTGGAGCATATTTTCAAAGCCTTCTCAAAATAATTGATGGCTTGATCGTATTGCTCTAGGCCATTATATGATACACCTAAGGAATAATAGTCCAAAGCTACTTCTAAACTATTCTCCCCTAAAACCTTACGTTTAATGTCAATAGATTTCTGGAAATATTCCATACTCCGATTGTTATCCCCATAGATGGTGTACATAGTGCCTAAATTTCCTAAGGCTTGTGCTGTCTCAAGATTGTCCTCACCTAAAGTTGACAAACGGATTTCCAGCACCTTTTGTATTATTTTAAAAGCTTCCTCGTATTTTCCAAGCAGACAATAAGTTCCTCCTAATTCACTATAGGCTGTTGCGAAATTAGGATGATTCTGACCAAATTTTGAAGTTGTGACTTGAATACCTTTATTTGCATACTCTATGGCTTTAACATAGTTTGCCATAGTGCCGCTTTCAAATCTAGAGGCTAAAACTAAATATTCCCAATTGTCAGGCGCGGCCTCTGTGAGAATGGCGTAGTAATGGCATACTGAGTCTCGGAGGTTTTGCATTTTAAAGGCCTCGATAGCTTCCTCCATAAATTGAAAGGCTGAAGCAAGGTCACGGTCGGCTGCTGATTCCTGTTCCTCAGCAGCTTTACGTATTTCGGTGGCTCGATCCTTATTCGCTAACTTTTGGTGCAGATAGGCTGAAGCGTCGCCTTGCATTACTTGACTAAGTAATTCACTGATAGATTTCCATTGCCCTTCGCGCTTTAGGTCATAGATGCGACGTTGCAGGGAGTCAAGGGTTTGATAGTCGGTGATGGAGAGTTCTTGGGCTATGGTTTGGATTTGTTTTTGTATCTGCTCTTCGTTGTTGATGTAATTGACATATAGAGTCTGTAGGCTGTCAAGGCGCACCTTTGTGGCAGCGTACTGGGCGTCAGATTCAGATAGCGATTCCAGTTGGTCGCGACACTGTTGGCGCAATTCGTTCAGCTCATCCGTCTGTTGGCGATATTTCTTGCGTAGTTGTGTATAGAGGGTTTTGTAATCATGCTCTTGCTGTTTCTTGTCAACTACTACTACATCCAGATCATTGGCTGAATGGGCATAACTTTTACCCTTAGTAGGCAGTGCCAAGACATAGTCAGATGGAGTTACTCCATTTACCTGGAAATTTCCTGGCACTTGCATTGAGAATGAGCCATCTTGGCCGGTGGCCTGACTTTGGGCGTTACCCACTATGACTTTTACTCCAGCTACTGGTGTCATTGGAGCGGTAGCTGAGTGGGTAATGAGTCTTACTACTCCTCGCTGTTTGAAGGTTTGACCATTCATGGGCCAAAAGCACAAAACAGTAAGACAGAGTAGAGTATACTTTATGTATGTCATATTCCGTGAGAAGATAGAAAAAGAAGCCATAGGCAATATTTTTCCAATAAAAAAGATTATCTTTTGTTGCGGAGCCATTGGGCGAAGAAGCGGTCATAGACGAGGTAGGTGTCTTCTTCGCGAGCAATGAGGTCTTTTGAGAGGAGGATGTTGGCAGAGGTGGATACCGAGCTGGGAGAGGGGAGGTTGTGACGCTTGATGAAGGCTCCGCTGGTGATATTTTGTGCTTTGCCCTCTGAGGCTATGGCTATAAGCAGGTCGCGTTGGCGCTGGGGCAATTGAGCCAGAATGCTTGAATAGGCATCAGCGCTAATAGAAATTATTGTGTCTATGGCTTGATCGATAGACGAGGCATCGCAGACGCCACCAGCCGGGGTCATGCTGTACAATTGATTCATAACCTGATGCATGTATGAGGTGATGCCATCAAAACGGCTATAAACCTCTGGTGCGACACCAGGATTTAGTGTTTTGTCGCTTTGGCGGAACATCTGTATGCAAAAATCCTCATAGACATCTGGCTTGAGCAGCGGTAGGCCCATTAACCGAGCAGATTGGAAGAATGGGCGAGCTGCCGATGTAAACATCTCTGCCATAAGGTGACGCTGAGAGCCAGAAAAGATAAATTGGGCATTATTGCAATCCTGAATATAGGTGCGCAGCAAAGCCTCAACTTGTTGACCATTAGAGTAATTTGTGATTTGTTGGAATTCATCAATGGCTATCAAGAATGGTTTCTTCGACTCCTCTATGTAGCGGAAAATTTCCTCCAATGTGATATTTGGTTCTGTTTTGCTTCCAATCCCCATGCCCCAAACTGGCATTCCGTTTTGGTCAAAGGTGAGTTCGGCCCTTAGGGAAGATAAAAATTCCACAAATTTATCTCCCCAGGCCTTCCCTCTGTTACGTATAGCGTTAGTTATGGCTTTTCCGAATTGGGAGGTGAACTCATATAGGCTTTGTGTAGAGTATATGTCAACCTTGACAGGGATGTATTCCTTGGTTATGTCGGGCTGCGCAAAGAAATGACGGATGAGGTCTGTCTTGCCGATGCGGCGAGGAGATGTGAGCACCACGTTGTTGCCATTAGTGATAAGTTGGCGCAGGGTGTCAGTCTCATCCACTCGGTCGCAGAAATATTCTGGACCCGCGTATTTGCCAATCACAAAGGGATTCTTAATCATATCTCTGTTGCATTTCTTTTGGCAAAGTTACGACAAAATTTCTAATTACCAAAAAATGATTACCATTTTATGGAAATGAAAAATGAAGAATGAAAAATGAAAAATGAAGAATGAAAAATGGCCATCCGGATGGGGGATCCGAATGGCCATTTTTCATTATTCATTTTTCATTTCTAATTAGAAATGGCCATCCGGATGGGGGATCCGAATGGCCATTTTTCATTTTTCATTTTTCATTTTTAATTAGAAATGGCCATCCGGATGGGGACGCCGGATGGCCATTTTTCATTTTTCATTTTTCATTTTTCATTTCTTGAGGCCGCAGGCTTGGCACTTCTCTGAGATTTCGGTGAAGAAGTCGTTGCCCTTGTCATCAACGAGGATGAATGCCGGGAAGTCTTCAACATCGATTTTCCAGATGGCTTCCATGCCCAGTTCGGGATACTCGACGAGCTCGACACGCTTGATGCTGTTCTGAGCCAGCACAGCGGCGGGACCGCCGATTGAACCGAGGTAGAAACCGCCATGCTTCTTGCAAGCATCGGTCACTTGCTTTGAACGATTGCCCTTGGCAATCATCACCATGCTGCCGCCAGCAGCCTGGAATTGGTCGACATAGCTGTCCATACGGCCAGCGGTGGTGGGGCCGAATGAGCCAGAAGGCATTCCAGCCGGGGTCTTGGCCGGGCCAGCATAGTAGATGGGATGATCCTTGAGGTATTGAGGCATGGGTTCGCCCTTGTCAAGGCGTTCCTTGATCTTGGCGTGAGCAATGTCGCGGCCCACGATGATGGTACCGTTGAGCGACAGGCGAGTCGATACGGGATATTTGGTGAGTTCGGCCAGAATCTCCTCCATGGGGCGGTTGAGGTCGATCTTCACCACTTCTCCCTCGCCAGCCTTGCGGTAGCTCTCAGGGATGAGTTCGCCTGGATTGTCATCAAGCTTCTCAATCCACAGGCCCTCGCGATTGATCTTGGCCTTAATGTTGCGGTCGGCCGAGCAGCTTACGCCGAGGCCTACGGGGCATGAAGCGCCGTGGCGCGGCAGACGGATCACGCGCACGTCGTGAGCAAAGTATTTGCCGCCAAATTGTGCGCCGAGGCCGATTTCCTCAGCAGCCTTTTTGAGCTGCTTCTCGAGCTCGATGTCGCGGAAAGCGTGGCCCAGTTCGTTGCCATGGGTAGGCAGATTGTCATAGTATTTCACCGAAGCCTTCTTTACGGTGGCGAGGTTCATCTCAGCCGATGTGCCGCCAATTACGAAAGCGATATGGTAGGGAGGACAAGCGGCTGTACCGAGGCTCTTCATCTTCTCAATCAGGAAGGGGAGCAGAGTCTTGGGGTTAATCAGAGCCTTAGTCTCTTGGTAGAGGTAGGTCTTGTTGGCCGAACCGCCGCCCTTGGCTACGAACAAGAAGTGGTATTCGTCGCCCTCGGTAGCGTGGATGTCGATTTGGGCCGGCAGGTTGCAGCCGGTGTTGACCTCGTCGTACATGTTGAGGGGAGCGTTTTGCGAGTAGCGCAGGTTGTCAGTGGTGTAGGTGAGGTACACGCCGTGCGACAGTTTCTCCTCATCGTCGCAGCCAGTGTAGACGCGTTGGCCTTTCTCGCCGTGGATGATGGCTGTGCCAGTGTCTTGGCAGAAAGGAAGTTGGCCCTTAGCGGCAACTTCGGCGTTGCGCAGCATGGTGAGGGCTACGAACTTGTCGTTCTCGCTGGCCTCGGGATCATGGAGGATTTTGGCCACCATGGCATTGTGTTCGCGGCGCAGCATGAAGGCGTTGTCGTGGGTGCATTGGCGAGCCAGCACGGTGAGAGCCTCCGGGTCAACCACGAGGAATTCGTGGCCTCCCCAATTCTCGACCTTTACATAGTCAGAAGTAAGGTGATAGTACTCAGTGGTGTCAGGTCCCAGGGGGAACATGGGCTGGTACTTAAAGGGTTTAGTAGCCATATTTGTAGTGTTTTTATAATCTATGGCAAAATTAGCGAAATTTCTTTATTTACCAAAATAAAGTTTGAAAACTTATTCAATCTCTCTCTTGGATTAAGGATTTGAGCTCGTCGGGAGTGATGGAATGGGATGGTTTGAACGATGCGCCTTTCATGTACTCTACCAGTGAATAGAGCATCTGTTGCCCCTCGGGGGAAATTCTTAGGGAGTCGCCCAGCAGATCGATAGAGGAAACTATCAGTGAACCTGAGCCGCATTTTGCCTCAAAGATAGAGCTGAGGCAACGGTTATTGGCGAAATTGTCAACATTCTCCACGATGCAGCCAACTTCGGGCAGACCGTCCAGGATCATAGCCTTAGAGTTTTTGGCTAAGCGCCACCATTGCCAGTCGCTATGCGAGGCGGTTGGGAAATGCGCCAAGGCTGGATGCTCTGGGTCGCAGCAGATGCCCATTGTGCCGGCTTGGTCTGGGAAATGGACAGGGCTCCAGAATACGGGCACGAATTTGCCTTCCAATCCTTTTACAGTCTCTGGGCTGGGAGAGAATAGCACTTTCTGGCCTGCAGAGAGAGCCTCAATAGCCTTATCAAAATCCCGAGTCAATACGATGGCTTTAGTGTCGATTTGCTGAGTAGGATACACCCAAAATTTCCATGAATTCTGGTAGGGTGTACCGTCGATCTTGACAGTAAGGGTTAGTTGAGAGGCTGAGGATACAGAAGCGAGCGGACAAGAAATGCTGCCTAACGTTGTATTGCCTCCTTGCACCGCATTGGAGCAATCAATTGTGCCAGAGGATATCACTTGGTCGGCTGTAGAGACTTGCCAATCCAAAGTCCCAGTCAGGGCTGAGAGAGAATAGTTGGCTATTTCTATATCTGCCGTGAAAGTTTCTTTAGGGGTATAAGTAGCCTTTGGGAAGCGAGCCAATGGCACCACCGGAGCGCACCATTGGCACCACTCATCGGCTGAGATGAATCCTTTTTCCTCCCAAAAAGCATCGAGCATTCCTACTAATGCCGTGCCTTGGCCTGGAAAGTCATGAAGGTCGAGCAGTTGGAATCCGCACATTCCTGGACTTTTGAGGGCGCGCTCGATTTCTTCTTTATACAGGATTGAGGCCAAAGCCCCAGATGCCATCATCCAATCGTGGGCGCGATTGCGCAGTCCTTTTGATTTCAAGTCGGCCTCGACTGCCTTGAAATTGACAGGGTCAAGCGTGCCCGTGTATTTGCTGATTTCATCGAGATTAGGATAAACAGCGTATTGGCCAATCTCATGCGATACCACTGGCACGTGGGCATTGCCCAAAGCGGATACATAATCTTTGTCAAAGGTCGGAAACTCGGCATCAAAAATGCCCTGACCGCGTATCCAACCGAGGTCGGTGTATTGGGTAATAAAATATTGGTCTTCGGGTTCTGGCACCAAGCCATGTCCTTGTTCAAAGGTAAATGTGGTAGTGGTATACAGGCGCCGTGGGTCTTTGGCTTTCATATAGGCTGCCAACGAGTTGAGATATTGGAAGTCGGCTTGGAGTTCGTTTCCAGCGCTCAGAAAGCAAAATGATGGATGGTTGCCGTATTCGCGGATGATATTGTCAAATTCTGACTTTATGAAATCGCTTGTGCCAGAATCTTGGCCAACTGTAAGTGACCATTGTGGCAATTCGATTTGGAGATACATACCCATACTGTCGGCTACCTCAAATGCAGCCTTGGGCGGGCACCAAGAGTGGAAACGCAGATGGTTGAGGCCCCAAGCCTTGGCGGTTGACATCACCTTTTGCCAGCCAGCGTGGTCGGTAGGAGGACAACCCGTCAGTGGAAAAATGCAGCACTCAAGAGTGCCTCGTAGAAATATGTTCTTGCCATTTAGCTTGATGTTTTGTCCATCGGCTCTAATCTCACGGAATCCGAAATCGGCTGATGCTGTATCGGCTGAATCATCAGAAAGGAGAGATAGTTGCAAATTATAGACTTTAGGAGAAAATTCACTCCATTCTATTATTTTTTGATTTAGTGGGAGGTCAAGGTTGAGGGTGTCAATCCCAGCCCTTAGATTATAAGTACCAAGGGAATACTCCACATCGTCTACGACAACTGATAACTGGGCCTTGTCAGCATTGTTGCCATTGTGATTGACGATAGCTTTTATCCCTACGCATGCAGCTTGGGCATCGGGATAGATTTCGATTGATTCAATTCTCGTTTTTGGAAGAGAGCGGATTGAGATTTCACCAAGTATGCCATTCCACATCACCTGGGTATCGTTGGTATAGGCGTGAGCCAAGTCGTTGACGGAGATATCGTGCTGTTTGGTGTTGTCGATTTCGATTGATATCTCATGTGGGCCAGAGGTTAATCCAGGGATAGTGTAGCGATGAGGAGTGGTGAGGCTTTCTTGCACCATTCCAATCTCTTTTCCGTCAATCCATACGCGCGATTTCCACATCACGCGCTCAAGGGTCAGCTGCAGGTCAGTGCCATCCATATCCTCTGGCACAAAGAATTGGCGAGAATACCGGGCTGTGCCCACAAAGCTGTGGCGTCGAGCCAAGTGGAGCACTTGCGGTTTTTCGAGTTTGGGTTCTAAGCCGTGAGCAGTACCGAGCCCAGCCATATCGGTTGTGCCAGGCAACTGGATTGCATACATCTCTGGGTCACCCTCAAGGGTCACTTGCCATTGGCCATCCAGAGAAATTTTGCCCTTGGCCTGTGAGGCTAATGCGCACAGTAGCAGAGAGAAAATGAATAGTAGTCGATGATGGTACATTATGGTTTAAGGAAAGTAGAAAATGAATACGCAAAATTAGTCATTTCCAACCTTCCCCACAATGGATAAATCCACTATTATGATGGACAATCTTGCCCTACCATCCTACTCTCTATTCAAGCTGGGCATTTGCTCGCTCCATTCTCCATTCGCTTCTTGTCAATCACATAGCCACGAATGGCGAATTGGCGCAGAATGTAGGTACACCACTGGCGAAATTGGGTAGCACGAATGGAATTGACTCTGTAACCTACAGAGATGATGGCGTCAAGAGAATAGAATTCTTTAAGGCGTTTTACCTGGCGCTCTCCTTCAATTTGAACTATTTCCATTTTGGAAATAGTTGCCCCTCGCTCCAATTCACACGATTCATAGATGTTCGCGAGGTGTTTATTAATAGCAGGGACTCCAACGTCAAAGAGTTCGGCCATCGCCTTTTGCGTGGCCCATACTGTTTCGTCCTTGTAGAGCACTTGAATGCCATCCTCGCGGCCCTCAGCCACAAAGGTCAGAAACTCGGCAGTACTATTTCTTATCTCAATTCGCTTTGCCATAATCCGATAAATTTCATACGCAAAGATAACAATTTTTATCCAAATAGTTGGTAATAAACGTTGTAAATGTTGAGAAATGTTTATAACTTTGCAGTAATAAGAGCAGCGTATATGAGAACTCGGAAAGAATACATAGATTTGATTTCGCAAAAGGCCAAGTACCTAAAGGAGGAATTTGGCGTAAGGAGTTTGCGCCTATTCGGCTCAGTTGCCAGAAATGAGCAAAGAGAGAATAGTGATGTGGATTTATGTGTAGATATGCCCATAACTTTTCGCGGGGTCATAGGCCTACAGCAATACCTTGAAGATGAATTGGCCTGTCAAGTCGATTTGGTCTGCATGCGTGATAAAATGAATCCCTACCTGAAACAACAAATAGAAAAAGATGGCATCTACATCATACGATAAATCTTTAGTGGCCTATAAGATTACCCAGTGGATTGAAGGCATTGATGATATCTTTCAATGGAACGAATCCATAAAGTCAGCTGATGATTATACCTCCTCTATGGAGGGAATGAAGACATTGGCTGCCACGGCTATGCTCCTTCAAGCCATAGGAGAGGGGATTAAAAAGGTCGATTCTATTACTAATGGCTCTCTTTTTGAATTGCGCCCTGAGATTCCATGGCGTCAAATCAAGGGAATGCGAGATCACATAGCGCATGGCTATTTTGAGATAAACGCAGAGTTGGTTTACGATGTAGTAAACAAAGAGCTCATGCCGCTTAAAGAAGCCCTCTCTTACATTCTAAATGAAGTATGATTACATTAGGGGAGGGATTCAATGAATTCTATCCTGCTATCTCCAATATGATATTATGATTTAATGGAGATAGCAGGATAGAATTAGGAGGCGAAGAGATAGCCATTGTTAGAGGCTGCGCGAATGATGAAACGAGCACAAAGCGCTTCATTTTTCTCGCGGAAGGATACCCGATCATAACAATCAGGCAAAGAAGCATTGAGTGTGTTGGAGACGAAATTGATAAATCTTTGTTTCTTTTGGCTATCGTTGTACCAATCGACAGTGCACAACTCGTCCTTTTTTTCATGTAGCTTCTTCACCAAGTCTTTAGCCGCTGTCTTTACCTTTAGTTCATCTGCCTTGGTGAGATGGTCTTTACGTAAAATATCAAATACCTCAAGTTCTTCCTCGGTAAGACCTTCTTTTATTGCTCTACTCTCTTCCTTGGTCATTTTGGCAATGAGAGCCATTAGTTCATCGAAAGCTTTCTCGCTCTCGATACTCCCAGCGTTATATCGGTCGATAATTTGTTGGAAAGCCTCAGCGAAAGAGCGTCTTTCGCTATTTTGGTTGAGCATTGAGTTTAATTTTTGCTTTATAAACTCTTGCAGGTCGTTTATTTCCAAGTTTTTACAATCAGATACACAGAATTTTTTCCGAAGTTTTTCAACATCCAGACGGCTCAAATCCATCTCCTTATACTCCTTAATAGTATATTCGCGTGTATTGGCATTGCCATCCCCTTTGGGTACGATGCTCTGGTTGAGCAAATCTTTGATTCGATTACGAGCTGAATCAAGATTTGGTCGCTCAACAGAGTTATCCATAACTTTACGGAGGTAATGAATTATCTGGGCCATTAAAAATTCTTCCTTACATGAAATGATATCTGGTAGACATTCATCGTAAAGTGTAGAGATAGCATTGTCAAACACTACAAACTGAGCCTTCCTTTCTGTGGGGTTTATCAGTTGGTTGGCATAGGTTTCAAAAAGAGAAATCTGGGAAAAGGTCTTATCTATGTCCAGTATCTTTTGTAAATCTATACCAATCGAAGAGCACCAGTCTACGCAGCGATTTATGGCCTCCCGAAGCAACGTATACAGTTGCTCGAGAGTCATAGGACCTTTAGTACCATCATTGCCTGGGCCTTCGGGGAGGAGTGATCCTGGATTCCCGTCTTTTGTATCTTCTCCATCATCTTCGTCTCCTTGGTTTTCACCGTACTTGGCAAATGCTTTTTGTAAGCTCCCAAATATATTGCAGTAAGATATAATCTGCCCGCATGTTTTTTCGCGCCCGAGGACATCGAGAGTAGAGGTGCGACGATTGGCTCGAGCTATAGTCTGCATAAGATTCTGCATGGCAAGAGGCTTGTCAAGATACAGGGTGGAAACCATTGGAGAATCAAAACCTGTAAGCCACATCGAGCATACAAATACAATCCGCAGAGGATTGTTCTCATCACGGAATAGGTCTTGAAGCTCTTGACCCTCTTCATCCACATCATTCATGCGCTTGCGATGAGGAGTCAGATTCAGCCCCTCAGCAGCAAACTTCTCATCATCGCCGGCTCTTTCGCTAATCACTACTGCCATATCAGTAGTGCGCATCCAGTTGCGAATAGAAAGGAGCCTATGATATTCCTCGCTATGTTTGTCAAGGTGCATTATACGTTGATTGAGCCGCTGGATCTTTTTTTGCCATTTATCGAACACATAGTCATACATTCTAACGGCAGTGAAGCGGTCTACACTCACTACCATCGCCTTTCCGAGAAATCCTCGTTCGGTGATATGTTCAACTATATCATCTGCAATCTTGTTGAGACGGCTGGGGCGAGTAAGAATCTGGATTTCTTGAGCATATTCTTTCTCTAATCTCTGGCGTTGCTCGTCATCTATCTCTTCGTCAGATATGATTTGTATAAAATCCTCTGAGAAAGTTGGGTTTTCATTTTGTACCTCAGGAAGGTGATTCCTGTAGGTCAAACGCACAGTAGCTTCATCCTCCACAGCTTGTGAGAAGGTGTATTGACTTACAGTAGCTCCGAACCAACGGTTTGTCAGTTTCTTGCTGCCAAATAGGGGAGTACCTGTAAAGGCCATGTATAAAGCATTAGGCAGACCGGCTCGCAGATTTTCGGCAAGTGCCTTGTATTGGGTTCGATGAGCCTCATCTATCATTACTATGATATCATCGCGTTCTGAAAGCACAGGATATTTTCGACGATTGTCATAATGAAACTTTTGGATTAGGCAGAACAATATTCGATGGTCTTCTTGACTGAGCATTCTGCGTAAGGCTTCGCTTGTCCCTGGCCGACATTCTTCGCGTTCACCCATAAAGCCAGCGTGAAGAAAGTTTCGGTAAATTTGGTCATCCAAGTCTTCCCGGTCGGTAATAATCAAGAACGTAAAATTACCTGGGAAATGATTTCGGAGAAGTCGAGCAAGAAATATCATACTGAAACTTTTACCCGATCCTTGAGTATGCCAAAATACACCCATCTTTCCAACATCGTTGGGCTTTACATCTTTTGATTTTAGATATTTATAGCGTTCGACAGCGCGATTCACACCGAGGAACTGGTGGTTTTTGGCGCATATCTTATTGGTGCCTTTATAGAAGAGTATGAAATTTTGGATATAGTTGAGAAGATTCTCTTTCTTCAACAGAGACCTCGCCGTCACTAATAGACTGATCTTTTCGTCTTCGATAGAATCGCGGTCAACCCTTTCTTCTTCATTGTCTCGGAACCATGGGGAGAAATAAGCCCAATCGGCATAGGTCGCTCCTACACGAGTATGGAGACCATTGCTCGTGATGAGGAATGCATTATAGGCCATAAGTTGTGGTATAGCCTCTTTATATCGAGAGAGGTTATCATCATAAGCTACTTTTACATTTACATCGCTGTTCTTGAGCTCAATAGTTACCAATGGGAGGCCGTTTATGTATATGATAACATCGGGGCGAAGGCGGTAAACTTGACCTTGTATCCATAGTTGATTGACAACATCAAACTGATTACTTTCTATATTCATCCAATCGATAAAATGGATGGTTCGAGACTCGCTCTTTCCAGAGGCTTGCTTTATAGGAATGCTTACTCCATCTATTATCTGATGGAGTTTACGAGCATTGAGCTTTTCAGGATCGCTTTGTAGATTGGTTTCAGTCAAGACATTGATGGCTTTATTTACCTCTGCCTCGCTTAGACCTTCTGGACAATCAGTTGCCTCGGCGTTGATACGGCGTACCTCTCTGCGAAGCACCTCCAAATTAAGTACTTCACGTTCCGTTGCTCGGCCAAAGTGGTCACAGTTGAGGCAGTTGTAGCTATTGTTGTACATCAACTCTTTAAGGCATACCTCAATCAACTCTTTCTCTATGTCATCCTCTGATATAAAGTTTCTCATAAGGGGAGAAGTTAAAGCGTTATTTTGCCATTCATCAATCGCGGTAGTAGACGGTCACGCATTTTCTGGAGTACCTTGTTTTGTAGATTCAAAGAATGAGTCCACTTTAAAAAGTGGCA
>NWBJ01000004.1:0-34050 GCA_002633115.1 Muribaculaceae bacterium Zag1
GCATCCGCTCCCAATGCGCCGTGTGGCGGTGGCACGACGGCAGCGCAGCAGCCATGACTGCCAGGGCAATCAGCAGGGCTGCCAACCTCCAAGTCCTGACCCGGGCTTCTCCCAGCATCGGTGATTTCGGCGTGTCCTTTTTCATATCGCCGCAAAGTTACGCATTTTTTCACTGTAAACAAAGGGCTTTAGCAAGAAAGTGAGAAAATAGGATGCTTATAATCTATTGGTATTTGACTGTAAAATTACGAAACATTTCACATTTTTCCAACAGAAATTAAGGGTTACTTCACATTTTTCCGTTCATAAACAACTTTGCCTTCACATTTTTCCAACCGAAATTAGTAGTTATTTCACATTTTTCCTTTTTTTCTCTTCAACCCTCTTCAAAGGAGCTTTGCCATAAAAACCGTTGCCAAATTTTTGGCAACGGTATCCATCAATCTTCTTACTCCAAAATTATCTTATCGGTGATGGTCCGGTTAGTGGTATCAAAGGAGATACCAATTTTTACTATAGGGAGATTCAGTAACTGAAAACGCTTAGAGTAACCTTTGGTAGTGATTTGGTCAATCGCCTCTTGAGCAGTGCCATTGAGTTTGATTTCGAAGAGATATAGTTTCTTCATAAATATCATGACCATGTCTATACGTCCCTTAGGAGCATGAACCTCTACATCAGCGTAGGCTCCAAATAGTGAGAAAATTACGTATAGCATCTGTTGCCAATGACCCTCATAGTCGATATTGTTGCAATATGGCACGGTCTCGAAAAACTTGGCCATCTTGCTTAAAGCTCCAGCTATATCCTCATTGTAGAAACAGAGCATCATGTCGGCTACAGTGCCACTGGCCATCAATGGATTTTTCACATAGTCGGTGAGCAGAGATTTCATCAATCCAGTCCGTACCTCGCTGTTTGGGATGTCAAGGGTATAGAGTTTCACTATGGGATTATAATCCTTGATGGTTAGGTAGCCGCTTTGATAGAATAGGGGTATCCAACTTTTCATATCCTCAGTGGGAGCATCAAAGTCAGAAGCAGTAGCCTGGACCTTTCCGATATTAGATGGCACTACCTTGTATTGGTTAAGCACCTCGATAAGATAAGTGGGTGTCCCAGTTTCAAACCAATAGTCGCGAATATCTTTTTCCTCAAAGCATTTAAGCAGACTGTATGGGTTATAGATATCTTGTCCTTTAGCAGAGAATTTATACCCGTCATATCTGTCAGTGATTTGAAGGCGCATGTCTTCGACATCCGTATCCATAGCCTCAGCTAATGAGCGGAGTCCTTGAGCCATTTGAGTGTCAAGTTCCTCCTTTGTTATGCCGCAGACAGCCGAAAATTCGTCACGCATACTGATATTAGTGATGTTATTCAATTCACTGAATATACTAAGTTGTGAGAATTTGGTTACACCCGTAATAAACACGAATCTTAGCCATTGGTCGCTATCCTTGAGTGTTGCGTAAAGCTCGGTCACGACAGCTTGTAGAGCGGGGCGTTTCGCTTTGTCATGCACCACGCACAGCAGAGGATTGTCATACTCATCGATGAGGACAACCACTTTTCGACCAGTAGATTCGTAAAGATATTCAATCAGATTCTTAAGGCTGGAGCCAAGATTTTCGCAGCGACCAAAGTCGCCAAACTGACGCTCAAAACGTCGGAATTCATTATTGAGATATTGGCGTAATTTTTCTGGTTCATTGCCTTTGAATCCCGCCAAGCTGAGGTGGATTACAGGGTTGGCGATCCAATCGTGTTCCAGGCTTTCGATAGCCAGTCCCTTGAAAAGCTCTCTGCGGCCTTCAAAATAGCATTTCAATGTGCTTAGCAATAAGCTCTTGCCAAACCTGCGAGGGCGGCTCAGAAACAAATACTTTGGCATGCCATTGGCAAGTTTATAGACATAAGCTGTCTTATCCACATATAGATACCCATCCTCTATAATTTCAGAGAATGTCTGTATACCTATTGGATACTTTGTATTTTTTTCTTCCACACTCATCTGTTTGGACTTTAGATTGATAATCGAGGGGGCCTATGGATAAACAGTGCTTCAATTTAGCCAAACCCAGTTGTAACTTTTGCAAAATTAATAAATAATCTCCCAACTCCAAAATTTAATCAATAAAAACATTTTTTGAGGGTTGGGAAAAAATGTGTATCTTTGCCAAAAATTTGGCAACGGTTTTTATGGCAAAGATTGAAAATCCATTTAGATTCGGTTCGGTAGTGACCGATAGCAGTTTTATAGATCGACAGGATAAGATAAAGTTTGTGCTCGATGTTATGGAGAGCGGCAATCATCTGGTGCTGATAGCGCCTCGGCGCTATGGCAAGACGAGCCTTGCCCTCAAGGCTACTGAGGGAATAAAGCGGCCCGTGATAAACATAAACCTACAGAATGTTACCGATGAGGCTGATTTTGCGCGTCAACTGATAAAAGGCACGCTCCATCACTATCCATTGAAAAAGATAAAATACGCATTCACTCATTTTGCAGTGGTGCCTACCATTTCTTCCGACCCTACTTCAGGGTCAATAGAAGTTTCCTTGGCTCCTACTGTCAGAGGAGATATCGCCCTGGGGGATGCTTTTGGTTTGGTCGAAGAGGCGGGAAAGAGCGGCCCTAAGCCTATCATCATTTTTGACGAATTTCAAGATGCTGAGGACATCGCTCCGAATATGTTGAAAAAGCTGCGTGGCATCATGCAGCTGCAAAGCCACGTCAATTATATGTTGCTCGGAAGCCAAGAGTCGATGATGAGGGAGATATTCGAGAAAAAGAAGTCTCCATTTTATCATTTCGGAACACTGCTGCACCTGCCGGGCATTCCCGAAGATGAGTTTATGGGGTATCTCCAGTCAGGTTTTGCCTTATGCTATAAAGGCGAAACCTCAGAGATAAGCAAGCAAATACTTGAATTCACAAAATGCCATCCATACTATACTCAAGAATTGTCATTCTATGTTTGGAATGAATTGAAGGAATACGCACAGGCTCCAGCCGATTTGGTTGAGAAGGTGATACAGAGTGCGGTATCGCGCAAGGATTATGACTATGAACGCCTCTGGGCTCGTCTATCCAACAATAATAAGAAAATGCTCAAAGCCTTGGCTTCGGGCCTGACCTCATCAATTTATACTAAAGAATTCTTATTGGCTACTGGCATTAATGCTGCCAGCACTGTGCGCGGCTGCGTTAAGCGTCTCCTAAAAGACGGCTTCATCATCAACGATGAAACCCGCAAAGAATACCGTGTCGAAGACCCCTTTTTCCAGCAATGGCTCAAAAACCTATTCTAATCAATCTTACTCAAAACCAAATTCTCAAACTTAATAAACACTGATGCGGCATGGCGAAATCGTCGGGATTTCGCCATGCCGCATCAGTATTTGGGAGTAATGGTTTTTACCAGCCCCAGATGTTTTTGGGTTTGGGAGGGAGGGGGATGTCGTGGGGCTCAATTTTGTTGTCCTCGATGACGAGGTAGGAGCCATTGCCCAGGGCATCGGTGAGCCAGATGTCGGCATCGCCGCCAGGATATTCCTTATATCCGCCATATTCGGGCTTGATGGGCCATTCATCGAGGGGAGTGGTGCGCATATTTATGCAACCTTTCTTGCAAGGCGAGTGGCCGACCACAAAACTGTAGCCGGGTAGCTTGCACTCGGCAAGCACCTGGGGGCGAATCCATGTTGGCGGTTGTGCCGATGAGCTGCCGTCCCAGTCTCTGTGGTTGCCTTGAATAAAGCTGAAGGCATTGGATACGGGCATCTCGTTGAGCTTCTTGAGCCAGTCGGGGTCGGATGGGTCGAGATGAGCCGTGTCGTGGAGCCAGTCCTTGCTAATGCCGGCATGGCTGAAGATATAAGGCTTGCCATCAATGTCATGGATATAGGCCCATTGGCTGTCGCGGCAGAAGCGGTCGTATCGCTCCACCATCTGCTTTTCGAGCCATTTGCTGTAGCCAGACCAACGGGTGACATCGTTGAAGTCGAAATCGCGGTCGCAGCCCATCTTTTTCATCTGCTCGTCGATGAACTCCTGCGGCGAACGGATTTTGCCCATGTGCTGCACGTCATGATTGCCGCGCAGCAGGATTACCTTGTCGGGGTTCGCCTCCTTGTAATCAAGGATTTCGTCAAGGTTGGCAATTTGCTCCTTATTCTCAATATAATCATGCGAGGTGATATAATCACCCATAAAAATCACCAGGTCAGGTTTCTCCTTCTCAATGATTTCTTTCCATATTTTGCGCCCGTGAATGTCACCAAGCACTACAATTTTTTTGACTTGTTCCTTTTCCATTAATGCTTATTTTTCATTTAATTTAAGATAAGTAAGGGGTCAATTTAAAGTTAAATATGGAGGTCGCCCGGATGGCTACCCCGTAGGGGTTATTTCATCTAGCTATGGGCGCATACCCCTCCCCCTCCTACCCCGTAGGGGTTGTTTCACTAACCTTCTGAGCACTAGAATGAAACAACCCCTACGGGGTTGCCATCCGGGTACATCTGAGAATGAAGTTTAAATTCAAACTGACCATTTACCTATTCAACTTCTTTAATTTTAAACACGGAGTTCTCGAAGGACCACGGAGTCCACAGAGATTTTCCTCTTTTCTTAGCCAGTACGCTTCTCAATTCGGTCACGGAGACCGCTGAAGCGGTGCCAGAGGTCTCGGAGTGCGGGTGCTATCCTCTCGGGTTTCTTAATTACAATCATATCGCAAAGATACAACAATAAAACCAGAAAATCAACCCCCTGGTTGGTCGACGGTGCAAAAATTTGTCGTACCTTTGCGAGAGAATTAAGATAAACCATGAAATTATGAAAGTATTGATGATGATGGCAGCCTTGGCGGTAGCGATTGGGATTGAGGCCCAGACAGTGTGGCATAGCGCCGACACACTACTGCTGTACGGCAAAGTGAACGACAGCACCGAGACGCGCTACGAGCGCCTCCCAGCCTCGCTTAAAGGCCAAGTGAGAGACCAGCAATGGTATCTCGGCAAAAATACCGCTGGCTTGGCAATACGGTTCGCCACAAATTCGCCCGTGGTGAAGGCTCGATGGAAAGCCCTCAACAATTTCGCGATGGACCACATGACCAACCGTGGCATCAAAGGCGTAGACCTGTATTGTTTGGGCGAAGACGGTTGGCGCTTCGTGGGCTCGGGCGCTCCCAACCGCGATGGCAATGGCGACAAGACCTTGGTGCAGAACATGGTGCCCACGTGGCGCGAATTCATGCTGTATCTGCCTCTATACGATGGAGTCACCTCGCTTGAGATAGGCGTTGACAGTTGCAGCTTGCTCAGCAACCCACGGTATGAAAGCCCTATCAGAAATACGCCTATCGTCTACTACGGCACCAGCATAACCCAAGGGGGGTGCGCCTCGCGCCCCGGAATGGCGCATACCAACATACTGAGCCGCCAACTCGACCGCGAAACAATCAATCTCGGATTCAGCGGCCAAGGCAAGCTCGACATAGAGATAGCCCAACTGATGGCGCAAGCCGATGCCTCGGCGTTCATCATCGATTGCATGCCCAATTGCGACACCGAGATTGTGAGGGAGAGATTCGTGCCATTCTACCGCACTCTGCGCGAGGCGCATCCCGACACGCCTATTATTGTGATTGAAAATCCGCTGTTCTCCTACATGAATTTCGATCAAGAGAAATACGCATCAATCACCGCTCTCAATACTGAGCTGCGGCGCCAATACGCCGCAGTTGCCGATGCCAACTCCATGCTCCTATCCCCCGGCGTAGGCAGTGGCTCCGACTGGGAGGGCACCGTCGACTGCGTGCATTTCACCGACCTCGGCTTCCTCCGCTACTCCCAATGGCTCCTGCCATATCTACAAGACTTGGAATAACAACGACCCCCTCCTGTTAAATCAGTGGGGGTCGGATAGGAATACTTACTTCATTTACTGGAGATTATTTCTTCTTTTTTGACTGATAAGTGGTTTCGGGATCAAATAGGAGATAGGCTATTTGGCCGTTGCGCTCTTCCCAAGGATGATAGAGATTTTCTATTTTAGGAGTATCTATCTCCAAGGGGTCAATTGAGGGTAAGTATTCGGGATGGTCAGTGAGATAATCACTGATACATTGACCTACAAAACGACCCAAATTAACAGGTACAGCATTGCCTATCATCTGTTCGGTATCAGTTTTATTCCCCAAAAACTTGAAATCTGCAGGAAATGTCTGTATACGACTTCTTTCCTTTGTAGTCAAGGGTCGCAGGCCAGCTGTAGATTTTATAGGATCTCCCGGATGTATGGGATAGCCCTCTGGAATAGGCCTGTTTACACCACGGATGGTGGGGCTTGGCTCATGCACACTGAATATACCACGCCGCGCATAGCTGCGAGGATGGCGATAGTAATATTCAAAATCAATCTCATCACCCATATAATCGGCTATGGTCATAGGTTTCTTAGACATTTTAGAAATAAAATACGATTCCAAAAAAACCATCCTCATTGTCTAAGCAACCTACTAAGAAAAAGCGTTTGCGAGCTTGGGGCACTCCGCATAGACTTGCATCCAACACCATTTGTGTCAATCCATAGCCAGCCTGATGGAATATCTCGCGCGCATCTACGAGTTTTTGGGTCTTGACAATGCGAGCCACATTCTCCATTACAAACCACTTAGGCCTTACTTTTGAGACAATTTCAGCGTAGTCTACCGTAAGGTCACCACGGCCATTATTCTCATCGCGCTTTCCTGCCGAAGAGAAGTCCTGGCATGGAGGACCTCCTATAATCATCTCTGGGTGCAGGGCTTCAACCAGTTTTACTGCACTATCCACATCAGATAAGTCCACCTTATAGGCTGGATGGTCAAAATTCGCCTCATATACACCCAGGGCATTATCCCAACAGTCCATTCCAGCCATCACCTCATGACCTGAAAGCTGAAAACCGAGACTCATGCCACCGCATCCGCAAAACAAATCTACAATCTTCATCTTTCAAATAATTCTGGACTATTTACTATTACCGCATCAAAGCGACGTTCTGGGCTGAGATAATTCTGACCTCCACCCAATATGATATTCTTAATCTCATACTTTGAGATTCGAGGGTGTGTCAACTCTGCGCTCTTTAGGTACTTATACGTTTGTGAGCCACTGATAGGTAAGCAGAAAATGAGGCCTCGAAATTATAGAAGGCATCCATTGATAGCGGATTTATCTTATATAATTCCGTTCCGCTAATATAATCATGTACCACATGGTTGTTTTCGTCTGTTTTGAGGTATACTGGCTTGACCCCCTTAGAGCTCATATAGGCTATAAGGGAGGCGGGGAAAGAACTATTGAATTGATTCTTTCCCCAACTTTCTTCCTTTGAGTAATCTCGACTGGAATTATTATGGGTTTGCCCAAACAGGCCGGGAGTTTCCTTCATAAATCTGATTTTCCACAAAGTTACAAATTATTTCTCAGATACACATAAAATGACCAAATTTTTGACAAACCTAGAATCCATAAAAGTGCAGGGAGAGAAATTGGAGGATGGGTAATAGGCCTTCTCAATCCAGCATTACGAAGCCAGCCCAATAGAAGGAGTCATCATATTGGATGCGCATCAGGTCACGAGCATTGCGGAAAAGTAACCCCCAACAAGAAAATATTTTGAAAAAAAGTTTCTTGAGGGAAGGTAGTGGTGATTTTTAATTTTTTTAATCCTTTGAATAGAGGAATATTGGAGAAACTTTTGTAATTTTGCGGCCGTAAACAAAAAGAAATAAAATTAAATTTTTTCGATATGAAAAAACTTTTACTTTTCGCAGCCGCAGCCGGTCTTGTCGGCCTTGCAGCTTGCACCTCAGGCCACGGCTCTAAGAACAACGCTGGCTTTGACACCCTCTTTACTCAGAATCAGACCGATTCTCTGATCGTAGCTATGGCTCAAACCCAAGGCTATCAGAACAATACCAAGTTTGATCGCGCTCTCAAGCAAGACAGCACTCTCAACAAGAAAGAGTTCCTCAAGGGATTCAAATACGTGCTCAACGCTGACACTGCCACATCGTTCGCTTATGGCATGTACACCGCTTTCAATCTGATCGGCCAATTCAACCAGTGGCAAAACAGCCTAGGCCTTGACATCGACCGCACCACATTCTACAACTACTTCTCGCGCTGCTTCCTCGCCGATAGCGTCAACGAGGAGGTAATGAACGCATCACAGGCCGAGGCCCAAATCCTCTTCAACAAGCTGCGCGACGCTCAGCAGAAGTATGAGAAGACTAAACTCGAGGCCTCAGACGAAGCCATCAACAACGTAATCACCGGCAAGCAATATATCGATTCACTGGTCAAGGCTGACCCCGAGGTGAAAATGCTCGAGGGAGGCGTAGCCATCAAGATTGAGAATCCCGGCGAGGGCGACCGCATCGTGCCCAAAGACCGCGTAAAGGTCTACTACACCGCCAGCACTCTCAATGGCCGCGTATTTGACCGCCAAGACGAAAACAACGCTCGTCCTATCCTCATCTCCACACGTCCCGAGGGTCTGCAGGAGGGTCTTGAGCAACTCGGCCAGGGCGGCAAGGCTACCATCTACGTGCCCGGCAAGAAAGCCTACGGCGTAGAGCAGAACCGCCGCTTCAACCTCGGTCCTAACGAGGCCGTAGTCTACCAAGTCGAGGTAGTCGAGGTGAATCCCCAGAACAAGAAATAACCCCACTGTCACCAAATAAACCTAGGCCACAGGTTAAACCTTTGGCCTGCGTGGCAGTCTGAACATAAGGGCGCCAGCCTATCCGGGCTGGCGCTTTCCTATCACTAAAAATCATCTGAGATGCGCAAATTATTATCCGCTATAACCCTCATAGCCCTCGTAATCGGCCAGATATCCTTTGCAGCCACCAAGACGGCTGCCGAGGCTCCTGATTTGGCCGCTATCAAGGCTGAGACAATTAACGAAGATTCACGATACTACTATCCCTCGCTGCTCCAGCAATTCATGGCTAATGACACGCTGATGACCAACGAGGATTTCCAGTATTTCTATTACGGCACCCTTTTCCAGGAGGATTATGACCCATACCGCGCACCCTACGATGAAGAGGCTCTCAAGGAGATTGAACCCCTATACTATCAGTCATCACTCACCAACGCCCAGAAAGAACAAATGATTGACTATGCCATGCGTGCCTTACGCGACAATCCGCTCGACCTGATACAGCTCAAAAACCTGGTCTACGCCTACGAGCAGCGCGGCAAGGTCAATCTGGCCAAAATCTGGAAAAATAAACTCAATCACCTGCTGCTCACCATAGCCTCGTCGGGCACCGGCCTCGACCCCGAGAATGCCTGGTACGTGGTGTATCCTCGCCACGAGTTTGACTTCCTCAACATCTCGGGCAAGACAGTCCAGTCGCGGGAATTCACCCCTCCCTACTACGAAAAGGTGTCGGTCAACGCCAAGAGCGAAAAAGACCCCGGCGCCTACTACTTCAATCTCCAACCCGTATTAGAGCAATACTACATAAAACACCCGAGCGAGGCCGAATGAGCCCCGCTCGGTTTTTATTTTGATGATTTAGAAGTCGTCGAAACTGATGGTGGTTTTGCCTCCGGATTGGGAGGCGGGGTTGGAGGATTGGGGATTAGAGACCGATTTGGGAGCGGAAGAGGCGGCTGAGGCGATGGCTTGCTTCACCTCGCGGCTGCGATTGTAGGCGGGATTTTGCTCGATGATTTCAATCATGCGGTCATCGTCGAATTGCTCCGGCTTGAGGATTATGTATTTCTGCTCCTCCTTCTTGATATTGAAATCATCCATTTTTGAGCCATATTCCTGCACCAGACGCTGCTCAGTCTTGCGAGCTATCTCATCGCTCTCTACGCGCCCATCAGCCGCGTCAGTACCCTTAATAACATTCTCGTCTGAGATTGTCACATCAAAGCCAGCGGCAAGGATGGTGAACTTAACCTTGTTGCCCAGAGTCTCGTCAAATGCCACACCCCAAATCACATCGACATCCTTATCGATATTGGAGATAAACTCGGTGATCTGTTTGGTCTCATCAATCTTAAACTTGTCGTCGGCATCCCTTGAGAAATAGAGATTGAAGAGCAGCTTGCGGCTGCCAAATATATCAGTATTGCGCAGCAACGGCGAGTGTAGGGCATCGTCGATAGCCTTGCGCACACGATTCTCACCCTCGCCATAGCCAGTAGATATAATAGCTGTGCCGCCATCGCGCAGAGTATTGTCAACATCGTTGAAGTCAAGATTGATGTATCCGTCGCAGGTCACAATCTCAGAGATGCTGATAGCGGCCATCGAGAGTATATCATCAGCCTTGCCAAAGGCGTTGAGGAAGTCAAGCTCTTTGTAAATCTCAGACAAGCGCTCGTTGTTGATCACCAACAGGGCATCGACATACTTGCTCATCTCATTAGCACCATCGAGAGCCTTAAGAATCTTGCGCTGGCCCTCAAACAGGAATGGTATAGTGACAATGCCAATGGTGAGGAGCCCTCTCTCCCTGGCTATGCGGGCTATCACCGGCGAGGCGCCAGTGCCAGTGCCACCGCCCATGCCGGCGGTGATAAACACCATATCGGTATCATCGTCAAACAGATTGTCGATGTCCTGTGCGCTCTCCTCGGCAGCCATGCGAGCACGCTCAGGGCGGTTGCCAGCGCCTCGACCCCTCAGAGTGGTAGGGCCAAGGAGCACCTTGGTAGGCACAGGCGAGTTAGCCAACGCCTGCCTATCAGTATTGGCTACGATAAACGACACATTCCTCACGCCCATGTTGTACATGTGGTCAATGGCATTGTTGCCACCGCCGCCCACGCCGATCACCTTGATCTTTTGGGGGGAATAAGAGTTTGCTGAGGAGGCAACTGGGCCCAACGAGAAGTCGTGGGTGCTGCTTATATCTTCGGAAGTCATATACTTAAAGTAATAGTGAATAGTGAATAGTGAATAACTATTAGAGAGGGGAGAGGATATTCAATATTCCCTATAATTTTGGTTAATTGTCATCGAGGTTGGCATCCTCATCATCGTTTGAGGCAGTCACTTGGTAAATCTTGGCTTTGAGCCAGTCGAGAGCCGATGAGCGTGGACGCTGCAGGCGTGCTTGCTCGCGCTCCTCCCGCTCACGCCTTTTCTGCTCCTCCTTAGCTCGCTTGGCAGCCTCTTTCTCGGCTTTGCGACGCATTGCGCGCTCACGACGCTCGTCAATTTGGGCATTCTCCTCGTCATCGTTGTCCCAGCCGTCATCGTTGTTGTCTTCTTCGTGGACAGGCGACGGGCCGGCTCCAAAAGCCGGCTTTTCCTCCAGGCTGATATCAGTGGGCTCGGGAGCCTTGACGCAACCGCCAACATCTGTAGTCTTTGAGGCTTGCAACACAATGGCCAAGAGCGAAGCGAAGTCGGCAGAATCGATGCCACGGTCTTGCACGGTGATAGTGTTGGGGATTGAGGCGCGGCGCACCTTCATCTTGGTCTTGTTTTCAAGAGCCATGTCAAAATTGCGCAGCTTAGAGCCACGGCCAGTGATTATGATGCCGCCTGCCAAGTCGGTAGGCTTGAATCCAGCATACCCAATCTGGGCATAGATGTTGGCATTGATTTCGCCAATGCGCGCTTGCACATAGCAATTGATTTTGGCATTCTCATCTGATGCCGATTCCATAGAATCGGCCATAGCGTTGCCCTGATGGCATTTTGCCATCTCAGCACGCTCCTCGATGATATTGAGGCCCATAGCGATGTCGCGTGTTATATTCTGCGAACCAAGCGGCAGAGTGGCCAGATACTGCAGAGCACGGTCCTTGTAAATCGATATGGTAGTGGTCTGAGCGCCCATATCCACGAGCATGCAGCCCAATTGGCGCTCCTCTTGGCTCAACAGCAAGTCGGCCAGGGCCAACGGTGTCACCACATACTCGCGCACAGTGAGCTGCAGACGGTCGCCAAACAGCATCTCCAGATTGCGCAGGTTGGCCTTGTTGCAAGTCACAACAGTGTATTCGCCCTTGAGCTTTGAACCCAGAGCGCCCACTGGATTAGGATTCACCTGGTTGTCAACATAGAATTTGCGAGGCACTATCCTCAAGGGTTTCCTATCTGCATCAAATCCCTTAGCGGCCTCTTGTTCAAGCTGCTTAACTATGTTGGCGGTGATCTCCATTTCACTGGGCAGATACAACTCGGCCGTGGTCTGGACTGAGCCAAGCGAACGACCGCTGATGCCCACATAAGCGGCAATGACTTTGCCGCCTTTGAGCTTGGGATCGTTCTCAAGTTTCTTCACCACATAATTAACATCCTTGGCAGCCTCTATGAGATTTTGCACACGGCCATACTGCACGCAATTTACCTTGTCCTCACAGGCAATAGCCTCAACGACAGGAATTGCGAATTGCGAATAAGCGGGCGAAGAATTGATAGTGGCCGCAGCGCCTTTTACTTGCGAGCCTGAGAGCTCTAATGCTATTATGTATCTATTGTCCATAAACAAGTCAAAAGTAACAAGTAACAAGTCAAAAGTCAAAAGTCAAAAGTAAAGAGGAGAAGTTAGAAGTAAAGAGTCAAAAGTGATAAGTCTAGAGTGATAAATCATAATGTACCTATTGCATATCGGTGAGGGGAGTATCAGTGGTGGCCATCATTGTGCCAGGATCATCGATGTATTCCTCATCGCCCACCAAATCAGGCTGGGGCTCCAGGGCCTTGTTGCGCTGTTTGGCTACTACCTGGCCTCGCCATTTCACCGACAGGGTATCGTAATACTCCCATCCCTTGACGGGCATCACTTGGCGATAAAAAGCCAGCAAGCGGTCAAATTTGTTGGCGATGTCAGATGAATCTCCAAAATTTATCACATGGCCGCGAATGCGAGGAATCAGCAGAATGTCGCCCTTGGGGGTAACCTTGATCGAACTGACCAAATCCGTGAGGTCCTGGCGCGAGTTGATGTAATCAATCACCGGCAGGGCATCTGTTGGCTGCACCTTGTCGCTGAATCGCCCTACCACCACCGGGGCATCAAGGCGATAGCGGGCATTGGCCTTCATGCGTTTGCCCGAGCGGTTGATGTAGAAATTAGAGCCGGTCGAGGTGTCGAATATGCGAGCTGCCGGCACCAGAGGCTCCACTGTCAAGGCAATAGTGCGATTGTTGAGCACCACGCAATTGGCAGTTTCGATATTGTCCATTGCGAGGATGCGCTTCTCAATCGCTAGAGTGTTGATTGAATCGGCTGGCAAGCGAGTGATATCGCGGCTGAGCTGCCCCAGCTCGTGGCGTATGTCATCGGGCGTGACAAAACCGCCTGCCGAATTGCCCTCAACATAAATCTTGAGGGCTCGGTAGGGGTCGGCCGCTGCCTGCTGCGAAGCGTAGCAAAGAGCCACAACCAAGTAGGCCGTGAGCAACAGCGACAACACGCATCTTATTACTCCTTGCTTAGTCAATTCTTAAGTTCCTTCACTAATTGGGGCAGATATGTCGACAAATCTCCAGCCCCCAACGATAATAAGACTTCAAAGTTACGATTTTTCATCGTCTTTACAAAATCTTCTTTGGAAATTAACGATTTTTCTCGACAATTTACCAAATCGAAGATAGTTTTTGACGAAATTCCGGGGATTGGGGCCTCGCGAGCAGGGTACAAATCGGTGAGCACCACCTCGTCGGCCATCGACAATGCTTCGGCAAACTGCGGTGCGAAATCACGGGTGCGGCTATAGAGATGGGGCTGGAAAGCCACAGTGAGTTTGCGGCCTGGATACAGCTGTCGCACTGAGCGAATGCTGGTCTTGAGCTCATCAGGGTGATGGGCATAGTCGTCTATGATGACGCGGCCATTCTCGCCCGGCTCCTTGAGCATAAACTGGAAGCGGCGCTCGGCACCCTGGAATGTAGCCATAGCACGGCGCATGCACTCCTCTGGAGCCTGGCCCGTGAGATGGCAGGCAGCCATGGCAGCGATGGCATTTTCGATATTGATCTCGACTGGCACGCCAAGTTCGACATCGCGAATCACCGTGTCGGGAGCCACAAAGTCGAAGACGATAGTGCCATTGCCATAACGCACATTCTCAGCATGGAAATCACCATGGTCGCGGCTGTATGTGTAAGTCTTGACCGTAGCAGCAGGGCGCGGCTTGAGCTTGAGGCCCTCGTGGATAATCAGGTAACCGTCGGGGCGTATCAACTCAGTGAAGTGAGCAAAGCTCTCAAGATAATTCTCCTCATTGCCGTAGACATCAAGATGGTCAGGGTCGGTAGCAGTAATTATGGCGATATAGGGGGTCAATGTATGGAATGAGCGGTCATATTCGTCAGCCTCGATCACTGAGTAGGGCGAAGTGTCGCTCAGCAGCAGATTACTGTCATAATTGCGCAGTATGCCGCCGAGGAATGCGTTGCAACCCACCGGTGAATTGTGCAATATATGGGCAGCCATCGACGATGTTGTGGTCTTGCCATGTGTACCGGCAAAGCATAGGCCTTTTGAGCCCTTGGTGATAAGCCCGAGCACAGCCGAACGTTTTAACACCGGGAACTGATGGGCGTTGAAATAATCGAGTGGCACATTACCGGGATGCACTGCCGGAGTGTAGACTACCAGAGCGCTGCCGGGAGCGCGAAACTCCTCGGGTATGGCATCAAGCGAATCCTCATAGCTTATGACAGCGCCCTCATGTTCGAGAGCGTGGGTAAGAGCCGAAGGGGCACGGTCGTATCCAGCCACCGAGTAACCCTTTGACAAATAATAGCGGGCGAGAGCGGCCATGCCTATGCCGCCTATTCCTACGAAATACACCCTTTTTGCTTCCATATCTGTGTAATTATATCTACTATCTTTTCATCAGCGTCTGGCAATGCCAGTTTCTCAATATTTTCACTCAGTTCAAACAGGGCCTTTTTGTCCTTAACCAGCTCGATTGCCTTGTCGACCATCTGAGACGGCGCATCGACATCGAGAATCATCACAGCGGCCCCACGGTCGGCCAGAGCCTTGGCATTTTTGCGCTGATGATCCTCGGCCACATTTGGCGATGGCACCAATATCGTGGGCTTGCCCAAGATCTCGAGTTCGCTGATTGTGCCCGCTCCGGCGCGCGCCACTACCAAATCGGCTGCTCGATAGGCTGTAGCCATGTCTGATATGAATTGGGTAGCCTCGACCAGAGGCACCTCAGCGGCAGCCTTTGCCCACTCATCGGCTCCGTACTTGCCCGTCTGCCACAGAGCTTGCACACCAGCCTTGGCGAATTTGTCGAGGCCGGCTTTCATGCTCTGATTGATGGTGCGAGCGCCTAAGCTGCCTCCCACCACTAGTACCAAGGGCTTTTCCGGATCAAAGCCCAGGTGAGCCTTGGCCTCGCGCGAATTAAATGGACAAGAGGTGAGATCCTTGCGCACTGGGTTGCCAGTGAGGATAATCTTATCACCGGGGAAGTAACTATCCAATCCCTCGTAAGCAACGCATGTGGCTTCGGCTTTCTTGGCCAATAGTTTGTTGGTGACGCCGGGATAGGAGTTTTGCTCTTGCAGTAAGGTGGGCACACCGACTTTCTGAGCAGCCTTGAGGGTAGGGCCGCTGGCATAGCCGCCCACGCCTATGGCTATGTCGGGATGGAAGTCGCGCACCACCTTTTTGGCCTTGCGCATCGACTTCCAGAGCAGCCACAGCACCTTAATGTTGCGCCAAGGGCGCTTACGGTCAAAGCCTGCCACTGGCAGCCCTATTATTTCATATCCGGCAGCGGGTACCCGCTGCATCTCCATGCGATTTTCCGCCCCCACAAACAGGATCTCCACATTGGGGTAGCGGCGTCGCAGTGCATTTGCTATTGAGAGGGCGGGGAAAATGTGTCCGCCGGTGCCTCCTCCGCTTATTAAGGCTCGCATATAATTTTTAGTTATGAGTTGTGAGTTATGAGTTATGAGTTTTTGGGTCCCCCCTTTGCTCCTTTGTGCCTTTGCTCCTTTGTGTGAGCCAGTTTCTACAAAGGAGCAAAGGCACAAAGGAGCAAAGGGGGGAATGGAGGATGGAATCAAGTGGGGTTGGCGGCTTTGACCTCGTCGGGGAGGGCCGAGAGCTCATCGCGAATCTCTGATTTCTTGCCCTTGCGAGCGGCAAAGCGGCTCACGCTGAGCATAATGCCCAGGGCCATCGACGTGATCAATATCGAGGTGCCTCCCTTGGATATCAGCGGCAGGGGTTGCCCCGATACCGGGAATACCCCGGTGACTATCGCCATGTGTGCCATTGCTTGAAAAGCTATGAACACTGCCATGCCTATCACCAGCAGGGCCGGATAGGCGGTCTGGCATCGATTGGCTATGCGGCCAGCGCGCGCCAATAGCCACAGGTACATCACCAGCACAAACATTCCTCCCAATAGGCCCATCTCCTCGATCACGATAGCATAGATGTAGTCAGAGAATGCCAAAGGCAATCGGGCTGTCTCGCGGGAATTCCCGGGCATTACCCCAAAGATACCGCCGTGAGCCTGGGCTATGTAGGAATATTGCTCTTGCTGATTCATGTCAGAGATGGGGTCGTTGTATTTGTCGCTTTTGAAATGGCGAGCCACGCGATTCTCCCAGGTCGACCAGCGCCCAATAGAATTTTTCTTGCCATCCTCGACTTTGTCAACTCCAACAGTGATATTGGTGCCAGGCACCACCAGTTCTTTTTGCACCTGGGTGACCTCGGGATTTGAGAAACCCTCTATCACCGATTTCACTCCAAATCCAAAGCCAGCCAAGATGATGAACACGCCAAGCACAATGCCCATCTTTTTCCAGCTCACTCCGCCAATCAGCATCATCGACAAGCTGATTGCCATCAGCAGCAGCGTATTAGTCAAGCCTTGGGTAAAGAGCAAACCGCTTGCCATCAGCACGCACAGTGTCACCTGAATCAATCCACGAGTAGTGACATCAGCGCTCTTGCGCATTTGCGAGCGCGACAAGATGCCAGCTATCACAAGCACAGCCGAAATCTTGACCATTTCGGCCGGCTGTATAGCAAAGAAACCGCCTACCGAAAAACTGCGCCGTGCGCCGTTGATATAGTCGCCGTATTTCAGAGTATATAGCATGGCAACAGCGCTCAATATAGCAAACAGATAGCTCCATTTCAGGAATTTGCTATAGTGAGTCTTTTGCAAGAATAGCATTATGGCCAGTCCGCCAATCAGGAACATCACATGTCGCAGCACCGGAGCGAACACGTTGGATGCGGTGATTTCGTGGCTCGAAGCGCTGTATAGCTCCACCACCGATATCAGGCACAGAGCTATATAGATGCCCCATATCTGCTTGTCGGTGCGTCGAGGCTGTATCTCGAGCAGGGCCTGTTCGGCCTTTGCCCGAGCTTCAGCTGCATTTGTAGCTGTATTAGTAGTCGTCTCCACTATCTCCTCCCTTATTACTTATTACTTATTACTTATTACTTATTACTTTTGATCTAGTTGAAATAACCCCTACGGGGTATCTCAGAAACTTTTGACTTTTGACTTGATTACTTTTGACTTAGCTCCGCTACTGCGGCTTTGAATTTGCGGCCGCGATCCTCATAGTTGTCAAACAGGTCAAAGCTGGCGCAGCAGGGCGAGAGCAATACTGTCTGGCCCGGCTTGGCCATCTTGCGGCATGCCTCGATAGCGTCAGCCAACGAATGAGTATCCACCGTAGGCACCACTCCGTCAAAGAATTTCATAATCTTGTCATTGTCCTTGCCCATGGCTACGATGCCAACCACCTTTTCTTTGACCAAAGGCAAAATCTCAGAGTAGTCATTGCCCTTGTCCTTGCCACCGAGTATCAACACTGTGGGGGTAGTCATGCTCTCCAAGGCATACCATGTCGAATTGACATTGGTGGCTTTGGAATCATTGATGTATTTCACGCCGTCAACCTCGCCGCACGGCTCCAAGCGATGCTCCACGCCTTGGAAATCCGACAGGGCTTTCTTGATAACCTCGTTGCGGATATCCAACAGCGAGGCAGAAATGCCGGCAGCCATGGAATTGTACAGATTGTGCAATCCGTTGAGAGCCAAGTCAGCCCGAGGCATCGACATATGATTGTCGGGTGTGTTGATAATCAGATTATTCTCTGCATCGACATAAGCGGCAGTATTCTCCTCCTTATGCTCGGCAAATGGGTACATCTGGGTCTCAATCTGCATTTGGCGCATCTGGGCAGCCACCACGGGGTCGTCCTGCCAATAGATGAATGCATCCATGGGGGTCATGTTCTGCAGTATGCGGAATTTGGCTCTCACGTAATTTTCCATCTTATGGTCATAGCGGTCCAGATGGTCGGGAGTGATGTTGAGTATCACAGCTATGTTGGCGCGGAAGTCATACATGTTGTCGAGCTGGAAACTGCTCAACTCAATCACATACACATCAAAATTCTCGCGAGCCACTTGCAGTGCGAGACTTTTGCCCACATTTCCGGCCAAGCCTACATTGAGGCCAGCGGCTTTGAGTATGTGGTAGGTGAGCAGAGTGGTAGTGGTTTTGCCATTGCTGCCGGTGATGCACACCATCTTGGCATCGGTGTAGCGCGATGCGAACTCTATTTCAGAAATCACGTGGATTCCCTTTTCGTTGATCTGCTTGATTACCGGGGCGTCCAATGGGATGCCGGGGCTTTTCACCACCTCGTCGGCCATGAGGATACGGTCTATCGAATGATGGCCCTCCTCCCACTCGATGCCCTCGGCCTCGAGCAGTTGCTTGTGCTCGGGAGCAATCTTGCCATAGTCGCTCACAAACACCTCCCAGCCTTTATCTTTGCCTAACACTGCTGCGCCGGCTCCGCTTTCGCCAGCTCCCAGCACTACCAATCGCTTCATAATTATCTAATTTTCAATGTTACGAATGTGATTACGGCAAGAATGATGCCAATAATCCAAAATCGCGTCACTATCTTTGATTCGGGTATGGGTTGCAACGGCCTCTGTATCAAGGCCTGTATGCCACTGTTTCCAGCCATCTGGAAATGGTGGTGCAGAGGCGTCATCTTGAATATGCGCTTGCCGCCAGTGCGCTTGAAATAAGCCACTTGCACCATTACCGACAAATCTTCTATGTAAAATATGCCGCACAAAATCGGCAACAACAGCTCCTTGCGGGTGAGGATAGCGAATATGGCAATAATGCCGCCAAGCATTAGCGAGCCAGTATCGCCCATAAACACCTGTGCCGGAGCCGCATTGTACCACAGGAATCCCACCAAGGCTCCCACCAAAGCAGCCATATACACTACCATCTCCTCCGAGCCCGGTATGTACATTATATTGAGGTAAGAGGAATAGATGATGTTGCTGCCGAGATATGCCATGATGGCGAGGGCTGTGCCATTGATGGCCGACAAACCGCACGCCAAGCCATCCAAGCCATCGGTAAGGTTGGCACCGTTGCTGGTAGCTGTCACCAAAAACACAGTGACCAGGAAGAAAGCTATCCATCCGCCCGTCTCAGCGTATTTGCCCATCCATTCGGTGAGCCATGAATAGTTGAAGTTGTTGTTTTTGACAAACGGTATGGTGGTTTGCGGGGTCTTGACCAATTCGTCTTCATACACCACTTCTTCCACCCGGTTGGTGTCGGGGCTGAGGATCTCCTTGTTTTCGACAATGCCCATATTGGGATTGAGGTACATCACAGCGGCCACAATGAGGGCTATGCCCACCTGGCCGATGATTTTGTACTTGCCCTTGATGCCGTCTTTATTATGTTTCTGCAGTTTCTTGTAGTCATCGATAAAACCAATCATGCCGAGCCAAAGAGTAGCAAACAGCAGCAACAGCATGTACCCATTGCTCAGATTGGCCACTAACAAGCATGGCACCAAGGTGGATATCAGGATTATCACACCGCCCATGGTAGGAGTGCCTTTTTTGGCCATCTGGCCTTCGAGACCCAGATTGCGCACTATCTCGCCCACTTGCATCAGCTGCAACCGCTGTATGATTTTGCGACCGATGAAAATGGCTATAAGCATCCCCAGCACGAAGGCTAACCCCGAGCGCACCGTTATGTATGTAATCAGGCGCCCTCCGGGCAGGTCGAGTTCGCCTAAGGCTTGCATTAAATAGTAAAGCATCCTATGTAAGGTATAAAGTATAAGTGATAAGTGATAACGTAGGAGAGGAAACTATTAAGTCAAAAGTCAAGAGGGAAGGCCAAAAGCCTTGCGCACTTGCTCGCAGTCATCAAAATGATGCTTCTCCGAGCCTATGATTTGGTAATCCTCGTGGCCCTTGCCGGCTATCAGCACGGCATCGCCGGGAGCGGCTTGCTGCAACGCGTAGCGTATGGCCTCGGCTCGGTCGAGTATGGTGACAGTGCGGTCGCGCAAATCCTCTGGCACTCCGGCCTGCATCTGAGCGGCTATGTCGGCTGGGTCTTCGCTGCGCGGATTGTCTGAGGTAATCACCAGCAAGTCGCTGCGCTTGGCTGCCTCCTCGCCCATCAGCGGTCGCTTGCCATGGTCGCGGTCGCCTCCGCAGCCAGCCACAGTGATTATGCGATGGCCTTGGGGATTGCCACCCGACTTTAGGGTCTCGATGATGGCATCCAAGGTGTTGACCAGAGCATCGGGCGTATGGGCATAGTCGACAATGGCCGTCACTCCTGATGGCGAGTGTATGGTCTGCATGCGGCCAGCCACCGGGTGCAGACGGCTTATCTTCTCCAACACCTCTTCCTTGTCCCAGCCCAGCAAAAGCGAGGCTCCGTAGACAGCGGCAAGATTCGAGGCATTGTATCCGCCCGTAAAGGCTGTCACCACCTCGCGGCCGTCAAATGCCAAAAGCATGCCATCGAGACGATCCTCTATGACCTTTACCTTGAAGTCGGCCATAGCGCGCTGCGAATAGGTGTAATGGCGAGCCGGACTATTCTGCAGCATAACCAAGCCATTGCGGTCGTCTATATTGGTGAGAGCGAAAGCTTCGGGCGAGAGCCCATCAAAGAAGCTCTTCTTAGCTGCCAAATAGTTGGCAAATGTCTTATGATAATCGAGATGGTCGCGAGTGAGATTGGTGAATATGCCGCCGTCAAATCTCAGTCCGGCTATTCTCTTTTGATGGCAGGCGTGGCTGCTGACCTCCATGGCGCAGAAAGTGCACCCGGCATCGACCATCTGAGCCAACAGCTTATGAATGGTAATCACATCGGGCGTGGTATGAGTGGCCGGAAATACTTGGTCCTCGATCTTATTGGCAACAGTCGAGAGCAGTCCGGCTTTTTCGCCCATCAGCCGAGCCATATCGTAGAGCAGGGTAGCAATGGTGGTTTTACCATTGGTGCCAGTTACGCCAACCAATGTCAGTTTGCTTGAGGGATGCCCATACCAAGCATCGGCCAAGGCCCCGAGAGCTATGGCTGAATCGGGCACCACCGTCCATTCCACCTCGGGATGCTCATTGCTCCACTCTGGCAGATGATTGCAAACTATAGCGGCAGCGCCAGCCTCGACAGCCCCCTTAATAAATTGGTGGCCATCGACATTCACTCCCGGTTCGGCCACAAACAGCCAACCGGGTTTCACGGCGCGCGAGTCGGCGGTTATGCCCTGTATGTCGTTGTCTCCATGCTGAGGTTCAACTCCTATGGATTTGTATAGTTCCTTAAGTGTCATGGCGGTTTAGTTTTTTCCAAATATATTTAACAGATTCGGGAACTATCTGGTTGAAAATGTTACAGTAATTTTATCGCCAGCTCGAGCGGGCGCTCCAGCCGGGGGTGTCTGCTTAGCAGCATAGCCCGAGCCATGTGCCACTATGGCATACCCGGCATCTTCAATCTTAGCCAGTGCCTCGCGCATGCCCAAGCCAAGCACGTCGGGCACCTTGCCTTCTTGCAATTTGGCTGGTTCCTTCATGTGCTTGCTGCGCTCAACCCCGGCTATGGCCCTTACGCCATCAAATGTCTGCTGGTCGCAAGCATAGATAGTGGGCAGATTTGAGCCGGGATTTGTGCCCTCGCTGAAATCTGAATGTCGGTCGAGCATGCCATGGGCAAACATCTTTAGGGCCACATTCTTCACCACAAATCCTGAAGTCGTGGCAGCCCCACGGAATTCAGGCGATGGATTGGAGATAAGCACCATGCAGGTGTATTTGGGATTTTCGTAAGGAAACACTCCGCAGAAAGCCAATCGATATTGACCCTCTTTGTAACCAATCTTTTGGCCCGGAAGTTTCTTGCCGGTAGAATCGCGCTTAGCCTCATAGGCAATGCGGCATGTGCCTGTCTTGCCAACGACATGCACTATGTTGTTGCGCAGACTTTTGGCCGTGCCACCCTCGCCATATACCACAGAATAGAGCATGTCCATCAGTATATTGGCATTTTTTTGCGAGCAGATGCTATCGCGCACATAGCTCACCGGCACCGTGCGCGATGAGCTGCCGTCGCGAGCTATTATCTCTTGCACCATACGCGGCCTTACGAATTTGCCCTTGTTAGCGATAGCATTGTAGACAGCGCAAGTGTACAGTGGCGGAATCATAGTCGAGTAGCCATACGACATGCGTGAGAGCGACACTTTGCCGCCAGCCTTGGGATCGAGGGTGGGGAAGTAGGGCGGACGCTCACCAGCCATGCCGGTGCGTAGGGTGTCAAAGAATCCGAGTTCGCGCAACCGCTCACGGAATCCATTCAGGTTATTCTCATAGTGAGGAGCGATGAGTTTGGTCATGCCGATATTGGAAGAGTACTCGATAAATCGGCTCACCGGCAGATAGGCTGGCGAGTGGGTGTCTCGAATAGGGCTGCCACCGGCATAAGCGTAGGAACTGCCAATAGGGAAGGCTCGGTCGAGCGGAGCGAAATTGTCCTCCAGGGCCACAATCATTGAGATGGGCTTCATCACCGAGCCCGGCTCAAAAGCTTGCAAGGCATAATTCATGGCTTCGATGTAGTTGCCATCCTTGTCGCGGTCGAGATTGGAGATAGCCTTGATGTCGCCAGTCTGAACCTCCATCAGCAGACAAGTGCCCCATTCGGCCTTGGTCTTCTGCAGCATCTCAACCAACTCGTTCTCAACAATGTCTTGCATATTGATGTCGATGGTGGTGCGCAGGTTGAATCCGTCGACAGCGGGCTGATCTACCCAGCTCCTCACCCCTCGGGTCAGGGCTATGTATTTGGCAGTGCCAGCCTGGCCGTAGAGCAATGAATCCAAAGCATATTCCAGACCAGAGTAGCCGCGCAGCACATCGGCTGAATCTTTCGACATGGTAGCCCCGTCAAATTTTGCCACACGGCGGTAATTGCACCGGCCAATGCTGCGCTTTGCCATTGAGCCGTAAGGCATCATACGCATCTCTTGGGGATTGGCATACAGGCCATGGTCGTATCTCTTTTTGTATTCTCTGAAAAATGGGAAATTCAGAAGACGCAGGTAATCGGCATAAGTCGAATTTTTGAGCAGCACATGATAGCGCTTGCGCTGCGATGCTTTCTTGGCCAGAGGCTTTGCCAGATAGTCGCGCCATTCCTCTTTGTTGCGTTGATGGTAATATTTGGCCATGCTGTCACTGAGTTCGTCGATAGTGACAGCAAAGAGGGAGTCGTGTCGAGCGCAAGCCCGATAGTCGAGGCATATATTGTATAATGTGAGGTTGGTGGCCAGCACCGTGCCATCGGCAGCGAGGATGTCGCCGCGCTTAGGCTGCACGAAAAATACGGTGTTGAGTACCGAATCGGCTTTTTGGTTCCACTGGTCGGCATGCACGACAGTGGTGCTCACCGCATGCCACACGATGGCGCAAGCCAATGCTGTGATAATTAGCGACACCAAGCCGTATCTGAATATTATTTGTCCGCGCTTACTCTTCATTAAGGTTTTTGGTCTTTAGTTTTTAGTTTTTGGAAACAAAAGGGTATTTGGTCTTTGGTTTTTGGAAATATATGATTTTTGTTTTTGTCTCTTAATCTCAGTTTAGCATTTGTTTCCAAAAGCCAAAAACCAAAGACTAAAGACTACTTGTATGTGAGTTGGTATGGTGGTTTGTCTTGGGGCCGAAGAGCCAGGTTTAGGCTGTCGATGCGATGCTGCATAGCCGATTCGCGGGTGCGGCTTTTGTAGGTGCTCTGCTCCCTGATGCTTTCCGACTTGACGATGGTCAATTCTTTTTCGAGTTTGGCTATGGTCTCCATGTGGGTTTGGCACTCGTATTTATAAGTGATGTAGAGCATAATCATGCCGATTACCAGCACCACAGTGAATTTGTAGCGGCTGAAGAAACTGCTGGAAAGGACATCTCCGTAGAAAAGGCCTTTGCCAGTGCGTATCACTCTTTGCTTGGCATTGCCGGTGCGCTTGGCGCCCTTTTTCTGCCCTTTGATATTAGCCTTTGAGTTTTTCATTTTTCTGTCTCCTTTTTGATTGCTATTCTCAGCTTGGCACTGCGGCTGCGCGGATTCAGAGCTATCTCCTCGTCGTCAGGCACGATGGGCTTGTTGGTGAGCAAGCGGAACGGAGAACTGACCTTGCCGAAAAAGTCCTTGTCTTCCTTGCCCTCAAAATTGCCGGTCTTCATGAAATTCTTCACCAAGCGGTCTTCGAGCGAGTGGTAGGTGATAATGGCCAAGCGGCCCTCTGGGGCCAGCATGTCCTGAGCTTGCTTGAGCATCGACTTGAGCGAGTCAAGTTCGCCGTTTGCCTCGATGCGCAATGCCTGGAATACCTGGGCCAGCTCTTTCTTTTCCTGTTTGGGATTGATCATCGGCTTGACTACTGCCAGCAGTCGCTCGACAGTGGCAATTGGCTCTGCACCCCGAGCTTTGACGATGGCAGCAGCTATGCGGCGCGCAGTCTTCAGCTCTCCGTAGAGATAGAATATGTCAGCCAGTCGCTCTTCGCTCTCTTCCACCAATATCTGAGCAGCGGTGCGTCCGCCTTTCTGATTCATGCGCATATCCAATGGACCGTCCCAGCGGAACGAGAATCCGCGAGCCGGGTCATCGAAATGATGGAATGACACGCCCAAGTCGGCCAATATGCCATTGACTTGGCCGGGCATCACGCCGTAGAAACGCATGAAATTTTCCATATACCTGAAATTGCCATGCACCATGGTCAAGCGCGGGTCAGGCTTGGCTCTCTCTATGGCCTCAATGTCCTGGTCAAAGGCCAAGAGGCGACCCTCTGGTCCAAGTTCGGCCAGAATGGCGCGCGAATGGCCGCCTCCGCCGTAGGTCAAATCGGCATAAACGCCGTCTTGACGGATGTCAAGGCCGCTTATCACCTGAGGCAGTAAGGCGGGTATATGGTAGACGTCTTGATTCATAAATCTCCTGAGATTAAAGGTGCGAGCTGATTTTCCGACTTCAAAATTACTGCTTTTTACCAAAATTTACAAATCAAAACATGTTTTTTCCAAAAAAGTTATCTACATTGAATTAATTGATTGATTTTTAAGGAATTATATATTTACATTTGTAAATTAAATTTTACAATACAATTACTATAGAAAGTTGAGCCTCTCCGAGGCTCGCCTGTGAGGATACGTTAACCCCATGCTGGCAGGTAGCTGCGCTACCTGCCAGCATGGGGTTAACATTGTTAAGCCTCTCCGAGGATAAGAGGTTGTCATCCATGCTACCCCGTAGGGGTTGTTTCATATAGGATTCAAGGCCAACTTCTTCTCTTTACGAACCCACGCGCTAAGCGCGTGGGCACCTAATAGGAATAAAGCAATCTCTGATGCTACATGAAACAACCCCTACGGGGTAGCATGGATGATGCGCTACGGGGTAGGGGTTGTTAGGGTTTATTTTACGACGATGTTGATGATCTTGTTGGGGACGACGATGACCTTAGTGATTGTCTTGCCTTCGAGCCATTTGGCTGCGCCCTCATGGGCGAGAGCGGTGCGCTCTACCTCTTCGTTGGTTGAGCCAGCCGGCATCTGGATGTTGAAGCGAGCCTTGCCATTGAACGACACAGCATAGTTGACTGAATCCTCCTTAAGGTAATCCTCATTATGCTTAGGCCACTGCGCATCACAGATAGTAGTGTCCTTGCCAACGGCCGAGTGCCATAGCTCCTCAGTGACGTGCGGTGCGAACGGAGCCAACAGCACCAGCAGTTGTTCAAGCACCAGGCGCGAGTGGCATTTCTGCTGCGACAGCTCGTTGACGCATATCATGAATGCGGCAACCGAGGTGTTGAACGAGAATGTCTCGATATCTCCAGTCACCTTCTTGATCAACTTATGGAGGCTCTTGAGGTTCTCCTTTGTTGGCTCTGAGTCGTCGACCAGGCAGGTGTCGCCCTTGTAGAAGAGCGCCCACAATTTCTTGATGAAGCGGTTCACGCCGTCGATGCCATTGGTATCCCAAGGCTTGCTCTGCTCGAGCGGACCGAGGAACATCTCATAGAGCCTGAGCGTGTCGGCGCCGTAGCGATCGACAATGTCGTCGGGATTGACTACGTTGAACATCGACTTTGACATCTTCTCGACTGCCCAACCGCATACATATTTGCCATCCTCGAGTATGAACTCGGCATCGCGGAATTCAGGCCTCCAAGCGCGGAACTTGTCAAGGTCGAGCACATCGTTGCTCACGATGTTGACATCCACATGGATAGGAGTCACATCATACTGGTCTTTCAGTCCAGCCGATACAAATGTATTGGTATCCTTGATGCGGTACACAAAGTTGCTTCGACCCTGGATCATGCCCTGGTTGATGAGTTTGCGGAATGGCTCATCCTCGCACACCAGGCCCAAGTCATAGAGGAACTTGTTCCAGAATCGGCTATATATAAGGTGGCCGGTAGCATGCTCGGTGCCTCCGATATACAGGTCGACATTGCGCCAATATTCATCAGCCTCCTTTGATACCAGAGCGTCATTATTGCGCGGATCCATATAGCGCAGATAGTAGGCCGAAGAGCCAGCGAAGCCCGGCATCGTATTCAGCTCTATCTGGTATCCCTGGGGCGTACGCCAGTTGGCAGCGCGCCCCAGCGGTGGTTCGCCGCTCTCGGTGGGCAGGAATTTATCAACCTCGGGCAGCAGCAGCGGCAGCTGGCTCTCATCCATCAGGGTAGGGATACCCTCCTTATAATATACTGGGAAAGGTTCGCCCCAGTAGCGCTGACGGCTGAAGATAGCGTCGCGCAGACGGAAATTCACCTTGACCTTGCCAATGCCGAGCTCCTCGATGCGCTTTTTGGTAGCGGCGATAGCCTCCTTGACTGTAAGACCATTGAGGTCGAGCAGATCTGACGATGAGTTGCACACTATGCCTTCCTTGGCATCGTAGCTCTCCTCCGACACATCGGCTCCCTCGATAAGAGGAATGATAGGCAGGTCGAAATGCTTGGCGAAGGCGTAGTCGCGGCTGTCGTGAGCCGGAACTGCCATGATGGCACCGGTGCCATAACCGGCCAGTACGTAATCGCTCACCCATACGGGGATTTTCTTGCCGTTGAGCGGATTGATGGCATAAGCACCGGTGAATACGCCAGTCACTTTCTTGTCAATCATGCGCTCGCGTTCGGTCTTGCGCTTGGTGGCTGCCACGTATTCCTCCACTGCCTGCTTTTGCTCGGGAGTAGTGATTTGGTCGACATAAGCGCTCTCAGGAGCGAGCACCATGAATGTCACGCCGAATACTGTATCGGCGCGAGTAGTGAAGATCTCAAGCTCTACATCGCTATCGGCAATTTTGAAACGCATCTCGGCACCCTCGCTGCGGCCGATCCAGTTGCGCTGTGTCTCTTTGAGCGAGTCAGTCCAATCGATAGTCTCCAGGCCATCGAGCAGACGCTGAGCATAAGCCGATACTCTGAGGCACCACTGGTACATCAGCTTTTGTTCGACCGGATAGCCGCCGCGTATCGACACGCCCTCGCTTACCTCATCGTTGGCAAGCACAGTGCCGAGCTTTGGACACCAGTTGACCATAGTGTTGCCCAGGTAAGCGATGCGATAATTCATCAGGGTATCGCTCTTCTGCTTCTCGTCCATGGCTTTCCACTCATCGGCGGTGAAGTCAAGCTCTTTTGAGCAAGCCACATTCAGGCTCTTGCTGCCTTCCTTTTCGAAATGCTCGATAAGCTCAGAGATGGGGCGAGCGCTCTTGGTGTCGTAGCTGTAGTATGAGTTGAACATCTGCATGAACGCCCACTGGGTCCATTTGTAGTACTCCGGGTCGCATGTGCGTATTTCGCGATCCCAATCGTAGCAGAATCCGATTTTGTCGAGCTGCGAGCGATAGCGATTGATGTTCTGGGTGGTGGTCACCTCGGGATGCTGGCCAGTCTGGATAGCGTATTGCTCAGCCGGGAGGCCATAAGCGTCATAGCCCATGGGGTGGAGCACATTGAATCCGCACAGGCGCTTGTAGCGTGAGAAGATATCGCTGGCGATGTAGCCGAGCGGGTGCCCTACATGCAGACCTGCCCCCGAGGGGTAGGGAAACATGTCGAGCACATAGAATTTGGGACGCGTCTTGTCGATGTCTACATTGTATGTGCGCTCTTCTTTCCAGCGCTGTTGCCATTTCGGCTCAATTTCTCTATGATTGTATTCCATGATGGTTTTTGGTCTTTAGCTTTTGGCTTTTGGAAACATTACCAAAGGTTTTTGGCTTTTGGTTTTTGGAATTTGGTTTTGAAATAATGCCATTATTAGCTGAGGGAGAGCATGCGCTCGATGGGGCGCTTGGCTTTTTCGGCGATGTCGGCATCGACATGCACCTCGGGGGCCTCATCGAGCAGGCAACGGTAAAGCTTCTCGAGAGTGTTGAGTTTCATATACGAGCACTCGTTGCAAGCGCACCCGGCTTCATCGGGCGGAGCCGGAATGAAATTCTTTTCCGGACATTTCTTCTGCATCTCATGCAGAATGCCGCTCTCGGTGGCCACAATGAACTCTTGCGCATCGCTCTTCTGGGCAAAGCTCAGCAGTGCGGCAGTGCTGCCCACCTTGTCGGCCAGGATATGCAGCGGCTGCTTGCACTCGGGATGCACCAGCACTTTGGCTCCGGGATGCTCCTTCTTTAGCTCGATGATTTTTTCAATAGAGAATTTCTCATGCACATGGCAGGCTCCATCCCACAGCACCATGTTCCGGCCAGTCTTGCTGTTGATGTATGTGCCCAGGTTGCGGTCGGGCCCAAATATGATTTTCTCTTCTTTGGGGAAGGTCTCAACAATCTTCTCAGCGTTGGATGAGGTCACCAGCACATCGGTGAGAGCCTTGACCTGGGCCGAGGTGTTGACATAAGAGATCACTGTATGGCCGGGATGGGCCTTGATGAATTTGGCGAAGTCGTCAGCCGGGCAACTGTCGGCCAGCGAGCATCCGGCCTCCAAGTCGGGCACGAGCACCTTCTTGTCAGCGCAGAGGATTTTTGCGGTCTCGCCCATGAAGTGGACGCCGCACATCACGATGATCTTGGCATCGAGTTTCTGAGCGATTTGGGCTAATGCGAGCGAATCGCCGATGTAATCGGCCAAGTCTTGGATTTCTCCCTTTTGGTAATAATGCGCGAGGATGACGGCCCCCTTTTCTTTTTTGAGCCTTATTATTTCCTCTTTCAGATTCCGAGGCGACGGGGATTGGGCCTGCGGCTGGGAGTTTTCATCGACTTTCATTTTTATTATTTGAAAAAAATTTTTTATAAAAATCTTCTATAACAATAATAATGGGCGTAGATAATCATCATAACTTTTTCCGAAAATATTTGGAAAAATGGCTTGCTGAAGTTGTGCCTACGCTATATTCACAGTTATCTACGCACATTTCCATTGAAAATAAGCGAGATAAATGAGTTATCTACACTGCGTTTATAACTGCAAAGTTAATAATTTTTCTTCGGATTTTATTAAGAAAAGCGTAGATTTCTGCGTTTGCAAGCCATCAGCAAGCCATTAGCAACATTTTTTACGGGTTAATTTATTGGCGCATATAGGCTTTTCTCTGAGATTTCCAAATTTATTTGCTGAAAAACCGCTGGCAAATTATCTACACTTATCTACATTTTATTTACACCCCATCATTAGGCTAAATGAAACAACCCTTACGGGGTAGGAGGATAATATATGTAGTACCATGATATAGTTTAACCATATTGGGAATGATTAGAAATTTGGGGTTTAAGGTGGATTTTCTTTTGATGAGAGGTGTATTGGGGTGAAATAGTGGAAATTGTATTGATTTTGTTATTGTCAATTCGGAATAAAGTTGTAAATTTGCGGCTGATTTTTAGGATAAAGCCCTTTTTGTAGCGGGGCTCCTTTGACAACGTTATTTACATTCATAAAAAATGAAAGTACTCAAATTCGGCGGAACATCCGTAGGTTCCGTTAAGAGCATTCTTAGCCTCAAGCGAATTGTAGAAAAGGAGGCAAAGAATCAGCCTGTAATAGTAGTGGTGAGTGCGCTCGGAGGCATCACCGACAAACTCCTCGCCACAGCTCGCTTGGCTCTCAAGGGCGACAAGCGTTATCGCGAGGAATTTGACCTTATGGTCGACCGTCACCATGAGATGATCGAGGCCGTAATCACCGACCCCAAAAAGCGCATCGACCTGGTCAAGACCATCGATACCCTCTTTGAGCAACTCAAGAGCATCTACTATGGCGTATTCCTGATTCACGACTTGAGTGAGAAGACACTCGATACCATCGTGAGCTATGGCGAGCTCCTTAGTTCCAACATTGTAGCCACCCTCATCAAGGGCGCGCATTGGCACGACAGCCGCGAATTCATCAAGACAGCACACAAGGGGGGCAAGCATCGCCTGTCTCCAGACCTCACTAATCGATTAATCAATGAGGAATTTAAGGACAACGAGCAAGTTGCCCTCGTGCCCGGTTTCATAAGCCGCGACAAAGACACTGGCGAAACCACCAACCTGGGTCGTGGCGGAAGCGATTACACCGCTGCTATCATAGCCGCCGCGCTTGATGCCGAGGTGCTCGAGATATGGACCGATGTCAACGGATTCATGACTGCTGACCCGAGAGTGATACCTGGAGCCTACACCATCCCAGCCCTCAGTTATACCGAGGCCATGGAGCTGTGCAACTTCGGAGCCAAAGTCATCTATCCCCCCACAATATATCCGGTGTGCGTAAAAGACATACCCATCCTGGTAAAGAATACCTTCAACCCCAATAATCCGGGCACCATAATAAAGAAAAACATTGACGATGATGGCAAACCTATCAAAGGCATCTCCAGCATCAGCGGCACTACGCTGATCAATGTGGCTGGTCTGTCGATGGTGGGCGTGATTGGCGTGAACCGCCGCATCTTCACCGCTTTGGCCGACAATGGCATCTCAGTGTTTATGGTGAGCCAGGCCTCATCTGAGAATTCTACCTCGATTGGCGTGCGCGATGTTGACCAACAACGTGCCGTAGAGGTGCTTAACGAAGAATTTGCCAAAGAGATAGAGACTGGCGCCATGTATCCCATGCAAGCCGAGAGCGGCCTTGCCACCATAGCCATCGTGGGCGAGAACATGAAGCATACCCCTGGTATCGCTGGCAAGTTGTTTGGCACCCTGGGCCGCAGCGGTATCTCGGTGATCAGCTGTTCGCAAGGTTCGTCAGAGACCAACATATCGTTTGTGGTCGAGGGCAAATATCTCAACAAGGCCCTCAACGTAATCCACGACTCGTTTTTTCTGTCAGAATACAACGTGCTTAACCTCTTTATTTGCGGCGTGGGCACAGTGGGGAGTAAGCTAATCGAACAAATACGCGACCAATACCAGACCCTGAAGCAGACCCGTCGCCTCAAACTCAAAGTGGTGGGCATTGCCAACAGCCGCAAAGCCATCTTCAACCGCGAGGGCATCGACCTTGAGAACTACCGCCAAGAGCTTGCCAATGGCGAACCTATCAATCCCCATAAGCTGTTGCAAGAGATTGTAGGCATGAACATATTCAACAGCGTGTTTGTCGACTGCACAGCCAGCAAGGATATCGCTGACATATATCTGCCCCTGCTCGAGCATAACGTGTCGATTGTCGCAGCCAACAAGATTGCGGCCTCAGGGCCTTATGCCGACTATGTGGCACTGAAGAATACCGCCCTCACCCGAGGCGTAAAATTCCGCTTCGAGACCAATGTGGGGGCTGGACTGCCTATCATCAGCACCATCAACGACCTACGCAATTCGGGCGACCATATCCTAAAGATTGAAGCAGTGCTCAGCGGCACCCTCAATTTCATATTCAACGAGCTGTCAGCCACTGTGCCATTCTCAGAGACAGTGCGCCGCGCTGCCGCAACTGGTTACAGCGAGCCCGATCCGCGTCTTGACCTGAATGGCAGCGATGTGAATCGCAAGATTGTGATTCTCACCCGCGAGGCCGGATACAAAATCGAGCGCGAAGACGTTGAGGTCAAGCAATTGCTGCCAGCTGAATTTTTCGACTACGAGATTGAGGACTTCTGGCATGTGTTGCCGCAGATAGATGCCGAATTTGAAGAGCGCCGCAAGGAGCTCGAAAAGGAAGGCAAGCGCTGGCGCGTGGTGGCAAGAATGAACGAAGGCTATGCCACTATCTCATTGGAGGCAGTCGACAAGGACCATCCATTCTATAATCTCGAGGGTTCGAACAATATAGTGCTGATTACTACCGAGCGCTACCACGAATACCCAATGCAAATCAAGGGATACGGAGCCGGAGCCAGCGTGACCGCTGCCGGAGTATTCGCCAACATAATGAGTATAGCAAATATATGAAGCATCTTATCATATTGGGCGACGGCATGGCCGATCATCCTGTGGAGAGGCTTGGCGGAAAGACTCTCCTCCAATACGCATCTACCCCGGCTATGGACCAATTGGCTCGCGAAGGCCGATGCGGCATACTTACAACAATCCCCGAAGGATTCGAGCCCGGCAGCGAAGTGGCCAATACTGCCATCCTCGGTTATGACCTAAGCCAGGTGTACGAGGGTCGCGGACCCCTTGAGGCTGCCAGCATAGGCTATGAGATGGAGCCCGACGACTTGGCTCTGCGTTGCAATCTCATCACCCTCGAGGATAGAAAAATACTGAATCACCATGGCGGCCACCTCGGCACTGAGGATGGCCATGTGTTGATACACCAGCTGCAGGAAGAGCTTGGCAGCGATGTGGTGAAATTCCTCCCCGGCATACAATATCGCCATCTACTTATTATAAAAGGTGGCAGCAAATATATCGAATGCACTGCGCCGCACGACCATCCGGGCGAACCCTGGCGCGAACGCCTGGTCAAGCCAATCGAGGGCATGGAGGATTTTCATGAGGATCAGCGCATGACCCCGCGTGAGACGGCGGACCTGCTCAATTATCTGATCGAGCGCTCCCACACAATACTTGAGAATTATCCTCTCAACCTGTCACGCAAGGCCCACGGCAAACCTATGGCCAACAGCATCTGGCCTTGGGGCGGAGGATATCGCCCACACATGCTCACCCTCGAAGACCAGTATCCGCAAGTCAAGAGCGGAGCCGTGATTTCGGCTGTCGACCTGATTCGTGGCATAGGCCACTATGCCGGATTGGATATCATCAAGGTACCGGGAGCTACGGGCCTCTACAATACTAACTACGACGGCAAATGCCGCGCTGCCATCGAGGCGCTGAAGAAGACTGACTTCGTATTCCTCCACATCGAGGCAAGCGACGAGGCTGGCCATGACGGCGACCTTGACCTTAAGCTGCGCACCATCGAGAGCCTCGACCAGCATATAGTAGAACCAATACTGTGGGAAGTTGCCCGATGGGACGAACCCGTGTGCGTGGCTTTGCTGCCTGACCATCCCACGCCGGTAGAGCTGCGCACCCATGTGGCCGAGCCAGTGCCGTTTGCCTTCTGGTACAAAGGCATGGAGCCCGACTCGGTGCAGACCTTCGACGAGGAGGCATGCGCCAAGGGAGCTTACGGCCATCTCTATCTTTCCCAATTCATGTACGAATTTATGAAATACTAAGAGAGGGTTTTGGTCTTTGGTTTTTAGTATTTGGAAA
>NWBJ01000004.1:34118-45433 GCA_002633115.1 Muribaculaceae bacterium Zag1
TTTCCAAATACTAAAAACCAAAGACTAAAAACCACAAAACATAATTATGGTTTATTACAGTACTAATCATAAATCAGAGCCAGCCACGCTGAGCGAGGCGGTGGTAAGAGGGCTTGCCCCCGATGGCGGCTTGTATATGCCTGAGCATATCAACAAGCTCCCAAAGGAATTTTTTGACCATATACAGGAACTCACATTCCAAGAGATTGCATTTGAGGTAGCCAAGGCTTTCTTTGGCGATGATATACCCGATGCCGATCTCAAGAAGATTGTCTATGACACTCTGCCATTTGATTGCCCGGTTGTCGAGGTGACTGACCGCATATATTCGCTTGAGCTTTTCCATGGTCCAACATTGGCATTCAAGGATGTCGGTGCCCGCTTTATGGCCCGACTGCTTGCCTATTTCCGCGAAAAGGGAGGCGAGGTGAATGTGCTGGTGGCTACCAGTGGTGACACTGGCAGCGCCGTGGCCAACGGTTTTCTCGGTGTCGAGGGCGTCAAGGTGTATGTGCTCTATCCCAAAGGCAAGGTTAGCGCTATACAGGAGTGTCAATTCACCACCCTCGGTAAGAATATTACCGCTCTTGAGATTGACGGAGTGTTTGACGATTGCCAAGCCTTGGTGAAGAAAGCATTCCAAGACCCAGAGCTCAACGCCAAGATGAAGCTCACCTCGGCCAACTCAATCAATGTGGCTCGTTTCTTGCCCCAGGCTTTCTATTATTTCTATGCCTACGCGCAGATGAAGCGTCGCGGCCTGGCTGATGACTTGGTGATGGCTGTGCCGAGCGGCAATTTCGGCAACATTACCGCTGCCCTCTTTGGCCATGCCATGGGTCTGCCCATCAAGCGATTCATTGCCGCTAATAATGCCAACGATGTGGTCTATCAATACCTAAAGACCGGGGTGTATGAGCCTCGTCCCAGCATCCCCACTATCGCCAATGCTATGGATGTGGGTGCTCCGAGCAATTTCGCTCGCATACTCGAGCTATATGGCAACGACCACAAGGCCATTACCTCGCTTATCTCTGGCGCCACATTTACCGACCAGGAGATACGCCGAGCCATGAAGCAGTGCTACGAGGCCACAGGCTATGTGCTCGATCCTCATGGCGCATGCGGCTACGAGGCCCTGAAAGAGGGGCTCAAGGAGGGTGAGACTGGAGTATTTTGCGAGACAGCCCATCCAGCCAAATTCAAGGATACAGTCGAGGGAGCCATCGGCGCTGAGATAGCTATCCCCGAGCGCCTCGCCGCCTTTATGGCTGGCGAGAAGCAGAGCATCGAGCTTACGGCCGATTTCCAAAAATTCAAAGAATATTTATTATCTCGATAATCACGATAGTATCGATAATTTCGATACTATCGATAATTTCGAGAATTCTCGAGGGGGCTCGAAAACTCTCGAGAATTCTCGACCAAAATCAAATCCTATCTTATGTCAACAAACACTGTAGATAACAAGCGCAAGGTGACCACCGCTCGCCTTACCGAGATGAAGCAGCGCGGTGAGAAAATCGCCATGCTCACAGCCTATGATTACTCGATGGCAAAGCTTATCGACCAGGCTGGCATGGATGTGATTCTCGTGGGCGATTCGGCCTCGAATGTTATGGCTGGCAATGTCACCACTCTCCCCATCACCCTGGATCAGATGATTTACCATGCCAAGAGTGTGGTAAAGGGTGTGAATCGCGCCTTGGTTGTGTGCGATATGCCTTTTGGCACCTATCAGGGCAATAGCAAGGAGGCTCTGGCCTCGGCTATCCGCATCATGAAGGAGAGTCATGCCGAGGCTGTCAAGCTTGAGGGCGGAGCCGAGGTGCGCGAGTCAATCGAGCGCATCCTGTCGGCTGGTATCCCAGTGATGGGCCATCTCGGCCTCACACCCCAGTCGATCAATAAATTTGGCACATACGCAGTGCGCGCCAAAGAGGAGGCTGAGGCCGAAAAGCTTGTGGCTGATGCCCATCTCCTTGAGGAATTTGGCTGCTTTGCCATGGTGATTGAGAAAGTCCCAGCCGCTCTGGCCGAGCGAGTGGCCAAAGAGGTGTCAATTCCCATCATCGGCATTGGGGCCGGCGGTGGCTGCGACGGGCAAGTATTGGTGATACACGATATGCTTGGCATCAATCAGGATTTCTCGCCGAAATTCTTGCGCCGCTATGCCGATCTATCGACCGTGATCAATGATGCCGTTGGGCGCTATATCGATGATGTCAAATCTTGCGACTTCCCCAATCAAAACGAACAATACTAAGACCGTAAGGACATAAGAAACATAAGAACATAAGAAATAAAAGTCCTTGTGTCCCTTATGTCCTATAAGAACACAAGAAAATATGTCCTTATATTTCTTATGTCCTTACGGTCAATATTCAATAATAATTATGAGGATAGTGATACAGAGGGTGAGCGAGGCATCGGTGAGAGTCGATGGGGAGCTCATCTCAGAGATAGGCTGGGGCCTGATGGTGCTGGTTGGCGTGGAGCAAGGCGATACGCTGACCGATGCCCAATGGTTGGCAGCCAAGACAGTCGCCCTGCGCATTTTCCCTGATGCGCAAGGGGTGATGAATGTATCTATAGCAGATTTTCCCGATGCTCGGGTATTGGCAGTAAGCCAATTCACCCTCACAGCGAGCACTCGCAAAGGCAATCGTCCGAGCTATATCCGCGCTGCCGGCCATGAACTGGCTGTGCCTCTCTATGAGGCTTATTGCGCCGAGGTTGAGCGCTTGCTGGGTCGCCCGGTGGGCAAAGGCATCTTCGGAGCAGACATGAAAGTCGCTCTCATCAACGATGGCCCCGTGACCATCATCATCGACTCGCGCCTGCGCGAATAAAGACCATAAGGACGCAAGGACCATAAGCACACAAGAAACATAAGGACATAAGATTTTGGGTCTTATGTCCTTATGTTTCTTGTATCCTTACGGTCCTTGTTTATTTTATGTCCTTATGTTTCTTATGTCCTTACGGTCTTTTTATAATCTTGTTAATAGCAGGCGGTCGATGATGGCGTGGTTGGTGCCGATATTCATGTTTTCATTTTCGGGGAGGTACTCGATGGTGACTTTGTGCTTGCCCTTGCTGAGAGCGACCTCAACTACATTGGTCAACCCCCAATCGCTCCAGTTGCCTACGCCGCGTGTCGGCATCACCACTACGCCAGCGCGCTTGCCATCGACCAGAATGGTGCGGATAGCGCATTTGTTCTCAGTATTCACTGGACCGTTGCCGTTGGCATACACCAGATTGATGGCATAGTCGCCAGCAGCCGAAGCCTCAACCTCAACTTCGATAGGCTTGGTCGAGTGGTCAACCTCGGCAAATCCGGCTCCGCGATAGCCCTTGATTGAGCCGGTGCGCGGTTGGTAAGCAACTTCATTCGAGGTCATAGTGTTCTTCTCACCGGGCATGTCTACAGCCACAACCTCTTGGTTGCTTCTTGGCTCAGAGGCAAAGCTCTGGGTGCCGCTGTCGCTCACGCCAATTACCATGTATTCGCCTGGCACAGTAGCCTCGAATGTTGTAGAGGTAGTCTCCTCAACTGGCTGTCCATCGCGCAACACGATATAGTGGTTGATGTATTCGATAGGATTCCATGAGAGCAGATTGTTGACCGGTACGCCGGGAGCGTCAAGAGCCGGGTCGTTGGTGAGAGTAGTGATGGGTGTGATAGGAGCCTTGAGGTTGGGCTGCTCATTGACTTTGAGAGGAGTCACGGCATTGTCAGCCATCACGATTTCCACCTTGTGGTTGCCCTTGATATTGGTGGGAAGCAGAGGCGAGTGCTCTTTGCCATCGAGCTTAAAGCTCTTGATTTGGCTTCCGTAGCCTGAAATCGAAATGTCGAGCGAAGCATCGCGATAGCGGAAATTGGTAAGCGAACGGCTATCAGCCAAAGCCTTTGGCACGAATGGCTTGAACTCGAGGCCTTTCTCCTCAAAGTGGATACCAAAGAGTATGCGGTAGGTGAGAGCCAAGTTGCCGGCGAGGCACCAGAGCATGTTGGAAGAGTTTAGCTCGGTGGCGATGTCGCCATTGTCGAGGTTGAAATTCTCCTTGTTGGTGCAGAACAGGGCAGCCGGGCGCACGATAGCGCCGATAGCTTGCATTGTGCCGTTTTCGCTCTCCATTTTGGCGTTAGCCAGAGCCCACATTGCGCCTACCCATGGCCACAGGGCATTGTTGTGGTATGAGGGCATATCTGAGATCTGGGGATAGAAGATGGCTGCGCCAAAGGGAGTGGTTGGATTATTCTCAATGATTGAGAGCTGCTTATCGGCCGAAGCGATGTCATAGAGGATTGACAAGGATTCGCCCAGAGTCTCGGCGCGAGGATTGAGGATCATGAAATCGCGGCCGTAGGTGTACATACCGTAATAACCCTTGTCGGCCATCCAGAATTTCTGGTCGATGTTGGAGATAAGTTGCTGGCGCAGCTCAGCATAGCGCTTGGCATCGTCTTTGTGGCCCAAGTCAGTGGCCATGCTCTCGAGCACTTGCAGGGCGATGGCGTGGACCATATTGGTGCCCATGGCTTCAGAGCGGTAGATGTCGGCGCATTGCATCCACTTGGGATAGCTCTGCTCGCGCCAGTCGATAAATGAGGTCTCGCCTCTGGCCACGCCTGGGGATGGCAGCAACGCTCCACCACGCTGGGCAACGTTGCTCACATCATAGTCGGTGTAGACAACCAGCAAGTCATCCTCCATCGAGCGCTTGATGATAGGATAGCAGTATTCGAGCCAAGAGCGCTCGCCAGTCACCTTGTACAGCTCGTAGGCGGCAACGGCCCAAATCATGCGATCGGTGCTCACCGGCCAAGCGCCGCCGCTGCCCGTATCTTGGATGATGCAGCCTCGCGAATTGACCTTCTTCATCAGCGATACCTTTGATGCCGTGGGCTGCATGTAAGCCATCGAGAGGATTATTGAGTAGCTGACATCGCGGGTCCACACTCCGGCCCATTCCTTGCCAGTGCGCAATGTGGTGTCGGGCTCAACAGCGTTGATCATCTCGTCAAGGCCCATGTTGTACACGGCGTTGAGCAGCGTGTTTGAGGTCTTGAGTTGAGGATAACTGGAGATGTCATTTTTGAGTGTCCATTCTTTCTCGATGGGCATGAAGAAATGGGGCTGGGCTCCATAGTTTGAGATAATTTTGGTAGCCGAGGGAGCATAAGCCGAATATTCGCCTTGCACAATCGAGTCGCCGCGCCAGCAGTAGGCCGAGGTGCTCACGATTTCCTGGGCTCCGGCCCCTATAGCTGTGGCCGCAAGCATCATGGTAATATATTTTTTCATCATAGAAACATTAAGTGTCTACAAGTGGAACGACAAACATACTTTGCCAAACCAACAGCGATGAACTGTTGGTTTGGCAAAGTTAGCAATAATTGTTTAAATTTCAAAAGTTAAAATGCCTTAGCCTAAGAAACTTGTGAAAGAGCAATTTTACGATATTGCCCTGGAGTCATGCCAATTTGTCGCTTAAAGGCTAAAATGAAACCGGTAGGGGTCTTGAATCCAACGGCTATAGAAATGGTCTTAACATTGTCGCTCTGTCGGTTGTCAGGATCTTTCAGCATACGGCAGGCTTCGCGCACGCGAGCCTTGTTGAGGGCCTCTTTAAATGTGCACTCCAGCATATTGTTGCATACCCATGACACATAGCGGGTATTGCTTTTGAGCATTTCTGTCAGAGTTTGCAGAGAAAAGTCAGGATTGCAAGTAATTTCAGGATTTGACATTATATTCTCTACCCCTTTAGCCAGCTCTTTAGCGGCTTCGCTTGTCATCAAAGGCGTAGCGGTGGGATAAGAAGTTTCAAATTGTGGGGCTTGGAGAGAAGCTTCGGTCTTATCATACAGTACTTGATAGGCTTTTTTGAGCCTTATATGTTGCCAACATCCTAAACTGATAGCTAAAGCCAGAATCAAAGCAATCCCTATGATGATCCAAAGCCAAGTGCGTTGACGTGTTATTTGTTCATCTCTTATGCCGAGATGGGATTTAGAGAGATTGTCCTCATAATTTCTCAGTTCGGCTTGAATGGCGTTGAAGGCAACGGGGTCTTCTACAGAATCTTCAAGTTCGCGATATTTAAGCAGCCAAGACTGCTCAGAAGTAGTGTCATTGCGTAGTCGGCTGACATGAGACATGTGCATATACGCCGACAATACATAATGCGACATGTTATTGAGTTGAGCAAGTTTCAAAAGTTCCTGAGCATAGTGTTCAGCAGAATCTACTTTAGCGCCAGCTATGAAACCATCGCAAAGGGTATTGTATGCGCTTGCTATGAAACCATCAGAGAGATTGTGTTGCTGGGCATACCGGATAGCCTCTTTGCCATAATGCTCCATTAAGGCATATTTGCCCTCGGCTTGAGCTATGTAAGCTTGATTTGCCAGCAAAAAATATCCATGAGCAGGATCAGTTGGCGCGGGGAGTTCCTTTTGTTTTACGAAATAAAGTTTAGCCTCCTCGGTTTGGCCCAGTTTGCACAATGAAAATACCAGATTAGAGGCCAATTGTGAGGCAATCTTGTATTCTCCGGCCTCCATAGCGGCTTGATAGGCTTTCTTATAATAAAAGATTGCTTGGCCAAAACTGCTGAATTCCTCATAAACATTTGCTATGTTTCCAAGACAGTTGATGACCGTGCGCGCATCTCCTTCCTCCTCAGCCAGCTCTATGGCTTGCGTATAACAATCAAAGGCCTCGACATACATTGAAGCCATCACCATTTCATTGCCACGACTTAGCAGTTCATGGCTTTTCTGTTCAGCCCAAGCAATAGAGCAATTGAGGCAGAGGACCAACAGTAAAAAGGAAGTTATAAGTTTTCTCATGAGGCAAAGTTACAAAAAAAATTTAAATTAAGAAAGGCAAGCCTCCATTATGGGCTTGCCTTTCACTGACTGAGTCCATCCATTAGATTAAAATTAAGGTATAGATAGCAACTATTAGATGAGTACTTAAATTTTAATTTTGCTTGCTTTGGTTTTACCACTTGTGTATGTTTTCACTTCGATTACGATGCCATGATAATTTTCACCTACCGGCACACCATCCATCGTATAGCGCGTTACATTGACTACTGGATCATTAATGATTGCCTCAAGTGCGCTAATATCACCAACTTCTTGTATGGTGACATTTTGAGCCTTGTCGATGTATACGATGTCGGAAGAACGGCGTTCACCATTCAAGTCGTAATGCACTTGCACTCCTACCTTTTCAAATGAGTCGATTTCGTCATAGAAAAGTACTACTCGACGATTGCCAAGGCTGGTCAATTTGTCTTGATCATCCCATCGGTAAGGAATGTCGGAGGTGTTTTCAGCCAGAGAGGAATATTCATCCACTGTGAATTCTTTCTTTTTATCGTCAAGATAGATAGAGTAGCTCATACAATCCGGGTCTAAGAATCTGCCATTGATATCGCGAGGATAAAGGTAGAAACAAACGTCACGCCAAATAAAGCTTGAATTGATATAGATATGGTCCATAGTGACGGTTGCGGGTTTAGATATCGATGATAGATCGATTGGCTGAAGTGACATCTGAGTATTCAGATCCATTGTGAGCAAACCGCTGCGGGCAGCTATTACTTCTGATTCGAGAGAAATATTTCCAGCGTCATCAATTGAGAATTCCAGATTGTCGGTGGTATCCCAGTATAACCAAGACGATCCTGTGTTAATAGCCATTTCGCCATTGCTATAGGCTTTGACGCCTCCTTGAGGATGCACTACCACATCACGTGGAAATTGCCATTGCCATACTGTGCCGGCTATTTGAGCGCAATCAAAAGTCAGCTTATTTCCTTGGCGCTCTCCCATAGTCCAAACTCCCGTACAAGTTGAGGGGAATAAATTCGAGATATAAAAGTGATCCCCATCCCAAGCGCACTCTACCACATCTTCAAATAGGGTGCCTTGGTAATTTATCGATGACATACCGTAGAGAGCTCTATCTGCGCTTTCGGGACATTCTTCTATGATATCTGCCATTGGTACGAGTTTTACATCTGTAATAAAATGTGAAATGCCGTAATCAGTAGAGATGCCAAGGGCAATGCCGTCCTCAAGGGTAAAAATGCCATCATCTGAAATATCAAATGCAAACGTCTCTGGGGTTTCCTCAAAATCAACACCCTCCAAATCACATGGCACCAATGTCTCATCCCAATCATTGACAATTTGGCCGCTGGCAAAAATAGCCTTGCCATCCTCTATGATACCAGCAAAATATCGTCCATTAGGTTCTAAGCTCATCAGATTCTCAATGAAGATTGAGCCGTCTTCAGAGAGAATCACAGTGACTGGAGTTTCAGACATGCTCAAAGGCATGCTCCAATAATATTCGTTGGCCCATAAGGAATATTTAGTTGCTGCTCCTTGGGGCTGGGCAGCATTGACAGCCAATGCGCATAACAGAGAACAGATAAGTAATAGATGTTTCATATACTATTGATTTTTGTTGATTAGGGAAGGGACGCGAATTGCTCGCGCCCCCTCCTTGGGATAATTACTTAATTATGACTTTGTTGGCGGTAGTGCCATTGATAACCACTACATACACGCCCGGAGCGGCATTGTAGCTGGCTATGCCATTGCGTTGGCTATACACCTTACGGCCATCTACGGTGAAGATTTCAACTGATGCTGTGCCATTGATTGTGATGACGTTGCCAGTGACATTCATCTTAGCATTGTCATTGCCAAACATAGCAATTCCAGAGGTGAGAATTGATACCGCATTAGAAGCTGGGGCTTCGATATCGGCAGTCTGGTAGCGAGCTACTACATAGTAGGTATGTTCTGAGCCCAACTCAACTTGGTCTGTGGCTTGGGTGTCAGCGATTGTGGCTTGCAGCAATTCGCCATCGCGATAGAGATCGTAGTTGGCAACAGTCTGAGTTTCAGTCGAGGGATTGCTCCAGGTGAGAGTCACTGTATCGTTGTCAACACTGGCCTCGAGGTTGTTGACTGCGGGGAAGTTGTCGATGAGAATATTGTCAATGCCAACTGGGGTCTGGAACTCGCATGCGCTATCGCCATTGGTTGCAAAGAAGTTGATTCTCACGTTATCCTTTCCAGCCAGGTCGGCAAGAGGAGCAACTACTTGACGCCACTCATACGACTCTATTTCTGGATCGCTTGCTGATGCCTCGCAATAGTCGGCAAAGTCAACAATGTCATCGGTCGAATTACCAGCTTGGAGTTTCACGCAGCACTTGCTGTCGATTCTTGTCACCAGGTTGAGGAATATGGCTACCGGATAAGTGGCCTCGCTGAAATTGAGTTCTGGCGAAGAATAATTATAGTATTCGTTGAGTTCATCAGTGTCATAGAAATTGACGGTGACGAAGCCATAGGGGTGATCGAGTTTGTCTTTGCTGTCAGGATTCTCATCGGCTTGAGCCACAATGTAGGTATACTCCTCACCCATATACTGCCAATACTGTACTGCCAGATTATACCAGCCAGTGTTCTCGGGACGCCTTGATGCAGTCCACAAGTGCTGAGCCGAGCGTGTCCAAGCATCTGTGTAGACATCAAAATTCTCTTCAAACGGCAGTTTCAAAGCTGGACCAGCAGCCGCATTGCACGTGCCTGATTTGAGTGCATTGTCGCTGTCACCCTCAGTGAAGGTATAGAGGGCATAGGTAAACTGAGTGAGAGCCTCAACATCGACAACATCGGTAAATGTGGTTTCAGCAATGCCGCCTTCTGGGGTTATTATTACTTCTGTTTCTCCTTGGGCCGCATCGGTAGCTATGCGGGTGAGCTGGTAGCGTACTTTCTCAGGATCGAAATATCCGAAGTTTTTGCCACGGGTAGGAGCATCCCATGACAGGGTTACGTTGTTTCCAACACCGGTTCCAACAAAGTTGGAAGCCATGTAGGGCACATCTTCATCAACCAGAATAGTCACTGATTTGCCCCAGCTTGTTCCAAACTTCCAGGTAGTGTAAACAGAATAGCTGTATTTCACACCACTCTCTACCTCTTCGTCAATGTATTCTATCTCCAGACCCTCGGTCAAATCCTCGGTATAAGTTTTGATGGTTTCCTGTCCACCGCCCGAATAGCTGCGACGGTTGATATAGACGCTGGTGAGAGGTGAAGCTACATTGGAGGGCAGAGTGAAGCTAACGGTCACAGGAGCAGCGCCCTTGTTGCTGATTACCGAGAGATTGTCGATATCGGGTGCGTCTTTTGAGGCGTATGTACCCTTGGCAAGACTGCTTGAAGCGGAGCCTTTAGTCACTACGGCTTTATAGTATACGTAATTGCCGTTAAAATCGACATCCTCATCAACAAAGCTCAGTTCTGCTCCAGGCTCAACATTATTCCAATATTTGATGGTCTCATAGGTTTCGCCTCCATCCGAGGAGCGTTGAATCTCCATGCGATCGATAAGACCTTCGATTTTATCAGAATCAGCATCGTCGTCATAGGTAATAGGAGCGGTAACGTCAATTACGATACCTCCCTGAGCGGGGTCGAGATTGAGGTACATCAGAGGTGGATTGGGGGTCTTGACCACTGGGAGTTCCCATACCAGTTTTTCAGCCTTGAGCATCACGTTGCCATCATAATCCACCATAGCCATATTCTCTACGGTGATGGTTTTGCGGTCAGAGCTGTAGGTTGCCGTCAAGTAGTTGCTTGGATCAGCAGCGTCAGCCAGGTCATAACCGCTGTAGCTGTTCATCATTGAGTTGAATGTCAGCACACCGGTTTCAGCGTCAATTGCGCCATAAAAAATCAAAGTGCCGCTGGTGACGGGCAACATGTTTTTGACCATCACGCTCGATTCTGTGGCAAACCACCCAGCGTCTTCCTCCACTGAGATAGATGAGCCAATCCAAGCATCAGTGTCAATGCCATCGATTGCGCCTTCAACGCCGGTGGCGTTGGTGCAGACATACGTGCCGAGGTAGTCAGCACGTTCCAGAGCTTGCGCCGATCCCCACGCGCCAGCGAGAAGCACAGCTGATAGAAGTAATGATTTTTTCATTTTAGTGAGATTTAAGTAAACCTTATTTCTTTTTGTGAGAAAATTCTCTGGTGCAAATTAAGTGAATTTGACCAAGATTTTCCAAAAATGATCTCTTCAGAGTATCCAAATTTTAAGAAATTGAACTCTTTTTTGTTTATTTGATTTCACAAAGGGCAATTTGTTGGGAGAGTAAAACACCCTACTTTCTTGAATCTAATAAATTATCCATTTATAGGGTTAGAGATAGTTTTGGAAAAAAGTATTGAGTCCACTTTAAAAAGTGGC
>NWBJ01000005.1 GCA_002633115.1 Muribaculaceae bacterium Zag1
TCTGCTCGTCGCTCAGTGGCAGCAAAGAGTTGAGCAAGCTCATGCAAAGATGCTTATGCTCGCCAAAAATCTTGCGGAATACAATGTCCGCCCTGGGATCGTATTGCACCATATTCTATTCATTTTACAGATACAATGCAAATATACATCTTTTTCTCCAATCCACAAAAAATTACTAAAGTTTTCAATCCAAAGGCATCTCATTTGAGGGTGTACGTCAGCGGCGACGGAGGATTCGGCTCTCATTTTTCGGAAATCAGCGGCGACGGAGGATTCGGCTCTCATTTTTCGGAAATAGCCAAGCGTTTCGGAAGGCTCGACTGGGCGATCATGGAGAACGGGCAGTACAACGCCGACTGGAGATACATACATTCATTTGGTCATAAGAATAAGTCAGGATGTTGGCATTGATGTGAGAAGCGGATAAGGGCCGGAAAGTCATAATGATGTACCCATGAGCCTCCAAAAGGCACGATTTCCATTATGCGCCATTGAGACTCACTTATAAATTCCGATAGTTTGTTAAACAACTTTTTCCTCATCTATCATTATAATGTGGAGAATAATTCGTATTTTTGCGGTAATAAAAACATCAGATGATAGGCAAGGGAAATTGCTTGGCTATAGTTTATGTAGTTAATTTAATGGTAACACCATGGAGAGTAGGCTTAGATATCCAGTTGGCATTCAGACCTTCGCGGAAATCCGCGAGGAGGGGTACGTATATGTCGATAAGACTGAGATCATGTATGATATGGTTAAATACGGTGGTAAATACGTCTTCTTAAGCCGTCCTCGCAGATTTGGCAAGAGCCTATTGGTAAGCACACTCAAATCATATTTTGAAGGCCGTAAGGACCTGTTCCAAGGTTTGGCAATAGAAAATCTGGAGAAGGATTGGACCCAATCCCCCGTAATCCTGATAAGCCTTGCTGGATTTAAGTCGGAGGATGAAGAACGCCTGAGGGGGTATCTCAATGATTTGCTCAACTGCCTAAACGAGGAATTCGGTTATCAAGGCAATTCAGATTCATTGGGCGTAAGATTGAAGAATTTGATTCGCTATTGCTATAATTACACTGGCAAAAAGGTGGTGGTGCTTATCGATGAATACGATAAGCCCATCCTAAATGTGGTGCATGATGACGACTTGCGTGATAGAATGCGCAGCGTGATGAGCGAACTCTATGCTCCGCTCAAGGATTGCGATCCGATGCTGCGCTGGGTGTTCATAACTGGCATCACCAAATTCTCGCAGATGAGCATATTCAGCGAGCTTAACAATGTGTCAAACCTCAGCATGAGTGATGACTATGCCGCTATCTGCGGCATTACCCTTAGCGAAACCGAGAGCCAGTTGCGCCAAGGGATATTGACACTCGCAGATAAGCAGGGATTAACCGTAGAAGACACTATAACTCGGCTCCGCCAACACTATGACGGATATGCTTTTGCGGAGCACTCACCCGAACTTTTCAATCCCTACAGCCTCATCAGTTGCCTTAAAGAGAGAAAATTCGATTCCTATTGGTTCGCTTCTGGCACTCCACGCTATCTGATCAACATGCTACGGCGCTTCAAAGTTGTGCCCTCAAACATAGCACCCTGCTACGCATCAGCCGAGGAATTTGATACTCCTACCGAAAGCATCACTAATATTGTGCCGCTGCTCTATCAAAGCGGCTATCTTACCATAAAAGGATATGACCCTCTAATGAAACAGTATATCCTTGATATTCCAAACCAAGAAGTGCGACTTGGCCTAATGAAGGCACTATTGCCAAATTATGTACAAGATACCCTTATGGCATCAAACACTCTGGCTGATTTCGTACGCAGCGTGTATGCCGGGGATCTCAACAAGGGTCTTACGATTCTCAAAGAATTCTTCGCTGAAATTCCTTATTGCAACAATGCTTCTTCTGAGGGCCATTGGCAGCAGATGCTCTTTGTTGTTTTCTCTCTGCTTGGCGCATGGGCCGATGTGGAGGCGCATACTGCCACAGGGCGTGTCGACATGGCTATGGTCCTGGCTGGGAAACTATATCTCTTTGAGGTAAAACTTAATGGCACGGTAGAAGAAGCTTTGTCCCAAATTGACATAAAGAAATATTCTCGTCGTTTTACTCGCCTTAAACTGCCAATTGTAAAGGTAGGAATCAATTTCCGCACTTCAGACCACGAAATTGTCAATTGGAAGATAGTTGAGTGAAACGAACCTATCTCCGGAGGCCCCCAAACTAAGCTGATATTGCAAAGCTACATCATAGCCTCGGAAAAATAGATTCCTAAGGGATACATTTTTTGTAGTCGTCGACAAGTTCCCGAAACTTGGCCTCGAATTTTGCCCTAAGGAGGGGCTTGTTCCTGATCAAGCAGCGAAACTCTTCGAGCCTCTTGGCGTTGGGGCTGTCGGGGAACCAGAGCTTGAGGTATCACTTTGGTCATGTAACATCACAAGGGTAGGCTTTATCGAGGATATCGAGCATGTGGTTGTGGGCGGCGAGGCCGAGGAGGATTTCCATGGCATCCTCAAGCTCTTCATCATCGCATTCTTCTCCCTCCGATAGGCTTAAGAACCAATATGCGCCTTCGCAAGTAAGGTAACTGCTTTCTGCGCCTATCCTATCGCATAGTCCTCTGTCTCGGTAAATAAAGTCGTCAGGATCGAAATCATCGCCTTCGAGGTCTTCCGGCTCGGGGTAGTATATTTGCACTTCGAATACGGGAGCTTCTGGATTTGCCCCCAAGCGCAGCAATCGTCTTACGTCGTCATAGTCAAAACGGCAACCGGCGCAGTACAACGCCATGTCTATGGGTCGTATTTCGAGACGGCGGCAATATTCTTTTATATCCCTTTGGGCCATAATGTTTTCAGGAGTCTCATCATGTGCACTCATATAGAATCGAGGATAAAAGCCGCGGAAATCAATCTCGCTGTCGACATCATACCCTATGGCACGCCACCAGTTGAGTACTTTGGCATTTTTCTCCATCAGCTTATCTACTCGTTCCTGAGTTTCCGCAACCCATTGCGAGCCCTCAAAGATGTATTTGAGACAAATGTTGATCCAATGTGGAGGGACGGGCATAGAGCTGTTGAAGCGCTCAGCTCTGCCATATTCCACATCATAACGATCTTGGTTCTCTTCTTCAGAAAGCTCTGGGTCTTCCTCAAAATCCACAGTACGCAGAGGCCACTCATAGGGGCGCAGCCTATTCATCATAGCCAGTTCAGAAAGAGCCTTGATGTCACACCTCAATGCGGCGCGAGCCGTTTCATGATTTACCTGTCTCATCTTTTCATCCTTTTTACACCGCAAATTTACGACATAGCCTCGGAAAAATAGATTCCGAGGCTATGCAGTTTTGTGGTTGTTTAGAGGTTCTGTATCTTTGACAGTCCGCTTGCCTTAGCGATGGTGGTGAGGTCTACGCCCATGGCCTTGAGATTGCGAGCCATTTCTTCCTTCTCTTTTCTTCGGCCTTTCTCGAGGCCTATCTGCTCACCTTTTACCAAGCCAATCTTTTCACCTTTTTCCAGACCAATCTTTTCGCCTTTCTCCAAGCCGATTTTCTCCCCTTTTTCCAAGCCTTCTTTTACGCCGTTGTCAAAGCGCTCGGAAAGGAGAGTGCGTTCGCAAGACACCTCGTCCCAGAACTTTTCGTAGTGGGCCCTTTCCTCGGGGGTCAATTTCAGATCTTGCACTATTTCTACGGCTTCAGCAACGTTTTTGTCCTTGGTCAGATATTCTGGCACTATACCATCGGTATTGTCCTGCAGCATGGTCAGGAAGGAGAGCCATAGCTCCATCAGCTTGTTGTGGCCTTTGTTGAGAGAATGGAACTTTAGCAGTTCGACAAAAACGAACTTCATTCCATCTATTGTCAACTCCTTGTGGTTCTCGTGGCAGATTATGAATAGGTGTCGATACTCGTCCTTGTACTCCTTGGCCTTTGGCATGCTCTCGTTGAGGAGGCACAGCGAGTAGACTGGCTGCAGATCCTTAAACCCCGTGCCCTTGTCAGCTTGGCTGGCAAAGGCTTTTGAAGCATTGAGAAGAGTCCTCATCAGGAATGCCTCAGTCCAATACATCTGCATCTCCACGATGAAGGTGCGTCCATCCTTGTCCTTGCATCTGACATCCACTATCGAATTCTTGCCGTTGACCGACAACGGCAGCACGTCGGAAGGGAGGTATTCCAGCGAAACGATCTTCTGCTCGTCGCTCAGTGGCAGCAACGAGTTGAGCAAGCTCATGCAAAGATGCTTATGCTCGCCAAAAATCTTGCGGAACACAATGTCCGCCCTTGGGTCGTATTGCACCATATTCTAATCATTTTACAGATACAATGCAAATATACACCTTTTTCTCCAATCCACAAAAAATTACCAAAGTTTTCAATCCAAAGTAATCTCTCAGTCTGCCAAATGGTGAAAGCGGAGTCTATATAAAAATGGCGGCATCGACCCCCTGGGTATACCGCCGTGCGTCCGTCCTTATGAGCCGATGCCTTCAAGGGTGCAACTGCCTCACGGGGCGCCCCACAGCCTAAAGCTGATAGTGCAAAGTTACGACATAGCCTCGGAAAAATAGTTTCCGAGGCTATGATATTGTTGAGTGTTGCTTATCAATGAGAGTGATGAGCCATTTTGGCTATAACATCTCTACCGATGATACGTTTAAGCTGGTTGAAGACCTCTGGCTTTTGGAGTTGAGCCTAAAAATTAATTTCAAAATGGTCCCTTACTAATCTCAGTTGGTGGTTGATTTCTTGAAAGGGATGGAGTGTTGGGTGAGGAATGAGTGGAAATCATCTAAGCCAGTAGGGGTGCTAAATCGAGAGGCCAAGAGTTTGGCCAATTCATGGCCATCAATGGGATTGCTTACGGACCCCAAGAGCAGGGCCAAATAGCCGACTTCATCAGCACCCTTTACTCTTATTTGGCGCGAAGAGCGCTCGCCTGTGCCATAAGCTACGCCGCAGCGTATCTCCTCAAGAGTCGAACCCTCGGCATAAGATTCTGATTCCTTCGTCTCAACCATCTCTACTTCAGTGGGCACACTGTGATCAGTGCGCACCCAGGCTTTGAGCTTAGTCGCACTCCATCCCGATAATCTATCGCCGCAATTTCTACCGCAGAGGTCAACCGGGATGTCCTCATGCATCCACTTACCCAAAAGATAATTCATATCACAACCCAAATGGATACACCATGAGATGAATTCATCGTATTGGCGGCAGAAATGCTGCATGTCGGGCAATTCTATATTCTTTTCTACGATGAGGAAATCCTTGTCGTTTTCACTTGAGGTCTTTGCAAAGGAATTCACCTCTTTGAACTGGGAAAGAGCCTCGACTAAACACCGTTGCTTAGTTTCAGGCGGAATTTCATAATGTATGAGTTTTATGCAATAGTTCACTACAGCGCAGTATCCATTTGGGATATTGGGCTGGAGGGTAATTCGTATATTTGCCTTGTTTGCCACAAGAGAGATGGTATCAGACTGCAGTTTAGGCCAGCATCTGGCCATTGCCAACCAATCAAAAATCAGACTTAGCAATTGCGTCCTTTCCGCTGGGAGGGGAGAATCTTCCAAAGCCTTTTTGGCAGCAGCCAAATCTTCAAGGCTGCCTTCCTTGCCATAAGTATAAGCTACCTTGGCTTCGCCTGAGTGCATAAGTTGAATCCACACCTCGTAGACAGAGTATGCATTCAAGTCCAAACTAATGGATTTGGATGGAACCATAATGTAAGCAATACCCGTGCGGTAGTGGCTCCACTTATCTTCATTTATGCGAAACAATATTAGATAGGGTTTGCCCTCCCAGCGCCCATAGACGCAGTTGGGCCCAATCTTGACAGTTTCGCCGTAGCCTTGGGCCATAACCCAATCTACGAATTCGTCTCTTCTCTCATTTGTAGTAGCGGTATTCTGCTCTGTTTCCATATCACTGATTAAAGATTAATACTTAGGGTGTCCAAAATTTTGTGAC
>NWBJ01000006.1 GCA_002633115.1 Muribaculaceae bacterium Zag1
CACAAAATTTTGGACACCCTAGTTATTATTCCAGTGCAGTTCATAAGGCCATCCTTATCGTATAGCCCTTCTATTTCCTTATAGAATATTCCCTCAGGGGTTTCAAATTCTACTACCACTACATAACCATCAGTGAAATCCCCTAAAAGCCCATAGCAATGTATGGTAGCAAAACTATCATTCAAGTTATAACTTAGAGCGCAGGAAGGTTCATCATCTTTTCCATCATAACCTGAAATTTGAAAATCTGAAATTTGAACCGCCCTATAAGTAGTTGGAGAAGCGAGACTTACTGATTTAATATAAATGTCCCCTCCTATTCCTGTGTTATCTGATATTATCACTTCTATTGATTGGAAGGGTTTGCTAACGGTTATGGAAACTGGGCCGTCTTGAACCAATTCATTTATGTAATCAACCCGACCGTAAGCTCCATAAATTGAGCTACAAAATTCCACCCATCTATCATATTCGGTCGTTACGCTCAGGCCTCCGTAGGTTTGGGCCTCAAAAGGATAGGTATAATTATAAACATCTACCTCTTCACCTACCACAACCAGATATACATCATCTCCCTTGACATAGATGTCCTTACTTGTTTCCCAACCATTACCATTATTTGTTATGTAGAACATCTCTGAGGTCACTTCAGAATTGCCATCGGTCAAGTAGCATCTTAAAGTCCCATAATTACAATTTATCTCTGCATTATGGGAATTATGAATGATTACATTTGCTATCTCCAGCTTTACTCCTTCTTCTTCCTGCTCATTGAGTTCGAAGGCGTAGGTGTTGCGGTCGCTGGGATACCATTTGAGGTCGGGGATGTCGAGGGTGTAGGTATTGCCTTCGGAGTCGGTAGCGGTAAAGCGGGTATCGGAATCGATAGCATAAGCAGGAATAACATAGAATCCACTGTAAGTGTTGGATTGGCCTGCTGATACTGTAAATCTATAGGGATAGCGATTATATGGCTCAAAAGTTGCATCCACGATGTAATGCATCTGGTCGAAATTGAAAGAACCATAATACTCATAAGTAGCACGCGAATAGATTGATTCGCCAGTGAGAGAAACCGAAGAGATAGTAATGTCCCTCTGCGTGCCGTTGACAAAATCCAATTCTACCAGAGAATACATCGATCTCAACTTAACATCTACGCTGCCTGCTTCAATCTGCGCTATGCCATATAAACTCTCCCAAACTGAAGACTGATTGGGATCCAACGAAATAATGGCCCTTGGATCAAAAACAGGTTCGTAGACTATGTTGGTATCGGGATTCCAAACGAAGAGATAAACATCCTCCTCGGTCAAGTATACAGGGGTTTCCTGGTCGCTCTCAGTGGCTGTCCAAACGACTCCGGACTCAAGGAAATCAGGCAAAAGGCAGATGTAATTTCCAGTTACAGGGATGTAATCGCTATTCAGCAACATTCCATACCACATTCCATCAGGGGTATAGTTTGTGCCATCATTATAATACATAGTCACGCTATTCACCTTCAGCTCGGTGCCAGTGGTCTGGACTTCAATCTCAGGGAGGACAACTTCGACATCGTAAATGTGATTGGCCTCGAGGGCGGGCAATTCAAACTCAATGTCGGAGAAATCTTGCCATTGGGAGTCCCCATCACCTGATATGCCATAGCCACCGGTGAGGTATGCGGTGGATGCAATGCCATCAGTGGGAAGAAGATAATAGGTCATTACTGCGCTGCTCTTGCCGCTAACGCCATTCCATACGTAGTTGCCCGCGCCTAATTTGTTGGTGATTTCACCAGAGAGGAGGTTGAGAGTACCACGATTATAAATCTCTTTGCCCCATATACCAAACTCGCCAGAGAATTCTGGATATTCCTCGTTGGGGTTGAAGAGGTGGAGGTTGACCTGAGCATAGGGCGAGGTCATATCGACACTGGCCTCGGTATTTTGGATGTTCACCACATTGGAAACGCCATATAAGCCACGGCCAGTGATGTCAGCGTAGACAGTGGCTGTGCCATTGCTGACCTCCAAGCCGCCGTCCCAGCATACGAGCACTTGGTCTGTCTGGCTAAGAGTCACGTTTTCGGGGCATTGCCAACCATTGCTGTACCAGCACTCAAAAGCGCCATTGGTAGTCTTGCCATCGGTGGTGTAGAGGTCTGCCATAAACCAATCGGCATACGACTTGTAATCCTGGGTCTCTTCGCCATAAGCTGTGTAGGTGATGTTCCCAAGAGTCAGAGGCAGGGATTCAGGCAGAGGGGTTTCCTTATAGTAAGGACGCACATTGCCACGAATAGTCATATCGCCATTTACGAGAGCCAGGCAGTAGTAATACTGAGTATCATAGCTGAGGTTAGGATAGGCTACGAAGCGATATCCGGTATAGGTCTTTTTGTTGGAAGTATAGGTATACTCCTCATACTCAGCCTCAAGGCGTTGCGCATTCGACAAGAGGGAATCAGAAGCTAACAAGAAATAGGCCTCGGTATAATTTGAGTATGACTGTTTGCCATCGTTTACCACTCCGTATATGATAAATGGATGATTAGCTGTGCCATCAGTTTGTGACCAGGTAGCCACGGTAGGCCAGTTGTTGGGGAAATCATCTGAGAGGTCACGACATGAGGCCAAGCTCACAACTGTGACCAAAGCCAAAATGCCAAATATTTTGTTTAGTACTTTCATATTCAACGATCTGTTAAGTGGTTAGAAACTAATACCAATACCGATATTTACCGCAAAGGGACGTTTGGGGTCACGCTGATAGTAAATGTCTGAGTCATCTACCTCGGCTGGGCCCCACATCACGCCAGCATTGACTGTCAGCATTTTGTAGGTGAGCATTAGACCACCCTCGACAAGCACATTAGAGTATTTGTAGTAGAAATCCTCATCATAGTAACAGTCGTGCCATTCTCCATCGCTGCCCTTGTATAGATCTTGATTCCATAAGAAACCAGCGCCAACATAGACATGAATAGGGCACCAAAGACGTTTGATTATGCCACCAGACACTGAGGCAAATTCATGTGCCTTATCTCCTGTATACCAGTAGGTATCGTTGTCAGAGACACTGTGTACTGACTTGTAGAAACCTCGCGCATAGACACCCCAATCCTTCACTACGCCAACCATCAAACCGAAGGCAGGCTGTTTGAATCCTTTGTATGGAAAAGCCACCTGGGCCGATGCAAACCAACGATAGCGCTCAGGCTTATCACTCCACCAGCCTGATTTGTGCAATTTAACTTTCATGTCTGGCTTGATGCTGGCACTCTTTTTCTGCATGCCACCGTATTGCACCAGCACTTTCTTGGCCGGACATTCGGTGTTGATCAGGAAGGTGCCATCAAGTTCGGTAAGAACAGATTCGTTACATCCTACCAGTTCTACCTTAGCACCAGGGATTGGCACTCCCTTGGTGTCGGTCACTATGCCGCTGACAGTGCGCTGCTGTTGAGCCATAGCTGCGCTACTGCCCAATAGCAAGGCAGTGGCAAAAAGAAACAGTTTAGTTTTCATATAATTATTGGTTTTTGGTCTTTGGTTTTTGGCTTTTGGAAACATTACAGTAAGTTTTTGGTCTTTGGTTCTAGCTTTTGGTAATATTTCCAAAAACCAAAAGCTAAAAACCAAAGACTTTTGTTAGTAGACCACTTTCATTTTGGCCCAATCGTCGAGGATGGCGGCTGATGGGGCCACGGTGGGATGCTGCGGCTTGCTATTCTCGACCGATGCGGTACGAGCAACCTCTGTTTTAAGATAGTCTCCCAGCTCGCTCAGTGTAACATTGCCCTTGGTCTGCTGCAGTTTCTTGAGCAGGTAGTAGGTAAAAAGGCCATGCTTTTTTTCATCATAAGCCATAGCCGTCTCCTCATCACTTGCTGCACTGAATACCACCATTCGGCCCTTCGGAGCCTCAGCCTTTGGCTTGAGTGCAATGCCGCGAGCTGATGCCAACATGCCGCCTTCGCGCTTAGCGCCACTGAAGCAGGCATCAAGGAAAACGGTCACAAGGTTTGCATCGAGCGATTCCAGCTCCTCATACAGTTTCTTCAGCGAGTAGCAACCAGCTGTAGTTGTACCCTCGGCATCGATAGGCAACAAGAAGGCATCCTTGGTGCTCTCATCTGGCACCCCATGACCGGCGTAATAGAAAATTACGTTAAGATCGCCATTGTAAGCCGCGGCTATATTTTTGAGATCTTTCATAGCACGCAACATGTGACCGTATGAGGCATTTGAGTAGTACTTGATGTTCTTCTCTGGGAGCCCGAGAGTCTTGTTACAATATTTGCGAAACGCATCGCCATCATTCGAAGCCATTGGTACAGTTGCAACCATCTCATAATCCTCATTGGCTATAATCACAGCAAAGGTCTTCTCGCTTGCCTTCTTGGTCTCGGGTATATCGATGTCAACGTCAGAGCCTCCACCCTTAATCACCTTTTGCTCACGCTTGGCCTTACCGCCTCCAGTATTCTGCGCCAATGCTGATGAGGTATCTATAGCATCAAATTGCATATCCACTACAGTCTCGACATAAGTAAGCGACTTATCAGCATCGTATTTGTATTGCTTACCAGCTGGAGTAACGAAGGTAAGCGAACTCAGGAGCAGTTTATCGTCGCTGACATAGTATTGCGGATCCTTGAATTGCATGCCGCTCCAACTGTTAGCGAATTGTTGGGCCTCATTCTTTTCGCGGGGCACCGGCACTACCAGTTCGCCAAAGCGTGATTCAACCAGGAACACACAATTCTCGGCATCATAAGGCTTGAGAAGCATGTCATTGAAGCGTACACCCTTAGTGTATTTTGCAATATATTCGCGCTCGGCTGCTGAGAGATATTCCTTGACTTTGGCTTGGCGAGCCTCTTCGGTAACGCGCGCCTGATATTCCTCGACATTCTCGTAGGGGTCTTTTTGTTGCCAAGAGCGGATTCGGCTCTCCACAAACTCCTTTGCGAATTGTGAATAAGGCGGGGCAGCTGCCTCGGCAGATATTGCTACTACTGGCTGAGAAGAAGAGTTAGCCGACTGGGCTACCGCTGGGGTGCTTGATGGGCCCACTACTGTTGGACTGCTGGCAGCTCCATTGCCTTCATAGGCCATCAGCACTGGCACTGCTCCAGCATCGATGGTACGACCGCCGAGAGAGATAATCTTGTTGTTTACAGCCTCCATTTGGGCATTTTCACCCAGGATACTGTAAGCCGTAGCCAACGCTTGTTGATATTTGAGAGATGCGGGATCGTTAGCCACTACGTCTTCGAGAGTGGCAGCGGCAGCCGAGAAATATTCGTTGGCTTGCTTATTGAGTTTCTTCTTAGAGCCTTCGCTGGTCTCATTAAGTGCTTTGTTGTATGCAACCACACCTTGATTGTAGTAATTGATGGCCAAATGACGGTGCACATCGAGATTTGTGGGATTGCTCTGTTTCAATCGCTGATAAATGGCCAGTGCCTGTTGGAAATTTTGGGTGTTCTCGTAGAGTTTGCCCTGAATGTTGAGCAAAGTAGCATCGTTAGGCTTTTGGCTCAGAGCCTTGGTGAGGTAGGTTTGCAAATGGGTATTATCCCCTCCGTCGATGGCGCAATTTATGGCCATTGAAAGCAAATTGAAATCATTGGGATATGCCTTCAGAGCCTCGTCAGCTATAGCGAGGGCTTGCTCATAGTTCTTGACTTCGCTCCAAGATTTGAGAGTGCAAGCAAATACCTGCTGGCGATACTTTTGGTCGCCGGTGGCCAGATATTCGCGACCGTATACGGCGGCGTGAGAATAGTCGCGCTGATTATAGGTATTCGATACGGCAAAGTAGGCCATGGTGGCATAATTAGCATCATGGTTGAATTGCTCCCCTTGGAATGCCTCCATCATAGGTACGTCCATAAAAGCCATGGCAAATTGTATGGCCTTGGCTTGATGACCGCTTTGGGCGTGGTAAGCCGCACCGTTCTGAAGATAGGGGTAAATCTCACGCAATCCGCTTTTGGCTTCGTTGTAAGCGTCACTTCCAGCCGAAGAGTTTTCAATTACTGCGGCGTAATCTTGGTAGCACTGATAGAGGAGAGCATAGACCTGATCTTTGGTGCCACCATTGTTGTTGGTTTCGACAAACTCCACGAAGCTTTCTCGCGCCTTCTCAATAGTTTGGGCTTGGCCACAAAACCAAAGAGAGGCAAGGAGAGGGAGAAACAATAATCTCTTCATTTACAAGTAGCTAAATGTTTGTTATTTATCAAAATGCGTCAATGAAAAGGAATTCTACTTTGATGCGGCGGAATTCGCCACCGGTGCCTTCTGTTACCTCGATGTAATTCACATAGTTGGGTTGCATGTTTTTTCCATCGAGTACTTCTTTTGCGATAAAGTTGCGTACGCCTTGCCCACGAACAAATGCGAGCTGCTCGTTCTCGGTGATACCAGATGCCTTGCTGACGCTGATATTACTGAGTTGGCCGTTCTTGTAAACTGGCTCATTACTGAAATCACCATAGCTGCCATCGTAAGCTAAGGTACGGTTGATGGGGAGTGCATCGGCCATGCCGGTCACATTGACACGCACTTTCTTACCGGGTTTGACATAGCGCGCAAATTCGCTATCAAAAGCGGTCTTGATAATTGCCAGCATCGATTGAGCAGCGGGCGATTCCTCGACTTTGTATTTGCCAGGTGCAAAGTCCTCTTGTGCTGAGAATTCTTTGTCAACTGTATAGGCAAAATCTATCTTGTAGTTGAGGATCTTGTTGCCTTGGGCATCATAGTCGGTCACGACGCGAGCATCAACATCGATATTTGTGTGGTCGCTGAGTTGGCTTTGCTGCTTGGCCAATGCCATAATGTTGTCTTTGATTTCGTTGAGCTTGATGCCTTCGAGATTAGACATTTGCACCAGTTCCAAAGGCACGTAACTGTCATCGCTCATCAGGTAATCAAGGCTCTTGCGGTCTCGGTTGTCAAAGGTATAGGTATTGCCTGATTTCTTATTCAATACATCAGCATACACGAGCTCAAATTTGTCATCAGCTGTAAGGCCATAACGCAGGTTAGTGAACTCGAGGTTGCCAACATCCATGAAATCGTTAAGTTCGTTTTCAGGCACAGGCAGATAGATGGTAGGCAGTGTGTCAAAATTGATAGCCAGTCGACCCTCGGCTGTGTTATAGTTACCGAGTGATACGGTGGTCTCAGCAAACAGGTTCTCGGCCATGCGGGTGGCAATTTCTTCTTCAAAGAGGCGAGCTTGCTGCTTGCGAGTCTCATCGTTGACACGCAGATTGTACTCTTCAAGGGTCTCGCCTGGGAGCATCTTCATCCACTCGTTCATACGTTCGTTGAGTTCATCAGAAAGAAGCTTAGTGAGGTTGGGTGCCAAGTCACTCATGAGGCGATAAACAATGCTGCCTTTTGTGTTGTAGGCCAAGAACACTTGCTCCTTGCCATCTTTGAGAAATATTGCATCGCTGCAACCTCCGTCAGAGATATCCCAATATTCGCGGTCTTGAGGGTCAAACATATTAATCACAGCGATACGGCCATCGCCAGTGACTACTGATACCCATTTAGAATCGGGGTTGTAGCTGCAACTCAGAGCATCGCCGAGGCCGTCGATACTAAGCATCGGGAAATAGCTGCGAGTGTCGTATGTGCTGAGCAGGCCATCGGCAGAGAGGATGGCTACAGCGGTGCCGTCCTTTGAAAAGTCGATGTCGGTGATGGGAGCATCCATCTCAATCTCTTTCATAGGTTCTTTGGACTCGAGATTGTAGATGGTTACATTTGGCCCTTCAACAGCGAGCAGATGGTACCCATTTGGGCTTATGTAGAGCTGTGAAGGGGTGCCAGAGATTTCGAATTCCCCAACTTTTTCGTGCTTGCGAGCATCATAAGCGAGGATTTTGCCCGAGTTGGCAACGAGGAGCTGCTGGGCATCAGGGGTATAGGTGATGGCCGTAGCTTGATCAATGTCTTTGTATTCGGCCATGCGCTTGCCAGCAGTCCATAAATCGTAGACTGATAGTACTGATTTGTTTCCTTTTTTGCCAAGCACCGCAAATGATGTGCCTGAAGGGTTGATGGTCAGCTGCTCGAGTTCAGCCCCTGCATTGCAGAGCTCTAAGCCTCGGAGATTATATACTTTCTTGCCTCCGATGAAGTAGACGGTGAATTGATAGTTGTCGAGTTGCTGAGGTTGCACTTTCTGTGGATAAGCAAACTCGCGCTTAGTTTCGGCTGAAGATTGAGCGAAACTGGGGCTAAAGGCCAACAAGCCACATAGAGCAAGAGGCAAAATCCTCTTGCATCCCATTTGTGGGATGGCCTGCAGAAGCCCTTCAAAGAATCGTAGGTTCATGATTGATTTTTATTTTGTTGTAGTAGTTATCTCCATTGCCTTCACAGGCGTCTACAACAAAACTTTGGATACAAAAAGCGTGGTCTGTCGCTCTTTGCTTGCTCCTATATGCAGAGGCCTTCGCATTGCCTATTACCATCGGAACAAGCAACACCGAAGCCCACGCTATATAGTGTATATAAGCCCACATGGGCATGGGCCCAATAAGGACCCACGCTCAGCGAGAATAAATTACACATACCGGGGCATCTATCGTTGCTTAGTATCTTATGGTAATACTGAAAGTTGCGAAGTTTCTGCATATAAGATACAAAGCGTTGTTGATAAACGCCTGAAAATATGTTACGCCATCCCTATAGTTCCCACTTTTGGGCTTCGGAAGAGTGTTTGTGCAAATTTAGAAATTATTTCGTAATAATATGCCTATTAATAACAATATTTAACTTATTTTAATCCTATCCTTCCCTATTTTCTCCATCCTCATTCCGTGATCGAGCTATTTCCTTGGTCTTTTCAACATTTACCTTCAGGTTCTATAGTACTCAAATACTCCTCAATTTTAGTTAATAGTGGAGCAATGTCATCAGTTAGGGTAGCCCATACATCTTCGGTTTTGATTTGATAATATTCATGCACCAAGAAATGCCTCATCACCTCAACAGCTCTCCATTTAATTTCCGGACGCGAAGCCTTAAACTCTTTCGTTAGTTTATAGGCAGCCTCGCCTATGATTTCCATAAGCTTCACTATCCCATAATAAAGAGTTGGCTCAATTTGTACTTTTGTTTTCCAATCCTCCACAGAATGTGATAGGAGCTGCATGCAGGCTTCTTGGATATGTTGCAAACGTTCTTGGTCTCTAATGGTTTCTCTCATAAATAAGGATTTTGTCACGATTTGAGGTGGGGATGGCAAAGGGATGAAGGCAATCTCTTTCGACCAAATCGATTGGACGCCCTATGACATCTTCTAGATCAGCCGCGATGCCACATATTCTGAGCAGAGTGATTCTCTGCGATCTGTCATAATCGACAAGCAAGTCTAGGTCACTGTCAGGGCGCTCTTCCCCACGGCTGCACGAACCAAAGATCCAAGCCTTAAGTATGGGTTGGGTCTTAAAGAATTCCTGAATCTTGGGAATATATGTCTTCACCTGGTCGCTAATCATGGGCTATCAATTTTATGCAAAGTTAAGGATTTTCCTATTAATAGACAACACTAGCCCAGTTTTTGTTGACTTTTATAGGAATAGACCAATGAACCCATCTGTTCCTTTTATGAAAAGGTGTGAACGCAGACCTGCCCCACAATGTTGAGATTGTATGCGATTAGATTGCAACCTAACCTTTACATTGTAGTCCACGGAGGGATAAAACTTACCAAGAAAATCAAAGATACCCCAACCCTTAAGAAAGAGGTCTTCCATAAAATAGATGAGGCAATTGGATATCTAAGAAGAAATGGAATTGTTGACTTAACCGATATTTAACGATAGATTATGAAAGTAAATGTTGATAAACTCAAAGAAATAGCCCGACCAAGGAATGAGGAGGAGCAGAAAGAGGCAGACTTCCGCAGAGAGAATAGAGAATGGCTGCAAATCTCGGGGAGATTAGCCCTTAAGATAAGAAAAATCTTAAGGGAGAAAGGTATGAGCCAAGTAGAATTGGCTCAACGCTTAGGGGTGACACCAGCACAAGTCAGCAAACTGTTGTCCGGAAAGGTGAATTTTGAGTTGAGCACCTTGATTAAGCTCCAAAATGCTCTTGGCCAGAAACTGGTTTATTTGGAGGATGAGGCATTAGCTTTAAGCGCCTCCTGACATCTGGATTTCTAAGGCTAAAGTAAATCTACTGGACCAAATCCTCCATGGTCACTTGGCAATGTATACTCAAACTTGAGCTGTGAAAAAAATGGGCGCAACAATGCCTGATTCTTTTCCAAGGCTGGCTTGTCGTTGATGGTCTCTTGAATGCCCTTATCGTATTCATCGACTAATATGACGCAGCCTTTGCCAGTGGCTCGGCTTACATATTGGATGAGCCATCCAAATCGCCCTCCTACGCTTGAGACATCATCGCCTATGGTCACTCCATACAACTTCTCATACTCGCTGATTTGTTTCAGCAGGTATTCTTCCAATTTTTCGGGATTATTGGCCTCATCTCTACTCAAATCGAAATGAAAAACTGGGTAGGGCTCCCACTCATCTTCATATTTGCTTATTTCCAGACCCTCGAAGAGATGTTTCTGGCCAAGGAAATAGGCTTCAATGGTTGACAGTAGCAGACTCTTGCCAAATCTGCGCGGACGAGAAAGGAACACGCAGTTGCAATGGGAAATCAAATGGGCGATAATGCCAGTCTTGTCAACATACAATGCCCCCTGCGTCCTTATCCTCTCAAAAGACGGCATTCCTACCGGGTATTTTATCACCTTCTTGATCATGGTTTCCAAACTTTTCCGCAAATATACAAATTTTTTGTCAAAATATGTACTTCACTGGCGGTTATTGATGGCGTTGGCGATACGCTCGGCCAGGGTCTTTTTGTCGAGGGGGTGAATGTCATACCATTTGCCAAGGTCGGCGTTGGGCGAAAGCGTCACCTCTGCTTTCAGCATCCCAGCAACTGCCATCTCAGCCACCAGCATCAACATATTCTTCATGCTATTAATTTTCTATGGGTAATTGATCAATGGTCGGATTTCCATACACCCCGAGCGGGAGGTGGATTTTGGGAAATCCTCGGGGATATCGATAGCAAAGGTGTAATCTGAGGATTCGCCGGGCTCATATCAACCCTCTAATTTCCTTAGGATTACGATTATAACCGTAAAGGTATGAAGAAAAATAAAAGTGCGCCAAATGGTGGACCACCAATTGGTGCACTTTTATAATGCGTTGATGTCTGCCTCGGGGAGGCCAGTGCATTTAGCTATATCTGATACTGGAATGCCCAACGCTTTCATGTTTCGAGCCGTCTTACTGAGAGCATTGTGCTCTCCGATGGCGATGCCCTCCTCTTTGCCTTCCTCTCTTGCGGTGTTAACGATATTTTGGCTGTCGCGCATGCGCTTGAGGCTCATCTCATAGGCCTGGTATTCCTCTTTTGAGAGATTGCTTACCTCGGCGAGGTTGAAAAAGCTGCGGAACAGGTCGTCGTTGAGCTTTTCGGGGATGCCGTCGAGCTTGTTGATGTTCTTGATGATGTAGAGCCAGTATTCTTTGCGGTCCTCCAAGTCGTCGAAATCCTTGACGAACTTGGGCATCTCGAGGAAATAGTAGACCAGCTTGTTATAGAAGACCGTCTCGGTGTCTTCGTCGAACAGCTTGACGGTATGCTTGAAGTTCGGATTGGTGGCGTAGTCCGACATGGTGAAGTTGAGAAAAGCCACCATGTATACCCTTGGCAATTCATAATTCCACTCCCCCGGCTGCGCCGCATTCTGGATGGGGAGGGTTGTATAGTATACTGCCCTATCTATGAAGTGCTTTTGGCTCGAATTCTGCATCTCCACGATGATGCGCTGGTGGTTTTCCGTGGTGCAGTATAGGTCGAATATGGCGTTGCGGTCGCCGGGCAGGATTCCGAGCTGCTCGGTGTTGGCATAGGTCAAGTCGACTATCTTGTCCTTTTCCCCGAACAGGGAATTCAGGAAGTTGATCAAATAGGCCTTGTTCTTCTCCGAGCCAAACATTCTCTTGAAACCGAAGTCGGTGAATGGGTTGATGTATCTTTCAGTGCACATGGTCAATGGGTTTTAGTCAATGGTTTCAATGGTTAGTTTGCAAAGATACGACTAAAACTCCACATATCAAAGTGGCGAAAACAAAAACTTAAGTTTGACCTGTCCCCTATAAACGTGTGTTAAGCCTCTCCGAGGCTATAATTATGTAAAAAGCAGCCGCAAGGATGGTTGTCCTTGCGGCTGCTTTTTATAGGAGGTGAAAAATCAAGGGTGATTTTTCATTATTCATTTTTCATTCGCCTCATGCGTTGGTGAGCTCGATGTGGTCCACGTCTTGGATCTCGTTGGCTTCGTCAAAGAGGCCATCGATGTCGTCCTTACTGCCTACAACCAGACGCTCGTACTCGCGCAGACCAGTACCGGCGGGAATCAGGTGACCGCAAATCACGTTCTCCTTCATACCCTCGAGATAGTCGGTCTTGCCGTTGATGGCAGCCTCGTTGAGCACCTTAGTAGTCTCCTGGAATGAGGCAGCCGAGATGAAGCTCGAGGTCTGCAGAGCGGCGCGGGTGATACCTTGCAGGATCTGCTCTGAGGTAGCGGGTACTGCATCGCGCACGGCAATCAGCTTGAGGTCGCGGCGCTTGAGGGCTGAGTTCTCATCGCGCAGCTTGCGAGCGGTGATGATCTGGCCCACTTGCACATTCTCGCTGTCGCCAGCATCGACTACAACCTTGCGGCCCCAGATGCGGTCGTTCTCCTCCATAAAGTCGCGCTTGTCAACGATTTGCGATTCCAGGAAGTTGGTATCGCCCGGCTCGAGGATGTTGACCTTGCGCATCATCTGACGCACGATCACCTCAAAGTGCTTGTCGTTGATCTTCACACCCTGCATGCGGTACACATCTTGCACCTCATTCACGATGTACTCTTGCACAGCGGTCGGACCCATGATGTTCAGGATGTCGGCCGGTGTGATAGCGCCGTCAGAGAGCGGTGTGCCAGCGCGCACAAAGTCATTCTCCTGTACCAGGATCTGCTTTGACAGAGGCACCAGGTATTTGCGCTCGTTGCCAACCTTCTCGTTGACCACCGAAATCTCACGGTTACCGCGCTTGATCTTGCCGAAGTGCACCTCGCCGTCAATCTCAGATACGATTGCGGGGTTCGACGGGTTGCGAGCCTCAAAGAGCTCAGTCACGCGAGGCAGACCACCAGTGATATCACCAGCACCACCGCCCGAGGCGCGAGGAATCTTCACAAAGATTTCGCCAGCCTTGATTTCGGCATCGTTGTCCTTGAGCAGGTGAGCGCCCACAGGCAGAGCGTACAGCTTGATCTCCTGGCCATTGGCATCGATGATGGCAGCTTCGGGCACCTTGGCGCGGTCCTTTGATTCGATGATCACGCGGTCTTGCAGACCCGACTGCTCATCGATATCTGTGCGGTAGGTGACATTCTCAATGAGGTTGCGGTACTCGATGCGGCCGGGCACCTCGCTGACGATGACAGCGTTGAAGGGGTCCCATTCGCAAATGATATCGCCTTTCTTAACCTCTGAGTCGTTCTTGAAGAACAGCTTAGATCCGTAGGGTATTGCAGCCGAGGTAAGCATCATCTTGGTCTTGGGATCCATGATGCGCATTTCGGCCAAACGGCCTACTACCACATCTACGGGCTTGCCATCGATAACCTCATCGGTAGCAACGGTGCGGAGCTCCTCAATTTCGAGTTTACCGTCATAGTTGCTGGTGATGGTTGATACGGCTGCGATGTTTGAAGCCACACCACCGACGTGGAATGTACGCAGAGTAAGCTGTGTACCCGGCTCGCCGATCGATTGTGCAGCGATTACGCCCACGGCCTCACCCTTCTGCACCATGCGGTTGTTGGCTAAGTTGCGACCATAGCACTTGGCGCACACGCCGCGCTTAGCCTCGCAGGTGAGCACCGAGCGAATTTCTACGCTCTCGATAGGCGAAGCATCGATGCGCTCGGCAGCGGCATCGTTGATTTCCTCGCCAGCGCGCACGATGACCTCCTCGGTCTGCGGGTCGATGATGTCATGCACTGAGACACGACCCAGGATGCGCTCGCCAAGCGAAGCAACCACCTCGTCATTATTCTTAATCTCTTTGCAAACCAGGCCGCGCAGAGTGCCGCAGTCCTCCTCGGTGATAATCACGTCGTGGGCTACGTCGACCAGACGACGGGTCAGGTAACCAGCGTCGGCAGTCTTCAGAGCGGTATCGGCAAGACCCTTGCGGGCACCGTGGGTCGAGATGAAGTACTCGAGCACCGAGAGGCCCTCCTTGAAGTTTGCAAGAATCGGGTTCTCAATAATCTGGCCGCCTTCCGCACCGGCTTTCTGAGGCTTAGCCATCAGACCACGCATGCCAGCCAGCTGACGGATCTGGTCCTTAGAACCACGAGCGCCCGAGTCAAGCATCATGTATACAGCGTTGAAGCCCTGATTGGCCTCCTTCATCTGCTTCATGAGCACATGTGTGAGGTCGGCGTTGACGTGTGTCCAGATATCGATAATCTGGTTGTAACGTTCGTTGTTGGTGATAAAGCCCATCGAGTAGTTGTTCATCACCTCCTCGACTTCGGCGTATCCCTTGGCTACGATCTCCTCCTTTTCTGGCGGGATGATCACATCACCGAGGTTGAACGACAGACCGCCCTGGAATGCCATGCGGTAGCCGAGGTTCTTGATGTCATCGAGGAACTGTGCCGAGCGCGGAATACCGCATTTCTTGATCACCTTTGAGATGATGTCGCGCAGCGACTTTTTGGACAGAATCTCGTTGACATAGCCAATCTCCTTAGGCACATACTGGTTGACAAGCACTCGGCCCACCGACGTGTCCTTTACGAGGTGCTTGTAGGGCTTGCCCTCCTCGTCGACATCGTCAACCATTACGGTGACGGGAGCGTGGAGAGTGACCTTGCCTTCGTTGTAGGCGATTTCGGCTTCTTCGGGTCCATAGAATATGGTGCCTTCGCCCTTGTCGCCCTTGCGGAGTTTGGTGATATAGTAGAGACCAAGCACCATGTCCTGCGAAGGCACGGTGATAGGTGCGCCATTGGCGGGGTTGAGGATATTGTGAGCGCCAAGCATCAGCATCTGTGCCTCGAGGATAGCCTCGTTGCCCAGCGGGAGGTGCACAGCCATCTGGTCACCGTCGAAGTCAGCGTTGAATGCCGTACATGCCAGCGGGTGCAGCTGGATTGCCTTACCCTCGATCATCTTGGGCTGGAAGGCCTGGATACCGAGGCGGTGCAGCGTAGGAGCACGGTTGAGCAGCACGGGGTGACCCTTCATTACATATTCCAGGATGTCCCATACCACGGGCTCTTTGCGGTCGACAATCTTCTTTGCGCTCTTGACAGTCTTGACGATGCCGCGCTCGATGAGCTTGCGGATTACGAAGGGCTTGTACAGCTCGGCTGCCATGTCCTTGGGCAGACCGCACTCGTGCATCTTCAGCTCAGGGCCTACGACGATTACCGAACGTGCCGAGTAGTCGACGCGCTTACCGAGCAGGTTCTGACGGAAACGACCCTGCTTGCCCTTGAGCGAGTCAGAGAGGGATTTGAGCGGACGGTTGGCATCGCTCTTCACGGCCGATGACTTGCGGCTGTTGTCGAGCAGCGAGTCGACAGCCTCCTGGAGCATGCGCTTCTCGTTGCGCAGAATCACCTCGGGAGCCTTGATCTCGAGCAGTCTCTTCAGACGGTTGTTGCGAATGATCACGCGGCGATACAGGTCGTTGAGGTCGCTGGTTGCGAATCGGCCGCCATCAAGCGGCACCAAGGGACGCAACTCAGGCGGAATCACTGGCACCACCTGCAGAATCATCCATTCGGGCTTGTTGCGATTGCGAGATGCGCGGAACGATTCCACCACCTGCAGACGTTTCAGAGCCTCGGTCTTGCGCTGCTGCGACGAGTTCTCCTTGTCGGCCTGTGCGCGCAGCTGGTAGCTGAGGCTATCGAGGTCGAGCTCAGTGAGCAGGTCGTAGATTGCCTCTGCGCCCATCTTGGCAATGAATTTGTTGGGGTCAGTGTCGTCGAGCAGCTGGTTGTCCTTGGGGAGCTTGGCCATCAGCTCGATGTATTCATCCTCAGTGAGGAGGTCGAGACGCTGCGGTCCGCCCTCAACGTCGGCTGCTGCACCGGGTTGGAGCACGATGTAGCGCTCGTAGTAGATTACAGAGTCAAGCTTCTTGGAGGGGAGGCCCAGCAAGTAGCCTATCTTATTGGGAAGTGAGCGGAAGTACCAGATGTGAGCCACCGGCACAACGAGCTTGATGTGGCCCATGCGCTCGCGACGCACTTTCTTCTCAGTGACCTCTACGCCGCAACGGTCGCACACGATGCCCTTGTAACGGATACGCTTGTATTTTCCGCAATGGCACTCATAGTCCTTGACAGGACCAAAGATGCGCTCGCAGAACAGGCCATCCCTTTCAGGCTTGTAGGTGCGATAGTTGATAGTCTCCGGTTTCAGGACTTCGCCCGACGATTTCTCGAGGATCTCCTCGGGCGATGCGAGCCCGATGGTGATCTTGGAGAAGCCGTTTTTTGTTTTAGTGTCTTTTCTAAAAGCCATATTTTGGTTTTAAGTAAAAAGTCAAAAGTCAAAAGTACCTTTTAGGCTCAACCCCAGCGGGGTTGTTTCAAATAGCCCGGAGGCTTGTTATTCGAGGTTGACGCTGAGGCCCAGGCCGCGCAGCTCGTGCAGCAACACGTTGAGCGACTCGGGAATGCCGGCCTGCGGCATTGGATCGCCCTTGACGATGGCTTCGTATGCCTTGCTGCGGCCGTTGACGTCGTCACTCTTGATGGTAAGGATTTCTTGCAGCACATGCGAAGCACCGAATGCCTCGAGTGCCCAAACCTCCATCTCACCAAAGCGCTGTCCACCGAATTGGGCTTTACCGCCGAGTGGCTGCTGGGTGATGAGCGAGTACGGACCGATGCTGCGGGCGTGCATCTTATCCTCGACCATGTGGCCCAGCTTAAGCATGTAGATCACGCCTACTGTAGCCGGTTGGTCAAAGCGCTCGCCAGTGCCGCCATCGTAGAGGTAAGTCTTGCCGTAGCGCGGCAGACCGGCCTTGTCGGTGAGGGCGTTGATGTCGTCGAGCGATGCGCCGTCAAAGATCGGGGTTGAGAATTTCTCGCCCAGTTCGCGGCCTGCCCATCCGAGCACGGTCTCGAAGATCTGACCCAGGTTCATACGCGAAGGCACGCCCAGAGGGTTGAGCACGATGTCGACCGGTGTGCCATCGGCCAGGAAGGGCATGTCCTCCTGTCTTACGATACGCGACACGATACCCTTGTTGCCGTGGCGACCTGCCATCTTATCGCCCACGCCGATTTTGCGCTTCTTGGCGATGTAGACCTTTGCAATCTGCATGATGCCTGAGGGCAGCTCGTCGCCAATCGAGATGTCAAATTTCTTGCGACGCAGCTCGGCATCGATTTCCTTTGACTTGCGCAGATAGTTGACGATGGTCTGGCGTATCAGGTCATTCTTGTGCGGGTCGTTGGTCCACTTGCTCAGGTTGATAGTGTCATAGTTGAGGTCGCGCAGCGTCGAGGCGCTGAATTTCGCTCCCTTGGGTATGATATCGCTGCCGATAAAGTCCTTGATGCCCATCGAGGTCTTGCCCTCGGTCAGGGTCATCAGCTTGTTGACGAGCAGGTCCTTGAGTTCGCTGAGCTTCAGCTCGTACTCTTCGTCGAGCTTGGGCAGCAGCGCGTTGGCGGCTTTTGATTTTTTCTTGGCAGCCTTTGAGAATAGGTTGGTGCCAATCACGACGCCCTTGAGCGAGGGGCTTGCTTTGAGAGATGCGTCCTTGACATCGCCGGCCTTGTCGCCGAAGATGGCGCGGAGCAGTTTTTCCTCAGGGGTCGGGTCTGATTCTCCCTTAGGAGTAATCTTACCGATCATGATGTCGCCCGGCACGACGTGAGCGCCGATGCGGATGATTCCGCGCTCGTCGAGGTCGTGGGTGGCGTCTTCGCTCACATTGGGGATGTCGGCGGTGAGTTCCTCCAAGCCGCGCTTTGTCTCGCGCACCTCGAGGGCGTACTCGTCGACATGCACCGACGTCAGGATGTCGTCGCGCACCATGCGCTCGTTGAGCACGATGGCGTCCTCATAATTGTAACCCTTCCAGGGCATGAATGCCACCTTCAGGTTGCGACCCAGAGCCAGCTCGCCGTTCTCGGTGCTGTAGCCCTCGGTGAGGATGTCCCCACGCTCCACTCTCTGACCAGCCTTGCAAATTGGGCGCAGGTCGATAGTGGTGCTCTGGTTGGTTTTGCGCCACTTGGGCAGCATATAGGTTTTGACTGCGGGAGTGAAGGCTACGAATTCCTCCTCCTCGGTGCGGTCATATCTGATTACAATCTTAGTAGCGTCCACAAACTCGATGGTGCCGGCGCCCTCAGCGGTAATCTGGGTGCGCGAGTCGCGTACGAGCTGGGCCTCGATGCCGGTGCCTACGATCGGGCTCTCCGAGCGCATCAGAGGCACTGCCTGGCGCATCATGTTTGATCCCATCAGCGCACGGTTGGCATCGTCATGCTCCAGGAATGGAATCAGAGATGCGGCTATCGATGCGATCTGTGTGGGCGATACGTCCATCAGTTCTACCTCGCTTGGGGGCACTACGGGGAAGTCAGCGTCGAGGCGAGCCTTCACCTTGTCGCGGATAAATGTTCCGTCGGGGTTGAGAGGCGCGTTGCCCTGAGCGATAACCTTGCCCTCTTCGATCTCAGCGGTGAGGTATGTTACCTCATCATTATTGAGGTTGACCTTTGAGTTCTCTACCTTGCGGTACGGGGTCTCGATAAATCCCAGGTCGTTGATCTTGGCATACACGCAGAGCGAGCTGATAAGACCGATGTTAGGACCCTCAGGGGTCTCAATCGGGCAGAGACGACCGTAGTGAGTGTAGTGCACGTCGCGCACCTCAAAGCCGGCGCGCTCACGCGACAGACCGCCGGGGCCGAGGGCCGACATACGACGCTTGTGGGTAATTTCGGCCAGAGGGTTGGTCTGGTCCATGAATTGCGACAGGGCGTTGGTGCCGAAGAATGTGTTGATCACCGACGAGATAGTCTTGGCGTTGATCAGGTCAATGGGCTTGAACACCTCATTGTCTCTCACGTTCATTCTCTCGCGTATAGTGCGCGACATGCGGGCCAGGCCCACGCCGAATTGGTTGTAAAGCTGCTCGCCGACGGTGCGCACACGGCGGTTGCTCAGGTGGTCGATATCATCGACAGCCGTCTTTGAGTTGATCAGCTCTATGAGATATTTGATAATGGCTATGATGTCTTCGCGAGTCAGCACTTTGACATCCATCGATGTGTCGAGGCCGAGCTTCTTGTTGATGCGGTAGCGGCCAACAAGGCCCAGGTCGTAGCGCTTCTCTGAGAAGAAAAGGTTTTGGATAACCTCGCGAGCGCTGGCGTCGTCTGGCGGCTCGGCGTTGCGCAGCTGGCGATAGATGTATTGGATAGCGTCTTGCTCAGTGTTTGAGGTATCCTTCTGCAGGGTGTTGAAGATGATCGAGTAGTCGCTGGCATTGGCATCCTCCTTGTGGAGCAGCACATTGTCAACACCTGATTCCAGGATGTCGTCGATGTTCTCCTCGGTTATTTCGGTTTCGCGGTCGAGCACAACCTCGCTGCGCTCGATGGTCGATACCTCACCGGTATCCTCATCGACAAAGTCTTCGACCCAGGTCTTCAGCACGCGTGCGGCCAATTTGCGGCCAATTGCTTTTTTGAGGTTAGCTTTGGTCACCTTGATTTCTTCGGCCAGGCCAAAGATCTCAATGATGTCCTTGTCGCTCTCCAGTCCGATAGCGCGCAGCAGTGTGGTCACGGGCAATTTCTTCTTGCGGTCGATGTATGCGTACATCACATTGTTGATGTCTGTGGCAAACTCGATCCAAGAGCCGCGGAAAGGTATGATGCGGGCGCTATACAGCAGGGTACCGTTGGCGTGGGTGCTCTGTCCGAAGAACACGCCGGGCGAACGGTGGAGCTGCGACACAATTACGCGCTCAGCCCCGTTGATGACAAATGTGCCTTTGTCAGTCATATAAGGAATGGGACCCAGGTACACGTCCTGGATCACCGGTTCGAAATCCTCGTGGTCGGGGTCGGTGCAGTACAATTTGAGCTTCGCTTTCAGGGGCACGCTGTAAGTCAGACCGCGCTCCAGACATTCCTCAATGGTGTAGCGTGGAGGGTCGATATAATAGTCGATAAACTCAAGCACAAAGCTGTTGCGAGTGTCGACTATGGGGAAATTCTCGGCAAAAACCTTGTACAATCCTTCATTGTTGCGCTTCTCAGGCGGTGTGTCGAGCTGCAAGAAGTCCTGGAAAGACTTCAGTTGCACCTCCAAAAAGTCGGGATAAGGCAACGGGTTCTTTACCGAAGCGAAATTTATGCGGGGTTTTGCGGTGGGTACTGACATCTATTAAGGAAAAATAGTAAATAAAAGGGAAGTCAAATCGAATATACGACAAAAAGGTTAAGAATCTCCCTTGAGGGGATTCTTAACCCGATACCTGCGTGGGGCAGGCATTTTATTTCAGTTCGACAACAGCGCCGTCAGCTTCGAGACGCTCCTTGATGCTGTCAGCATCAGCCTTGGCAACGCCTTCCTTCACGTTAGCGGGTGCGCCGTCAACGAGTTCCTTAGCTTCCTTGAGGCCGAGACCGGTGATTTCCTTCACAGTCTTCACCACTTTGAGCTTGTTGGGGCCAACTTCCTTGAGCACTACGTCGAATGAGGTCTTCTCCTCTTCAACGGGAGCAGCGGCAGCGGGGCCAGCTGCAACAGCTACAGCAGCTGCGGCGGGTTTGATACCGTGTTCGTTCTCGAGTACCTGAGCGAGTTCGTTTACTTCCTTTACGGTGAGGTTCACAAGTTGTTCAGCAAGAGCTTTGATGTCTGCCATTGTAGTATTTGTTTGGATTGTTTGATTTTTATTTTATTTGGGTTTTTATCCCTCGCGTTCGCCGAGGGTCTTGAGCACGCCGTGGATAGTGTTGCCTCCGCTTTGCAGAGCACCGATGACATTGTTGATCGGCGACTGGAGCAGTGCGATAACATCGGCGATGAGCTCGTTCTTGCTCTTGATCGATGCCAGAGCGTCGATAGCGTCGGCTCCGTATACGCATTCCTCAACAAAGGCGCCCTTGAGCATGGGGAGCTTGTCGCCTTTCTTGACAAAGTCCTTGAGGAGCTTTGCGGGAGCGTTGCCTACGCGGGTGAGCATCAGTGAGGTTGATTCCTTCAGAGCTGGGTAGAGGCCCGAGTAGTCGGTGTCGAGTTCTTCCATGGCCTTGTGGAGCAGGGTGTTCTTAACCACCAACAACTTGATGTCGGCCTTGAAGCAAGCACGGCGCAGGGCGCTGGTCTTCTCAGCGTTGAGGCCAGCGGTCTCAACGAGATAGAATGCCGGATACTCCTGGAGGGCAACCTTGATGTTCTCTATGATTTGTGATTTATCTTCCTTTTTCATTTTAGTCGCTTAGTTAGGGGGATTTAAACTGCATCGACCGACTTGACGTCAACCTTGACGCCAGGGCTCATTGTGCTGGAAAGATAAATGCTCTTGATATATGTGCCTTTGGCAGTAGCGGGTTTCAGCTTAATGAGTGTGTTGACAAACTCACGAGCGTTGTCACGCATCTGCTCAGGGGTGAACGATACTTTTCCGATTGAAGAGTGCACGATGCCATTCTTGTCAACCTTGAAGTCGATTTTGCCTTTCTTCACTTCCTCAACGGCCTTGGCCACGTCTTGGGTCACAGTGCCGCTCTTGGGGTTAGGCATCAAGCCGCGGGGACCGAGGATACGGCCTAGCTGGCCCACCTTGCCCATCACTGAGGGCTGGGTGATGATCACATCGACATCAGTCCAGCCATCCTTGATCTTCTGGATGTACTCGTCGAGGCCGACATAGTCAGCTCCGGCAGCCTTGGCGGCAGCTTCGGCATCGGGGGTGCAGAGCACGAGCACGCGCACCACCTTGCCGGTGCCATGTGGCAGAGTCACCACGCCGCGCACCATCTGGTTGGCTTTGCGGGGGTCTACGCCCAGGCGAACGTCGATATCTAAGGAAGCGTCGAATTTGGTAAAGGTAACTTCTTTCACCTTCTCGGCTGCTTCGAGCAGCGGATACGACTTCCCGGCTTCAATCTTTGCTATGGCAAGCTTTTGGTTTTTGGTAAGTTTACTCATCTTGATTGAATTTTTTAATTGTTGGCGGGAAATTCGCCCTTAACGCTGATACCCATGCTGCGAGCGGTGCCGGCAACCATGCGCATAGCCGATTCTACGGTGAAGCAGTTCAAGTCGGGCATTTTGTCTTCAGCAATTGTCTTCACCTGGTCCCAGGTGACCTCGGCAACCTTGTTGCGGTTGGGCTGAGCTGAGCCGCTCTTGATCTTGGTGATCTCTTTGAGCTGCACGGCCACCGGCGGGGTCTTTACGACAAAGTCAAAACTCTTGTCGGCGTAATAGGTGATTACGACCGGCAGAATCTTGCCAGCTTTGTCCTGGGTGCGGGCGTTGAATTGCTTGCAAAATTCCATGATGTTGATGCCCTTGGAACCAAGAGCCGGGCCAACTGGAGGCGAGGGGTTGGCAGCGCCACCCTTTATCTGCAATTTAATTTGGCCAGCAATTTCTTTTGCCATTTCTTTAACTACTCTAAAAATTAATATAACAAAACATTGATACGGAGATTAGCTCGGGCTCGTAACCGCTCTGGCTTATTCTCTCACGACCTGCCAATTGTCAAGCTCGAGGAGCGTCTTGCGCCCAAAGATCTTGACTGCCACTTTGAGCTTCCCTTTCTCGCGCTGCACCTCCTCGATGATTCCGGTGAATCCCGAGAACGGTCCCTCGTTTACCTTGACGCTCTCCCCAACCAGATAGTCCGACACCTCGACATCGGGTTGCTCCGCAAAGTCGTCGGCCGTGCCAAGCATGCGCTTCACGTCAGCCTCTGACAGCTGGGTGGGCTTGCTGTTTTTGTCGCGACCGCGCAGGAAGTCGATTACGTTGGTGGTGTTGGTAAGCTCGTGGATGAGCTCGCCGGTGAGTTGCGCCTCGATGAATACGTAGCCGGAGTAGAGATTGCGCTCTTTGTACACTTTCTTTCCTCCGCGTATCGTTACCACCTTTTCAGTAGGGATCAGCACCTGAAAAAGATGGTCGCCAAGGGTGCTATTCTTTATGGCTCCGTCTAAGAGCTCCTTCACTTTGGCTTCCTTGCCCGAGATGGCGCGCAGTACGTACCATCCGCGTTTGTTTTCTTTTTCTGACATAACTTTTCCGTCTGCTAAAAGGGTTGGTTGTAAGGGTAAAGCTAGAAATTGGGGAGCCTATTGGAGGGAGTGCCGTCGGCAAAGTCGCCCTTGGCAGGGCGAAGTGGAAGCATTCGATACCGTCCGGTGCCCCCGATTGGCTTATGTTTAGTGTCTTCTATTCAATACGAAAACCCCATCTCTCGGTCAGAAATGCGGTTTTTCTATTCAGTCTCTCTTATTTGATGTCAAATATGATAGAGAAGCTTCATTACTCCCTCGGAAATCTGGTCCATCACCAGCACTACCAAGGCTATGATTGCGGCTGCGACCATTACGATCAAGGCCGACTTCACTACCTGTCCGCGGGTGGGCCAGGATGTCTTGTAGCGTAGCTCGTTGTATGACTCTTCGAGCGAGTTGATAAATTTAAGTTTCTTCATCTTTTGTGTTTGTTAGCACGGGAAGTAAGACTCGAACTCACGACCCTCGGTTTTGGAGACCGATGCTCTACCAACTGAGCTATTCCCGTGTGTGAAAAGGAGGGCAGGAGCTCATGGCCCGCAAGGCCCTCCTTTTGTGATTTATCTGTCCGACTTATTAGTCGAGGATTTCGGTGATTTGGCCCGAACCTACGGTGCGGCCGCCCTCACGGATGGCGAAACGCAGACCGGCATCGCAAGCTACGGGAGTGATGAGGTCAACAAAGATCTCAACGTTGTCGCCCGGCATTACCATCTCAACGCCCTCGGGGAGAGTGATCTCGCCAGTTACGTCAAGTGTGCGGATGTAGAACTGGGGACGATAGTGGTTGTGGAACGGAGTGTGACGGCCGCCTTCCTCTTTCTTGAGGATATAGACAGAAGCTTTGAACTTGCTGTGGGGCTTCACAACACCCGGGTGGCAGATTACCATACCGCGCTTCACATCCTTCTTGTCGATACCACGGAGCAGCAGACCTACATTGTCGCCAGCCTCGCCCAGGTCAAGGATCTTGCGGAACATCTCAACGCCAGTAACGGTCGACTTCATGCTTGCGCCAAGGCCCATGATTTGAACTTCGTCACCAACCTTAACAACGCCGGTCTCGATACGGCCAGTAGCTACGGTGCCGCGGCCGGTGATGGTGAACACGTCCTCAACAGGCATCAAGAAGGGCTTGTCGATTGCACGGGGAGGCAGTGGAATCCAGCTGTCAACAGCGTCCATGAGCTCCATTACTTTCTCTTCCCATTCGGGCTCGCCGTTGAGGGCGCCGAGGGCTGAACCGCGGATAACCGGGGTGTTGTCGCCGTCATAGCCGTACTGGTTGAGCAGGTCGCGCATGTCCATTTCGGTGAATTCGATCATTTCCTCGTCGTCGACCATGTCGCACTTGTTGAGGAAAACAACGATGCTGGGCACGTTTACCTGGCGGGCGAGAAGGATGTGCTCGCGGGTCTGGGGCATCGGGCCGTCGGTGGCGGCTACCACGATGATTGCGCCGTCCATCTGAGCAGCACCAGTCACCATGTTCTTTACGTAGTCAGCGTGTCCGGGGCAGTCAACGTGGGCATAGTGGCGGTTCTTGGTCTCATACTCAACGTGAGCGGTGTTGATGGTGATACCGCGCTCTTTCTCCTCGGGAGCGTTGTCGATCTGGTCGAACGACTTAACTTCGGAGAGACCCTGCTTTGCGAGCACCATGGTGATGGCGGCGGTGAGGGTGGTCTTGCCGTGGTCAACGTGACCGATTGTGCCGATGTTTACGTGCGGCTTCGTTCTTTCGAATTTCTCTTTAGCCATAGCTGGTTTATTTATTTCTTTTTGTTAATGATATGCTTTTTCACAAAAGACCACGGCAACGACGAGCGCCACCGGGGCTTTATTGGATTGGAGCCGATGGCGGGATTTGAACCCGCGACCTCTTCCTTACCAAGGAAGTGCTCTACCCCTGAGCTACATAGGCAAATAAGTTTCATAAAAAAGAGCGGAAGACGAGGCTCAAACTCGCGACCCTCAGCTTGGAAGGCTGATGCTCTATCAACTGAGCTACTTCCGCAATTTAGTGGAGTGGGCGCGGATGGATTCGAACCACCGAAGTCGAAAGACAGCAGATTTACAGTCTGCCCCATTTGGCCGCTCTGGAACACGCCCTTATTTTTGGAATTATAAGTTTCCTCTTTGCTGAGCCTCTTGTCGGATTCGAACCAACGACCCCGAGATTACAAATCACGTGCTCTGGCCAACTGAGCTAAAGAGGCGATTTTCAATTTTCTCTTGCCCCGGTTGAGGTGGCTTACCTCCCCGTTTGCGATTGCAAAGTTACGGCCTTTTTCTGAATTGACAAAATATTTTTCAAAGAATTTTTAGTCTTTTCTTCATTTTTTTTGTAAGTGACTGATTATCAGTATGCGATTAAATCGCATTTTAAACCCTAAAACCACTCTCTCAAAGGATGCCATTGCATCCTTATGCCATAAAGCCATAAGGACATAAAAACACAAGCATAATCAAAGTGCTTATGGATTTATGTCCTTGTGGCTTTATGGCATAAGGGCATCCATGCCCTTACGATATTATGCAGGCCATGCCATTACGGCTTTGCTATCAGTATTTCTTTACCTTTTTGGTGCTCCAGTCGATCTGCTCGGTGCACAGCGCCGGCGCCACATGGGGAATTTCCGACCCGGCCTTGACCAGGATCACGCAGCGGATGTCTCCGCCCGGTGCCAACGAGTGCCATCCCGGCTGGTATTTCTTGCCGCTCTGGTAGTCAACCCACGCCGTATTGCCCGGCAGGTACACGTCGCGGCGCTCGGTATTCTCCATAAACGGCGCCACCATGATCTTGCTGCCAAACATATATTGGTCCTCGACGCGCCAGGCTCCGGGGTCGTCAGGGAATTCCAGCAAGAGGGCGCGCATCATCGGCCAGCCATTCTCGGTGCATTCCTTGGCCTCGTCAAGCACATAGGGCATAAGCGAGTATTTGAGCTCGGCGCAGCGGCGGAAATAGTCGGTGAACTCCTTATTATATAGCCATGGCTCGGTGGGAGGCGCACCATGGGCGCGGGTGTGAGAGCACAAGAATCCCATTGGCAACCAGCGGCGATACAGTTCCTCGGGCGTGCTGGTCACGAATCCGCCCATGTCATGGCTCCAGAAGCAGAAGCCTGACAGGCCGAACGACAAGCCCTCGCGCAGGGTGCCGATCATTCCGGCATCGGTAGATGCGGCATCGCCGCCCCAATGCAGGGGGTAACGCTGGCTGCCGGCCCAAGCCGAACGGGCCCAGATGATATTGTCACCGCTGACATTCTTGGTGGCCTCGGCCACGGCGCGGTTGTAGCGCACCGGATATAGGTTATGCTCGTACCATCCCGAGCGGCCATTGTGGTATACGGCCTCGATCGGGGCTGCCTCGCCAAAGTCGACCTTGATGGCCCCTACCCCCATTGAGATGAGGTTTGAGATCTTGTCTTGGTACCAAGCCACGGTCTCGGGGTTGGTGAAGTCGAGCACGGCATCTTCATAAGGGAGGGCTCCCTTGCCGTTGGCCACGGCCAAGCCCCGCTCTACCAGCTCGGGGAAATATTTGTTGCCGGGCACGAAGTATGGGAGTTGCCACAAGCAGATGTGGAAACCGTCGTTCCTGAGGTCGCTGATCATCTGCTGCGGGTCGGCGAAGCGCGACGGCGAGAACTCGTAGTCGCACTGCCAGTCGACGTCAAACCATCCCGTGTCGAAATGTATCACATCGGCCGGTATGCGATTGTCGCGCAATTGGCGAGCCACTTCGCGGCCCTCGTCCTCGGTGAAATATGAGATACGGCTCATCCAGGTGCCAAAACTCCATGTCGGCGGCATCTCGGGTCGTCCGCTCACCTGGGTGTAGGCGCTCAGCACCTCTTTGGGCTGGCCGAAGAAGATGAATAGGTCCATATCCTCGTCGATCATAAACAGCTTGTTGGCTCCGATGTAGCTGCAGCCGATGTCGGCAGTGACGGGCGCCGAGGTGTGGAGAAACATCCCATAGCCCTTGTTGCTCATATAAAAAGGTATAGGCTTGTACATGTCGGGGGTCTCCGGGCCCTGCGGATCGGTGACGAACAGGTTGAGTTTCTGCCCCACCTTGTCGAGGTGTGTGGCCGATTCGCCAAAGCCGTAAATGCGCTCGGTCGGGGCAATGCTCCACACTGGGTTGATGCTGCGCGAGTTGTCGCTGCCGCGTTTGATGAAGCTGAACGGTGGCACCTTGACCTGGGTGCTGTCGTTGTCGGCCCATACGCGTGTCTGGGTCATAATGCGGCCATCGGCATCGCGCAGCACCAGGCGCCAGGGATAAGCCTGGATCTCAAGTTGGCCGTTGGGGCTGGAATAGATTACGTTTTGCCCGTCCTTGGTTACCGTCCAGGCTGAGGCATCGGCTTGGGGCGCGCCGTTGAGCATTGGGGATTCGGCATCGTTGGCCGGAGCCGGACGCGGCGAGGTGTGGATCTTGACTCTCAGCGTGCGCGGTCCAATTGGCTCGACCGAGAATCCAAGCTCGGGATTTTGCGGATAGGCGGTATTGGGGAAATCCAGGCTCTGCAAGGGCTGGTGCAGGTAGGTGTTAGCGTTGAAGGCCTGGCGCGGCATCAGCTGCTGGCGCTTCCACTCTATCAGGCCCTGGCCGGTAACGGTGTCGAAAGCGGCAAGGCTGTCGGCGAAGAAATAGGTGTTGCTCATGTCGCTGAAGTCGGCGCTGATATCCTTGGTCTGGCTCAACAGGTAGGCCGAGCCTCCGTTGTGCTTGGTCTCGGCTTGGGCTATCCTCAAGGCGCAGATGGCTGCCGCAGCTATGATTGGTCTTATTCTCATGGCAAAAATAGTTTGTGATTTAATATATGAGTCCGCTTTAAAAAGT
>NWBJ01000007.1 GCA_002633115.1 Muribaculaceae bacterium Zag1
TGGGCGGGAATGCTCCGTTTTGTGCCATCGCTTTTCATCGGCGACCTCCTTTTCTTGTGCCGTATTTGTTCTCTGAATCACTATGGTCAGAGTAGAATTAGAAAGTAAGAACCTTTTGAAAAGGAGTTCTCCAAGGATACACCGTTGCCTTTTGTTTTCGACTGGATTAGATTTTTAAAGAGAAGGGAACCAATGGCTAAAAAACAACCCCGATAGCTTGACGAATCAGAGGCTACGGGGAATAAACAGTGCAAAGCTAATAAAAAATTTTTAAACTACATTTCTATTTGTCTTCAGAAGATAATTTCTCAAGATTACTCTCAATTTCTTCAATGGTTGGTAAGGCAGATTTGAAGTCAGCAGGATATAATTGTGATAGCTGATACTCGGATATTCCAATGGGTGCCGTTGTTGTTTCTAAGGCATATTGAGCTACTATATTATCCTTGTCACGACAAATTAGCAGACCTATAGTTGGATTGTCATATTCACCTCTCAACTGATGATTAATTGCCGAAACGTAGAAGCTCAATTGGCCCAAATACTCTGGCTTAAAGGTCGTAACTTTCAGTTCCACAACGCAATACGCCCTAATGCGAGTATTGTAAAAGAGTAAATCGGGAAAGAATTCTTGAGAACCTACTGGAAGATGGAGCTGTCGTCCCATAAAGGCAAATCCGGTGCCGAGAGCAAGAAGAAATTTGGTAACATTGGCAACAAGGGCATCTTCCAACTCTCGCTCAACATATCCATCACGCATGGCTAAGAAATTAAAAAGGTAAGAATCCTTAGTCATTTGTTGAGCTAAATCCCCCTGTGGAGGAGGAAGAACCTTTTGAAAATTAGTTACAGCCTTACCATGATTTTCATACAGAGAAGTTTTTAAATAATTGGCCAGTACGTCTCGGCTCCAACTGCTATCCAACGTCTGACGTACAAAGAAGATCGCTTTGTCGGGATTCTTCTTGCATTTGTCGATTATAATTCTTTGATGATACCATGGAATTGAGCAAATCAAGGCCAATAATTCAAAATCGTCCACACCCTGTGGACGATTTTCTACTCGCTGATTATAAAGCGAATAGAAGTAGTACATATATTTTATATTGGTAACTGAGAACCCTTTGTCATCAGGAAGCTCCATTTGCATATCTCTGCTTAAGGTCTCGTAAAATTTGGAGCCATAAGTATTGGAATATTGCTTTTGAGCAATGTCACGGCCCACGCTCCAATAATATTCTAATAGAATTCGGTTCGATTCGACAGTTGCTTTAAGACGTGCCGAAAGATACCTTTGCTTGAGTTCTTTTACCCAAGCACGATAGGATTTATCTTGAGAAAGAGTAATATTAGTTTCCATATTGCGAAGTTACGAAATTATTTTGAATCTTCAATAATTTTCAAGTCCTTATCCACTTTATAAAGCGGTTGGGCAAAGGCAACGCACATTAGGGCGAAGATGTCGCCAAGTTCGAGCATGGTGTAACGATGTATGGCTTCGCTGCCTACCTTGTGTAAACCCGATATATATTGGTTGATTTGAACCTTATTCATCATATCTTCATGGGTGGCACGGCATAGTTTATTGCAGCCATATTCATAGAGAGGTTTATAGACATTATCGCTGATAGAGGCATCGAATTCCTTTACCTTGCGGTCGATGGCGCAGTGCTTAAGCAACTGGCGTATCTTTACATTATAACCGCTCTTACCACTCGGATACTTGATAATGGTAAAGTTGAATGGTCGTTTCTTTATAATGTCAAAGGCGAACTTGACGATAGGGGTATGAATCTCTTCCTTGCGGATGTTCTCGCGCAATTTGCACAACAAAATCAAATATTTGCACAACAATTTTCTAATAGTATTTAAGTTAGTCTTTAATAAGTCGTTGTAAGTCAATAAATACTATTAAATTTATGCTACATAATATTTAAAATAAGGAGTCCCATTCGCGGCTCCCCTCAAAGAGGTAAGTTTCTGATTAGAAACTTGTCTCTTTTTATTTTACCGAATATTTTGGATCTCCAAATCTCCCCCAGATTGGGGGAGGAAGAATCCGTAGGAGATGAGAACCAAAATAATGGCTGAATCGTTGAGAGTATAGGAACCACTAAAAACGGATGTACTATGAAAAGAATACTGTTTACATTGATTGTGGGCTTGGCTGCGATGCTGAGCGCATCGGCCTTGACATTTCAGGAGGCGTTTGACGAGGTTAAGGCTCTGCCCGACGGGAAAGGGATGACCACCGAGGATGTCATCAATAAGACCTTAAAGTCTGTGAGCTTTCCTATCCAAAACCTAGCCTGCTGTGTCAAAAGCGGCCAATCAGCCGAAGACACCGAGTATTATGGAAATTCCCTCTTCTCCATCATGGACCATATAGATCCTGCTACTCTTGTTAAGGCATACGGAGATGACCAGGTACTGTTCTCAATTTTCGCTCAAGAGTCACAGAGCAAAGGCCAATATGACATACTGGTGCTCTATGACAATGCTGAGAAGGGATTTTGTGTAGCGATGCTTGGGCAAATCACAGCCGCACAGTACCAATTGCTGCAGCAAGGTTGCATCATAGCCTACGATAAGAATACTAACATCTGCCTATATATCGAAGCCTTCGGCTTTGGCGGTGATTAATGGCTGCTATCGATATTACTAAACCATAAGAGGGGCTCGACAAGGAGCCCCTCTTATGGTTTATTTATTGGGGATTTTGGCCATAAAAAACCAATATAATTTGAGTAGGTGGGAGAAATTCGCTAAATTTGCCATCGATAAAAAACGATGTGCCATGAAGAAGAACCATCACGATTATAGCGAGCCAGGGTTATTTTGGATAGCCATAGAGAGCGGCGATGCGCTCGGACTGTTCGACAAAGAACTATGCGAAGTGATGGTATCTCAACTTGGACAAGAAGTATGCCGAATCGCCCAGAAGCGTCTGCCAACTCGATACCCCAACCTATCAATCCCTTACATAAACATAGCGCCCACGGCGCTCAACATAATCGTGAGCGTGGAGAAGCCATTTCGCGAGGGCGAACATTTGGGCAAAGTAATTACCAGTCTGCGCAAATGGTGCAACAAGGCTTATTGGGGCCAATACGCCTATCACGGCGAGCAACTGTTTGGCAAGGGCTACCGCGACCAACCACTCGCTGAGGCCCACCTTGGGGCTTGGATTGATTACATAGATAAAGAACTGCAACGCTTCTGGATGCATGCCAGATATCCCGAGCTTAATACAACAATCAACACCGTAAGCATTTCGGGCCAGGATTTTATGGCAGTTGGTTCGCCTTTCCTGCTTGACATCCCATACAAAGAAGCGGTAATTGCATCCGATGCCGAGAGTACTGCCTCATTCAAGCAGATATTCAGCCGCTGGGCAGAATGCGCGCAGAACGGAGGAGTATTGGTAAGCGCGGCCACCACCAATCGCGAGAGATGGGTGATGACCGAGGGTATGAAGAACGAATGGAACCTTGTCTGGGTATGCCAGACTGACCATGCGCCACGATACATTAGACACGCCAGTCCTCACGTGGCATGCAAGGCTGGCAAGCTGCTAATTCTCAGTCGGCTGCATGAGGCAGAGGACGGAATACCCTCCCTGCCCCACGAGTCGATGGTGCGATTAATCGAGAGCCTGGCTCAGGCCGCTCCTTGCGAATACTCTTTGACTATTGGACAAGATAGCGGATTCGTGAGCGTACCTCCCAAACAGTTGATCACTTATGAGTGATGGGGTCAAGCTCTGAAACCCATTGGCTGTCGCATTGGCTTGGCAGCGGAGGGCGTTGGAGCCGGAATGTCGGCCTCCAATACCATGCTTAGGTCATTGGCCGTAGGCGATGCCATGGTGGCGATGCGATTGGCCATATTGGGGATGATTTGGGTCTCGATGATGTTCATCACATGCCGCGCATTGCCAAATTCTTTGTCGCGATGCTCATAATCGTGGTCGAGCAATTGGGATAGAGCCACTTGCGCACCATCAGTGAGGATGTAGCTGTTGGCGCAGAAGTAATTCTGGGCAATCTCCATCAGTTCGTCAGGCCCATAATCCTCAAATCGATAGATGTTTGACGATGGGATGCGCGAGCGCAATCCCGGATTGGCGTCAAACATCTTGAGCATCGGCTCGGTGTAGCCAGCCATGATGAGCATCCAGTCGCGCCGTTCGGGGTCGGCGAGGGCCGTGAGCAGATAATTGATCACATCGCGTCCCGGGTCTTTGGGGTCGGACTCGACATACAGCTGATAGGCCTCGTCGATGAATAGGATTCCGCCCTCGGCCTCCTCCAGGGCCTTTGTCACCTTTTCGGCCGGTGAGCCATAGTAGATGCCGAGCAATTGCGAGCGCTCGGTGACCACTACATGGCCCTTTGAGAGCACTCCTGCCTTGCGCAGTTCCTCGCCCATGATTTTGGCAACTGTGGTTTTGCCAGTGCCGGGCGAACCGAGAAACATCGAGTGGAGCGGCGGAATGACAGTAGGCAGGCACTGCTCGCGCCTGAGCTTGAAAAAGTGCATGAGAGCCATGTAATTCTTGACCTTGCTCTTCACCTCATCAAGGCCGACCATGCGGTCGAGGCGGCTTTGTGGCTGCTCTTGCAGAAACTTATCGACCAGTTGGTCAAATTCTTTTGAGGTCTCCTCCATTTTCTTCAAGCGCTCCTCCACCATCACGCAGCCTAAGGCTGGGATATAGTCGCGGATGCGCTCGATGCCCCCGCCACAGAATATGCCGTACTCCACATCGTCGGTGCCAAACACTATTCCGGCCACTCCGTAGCCAAAAATCTGGAGCTCAGCGTAAATTGGACCAGTGATATCCTTGGCACTGTCGACAGTGCAGTGCGCCTCGATTTGTTTGAGAGTCTCATGGTCATCTTCATACACGCTAAGCAGGCGGCATCGTTGGCTCCATCGCTCGCCATACGCATTGGTGAATTGCATCCACATTTCGGGGAGGGTCTTTGGGGTCGAGGGGAGAGGATCAAGCAAGAAGATTACCGTATATTCTCTGTCATCGTCATAGATTACCGATTTGTATTCGAGGGTGGGTTCTTCCTTGTCGCGCAGCCAAGCCTGGATGGGTTGCGCCACTCGGTAGGGGGTCATCGGGGTCAGGAAGCTGAGCTCCTTCATATCCAAAAGTTCTTCTTTGCCTTTTGGCCCGTATTTGATCAGCACAGAATAGGAGCCAACGCTAAGGGTGCCTCGCTTCAGCCATAGGTCTACGCGGGGCTGTATCGGCCCATCCCATGGGTTGACTCTTACGGTGAGTTGTTCCCAAGCCAGGGCCTGGGAGGGGTCGTCCAGCTTGACCAGCTCGACCTTCAGTTTTATCAGGCCTCCATCGTCGCCCCACCCATCGGGGGAGTGGAGGGTGAACGTCACATCTACCCATTCGGTGTTGCCGAGCAGGGGGAAGTCGGTGCGGTCATCAAAATGATTGTAACCAGGAAATTCATGGGAAATGATGCTCGTAGCATCAGCTGGGCGCACCTTAAGGTCGGTGCACCTAAGATTCATTTTTTTCATAAACCAAGTAAAGTGTAAAGTATAAGTGATAAGTGATAAGTGATAAGTTAACCATCCGGATGGTATTGTAGGTTAAGGCATAAGTTATTAATGATGATGGCCAATCCGGATGGCTACCTTATCACTTATCACTTATACCTTATCCCTTTCTCCAGCATGTCAAAGAGCGCACCGATTCGGTGCCCGGGCCGTTGGCGTCAGAGCATAGCAATGACGCAAGCGGGGCGAATCGCTCGGAATCGGATTGTCGATGCTGGTGGTTGGCTTATGCCTATAGGTCAAGCCCTCGCCGTCGCAGCGAGCAATCGATTGATTGATTTGACTTGTCTATCAGCATATTGCTATAGGTTTAGGTGTAAGTGATAAGTGAATAGGTGGCCTCTAGGCCTTCCCTATCAACTTCCTTTTTTTCTCTTTCTTGGTTTAACCTTTAACTTTTTACTTTTAACTTTATTGGTTTGATTCATAATCTGTCGCAAAGTTAATTCTTTTTCCCCAATTTTCCAAAAAAAAATTTCATCTACCAAGAACTGTGAAACTGAGAGTTTTTCTATCATATTTCCGGGAGTTCTCCTATCAGTTGTGATAACATGGAGCCAATTTCAGAGTAGGTGTGCATTCTTCCCTCTTTAGATTTGCTAATTAAAGATTTATGGGCATTCTTTATAGCTTTCGATAAGTCTCCACCGTTCTTTATAAAATGGGAATGCAATGGATTTTTCTTAAAGAAGTCTTGAGTTTTCTCATAACTACAGTAATGACGCAATACTTCCACTATTTTTTCGCATGAGTCAAATACCGCTGTGGTATACTGAAAATAATAAAGGAAGAAGAGTTCGGTGCATCGCTCTGTTTCGATTATGTATACTCGGCAGTCAATTCCTTTCTTTGGATTCTTATGATGGCGATTGTATTTAGTCTTGAAAAGACTGTATTTTTTGGCCTCGGTCTTATTGTTCTTGTTGTCCATATCAATGAGGCAGTATACTTGAGAGTAACCTCCATCAATGGCTCTGTCTATCATCTTCGCCATCTCATCCAAACTACTATGCTTAGGGAGCCTTGGCTGCATATTAAGGATTTGGGGAAAATGATTCTTGAGGGAGGCCATGTAATAATACTCCGTTTCCCCTTCGCCAATTACCATAATGGCTTCACGCTGAGTGCCCATACTATGATTCGATTAAGGTAGATTTCAACATGGGGCGACATCCAATGCGGCCTGCCCTATAGGCTTTGTATAGAGATAAATTTTTGTGGATGCCGAAACTGTCGGCGCGTTGATAGAGGGAAGAAGCTGTGTCTGAATCCTTCTCCACAAACCATACAGTATATCGATTCTCATCTATGAAATCTTCGTCCAAGAGTTGCAACTCTTGAGATGTGAAAATCAGTTGCGACTGTTCCGAATTGGTCAAGAAGAAAATAAGATAGAAGACCAAGAGCTCATAATGTAGATTTTGCTCAATCTCATCGAGCATATACACATGGGAGCCATTTATGAGTCGGTATAGGAATTTCAATTCGCCTAAGAAACTAAGGGTGCCCGCAGATTGCTCCGAAAGAGGAATCTCAAATTCTCCGCTTGAGGAACTATGGGTGAAGATTATGTCCTCTATCTTTTCCGAAAGCAATTGCATCTTCAAGGGCTCTGACAGAGTAGGATCGTTCTCAATCTTCTTCCTCATTTGAGGTGAAATCTCTCGCACTTGCTCTCGCACCTCAAATCCGAGAATGTTCACATCGGCCTTGTCCAGCATCTGCTTGAAGAAGGCATAAGACCGAGCATCTTCCCGAATGTCTTTAAGATATTTGACCAAGGAGAAATCCCTTTCGTCCCCGTCAACTTGATGAACATGCGCCTCAATCCATTTATACAGATTCCTTAATGCCGTGGGTTGAGCCATGGGATTGAGTTTACCCAAAGTTGAAAGTACGGTGTGATTATTCAAAGTGTTGTCTATCAAGGAAGTTTTCTCCTTGGAAGTTAGCTTTAAACTCTGCCCAAAGATAATTGAAGCGGCCTCGTTGCCTCCCACAAATTTTCTGTCGTAAATAACCGACTTATGGCCATTGGGAAAATAAAGGAGCTCTTCGCGCAGTATGACATCTGGGGTAAAACTGACTTCATAATCATATCGTATGCCGTCGGCATAGAAAGAAACCCCCAGCCGCATGGGCAGATTTGATGCCAAGGCAAAAGGCTTACGGGCCCTCACTTTCTCCCCCAATTTAAGACAGGGCCTGTAAAGGAGATCAAACACGTTTTCTAATGCAAAGAGCATATTGCTCTTGCCCGATGCGTTTGGTCCATATAGGATGCCAAGCTTACTAATTCGCTCCTTCCCTATGGATACGGTCAATGAGGGTTCACCGCTTCGCGTCACAAACGACATGCCTTGGCGACCCTTAATCGATAAATAGTTCTCAACCCAAAATTCACGTATCATAGACCAAAATCAGTAATTTTGAGGGTATTTTCGTAATTTTATTACAAAATTACATCAAAAATTCGACATTTCCAAGAATTTTCGTGAATTCTTCCCATAGGGCATGATCATTTTAGAATCCATAGAAATAATGTATGAATTATTTTACAGAGAAGTTGTAACCGATGCTAAAGAGAACCGTGTCCAGATTTACCGTGTACCCTCCGCCGTCTTTGATCAAGTTGAGCATACCGCCAGTTGCGTGCATCCCCACATAAAAGTTGTCAATGTTAAAGCCGATGTCAAACACTGTGGCCAAGTCGAAGCGGTTGCAAATGCCATCGCTGCCGTATTCGCTGCCTGATACTGAAGCTCCGCTATACTTAACATGGCAATTGCATACCAGCCCAACTCGCGGCTCCAATCCCATAGAAACGTGGAATGACTGGCGCTCCTTGATAAAGGCTCTAAAGCCAAAGGACACTTGCGCCCCTACGCCAAAGTTGCGAAATGAATTGCTGAGAGGAATATAGCTCGCGGTTTCGGCTAACACTCCCACATCCCAGCTCCAAGTGTTGTAGTAGAGGCTAATAGCTGGCTCGATATACCAATGGCCATTGTCTGCGGTAGTGTAATTGCGAATTACGCGTAAGTCAGTGGAGAACTTACCCTGGAAGAGCTTTTCGTCAGAGTTTTCGATGAATGCGGTTCCTCCCACTCCAGCACGGAGGCCCCAATACGGGGCATTTTCTGGATTGAGGCTGCGGGTTTGGGCCAAAACCCCCATTGCAACCCCTAACGCTATTGCCATAGCAAGAAATATACGTTTCATGGTTCATTAAGTTGATATGTGACATCGCAAAGGTAGCAACAATTTTTCACATATCTTCAATTTTGTACAAATTTTTCTAAAGTTAGTGGTTGTTTTTCTCTTTTCTTGTGCTATCTTACGAATCCATTTGTAAAAATCGCCGAAAATTTACAAATAGATTCGTAAAATTTGGTAGGTTAGGGCAATCCAGTAATTCATCACGATGCAAGTCGAGCCATTCATATACCATAGTAATAACACGTCTATACAACGTACCTTTTATTTTGCCAGTTTTCTTTTAGACAAATTGTTTACATCACAAAGGGACGGATTAAAATCCGAACTACCAAATTCAAAATTCTCCTTAACACCTATTTTTTGATTATTCCTTTTAGGGAGTTGCGAAACCACTAAAAATGGCCATCCCAGTCCGAGATGGCCATTTGATTTGTTATTGAGAGTAATGTTTTTTATTTGATAACAACCTTGGTTGAGGCCGCGGCGGTGCGGACGATGTAGAGACCTGGCTCGGCGATGGTGAGAGCGTCGCCGTTGCTGCGGGCTACCAGGCGACCGCTAAGGTCGTAGACCATGACTGCTTCACCCGAAGTCAGGATGGTGCGTCCAGAAACAGTGAGGGCCGAGCTCTGCTCTGCTGAGGATATTCCGCTGGATGGATTGCGTGAGAAATAACAGTATACATACTCGCCTGTCTCTGTTCCAGTGGAATCATAGGTCGTAGTGGTGAAGGTCAATGCCTCCTCGTCAAAAACGCCTTTCTGATAGATACCCCTTACCCAATCATTGTCAACCCAGTCATAGCTGGTGTACAGCCTTAGCCTTGCAGCGTACCAACAGGCTGCCCACTCGCCATAATCAAATTCATTCTTGTATGATGCCTCCCAATCATTGGTTGCAAATGACCATACATAATGGATGTATAAGATCTGATTGCCATACTCATCATAGGCATCCTCATGCATGTAGTTGCCTACCCAGCCATTACTAGAGGCCAACCACCAATAAGAAGCTGTCAGTATACGCTTGCCATTCTCATCATAGGCGTATTCACTCTTGGTAGAACCTACCCAGTCGTTAGCATCGCTCGACCAATTGTATGAGGCATAGAGGGTCTGATACCCAGCCTCGTCATAGGCATACTCATATTTCGTCGTGGGCACCCATACATTCGATTCGCCATTCCACACGTAGGTAATGCTCTTGGTTTGCCATCCTTCAGTCCATTCATATTCGGTCTTGCTTCGGTTGATCCATTTTCCTTCATCAGAAGACCAAACATAATACATGTAGGAGGTCATATTATTATCGGCATCATACTCATATTCCTGTCTCCCGATTGGCACTAACTCGTTTAAACTGTAATCCAACCACCAGCTTTCATCTGATATCTTATTGGCGTTTTGATCATAGGCATATACTGCCTTAGTGTTCAGGATCAAGCTATCAGTCTCTGCCGACCAATAATAGTATAGGTACATGACTTCGTTGCCATCAGCATCATAGACGTATTCTGTCTTTGACATTTCTTTCCAGACATTTAGCGTGGAGTTCCAAATATAGTCTGTGATAATGATCTGGTTGCCATCGGCATCATAAACATATTCATACTTAGTGGCTTCCACCCAATCGTTGAGAGTGGCCGACCACTCATATCTCACGCTTAGGATTTTGTGTCCCTCTGCATCGTATGCAAATTCATTCTTGACATAGGCTTCCAAGCCATTGATTGCATCCGACCAATGGCTAAACACTACTGATGATAGATTGCCATTGGCGTCATACGTGGATTCTTCCTTGTAGCCCTCTACCCAATCATTGATGGCTTCTGACCAATTATACGACAAGTAAACTGTTATGCGGTCTGATGAATCAAAGTAGTATTCCACTTTTCTAGACCCAACCCAATCATTGACCGAGGTAGACCAATTGTAATATTCATCTAGAATTATGTGACCATTTGTGTCATAATCAGACTCATACTTATAGGAGCCAACCCAACCGTTGGTCTCGGTTGAGAACTCATAACTCACACCTCCGTCTGAGGCTATCTCGCCTGAGTCATAGTAGGTATAGTAAGATATCTGCTTAGTGGTAGCATTTACCACTACCACGCTGTCCATGCGCAAATCGGCAGCAGCCACAGTGCGCAGTGGTTGAGTGTGCAGCGCTTGGGCTCGCAACATAGACTCGGCATAGGCGACCTCCCCTTGAAGCATCTCAGCCGATTGTTCTTGCAAGTCCCCATCAAAAGCTTCTGGAAGTTGAGGGACAGTTGCCCATCCTTTCCCAAAGCCCAAGAGGCCTACAGCAAGGGTCAAAAGTAAATATTTTTTCATACAGTCAATTTCACCTCTGCAAATCGCTGAAAACCAAGGCAGAAATAAGGTAAGTGAAACAAATGATTGGATGCGGTCCAGCGCCAGCGATTTTATCGCGCCATTCCACACTGCAAAGTTAAAACATATTTTCAAAATTACCCCCCCCCAATTAGTTAATTTAAATTAATTTTATTTAATAACCTTTACTAAAATTTAGGTGATCACCCAGACAGCACCCCGTAAGGATGGCCATTTTTTGTAGTATCAACACTACAATTTTGGTCGTAAATTGTAGTGCTCTAACTACAATTTCCTCTTATACAGCCAAACTTATGAATCCATTTGAAAAAACGTCCAGACGTTACAAATGGATTCGTAAAAATCTGGCAAAATTTACAAATGGATTCGTAAATTCTTTGTATCTTTGCATCATAAATCCCAAAAGATCATGGATTGCCATGGACATCACTTCCAAGATCAAGGTGTTGCCGCAATTTGAGAAGTACCAGCAGCGCGGATATTATCCTTTCTATAAAGAGGCTGGAGCCGAGTACTGGTCGCGTCTGCAAGAGGTAGTGAAGATTATAATTGAAGTGGATCTGCCCGCAGTGACCGAGATTTCTTTTCCAACCATGGAGAAGACCAAGCAATTGCTGATGTATATCGCCCAGAGTAAGCCGCTCGAAGTGAAACTCCGCACTCTCTTCTCGGCTATTGAGACTTCTCGAGAGACCGGTCTCTTCCTTCTCAACATGCTCGAAAAGGCTGATTTGCTGATGCTCTTCTCCACAAAGAAGCCCAATTACAAAAATCTCAAGATACCTGAGAAGATTTATCTCCAGAATGCCAATCTGATGCAAGCCCTGACCAAGACTGCCGATGTTGGAACTGCCCGCGAGACTTTCTTCCTCAACCAGCTCAACGTTAGCCACTCTGTGCTTATGCCCAAGACAGGCGATTTCAAGGTGGATGACAAATGGCTATTCGAGGTAGGTGGCGCCAACAAGACTTTTGACCAAATCGCCAATCTCCCCGACAGCTATCTGGCCGTAGACAATATCGACATGGGCTACGGCCACCGCATTCCCCTATGGATGTTCGGTCTCCTATACTAAATATGATAATGGTTATGCCCTATGATAATGGTTATGCCCTATGGGAAGAATTCATGAAAATTCTTGGAAATGTCGAATTTTTGACCTAAGTAAGTGAGCTGTCAATATAAAATTATATTAAAACACGGTGAGTATCCGGATGGCCTTCGTGGCCTTCACTAAGCCTTGCGCCTTCGTGGCCTTGCGCTCCTCCAGAACGCAAGATGAGAGAGGCAGAAAAACCTTCGTGAATTCTTCGTGTCCTTCGTGGTTAAGCTTCATTATCATATTTAAATTTTAAATTGGCCCCTTACTTACTTAGGGGCTTCCGAGAGAAAAATCGCATTTTATTTGACTGGAACGAATAAATTCACTATCTTTGTAGTCAAATATAAGGCATAAAGCATGAGCGCAATCATAGGCAGAGCGAAGCAAATCGCAGAGATACAGAGGCTGTACGGCAGCGGCAAGGCCGAACTACTGGCCGTATACGGGCGCAGGCGCATCGGCAAGACGTTCCTCGTCGATGAGTCGCTGAAAGGCAAAATCACTTTTCGCCATGCCGGCTTGTCGCCCATAGAGAAGGGTAGCAAGAAGGTGGGCCTCAAGGAGCAGCTAAAGCATTTCCACATTTCACTAAAGCTTCACGGATACCAAGGCAAGCAGGCCCCTAAGTCATGGCTCGACGCCTTCTATATGCTTGAAGAACTCCTTCAGCAAAAGGACAACGGCGAACGCCAAGTGGTGTTTCTTGACGAGCTGCCATGGCTTGACACCCAGCGCTCAGGTTTCCTTACAGCCTTCGAGGGGTTCTGGAACACCTGGGGATGTCATCGCGACAATCTTATGCTCGTGGTGTGCGGCAGCGCAAACTCATGGATCCTCGACAATCTGATTGACAGCCATGGCGGTCTCTACGGCCGCACGACCTATGAGATACGGCTCTCTCCGTTCACGCTGGGCGAGTGCCGGGAATTCCATCAATCCCGAGGGATAGAGATGTCTGACTATGACACCGTGCAGAGTTACATGGCTTTGGGAGGCATCCCATACTATCTGGGGTACATTGAGCGCGACCTCAGCATAGCCCAGAATATCGACCAGCTCTTCTGGAGCCGGGATGCGAGGCTAAGAAATGAGTTTGACCGTCTGTTTGAATCAGCCTTCGATGCGCCAGATGTCATAAAAAAGATAGTCAAAAAACTGGCAACGCGCCATCGCGGCTTCACGCGAAAGGAGATTGTAGAGGCTGGCATAGCCCCCGACTGCGGTCAGTTGAGCCGCAGGCTCAAGGCGCTTGTCGCAAGCGACTTCGTCACCGAATACGTGCCATTTGGTTGCGGTAAGAAAGATCTGCATTATAAGCTGTCTGACCCATTCTGCCTTTTCTATCTCCATTTTGTGGCCGACACCCCGGCCAAGGAGGGCTATTGGCTCAGCCATCTTGATGCGCAATCCACCATCAGCTGGCGTGGATTGGCGTTTGAGGACGTTTGCTTCCAACATATCCCTCAGATCAAGGCAGCCATTGGCATCAGCGATGTCGATACCGACGAATCGGCCTGGGCCGTGAAGGGTACTCCCGATGAAAAGGGAGCCCAAATCGACCTCTTGATTGTCCGCAAGGACAATGTAGTGAATATGTGCGAGATGAAATTCTACAGCGATGAATTCACGGTCGACAAGGATTATGACCTGACCATCCGCCATCGCCAGCGGCTCCTTTCAGAGCAGCTCCCCAAGAAATTCTCGGTCCACCCTACCCTTATCTCCACCTTCGGCATCCGCCATGGGGCCTATTCCACTGTCTTCCTTAAGCAGCTCACCATCTCCGATTTATTCAGATGAAAGTAAGGGGCGGCAACGTTTCTAAAACTCTAAAACGTGGGAAACGGCCGTTTCTAAAACTCTAAAACGTGGGAAATGGCCGTTTCTAAAACTCTAAAACGTGGGAAATGGCCGTTTCTAAAACTCTAAAACGTGATTTTTTATTTGTAAAGGATTGATTATCAAAAATGTTTTATATTCTAACCAAAAAGTGGATTTTTTTGAGAAGAAAAATCTACGATAAAATGCTCAAATGGAAGACTGCTAATTGAGACTCTGCATTGGTATTCCCATGCTTCGCTCAACAGATTTATAAATAAGTATGAGCCAAAACTCTCCACCCCTTATGTCCTCCATACAAAAGATGTCGAGCAAAAAGAAGGCATCCTCTATCTCCCCCTCTATATGGCCCCCTTGCTATAAAGGCCTTGGAGTCGGTATAAAATGCTCTTTTTAGCTGATCACCACTTTAGTAGAGGCTGAGGGGGTGAGGATGATGTAGAGGCCTGGCTCGGCGATGGTGAGAGCTTCGCCGTTGGTGCGACCAATGAGGGGGCCGCTGAGGTCATAGACTGAGGCGGCTTCCCCAGCGGTCAGTATGGTGCGGCCGTTATATTTATCAAATTTTAGTATAGGAGGCCAAACATCCAAATGGGAATTTTGTTACCGAAGCCATACTCTATTTGGTCTGCGACTACGTAGCTGTTTTCGATGTCGGCTATTTGCTTGTACCCTTTCTTTTTGCCCCCTACCTCAAAGAGCCACTTGTTATCAATCAACATATCGCCTTTATTCGGAATTATCACCTCATGGTCATGGCTCAGCTGCGATGCAAAGAATGTCTCCCTCACCGTACCGCTTTCCGGGTTTGGCGACAAAGCATACATCAGGGTGGAATTGTCAAACAGAATCTTCTCGGGCTTTGCCATGCGTTTGTAGCCATTGGCCGAATAAAGGCTTCTGACAAGACATGCGCTGTTCATCAGCTTGAATAATTTCAAAATCACATCACGTGAGATTCCCGTATCTTTTGACAACAGGCTTAGGTTCAGAGTATATGGTGACTGTTCAGCCAGAACTGAGAGCAACTGCCTCATTTTGTAGACAGATGAATACTCGATTCCGCTGATAGATGGAATTTCTTGTTCCAAGATAGTATCCACCATGCGACCTATGCGATCATAAAGGCCATCGCCTTCTTCCAAATAGAAAGGATAATATCCGAATTGAACGTACTCTTCAAACAGAGGCAGTATTTTAATCTTTTGACAAATGTCCCCAGCAATATCTACGTGGAGCTCTAATACGGAATCCAAATCAAGGATAGGCAAGGAGAGCCCTTGGCTCAACTCCAGGAATTCCCGGAAAGAGAGGCCTTCCATAGTGTAAAGACGAGTCCGGCGAGACAAGTCTCCAATAGCCGAAGAGGTGAGCTGCAGCATCGATGAACCGGTGATAACTAATTTGAATCCAGGGTATGAATCATAAATATTCTTCACTTCCTGTCGCCAATTGGGGTACTTGTGCACTTCGTCTAAAAATACAGCTTTGACTCCGTGGGTATAGAGATATTCCACCAACTCTATAAGGGTATGGGAGCCAAACCATATATTATCAAGCGATGCGTACATGGCTTCATTCGGATTGGCATAAGTCTTCTTGATGTGTTGGAATATCAATGTTGTCTTTCCTACCCCTTTGGCTCCACGAATGATTATCAATCTGTTGTCCCAATTGATTTGCGGATACAGGTAGCGAGTAAAAGCCATTGGAGTTTCTGCCAACAATCTTCGGTATATGGTAAACAAGGTATTCATAGTGAGGCATATCCATTAAATTCACCGCAAAGTTAAGAAAATTGTTGGAAACTCACAACAATTTATCCACAAAATTGTAGTGAGCACACTACAATTTATGGGCAATTTTGTAGTGTACTCACAACAATTACACGACTCCCTACCAGATGGATTCGGCGAGGGTGAAGGCGACGCCTGCGGATTGGAAGGCGGGGGCGAGGGATGGGTCGACCACGTCGGGAGGGAGGATGACCTCGACCACCTCGCGGCCAAGACGGAGAGGGCCATGGAATTGGAGCTCAAAGCTGTCGAAGGCCGGAGAGCGGTCGCCTATCAACTCGCTGATGCGCCAGAAATTCTTCTCATTGATGGCTTCCGAGGCTATCGCCTCAAAGAACATGAAGTATTGCGCACCCATCTTGTGCATCACCTCAGCCTCGCGGATGCCATGCTTAGGCCCAGGCAGGCAGGTGGCTCGCACCTGGCTCGTAAGGGTAGGTGTCAAGAAATCACTCACTCCGAAATTTAGCGACGAGCCGATGGTGAGCGTAGTGCGCCCCAGCAACTGCTTCTTATCCATGCGGAGCAGCGCATCGCCATAATGCCACGCCATATCGGCATTCATCAACGCATCAATCTTGGCATCTGCTGTCGACAGATACCCGAACTTGGGATAGTCAGAATCCTTAAGGTCATCAGCCCTGCAGCCAAAGAGCATCTCAGTGCTCTTGCGCCTCACCTCGGCACCACCCATAGTGGCACTTGTGCCCGTCTCCATCACATTTTTGATGCGCCCCGATTCCAAGATGGGCGCTAAGCGGTCGGGGCGCACTCTCATATAGAATTCTCCCTTATCTATGATGCGCCTCAAAAAGTCTTCTATCTTTGGAGCCACCATCGAATATCCCGGGATGCGCTCAAGCAGCTTGAGGTATTTCTGCTGCCACTGATGATGTTGGGCCAACGAGGCCGGTATCTGTTGCTGATTCATGGTCATAATGGTTTGATCGGTTTAGGAATCTTAGGAATCTTAAGAATCTTAGGAATCCTAGGATTCTTGGGAGTCTTAGGAGTCTTAGGAATCCTAAGATTCCTACGGCCTTATGGTTTTATGTCCTTATGGTTTTATGGTCGCAAAATTACACATTATTCCCCAATTTCAAAAAAATTTCCTAACTTTGCACTATCAACTATTCACTATTCACTCTTAACTCTTACCCATCTTGCGCTATCTGATATTAGGATTAGGAATATATGGCTCCAATCTGGCTCGCGACCTTACCGATGCCGGAGCCGAGGTGATAGGCGTCGACAATTGCCAAGCAAATATCGAGGCCGTCAAGGATTATATCTCGACAGTATATCTCATCGATGTCACCGAGGAGAGCGCCCTCACCATGCTCCCCCTCAACAATGTCGACCTGGTGATAGTGACAATCGGCGAAAATTTTGGCGCCAGCATCAAGGTGGTGGCCATGCTCAAAAAACTAAAAGTCAAGCACATCTACGCTCGTGCCATCGACACCATCCATGAGGCAATCCTCGAGGGATTCCATATCGACCGCATCATCACCCCAGAGCAACGAGCTGCTCGCGACCTGACATTCGAGCTCGGCCTTGGCACCCACGTGCAGACCCTCGCCATCGACCCCGACACCTACGTGCTCAAATTCGCCGCGCCCAAGGGCATCTGGGGCAACCGCTATGCCGAAATACCATTTCAGAAAGATTATGGCCTAACCCTTATCACCATCACCCATACCATATATAAGCGCAACCTGCTTGGCATCAAGCAACCAACCAGCGAAACGGCCACCACCATCGACCCAGGCCTCACAGCCCAAGAAGGCGATCAGCTCGTTTGCCTTGGTTCGCGCTCCAGCTTCTTCTCATTCTTCAAAGCCCTTAATGAAGGCATTTAGTCTTTAGCTTTTGGTGTTTGGAAACAAATGATTGGAATCCATGACGCTTATATTTCCAAAAGCCAAAGACTTAAAACCAAAAACTTAACATTATGAATATCAAGATAGACATAGCGCAACTGCTGCGCATCCTGCACGATACCCCAGCCGACCAGAACATAATGCTATCTGGCGCCCACGGCATCGGCAAGTCAGAAATCGTCACCCAATATTTCACCGAGCACGGCAAGCGAGTAGTCACCCTATTCCTTGGCCAGATGAGCGACCCAGGCGATCTGATCGGTCTCCCCGACAAATCGGAAGGGCGCACTGTCTTTCTCCCACCCTATTGGTGGCCCATCGATGGCGAACCGATAGTGCTATTCCTCGACGAACTCAATCGCGCTCGTCCCGAGTTGCTGCAGACAGTGATGGACCTCACCCTCAACCGCAAGCTGGCTGGTCGTCCCTTGCCAGCTGGCAGCCAAGTGATTGCCGCAATCAACGAGGGCGACCAATACCAACTCACCGACCTTGACCCAGCCCTGGTGTCGCGATTCAACATCTACCGCTTTGAGCCATCGCCCGAGGAATGGATAATATGGGCAAAAAAGAATGAGCTCGACGACCGCGTAGTGGAATTCATCGCCAACAACAAAGCTTGGCTCGATTGCAACCCCAAAAACAAGGTCATCGACACCGGCATCGACAAGCAGCCCGATCGCCGCGCTTGGAAGCGAGTATCCGACATGCTCAAAGGCAAGCCTAACCTGGAGAAAGAAGACACTCGCCTGCTCGCCGGAGTGGTGGGCATTGCCGCAGCCCACAAATTCATGGAAGAACTCCCCAATGGCAAGAAAATATCAGGAGCTGACTTGCTCAACAACTACGACTGGTACATCATCCAAGCCATCGCTCTCCCAATCCACGAGAGCTCGATGCTCAACGAAGACATATTCCAATACCTCCAGACCACCAACATCACCAATCCAGCCACAATCGGTCACAACCTCTCGGCTTATGTAAAAGAACTCGCCTCCAACAACAAAGGCGAAGCCTTGGCATCGTTCGCCTCAAATGTCACCAGCGGATACTACAAAAAAGCCATTACCTTCATCACGGCTTTCGCTCCCGACATCCTGCCTCTGCTGATGAAATACATTTCGAGCTTCAAGAAATGAAAAACCGCATCAACAAAATCATAGAGAGTTGGTACATCTACGATTATCCCTTCTTCGCCACTGCCATCTCCCATACCATCGCGCCCAACAGCACGATGGCATGCTCTGTGCGCTGCGGAGCCGGAAAGATAGAGTATAATCCCAAAAGACTTGAATCAAAATCGGATGCCCTGATTGAGGAATTGCTGAAAGTGGAATGCATACGCATCCTTTTGGAGCATCCCTACACCCGCTTGCCCAAGGATTGCCCCAAATGGGCATGCGCCCTGGCCAGCACATTGGTGGTGGCTGACAATTACAAGTTCAAGACCCTGGTGCTCCCCTCTCCGGCAGACTTCTCACTGCCTAAGGGCGAGAGCTATGAATGGTACGCCCATCACCTGCCCGACAATGTCACATTCAAGCCCGTGCCTGCTGGCCAAGACATGGAAAATCTTGAAAGTCTCACTGATGCCAGTGCCAATTGGGGTGAAGACGAATTCATGGGTCTCGACATAGCTAAGCTGAAGAGCGATATCCAAAATGCCAATAAATGGGGGACACTCCCTGCCGGTCTCAAGGAGAAAATCATGGAGGCCGACCATGGATCAATCGATTATCGCAAGGTCTTAGCCGGATTCAGAGCAAGCGTGCTGTCATCGCGCCGCTCCCTCACTCGCATGCGTCCCAACCGCCGCCTGGGCTGGGAGGCCATGGGCTCAAAGCGCGAGTTCACATCTTCGCTCCTCATAGCTGTTGATGCCAGCGGCTCGGTATCGAGCCAGGAGCTGAGCGTATTCTTGAGGGTGGTCAATCAAGCCTTCAAATACGGCATAGAGCAGCTTGACGTTATGCCTTTCGATTCTCAAGTATATGATATCATACCCATGCGGCGAGCCGCCAAGGAGTTGGAGATTACAGGCCGAGGAGGCACAGACTTCCAGCCAGTCATCGACTACGCAGCCCAGCAAAGATATGACGGACTGCTGATATTCACCGATGGCATGGCCCCAGCCCCGACTCTGCCCGACCCATGCCATTTCAGCCTGCTATGGGTCTATACCTCCCAGGAGGCTTACGACCACCGCGTCCACGATCTGCCGGGGCGCTCATGCTACATATCTTGAGGACTATACATCTTCTCGATTTGCAATATCAGGTCAATCTTAGGGCGGTCAATCTCTTGCATCTGACTGGTCAAGGATTTGAGATAGGGGCTCAGATGATTGGCATAAATCAGGCATAGCTGCTTGCGCGCCCTTGACATAGCCACATATAGCAGCCGTGCGCTCTCGGCTCGGCCCCACTCGCTGGTGCGCTCCATCCAATTGGGAAAATCCTCGGCCTTGGCTACCACCACGCGGTCAAACTGCAACCCCTTAGCCTTGTGCACTGTCATCAGATGCACATGCTCTTGCACAATGCCGTTGTCATAGAAATCCCCCTCGTTGTAGGTACGCACCTCATACACCGCTTGCTTGAGCAATTCGGCAGGCGAACCCTCAGCATTTCTCAGCAGCGTCTTTTCCAGCAGTGTCTTGACATAAGGCCACCGTTTGACAGGCTTAATCCAGCGGTCAGCCACCATCTCTTTGTACACCCAATCCATCTCAGCCACTAATGCCTGGGCAGTCAGCACTGGTTGCTGCAAAAGTTGCAAGGTATGGGCATAATATTTGTCACCATATTGCTGGGAGAATTTCTTAGCCGTCTTGTTGAGAGCTGGCCCAAGATTAGGGACATTGTCCCTAACCAAATCCTCTCCGGTGAGGCCGTAGTTGCGCAATGCATGCGTAAGCTCTACCGCGTGTCCCATGGTCGATGCCGACTTGCTCTGGTATAACAGGCGCTCCCATTCAGTCCAACTCTGAGCATCGGCCATCACGGCGAAATGGCTTACAACCGTCTTGAAGTCAACCCGCTTGAATAGGTCCTTGCGGCTTAACTTCATGTGGTTTACCTTATGGGCCTCAAGCATTTCGGATATCACATCAAGCATCTTGTTGGTGCGTCCGAGCACTGCCACCGTCTCATCAGGATGAAAGGTCGACAATTGTCGAGCCAAGGCAGATACTATCATCTCTGTCTCTTGGTATCGATCTTCTACCTGGTAGAGCTCTATTGGTTCGCCATCTTCGCTGGCCGATGACACCATCAATCCCTGCTTGTCCTCAATCCCGAAATTGGCTACAGCGTAGCTATTGAGAAAATTCACCAAGGCGCGAGGCGAACGGAAATTGGTATCAAAATTTATTATACGCATCCCCTGGCTGAGCTTGGTGATATTGTCGGCCCGAGCCCCTATAAACGAAAATATGCTCTGTCGCTCATCGCCAAAGCAAACGAGCGTACCCTGAGAATTGGTCAATTTTCCTATGATAGCCATTTGCAAAGGATTAAGGTCTTGCACCTCATCCACCTCAATCCAAGCATAGTCGCTGTATTTCAAGCGTTTGTATCCTGGCAGCTCCATGTGGTAATACGCATGGTTGAGCAAATCGTCAAAGTCGAGCAGTCGATGCTCCTCCTTGTAATCTATATATAGGGCCGCAATGTCTTCGAGGCGGTGGCGCAAAGCCGGGTCACGCATCTTAAAGGAAAAATGCGGCTGCCTGTTGAGTGCCTCCGGAAATCCCTTCCTGGCTCTCCACAGCCAGCTGGCTACAGATGGGATATCAGCATCGTAGCGCAGATTGGGGTCTGACAGGATTTGAGGGGCTATGGTTTTTAGGATTTCCTCTTGATCGAGTTCATCAATCAGCGCAGCGCCCGGGGGCACCAATTCATTTTCAATCAAAAACCGAGCACAGAATCGATGTATATTCCCTACAAACAAATCCTCAGGACTCTCGCCCAAGGTCTGCTCAACGCGCTCGCGCATATTGCGTGACGCGCGGTTGGTGAATGTCAGGCATAGCATCTGCTTATACGGCACGCCGTAATCGCGGCGTGCCTTTACTATGCGTCGGCTCAGCACATCTGTCTTGCCGCAACCTGGAGGGGCGAGCACCATTGCTCGCCCTCCGATGAAGTCGATTGCCTCTTGCTGGGCTGGATGGGGGATGAATTGATCTGCCATGCGGGATCAGCCCTTCACTATATCGAGTATTTGCTGAGCGTGCTCCTTGGTCTTGATTTGCTTAGGCTGGAAGATGTGGGTGATCACGCCATTCTCGTCGACCAGATAGGTTGTGCGCAGAGTGCCCATAGTCTTCTTGCCATAGTTGTTTTTCTCGCCCCAGGCTCCGAGGGCTTGCAGCAGCGCGGTATCGGTGTCAGCGATGAGCGGGAAGTTAAGCTCATGCTTCTCGATAAATTTCTTGTGGCTGGCAGCAGAGTCTTTGCTCACGCCCAACACCTCGTATCCGGCCTCGCGTAGGGCCTCGATATTGTCGCGCATCGACTGTGCCTCAGCGGTGCACCCCGGGGTATTGTCCTTGGGATACACATACAGCACCAACTTCTTGCCAGCGTAGTCGCTGGCCTTAATCTCGCGTCCGTCTTGGTCTAAGCCCAGTACCTCGGGCAGTTTGTCTCCTATTTCCATATTCAGTTTTTTTCGTGAAGTTGCAAATTTACACAAAATCTTTTACATTCCACACCCCTCCCCCAATAAAAAATTTCATATAGCGAGAGACACCCTGAGGGTAATGAAGTGTCATTTTATCAAAATCACCACAGAAATAGATAAAATAGTATCATTAAATTCTCTATTTTAGCCTTAACTTTGTATCGTACAAAAAATATCCAAAACTAATCTACATATCACAATTAAATCTGCATGGAACTCTTACGAATCCTTAAATCTCGATTCTGGTTGCTGACAGTCATGCTCCTGTGGGCCCTGTCGGCTGCCGCGCAGTCGACAGTCACCGGCACCGTGTTCGACCCTACGGGCGAACCTGTGATTGGTGCCTCAGTGACCGAGAAAGGCCAGACCATGGGTGTCCCCACCGACATCGATGGCCGTTTCACTATCAAAGTCTCAAATCTCAAATCAGCCGTGCTCGTAGTCAGATATGTAGGCATGGACACCAAGGAGGTGCCAGTCAATGGCAAAACCTCGATTGACATCACTCTCTCAGACTCAAGCGTTGCCCTCGATGAGGTTGTGGTCGTTGGCTACGGCACACAGAAACGCTCTGACATCACCGGCTCGGTGGCCTCGCTCTCTGAGGATCAGATGCGCCAAACCATCGTGACCAACGCCGACCAGATGCTGCAAGGCAAGGTGGCCGGCGTGCAAGTAACCCAAAACTCTGGCGCACCGGGCGGCGCAACATCAGTGCGCATCCGTGGCGCAAGTTCGCTCAATTCATCAAACGAACCCCTCTACATCATCGACGGCGTACCTATGTCGGGCAACAATGAGATCGGAGGTTTTGACTGGATGGGTGGCACCAACGGCCAGACCACAGTCAACCCTCTCGCCGCTATCGCCCCCTCCGACATCGTGAGCATCGACGTGCTCAAGGATGCCTCGGCCTGCGCAATCTATGGTGCTGCTGGCGCCAACGGCGTGGTGATGGTTACTACTCGCCGTGGTTCGGCTGGTCAGAGCAATATCACTTATGACGGCTACGTGGCCTGGCAGACTACAGCCAAGCGCCTTGACATGATGAACCTGCGCCAATACGCTCAATATCAGCAGCAACTGCTGAGCGAGGGCATCCTCAACAGCACCACCTTCGATACAACTTATGCCGATGCTTCACTGCTCGGCGAAGGCACCGACTGGCAAGACGAAGTGTTCCGCACCGCGTTCATGCAGAGCCACCAAGTGGGCGTATCGGGCGGTAACGACAAGACCACCTACGCCATCTCGGGCGGCTGGATGGAGCAAGAGGGTATTATCATCGGGTCAGACTTCACCCGATTCAACACCCGATTCAACATCGACAACAATTTCAACAAATACATCAAAATCGGCGGTTCGCTCGCCTATACTCGCACCGATGAGACTATCACCCGCAACGACGGCTCTGACGGCGTAATCATGCAAGCCATGACTATGATGCCATCTGTGCCGGTGCGCGACTTCGATGGCAACTGGGCCGGCCCCAGCACTGTCAACGGTTCATCGACCTGGAACCCCGTAGCCCTGGCCCTGCAGACCAACAACACTCTCTTGACAACACTCTCTTGCGCCAACGCATAATGGGCAATTTCTACCTCTCGGTCGATTTCCTCAAGCATTTCACTTTCCGTGCCGAATACGCATTTGACGCATCGCAGAATCAAAACAAGAGCTACATCCCCCGGTATGAGTTCGGCCTCGTCTCCAACGACATCAACCAGATGATGCAGCGCGAAGACCACTCATTCTATTGGATGCAAAAGGATTATGTTACCTATCACCAGACATTCAACAAAGTCCACGATGTGACCATCATGGCTGGTTTTGAGGCCTCAAAGTCAACCTGGAACGGCACCCAGCTGATCAAGAAGAATTTCACCACCGATGATATCTTTGTGCTTGGCGAGGATGGCGAATTTGTGAGCAACTCAGGCTGGAAAGACGCTGCCTCCACCGCCTCGGTATTCGGGCGCCTCAACTACGGTTTCGATTCGCGCTACCTGCTCACCGCTACCCTGCGCGCCGACGGTTCATCAAAGTTCGGCCCGTCAAATAAATGGGGTTGTTTCCCATCAGCCGCTCTTGCTTGGCGCATCAGCGAGGAATCATTCGCGCGCAACGTCACCTGGCTCAACAACTTGAAGCTGCGCCTCGGCTACGGTCAAGTTGGTAATAGCAACATCGACACCTATCGCTACGCCTCAGCTATGACCACAATGCTTACTCCCAACGGCACTGCTTATTTCCCTGAAAACCTCTCCAACCCCAAACTCAAATGGGAGGCCTCGGAGCAGTACAACGCCGGTATCGACTTTTCAGCATTTGACAATCGCGTAGAGTTTACCGTCGATGTTTACAAAAAGCAGACCAAAGACCTGCTCATGCAAGTCTTCACCCCATCGCACATCTCCAACAACGAATGGGGCACAATCCAAAATCCCTATGCCAATATCGGCAAGACCGAAAACAAAGGTATTGACGTGCAAATCAACCTGCGTCCGGTGGTCACCAAGGATTTCTTCTGGCAATCAGCCATCACCCTCTCTCATAACAAAAACAAGGTTGTTGCCCTCAACGATGACACCCAGGTGCTGTACGGAGCTGTCGACTGGTACGCTTCATTCCAGACTGTGTCAATGTTCAAGGTCGGCGAGGCTATGGGCGTATTCTACGGCTATGAAACCGAAGGCCTGTTTGAAAACGAAGCCGACATCCTCAGCCATGCTACTCAGACTGGCGGTTCGACCCCCTACGCCAACAAGATTGACAAAGACTCAGGCGCTTGGGTTGGCGACATCAAATTCAAGGACCAAAACGGCGACGGCGTGATCGACGAGAGCGACCAAGTGGTGATTGGCGACCCCAACCCCGACTTGACATTCGGCTGGACTAACACCTTCACCTACAAAGGCTGGGAACTCAACATCGGCCTGACCGGAGTGATCGGAGGCGACATCCTCAACTGGGCACGCTACCGCACCGAGGGCCTCTGCTCAATCTGGGACAACCAAGCCACCAGCGTGCTCAACCGTGCTCAACTCGGATATTTCAATCCCGAGGGCTCGACCTCTGATATCAGCAATGTTTACCTGGCTTGCTTCTCATCGCTCGACGGCAACGGCAACAACCGCATGAGCGACCGCTGGATTGAAGATGGCTCTTACTTGCGTATCCAAAACATTTCGCTTGCCTACAACTTCCCCACCAAGTGGCTCAAGAAATGCTATCTGCAGCGCGCCAAGCTGTATGTCAATGTGCAAAACGTGTACACATTCACCAAATACTCGGGCTATGACCCCGAAATCGGCGCATACAACCAGAGCGCTCTGCTCCAAAACATCGACCGAGGCCGCTACCCCACCCCTCGCACCTACACCCTGGGTCTCAACCTCGCTTTCTAACATGAAAAATGAAAAGTGAAAAATGAAAAATTCCAAGATATATAAGATTATGGGGATTGGAGCAGCCTTGGCTTTCGGCTTGAGCAGCTGCAACGATTTCCTCACCATCGGCCCTGAGGACCAGCTGGTGCAAGACACCTACTATTCCTCGGCCGAAATGCTCCGAAACAACACCATGGTGCTCTACGCATCCAAGGCTTGGAGCAATTTCCACATGAATTTCCAGTGGAAACTCGATATGATCAACGGCGACATGTTTTACACCTACGATGCCGAGGGCCAATGGTTCTTTGGCTCGTACACTCCCCTCAACACCTACATCAACGAGGGCTGGAAGGGCCTCTACAACGTGATTGCCTTCGCCAACTCAGTCATCAACGATATGCCTGGCAACTGCACCGGCACTGTCACCCAAGACGATATCGACAAGGCTATCGCCGAGGCTCGTTGCGTGCGCGGATTCTGCTATTACATGATAGCCGAAATATGGCATGACGCCCCCATCGTGTACAACAACACCGAAAACATCACCAACAACGACATCGACCTGCCTCGCAATACCCAGAAGAGCATCTACCAATTTGCCCTCGAGGATCTCAACTACGCTGAGGAATACCTGCCAGAGACCGATACCGACAGCTACCGCTGCACCAAGCAGACTGCTCGCGCATTTCGCGCAAAGCTGCTCCTGACCATGGCCTCGCATAGTGACTACGGCTATGACCGAGCCTCGCTATACCAGCAAGCAGCCGATGATGCCATGGCTGTGATGGATGCCAACAATTGGCTCACCGACAATAACTTCTCTACCCTATTTGATGTAGAGAGCAACAATGGTCCCGAATCAATCTTCGCCATCCAGTGCGCCGTGCAGGGCTACAGTTACGGCAACGCTCGCAATGTGGCATGGAGCCGTTCGTCAGTAATTGCCGACCAGACCTGGGGAGCCGGCAAGGGCCCGACAATCGCCTTGCAGAAACTGTATGACCCGACTGACAAGCGCCGCATGTGGACATATATGACCAATGGCGACTATTATCCCAATCTCGCCAAGGCCGATGGCGGGTACACCTACTATTACATCAATCGTGCCGACGATGGCACAGTCATCGAGGACCGCAACGAGATGAACGCCCATATCAAGAAATACATCATCGGCAAGAGCGCTGACTGCAACGGCAACGTGGGCCTGAACCAAGACGCTGCCAACAATATCTACCTGATGCGTCTCGCCGACATGTACCTCACCTATGCCGAGGCTGTGATGGGCACTGCCAACTCTACCAGCGACCCTACTGCCATCCAACGCTACAATGCTGTGCGCGATCGCGCCGGACTCACCCAAGTGTCATCAATAACCTACGAGGATTTGATGAAAGAGAGGCTCAGAGAGTTTGCATTTGAGAGCCAGTCATGGTTTGACACTCAGCGCCTGCGTTATCGCGAAGGCGACCAAATGGCCCTCAATTGGATCAACACCGGTTACGGCACTGGCTACAACCGCGCTTCGCAATACAACCAAATCTACGGCACCGACCAAGCTGATGAGAACAAGGAGAGCTCTTACCAGATCGTGCAAAGCAAGGCCGAATACGCCCAGTATGATCCCATCATCCTCACTGCCGACGCATTTGTCTGCCCCATCCCGGCAGCAGTGTCGACATCATCGCCAAAGCTCTCAGAGGATCCAGTGGATTTTTACTCAGAATAGGATAGATAGGAATCCTAGGATGCCTAGGAATCCTATCCTAAAAAAATTGCTAATACCTTTTATAATTTCTGACAATGAAGATATTCAAATATATAAGCCTGGGCTTGGTGGTGGCTGGAGCAATGGCAGTGGCCAGTTGCTCAGACGAGACCGATGCCAAGGCCGACCGCGGGGCTACCCCCGAAATCAAATATGTGCGCGACTGCGACCCGGCTAAGTCTGACTCGCTGATCGTAAAAGCCTCGCTCGGCTCGCATATATGCTTTGTGGGCAATAATCTGGGCGACGTACAGCAGGTATGGTTCAACGACCAGAAGTGCAAACTCAACCCCACGATGGTGACAAGCCATACAATCATCTGCGATATACCCTCGGTGATTCCCGGCGAGGTCAGCAACGTGGCTCGCTTCATCACCAGCACTGGCATCGAGGTAGAATATCCATTTGAGGTAGTAGTGCCAGGGCCCAGAATCGACCAGATGTCGCTCGAGTATGCACCAGTGGGTTCGACCGTCACTTTCACTGGCGCTTATTTTGTCGATGATCCCAATGTGCCTTTCGTGGTAGAGTTCACCGGCGGCGCTGAGGCTGAGTTCAAGAATCTGACCCAAACCTCGTTTGATGCCGTAGTGCCCGAGGGCGCACAACCTGGTCCCATCACTGTGACCACCATCTACGGCTCTACAACCTCTACACTTGAATATATGGATACTCGCGGCCTGATGTTCGACTTTGATGGTGTCACTGGCCTGGGCAACCACGGCTGGCACGATGCTCCTATCGAGACCGACGAAACCGCTATCTCAGGCAACTTCGTTCGCCTTGGCGCTGATGGCGTCACCATGAGCGCTGACGGCAGTTGGGATGATAGCCACTTCGCATTTGAATATTGGGCTGGCTCCTGGAATTCTCCCACCGACTATCCCGAGCGCGAAGGCATCCGCCTCTTCGACCTCGTTGATTTCACCAACTGGAAAGAGATGGGCCTCAAATTCGAGTTGTGTGTGCCATCATCCAATCCCTGGCAAGCCGGAGCGATGCAAGTAATCTTTGCCGGTACTAACCTGGTATCGATGGGCTACGAGGGCAAAGACATCTATGGCAACTCAGTGGCTGGATGCAACAACACCTTCTTCCAAAACGACTCCAATCCCGGCTATCCTCGCGGCATCTACCGTCCTTGGTCAGCCTCAACAGCTTTTGACACTGGCGATGAATGGATCACAGTGACTATGCCGTTCACCGAGTTCCTCTACGATATGGATGGTGCCAATGCTACCCAGGGCCTTACCGTCGACAGTTTCGCCTCGCTCACAATATTTGTGGTAAGCGGCGGTGTGACCGGTGTTGACTGCCAGCCTATCATCAAGATTGACAATATACGCGCAGTTAAACTTTAATCCTCAAGCTACTACACTATGACACTCTATCATAATTTCCGCTCAATCGCCTACGCTGTGGCTCTGGGGATGATGTGCTCTGCCCCGGTAATGCTCACATCGTGCGATGACGACGACAATGAATTTGACACCAATCAATATCTCGGCGGCATCAACCTCAACTCATTCGGTCCAAGTCCCGTGGCTCGTGGCGGCGAACTCCGTTTCCTCGGCAGCGGCATGGACCAAATCACCAAAATCAACATCCCCGGCTCAGCCGACATCACCGATATCCAGCGCATCAGCTCTGAGGAGATTCGCATCACCGTGCCTCAGGATGCTGAGGAGGGATACGTAACCCTCTATTACTCTGGCGGCACTATCACCACCAAGACACTGCTCACCTATAGCGAGCCAATCTCAATCGAGGGTATCTCTCCGCTGAGCGTAAAGCCCGGAGCCACTATCACCATCTCGGGCGAATATCTCAACCTAATGTCGCAGGTTTGCTTCTCATTTATCGAGGGAGGCGACAGCGTAAATGTCAATGCTGATGCCTTCATCACCCACGAGCGCAAGCAAATCGTCGTGGTTGTGCCCGAGGAGGCAGTAAGCGGTCCGGTTGCCGTGAGCGATGCCGCTGAGGTCCCCAATATGGTTGTCAGCGAGGAGGCGATTGCTGTAACATTGCCGTCGGTGACTGCTCCCGTTGACCTCACTGATGCTATTCCAGGCTCAGCAATCAATATCACTGGTCAAGATTTCGATTTGGTACGCAACGTACGCATGCCCAATGGCGCTGATGTAGAATTTACCTACACCGTAGCCGGCGATACCGAGACCCTGACTTTCACCCTCCCCGAGGATGTAACCGATGGTGAAATCGTAGCTCTGCCAGCATCAGGGGTTGAAGTCATCATCGCCACTATCGGCGTGGTAGTGCCTTCCAACATCTCCGCCACCCCTGCTGCTAACCTGCGCGCTGGCGATGTAATCGCTATCTCGGGCGAGAACATGGATCAAGTGGTCAGCGTCACCTTCCCCAATGTCGAAGAGGCACAAGCCCTGATATCATCCTCAGCCACCAAGATTGAGGTAGCCTTCCCCGAGATGGCTCAGTCAGGTCAGGCAGTGCTTAACCTGCGCAGCGGCAAGTCAGTCGAAATATTTCTGACTACTGCCAAACCACTGGCCACTGGCTTCAGCGCCAATCCTGTTTCAGCTGCTGGCGAACTCACCATTGCTGGCGAAAACCTTGACCTGGTAGTATCAGTAGTGTTTGGAGGCGACTACACAGTTGAGGTTGAGAATGCCGAATCCGCGTCTCTGACACTGACGGTGCCAGCTACCGCTGAGAGCGGAGCCTTGACCCTCAACATGGCTAATGGCGAATACACGACCACCGAATCGCTGACCATCGAGAAACCAGCTTGCGCTTTCATTCCCGAGCTGCCCGATGGGCAATTCACCGCTGGCGACCTCTTTATCGTATCGTTAGAGAATGCCGATGTCCTCACCAACGTGCTTGTCAATGGCAGTGCCGTACAATACATCATCAACAATGGCACTCTCTACATCTCCCTGCCATCGTCGTGCGGTTCTGGCACCGTGATAACCCTTGTATCATCTAATGGCGAGATTTCATACACCATTGATGTCATTCCGGCTACACACGTTGAGATTATCGCCTATAACGATGGTCCGCGCGACCTGGGCAGTTGGGCTGGCGAAAACGATGGAGGCGCATTCAGAATCTACAAGAGCGTCTTCGAGGGTGTGCCTTCTGGCTCGATGCTGATATTCCATGTGGCTCCTTATGGCGACTACTCGCAAATCCAGGTGAATGATGCCAACTGGGGACAATTCGAGATTCTCCAATTCGACACCTCATACACAACTGTTGAATGGGAACTCACAGCCGAGCGCCTCAACCATATCCTCACTACCAATGATGGCTGGAGCGAAACTGGCTTGGTAATCCAAGGCTGCAACACCATTATCAGCAAAGTCACTATCGAATACGAGCAATCGGCCGAAGAGACTATTTGGAACGATGGCTGGACCTGTTCGGGCTGGAATGGCAATCAAGACTTGGCTTGGGGCGGCTATGACTGGAGCAGTTGCAAGGCCGGACAGACCCTGAGATTCTACATGACTCCGACTGTGGCCGATGGCGACTGGTGGTGCATCTCGCTGCGCCATGGCAACAACTGGGCCAATATCCCCGGCATCCCCACTCAATATGACTCGCCCGAGGGCGGTCTGCTTGCGCTGGAGCTCACTGCCGATATCATCGCCGACCTGGTCGACAACGGAGGCTTGGTAATCACTGGCGACGGCTTTATCCTCAACAAGATTACCATCGAGTGACCACAAATCATCAACTACAGGAATCCTAGGCAGCCTAGGATTCCTAAAACCCCAAATTTGACCATCAATGAAAAATCATTATAAATATCTTTTCGCACTGCCAGCATTGGCCCTGATGATGGCAGCTTGCGACGACGATGAGCCAAAGATCAACTTCGTTGAGACCTCGGGTATAGTAGCCAAAGTTACGGCTACCTCGATAGCCCAAGGCCAGGAAGTTGACTATGACGCAGTGACCTCGGTCACTATCACCTATGATTCAGAGGTTGCTCTCAGCACCCTGGTCACCCCCACCCTCAATGGCGAAAGCGCATCTTGGGCTTATGCCACCGACACGGATGGCAATTCAGTGTTCTCACAAGCCGTGGTAGCGCTCTCGCTGAATCCGGGCTGCAGCTATGTCCTCTCGATTCCCGAGAGGGCTGCTGCAGGTGTCAACTCGGGCGTGTATGCCGAGGCGTATACTCTCAACTTCACCACCAAGGCCAAAGCAACCACACCGACCAATATTCAAAGCTTGACCAACTCATCAGCCACTCAGGCCGCTCAAAACCTCTACTCCTATCTGGTAGACAATTACGGTTCTAAGATGCTGACTGGCACCATGGGTGCTGTGGCATGGGCTACCGACTACTACGACTTTATCACTGTCCAAGCCGGAGCCGCTCCCAAGGTAATCGGTTTTGACTATATCCATCTCGCCTCCTCGCCCGCCAACTGGATTGACTATGGCGACATCACCCCCGTGAAGAATGCTACCGATGCCGGAGCAATCGCCACTATGTCGTGGCACTGGAATGTGCCCACCGAGCAAGGCGGTTCCAATCTGGTGTACTCAACCGACTGCGGCGACTTCAGTCCGAGCAACGTATTGGTTTCTGGCACTTGGGAAAACGAAGTGGCCGAGGCTGACATTGCCAAACTTGCAAGTTATCTGCAGCTTCTCCAAGATGCTGGCATAGCAATACTCTGGCGCCCGATGCACGAGGCCGCTGGCGACTACACCTGGGGCCCATGGTTCTGGTGGGGCAAAGATGGAGTAGATGTAACTAAGCAACTTTGGATTTATCTCCACGATAAGTTGGTCAATGACTACGGCCTGAACAACCTGATCTGGGTATGGACAATGCAAACCACCGATGCTGGCAACCTGGCCACTGTGGCTCAACTGCAGAGCGCTTATCCTGGTGATGATTATGTCGATATCGTAGGCATAGACCTCTATCCCTCAGAGGCGCTCACCGACCAATCAGCATCCTATCAGCTGGCCCACGAGGCAGTAGATGGCAAGAAGATGGTGGCTCTGAGCGAGTGCGGCAACCTCATCGACCCGGCCCAAGCCTATGCCAACAGCGCTCTCTGGAGCTATTTCATGCAATGGTACGACCTTGACGACAACGGCACCTTCGGGTTCTACAACTACTCTGGCCCCGACCAGTGGCAGACTGTCGTCTCCAGCCCCTACGTAATTAATAGGTAAATGAAGAATGAAAAGTGAAAAATGAAGAGTGAAAAATTCCTCTCATTCTTCTCTATTCCATAATCAATATTTTTCATTTTTCACTTTTCATTCTTGAGTCCACTTTAAAAAGTGGCA
>NWBJ01000008.1 GCA_002633115.1 Muribaculaceae bacterium Zag1
AAATTTTGGACACCCTAGTAAATTTATTTACTGTGTTGGGTTGGTCGCTATAGTAAAAGACCTTAATCATGGCCGAATCCCTGATGAAATCGACTGCTCCGATTTCTACCCGGCAGATTGGGAGGCCCAAGCGTTGCTTGAGGTCATCGATTAGCTCTTCGTGCTTTTCGGGCAAGAGGAGGTCGACTCGGTCGTAGAGCACGAGTTTCTCAGAGATGTTTTTTAGCCAGAAGGCGTTCTCGCTAAATTTGATGCAAAGGATAAATAGAAGGTCTACCGCTACGAGTTCGGCATAGCTAAGAGACACGGCCAGAGCATTGATTACGGATACGGCAATCACCACAAACAGGTAGGTCATCTCCCTGACCCCCATCGATTCCGTGCGGTATCGGATGATGCCGAAGATGGCAAAGAGGCCCAAGGCGAATCCAATCTTGATTTTGACGCTGCCAAGCAGATAGATGAGCAGGAATATGCTCACGCTGATCATCATGAATGTGAAATAATACTCGCGCTTTTGGCTCTTGGGATAGTAGAGCCAGCGGATTATTATCCAGCAAAAGAGCATATTGATGCCAAAGTGGACCAATAGCTCCACCAAATCGCCAGTCTGTATAAGCGGGGTGTCGAGAAGTTCGATGTCTTCCATTTGTTGATGGGCGTTTAGGATTAGGGGTAATGATATCTATTATCCACACATTTTGTCGATCATGCGCAGTCGGGGTTTGATGCGATTGCAATGCAGCGACTGGTCGGTCATGGCCATGCCAATGCAATATTTGCTGAATCCGCATGGTACTTGGCGATGCTTCCTCAGTATATTCATTATCGGCGATGGCACGCGGCCATCGCGCTTCACTTCGATGATGGCAATCTTGGGCAAATCAACCGATTGCCCGGTGTCGAGATTGCGGAAACGCAGGTCGAGGTCGATTGTGAGCCTTTCGGTCAGCCCACGGTTTACGAGGGTGATGCGCGAGAAGTGGTTCTCTAAGCAATAGTGGAGATTGGCGAGCTGAAACCAAGCATGCTTGAGTAGGAGCCTGGTGGCGTCGGCCGAGGCTATCTCTCTGCGGTTGGGCACAGCCACGCGCTTCTTGTCGGTGCGCCCTCGATTGTTCTTGTTTTTCACCTCGAGGAAATTCAGGCCAGAGGCCTCGTAGGTGCGCACTCTGATTTTCTCCCTCACCGAGTGGCCGCGCTCGTGCATGTTGTACATTTGGTAGTCCTGGGTGTCGAGATAAGCGGTGCTGTAACCGGGAAGGCGGTCGCCATTGATTTCTTGCACATAGTATTCGCCTTGAGCATCAGCCAGGATTGAGCATAACTTGGGCAGCGTCACCACATATTTGGTGTCGACGCGGTTCATCAGCCGTATGCTGCTCATCTGCTCGAGTGTGATAGGCTGGAATCTGTTGAGCTGTGCGGGAATGTCCATTGCGAGCTTGCTGATAAAATGCGACCGCAAAGATAACCACAATCCGTGTGACTGAGACCCAATAATAGACAATCAAAATGATTTTATAGTTAAAGCGAAATAGATTTCGAATTGACCAAACTGAATCTGAGAGTCAGAAGGGGCTCCAACTCTGCCTTATAGTCGCCTATTCGGTCAAAG
>NWBJ01000009.1:0-18675 GCA_002633115.1 Muribaculaceae bacterium Zag1
ATCAGGGAGATAAAGTCGGCTCGCGACTGCATCAAGGCCAAGGAAGAGGAGGTCCTTAACTTCTTTATAAACCGATCCACAAATGCGGCGGCGGAATCGTTCAATTCCAAAGCAAAGGGCTTCCGATCCGAGCTCCGAGGAGTGAGGGACTTGCCATTCTTCTTTTACCGCTGCGCCATGATCTTTGGCTAAGCGTCAGCCACGGATTTTTGCGCATGAGCCCAAAATTATTGCTAAACATTATTTAAAGTGATTGTATTACAAACACTATGTAATTGAGTATCAATAATTTATGTTTGGAAATTCAAAAATATATCCTTACCTTTGCACCGAAAAGATACAAAACCAGTATTAACCCAAAACCCAACAGAGTATGAAAACAATCCAAGTTTCCGACAAGGCAGCCAAGATCATTTCTGATATGATTGAGGCGAAAGAGGCCTGCACAAAGGAAATCATTTCTGTGCTGGCGCACGAAATGATTTCACACGCCCAGTATGAACTGGACGAAAACGACCAAGCCACAATGGAGGCTTTAGGCTGCTACGCTGAGTTAGTAAAAGAAATCTGCTATCCCACAGCCTGAGAGCCCACCACCGAACAGACCACAGAGCGCGCCCCAGTCAATGAGGCGCGCTTTTTCTTTTGCCCCTTTGCCCTTTGCCTGGAAAAATTTTACTAGCTTTGCCACGCAAAGCTAAATTAGAATGTTATGGAGACAATTTTCGACCACAATGTTACAAAAGAAGAGTTAAGGAAGCTTTTTGGAGACCCTGATTTTGAGCCCGAAATATGTTTGGAATGTAATCAAGAAAATAACTACATCCATATTTACCGCCTCTATCTTTTACGAGGCAATAAACAAAAATGGGTTGAATATCTTAACAAGATCCCCGATAGTGAAAACAAGTTGTTTTCTATTGCAAATCACGACCACGCAGTGATGAACGTAAAGTAAACCAAAGATTTTGAGTTTTTGCAGGCCCCATTAATGCCAAAAATTACGTACACTTGATTTACTCAAAGTGTGCGTAATTTTGTGCGTAAATTTCGTAATTGCCTGATAATTAGGCTTTATTGAGGTACCTAGCAGAATCGAACTGCTGTAAGCGGTTTTGCAGACCGGTGCCTAACCACTCGGCCAAGGTACCCTGTAGTGGTGGTTTGTGAGTGCAAAGTTAAGCACTATTTTCCAAACCACCAAATTTTCTGAGAATTTTTTTCAAGAATAATACGATTTATCGACATTGAAGGCGAATCCGTGACGCTGGACGAGGGTCAGCACCAGGTAGGCGCACGACAAGATGAAGCATACCCAGAAGGCAAAACCAGTGATGTGGGCTCCATTGAATATCGAGCGCAAGAAGTCGATGATGAAGGGGGTGCACACAATCGACAGGTAGTTGGATGCGAGCACAAACGCCAGAGCCAAGGTGGCTTTTGATGTCGATACTACGGCTCGCGATGCCTTATCATAGATCATCGGCTGGCACATGCCGTAACCCACGCCGCAGAATAGCGAACCTACGCACAAGCTCCACGGTTGGTGGATAAAGCTGATCAGAGCCAAGCCGCCTGTCATCAAGATGCCTCCCATCACAAAGGTCCAGCTCTTGAATCCCTTGACAAGCCATATCAGCGTAAAGCCCGTAACGAATATGCCCACGAAATAGAGCGAATTGACAGTGCCGGCCAGCGAACTACTCCACCCTTTCTTCTCAATCAAGAATGGGCAATAGTAAGATATAGAGATCGTGGCGAAGGTAATGAAGAAGTATACGCCTATCAAGCCCAGGATGCGATTAATGTAGAAGCCATTGACCACCTTTTCGGCAACCTTTTTCTTGCCGGCGGGTGCGCCCAGGTCGGCCGGTTGGTCGATAGTGGTGTCGCCATCGTGGGTCATGGCGCGTTGGGCCATGTGCTTGGCCTCGTCTGAGCGTTTCTGCTCATCCTCATCCAAATTATGGGTCATCAGTGCCCAAGAGTCGACATCAAACGGTTGCGGACACGGATTGTCGAGGTCTTCCTTAGGAATCCTCTTGAGCCAAGGCAACAGGACGATAGGCACGATGGCCACGAGATAGACCGTGAATGGCAAGTGCCAGCTGCCAGCCGACAGCCAACCCACAGCGTAGGTGGCAACCACCAGAGTGAGGTTGGAGAGGCCGCTCTGCACACCCATCTCGTGCATGCGGTATTTGCCTACAAAGGTATCAGCAAGCAAGCCGGTAGAGAAAGGTATCAGCAAGCCGGCGCCGCAACCCAGCGTGCAACTAAATATAATCAGAGCCAACATCGACTTGGCAAACAGATAAGCCACCGCCGAGGCCATAAATACCACCAGGGCCACTGCGATAGTGGCAATCTTGTGGTGCGATAGCGACAGTTTGCCCGACAGCAACACAAAGGGGATAATCAACAGGTTGGGCAGCACGGTCAGGAGCTGCGTCTCTATCTGAGTAGCGTGGGGGAATACCTGCTGCAGAGTGCCCAGCATAGGCGTTACAGCCAAGCCTGGCAGATTGACCACCAGCGACAACGACAGGATAGCCGTAAGGGTGGAGGCCGTAATAGGAGTTTTGCCAGTGGTAATCATAATGGGTTGAGATGTTGATGAATAAAATCCCAGGGCCGAAGGCGCATTGCTGTAGCCATCGGCCCCGGGCATTTCTTATTGAGGATTAATACGGTTATTTCTTAGTCGGGCCACCAGCCTTGGGATCGGTCGGGTCGGCGGGAGCGTCGCCCTCGGCGGCTTCCTTGGCGTCGGCTTCGGCCTTGCGGGCCTGTTCCTCGGCTGCCTTTATCTTTTCGGCATCCTGGGCCACAATCTCAGCATCGCGGGCCTCGCGATCGGCTGCGCTCGCTATGTTCTTGGCATCAGCTGCCAGAGCATCGGCTGCTGGAGTGTCAGGATTAGGTGTAACTGGTGGGGTCTGAGCGGGAGCAGCCTTCTGAGCCGGCGCAGTGTTTTGTGCTGGTGCGGCATTGGCAGCGGGCTGCTGAGGTGTCTTGAGGCCTTGCTTCTTGGCTGCTGCAGCATCGGCAGCCTCATCGGCAGTGAGGCCCAGGTCGCGGTCAACCTCTTCGGCGACCACAGGATTCGGGGTCAGATTAGGATTGTTGACATCGCATACGGTCTTGAGGGATACGGGCCCAAAGGCTCCATCTTCCCAGAGCATTGCGCGACGCACTTGCTCCTCGGTGGGCACGTAGCCAGCCGGCCACTTCGATACTTGGTCGGGACGGCGACCCTCCATCTCCCAGTCGAACGGTTCGAACGTTGTGTTGGGGTCGCGCCATGATGCTTTGCGCTTAGCATATACCCAGAAGGGCACGATGGTGAAGAATGCCGAGCCGACGAGCACGATCAGTACCCATACCACGGGCGAACCAGTAGAAATCTGGCTTGGAGGGATAAAGCTGATGACCAGAGCGATCAGAGCGCCGATGACACCAACGATGGTGACAACCCACATGCCAAATGCTCCGCCGGGCACGCGGAAACCGCGCTTCACATTGGGCTCAGTCCGGCGCAGGCGAACAAATGCCCAGTAGACGATAAGCACCATGATCAGGTAGATCACTGTCGACATCTGGCTCAGAATCTGATATGCTGACTGCACTGAGGGGAGCACCACCAGAGCCAATGCCAAGATGGTTGCGAAGATACCCTGTACCCACAGAATAGGCACCTGGATGCCATTCTTGTTGCACTTCTGCAATTTGGGAGGCAGATAGCCGGCGCGGCCCACAGCGAGGATACCGGTCGAAGGACCTGTCATCACAACGCTCACCTGACCAAATACGCCGAATGTCAGCAACACTGCCATCACATTGCCAAGCCATGGCACACCGAGCGAACCCCACAGGTCATTGTAAGCTACGAGCAGAGCTGCCAGCAGGCTGATATCCTTGGGAGGCATCACCCAGCCGATAGCCAAGGTACCGAATACAAAGATCACCAGAATGGCGACCACCGAAATCATTACGGCTTGCGGGAAGGTCTTAGACGGATTGGGCATGTCCGGCACCTTGACCGCCTGCATCTCCATGCCCGCAAAGAAGAGGAAGATTGAGGCCGCAAGCACAAAATTGTTGAAGTTGGTGAAATCAGGCCAGAACTCGCGCTGGGTGATGTGGTTGACATGACCAGTAGCGATGTAGATCACACCGAGGATAATCAGGATACCGGCGGGGATAAACGTACCGCAGATACCACCGAGTGATGAAAGCAGGTTGGCCGACTTCATGCCTCTGAACGAGTTGAAGGTCGACAGCCAGTACACTGCCAGCACAACTACCAGGGTGTAGATAATGTTTTTAGCCAGCTTGGCATCGAATGTCTCTGGCCAGAATACGTAGGCGAGCGTAACGGCGCCGAACATCAGCACCGCAGGGAACCAGATGACCAGCATCTGCCAGTCGTAGTACATTGCGGCCCATCCCCATTTGGGACCCAGCGCCTCGGAGCACCAGCGGAACACGCCGCCGCTCTTAGTCCAAGTTGACGCTAATTCAGCGCAAACCAGGGCATAAGGCACCAGAAAGACCACAGCTGCAAACAGGTAGTAGAAAATAGATGTATATCCGTAGAAGGCTTGCGATGCAAGACCACGCATACTCACGATGTTGGTCACGATAAACACTGCCATCGTGCCCATTGACACCATTGCTGCGCCCTTCTTTAGCTTAGGCGTCCCTTGCGCAGGGGCTGCCGCTCCTTTTGTTGCCATAGTTGAAAGGTTATAGGGTTAGCTTAGAAATTGCAATTGTTGAAATCCTGGGAGACCTCTCCTTATACTGGAGAGTAAAGGAAAACGGGGATTACCGCCGCTTGACGCGCCGCCAATCCCCGTCATATCTATTACTCTGGCACGAGTATTTCTTGATGTGTGAGGCAAGCAGGGAGAGTTATTGGGGATGAGCCTCGGCTCTCCCTGCTCGCTATGCAGGACGTCAGGTTATTTCAGATAGCGAGGTACAGCGGGATAAGCCTTGGCAATGCGGGTACCTACCTTGTAGTGTACGCCCGGATGAGCTGTGATGCTTACGTTGCTGGCTTGCTCGAATACAACCACGATGTCTGAGCCACCGAACTGGAAGTAGCTGATTTCTTCGCCCTTCTGCAGGGTCTTGCCTACCTCGGCGGTCATGATGATCGACGATACTGATGCCATACCCATAGGCAGAACTGCTACCAAGCCGATAGGCGAGTCAATCACGCAGAGGCCACGTGCCTGCTGGAACTGATAGCCGGGCTGGTCGGGGAGATCCCACTGGCGACGCATCACCACATGCTTGCGGCCCGAAGGATCGCTGGCGATAGGCTCAGCGAGCACTTGCAGATAGCATGCGCCTTGGATCATGCGGCTCTCAAGCACCTTGCCGCCCACAGGAGCGTGCTGACGGTGATAGTCAGTGGTGTTGAGGAACTGGTGGATCCAGATACCACCCTGGAAGCGGTCAGCGTAGGGGCTGCCCGAGAGGAGCTCTTGAATCTTCCAGTGCAGACCCTTGATGGTAACGCCTGAATCAGCGCGTACTTCCCATTGGCCAGCGTTGGTCGAGTCGGCGGGCGATACGATTACGGTGTCGTCGTCGATGGCTGCGATGGGGCGATAGCCGGGTTTGGTGCGACGAGCGAACATCTGGTTGTAGGTCTTCCAGCCACCGCGAGGATCGATGTATTCGTCCATATTGTAGCGCGGTGAGTTGTAGAATGTAGCGAGGCTCTCGTTGTTGATGCTCTTGGGGTCATCCATCCATTCGCCGAGGGCGATGCAGAATTTCTGCATCCACTTTGACAGCGGGGTGAGCTCGGGCTGAGTGTTGTGAGGAACATTCAGGTTCTGGAGGCTGCGGACGGGCTCCTGGTCGAACAGGAAGTAGAACTTAGCCAGGTGGTAGTATACCACGGTGCCGTAGTTGTCCTCAACGGGGATCCAGCTCAGTTGGGCGTTGATCCACTCGTACCAGTCGTCGAGGGTCTTGATGTCGTCGAACTCGGCTACATCATCATCGTGGCATTTCTTCAGAGCGGCCTCGAACATGCCTTTCCAACCTTCGTTGGAGTTGACCATACCGATCAGTTCTTGCACTACAGGGTGCATTTCGTTTACGTTCATAGCGTAGTTTTAGGGATTTTGGTTATGAGATAGGTTGTTAGTCTCTCTGGGCGAGCCCTTTGTTTATTTGCGATAGGTGGGCACTGCGGGATAAGCCTTACCGATGCGGGTACCAACTTTGTAGTGGACGCCGGGATGCGCGGTGATGCTTACATTTGAGCACTGCTGGAATACCATCACGATGTCTGAGCCACCGAACTGGAAGTAGCTGATTTCCTCGCCCTTCTGCAGGGTCTTGCCGACCTCGGCTTCCATGATGATAGATGATACCTGAGCCATGCCCATAGGCAGTGTGGCTACCAAGCCGATAGGTGAGTCAATCACTACGAGACCGCGGGTCTGCATGAATTCGTAGCCGGGATCGTCGGGTGCGTTGAATGCGCGTTTTGTGGTCAGGCGGTTGCGGCCCTGTGGGTCACCGGGGATAGGCTCGGTGGTTACCTGCAGATACACTGTGCCTTGGATTACGCGTGCCTCAACTACCTTGCCGCCTACGGCTGCGCGTTGACGGTGATAGTCATACGGGTTCAGGAACTGGTGGATCCAGATACCGCCCTGGAATGCATCAGCATAGGGGCTGCCCTCGAGGAGCTCCTCAATCTTCCAGTGCAGACCCTTGATGGTCACGCCTGAATCAGCGCGTACCTCCCATTGTCCGTCGTGGCATGAGTCGGCCGGCGAGGTAATCACGGTCTGATCCTCGATAGCTGCGATGGGGCGATAGCCGGGCTTGGTGCTGCGAGCGAAGAACTGGTTGTAGCTCTTCCAGCCGCCGCGCGGTTCGATGTACTCGTCGATGTGGTATTCGGGGTGTGACTTGAACGAAGCCAAGCTCTCGGGGGTGAGGCTCTCGGGGGTGTCAAGCCAAGCGCCGAGCTCGATCACGAACTTGCGCATCCAAGCCGAAAGCTCGGTGAGTGGGCGCATCTTGTCGCTCGGGGTCACGGGGTTCTGGAGTTCCTTGACAGGGCTCTGGTCGAAGCTGAAGTAGAACTTGCAGATGTGGTTGAACACCTCTGTGCCGTATTGGTTCTCAATAGGCACCCAAGTGAGTTGAGCGTTGCACCACTTGAAGAAGTCATCCATGGTCTTGATGTCTTCCATGCAATCCACGTTGTAGCTCTGGGCTTTCTTCAAAGCCTGCTCAAACTTGTCCTGCCACCCGTTAGCCTGGATCATGTCGATCAGCTCTTGCACCACGGGGTGAAATGTTTGTGCCATAGTTTTGGGTTTTGGTTATGAGATTTGGTTATATAGCTTAAGCGCGCTGCGTCATGATTCCAAACTTTCGCGCTTACTCTAATAGAACACTCCCACTCCAAAATAGTTTTGGAAAGCCAAAGAAAAATTTCATCTTTATTAAGTGACAATTAGCCAAAATTACCACTATATTAGCCCATTTTACTTTTATTCTCTACCATCTCCACAATTTTATCGACAATCCCCACAACAATCCCCATTTCCCTACTCACCACCAACCTATGCCCCTTAAACACAAAGCAAAGAGGCGTGAGGTCGGTACCCCGCAGCAAAGCGCCATCGCACAGATGATGGTCAGCCACGTATTGGGCCAATTGCTTTCCAGCCTCCTTGACTTTGTCCTCCAAGGAGTCTTTCTCCCCCTTCTTACCTTTCTTTTCTAACCCTACATATTTCACCTCTATTATATAGCTATGGCGAGTTGGGCACTCGGGATTGCCTCGCGGCACCAATAGGATATCACTGAATCCATGGCCCAGTTCCAGCTCTGGCCATACATCATAATATCTATTAAGACACAATAGGCCACGCAGGAACCCTTGCAAGTCCCACTCTCCGCGTATCTCATTGCGCACACTGGCGTAATCTTGGCATATTCGTCCTATCACTTCAGCCATGGGTTGCCATTTTCCCTCTACAGCTGCTTCGCGGATAGCGGATTGCAACTCTTTGTATTTACCATTAAGCTGCAAGCCTTGATCTTGAGCCAGCTTTAACATATAGTCAAGATAGAGGTCGCCCATATTCTTATTTGGAACAATCAAGCGCGGCTCTCCATCTTCCCAACCACCAAAGGTAATGGTACCATAGTAATATAGCATGCTCTTGAAGTTGCGTTCGTCTCCACAGTCACGAGCTGGAAACTCTGGTTCTACCACTCCTGTGGTATATCCCTTGGCGCATATCTCATTTATTATATTGATGCGCTCCTCGCGATTAGCCAAATCTTCCGATAGCACAAGATGGTCAAGCTTTTTGGGGTCAGTACGGGCTGCATAGTCGACCATGTTTTCTGGGGGAAGTTTCTCACTAATCAACTCTTTTAGGTAGCGGAGCACCATATCCGTATTGTATATAGTGGGGTCTACGCCATAGCTGCGGCTTGAAAAACAGAAATTGTCATACCAAGGCTTGATTTCAGTGATGATATCATCGGCGGTACGGGTAATTTGGCCTTGGCTTCGATAATATTCTATCATCTCGCGCAGCTCGGTCTCAGTGACACCTATGGCTTGATTAAATTTCGGCAACAGAGCCACTACATCTGCGATATGGAATCCTGATGTGAGGTCATCATAAGTGACTGGGCTTACACCAGTCATGAAGATTCGCTCAAATGTGCCCTTGCAACCCTGAAAGAAGTTGCGATAGAAGCCGTCACCTCGAGTTATTGCTTCATGGGCCTTTACGCCCCGCGCTGCTAATATGGTATTGGTAAAGTTGTCATATTCATCTATAAACAGATAAGTGCGAAGGCCCTTTAGCTTGTTGAGGGACGTCAACTGCACTATAGCGGCCTTTATTGAAGAGCACCCCATTATCTCTTCACGCTCCTCCATTGAATAGATATCCCTATAACGCTTAAAGTACAGACTCAACTGATTAAAACAATATTCCGTGAAATCCTTCTCAAGGTTTTCTAATTGGTTTTCGACCATCGAGAAATCGAGTTTGAGCACCATGAATTTGTTAGCCCATTCTGTTGGTTTCTGGCCAATGACAAGATGGCCAAACAGCTTCTCGAATTTGTCCTTATTAAGGATATCATAATAGGCCATGAGCATATTGGTGAATAGGCTTTTGCCCATGCGCCGTGGACGCACCAGCAGCACATAGCTCGCCTGCTTCTCGACTGTGCGTATATATTCCGACTTATCGATATAGTAATAATCCTCTTGGATTATCCTCTCAAAATCGTCTATGCCATACGGTATCTGCTTCATATCTTCGCTCCTTCCTTTTTCAATCCGCAAAATTCAATCCACAAAGTTAGCAATTTTTCTCCATTTCTCCCTAAAAGAATCGTTTTATTTCTCGTACTCTTTTCTCGGGGGAAACAATTACAACGATATCTCCATGGATACTCTCTATGCGTCTATCTGTGGAATTACCAGCGAGGAACTAGTTTACAATCCTTTCAGTCTGCTTTGCGCCTTCTCTAAGGGTAAATTATCAAATTATTGGATAAAAACTGGTATTAGCAAAGTTTTTGTCAAATACCTCACCCGATCTGAGTTCGACCTTGTAGCGTTAGAACAGCTATGGGTAACTCGTGATAGAATGGAGGCTCATTATTCTGAGGAAGATTCAATTCCTCTCTTATTCCAAACCGGATATCTGACTATTAAGGAAGTAAAGGGAGGAGACCTATACCGTCTTGGAATCCCCAACGGAGAAGTGCGGAGCACCTTCTATAGACTATTTAAACAGAAAAGGCCGTTCACTAAGTGAACGGCCTTTTCTGTTTATTCGGTGGCGGATTCGAGTTTTTTCATGATGGAGAAGATGAAGAGGGCGGCGAGGAGGCAGACGGCAACGAGGATGCCCCACATCACCGGCAGGCTCATCTTGCCCCAGAGGAGCATCGGGATTGAGGTCAAATAATTGCCCACTGCCGTGGCTCCAAACCAACAGCCCATCATAGCGCCCTTGTACTTAGGCGGCGCCACCTTGGTCACAAACGATATGCCTATCGGCGAGAGCAACAGCTCGGCGAATACCAGCATCAAATACGTGCCCATCAGCCAATTGGGCGACACCATGCCGTAGGCATTGCCATTCTCGACAGTGCACCCCAGCGATGCGAATATCATCACCACATAAGCCAACGCCGCTACAATCATGCCATAGCCAATCTTGCGCGGAGCCGACGGCTCTTTGCCCTTGCGGGCCATCCAGTCAAAGATAGCAAGCGACACCGGCGTGAGTGCTATCACATAGAACGGGTCAAACTGCTGGTACATCATCGGCAAGATGTCGGTGACGGGATTGGGCGTGACAATGTAGAAATACCACAGCAACGCCCCGCACACCAGAAATACCACCACGCAGCTACACCGAGCCACCGGCTTGCGATTCTGGAAGATGCCAAACAAGGCGAAAATCCCCACCGCGATAACGCACAGAGCCCAGATATTGAATCCAATGCGCGTAGCGCCATAAGCATTAGGCGACGTGCAATCGTTGGCAAACAGGGTGAGCGTAGCGCCATTCTGCATAAACACCATCCAGAAGAAAATCACCACGCCGAATACCAACAGCAGAGCCACGATGCGGCTACGAGTCTGCTCGGGTGTCAGTTCGGGCATAGCTGCCGACGACTGTTCGGCCTTGTCGCCCTTCTTGCTGTCATTGACAATGTGGGCATAAGTGACGCGACCGAAGAAGAATACCAGATACGAGAACGCTACCGAGAGGCAAGCCACAGCAAAGCCATAACCGTAGCCCGTGGAGAGCGAATCAATATAGCTCTCGGCAAACGCTGCGATGTCCTGTCCCACGCGCATGCCCGACTCCTGAGCCACTGCTACAATCTGACTGCCCACCGACACATTGCCATCAAGATAGGCGTTGCACAACTGCGGCAGCAGCATATTGTAGACATATCCATCACTCTCAAGAGCCCAATTGGTGAGTACAGTGGCGGTAATCGGCGCAAAGACCGCACCGATATTGATGAACATGTAGAACAGGTTGAAGCCAGTGTCGCGATGAGCGCTGTAGCGAGGATCATTGTACAGGTCGCCGATCATCACCTGCAGATTGCCCTTGAATAGGCCCGTGCCAGCTGCCACAAGCAGCAAGCCAACCACCAGCATCACAATCGAGCCGGCGCTGCGTATCGGCGACGGCAACGCAATCACCAAATAGCCCAGAAACATAATGGCCATGCCCAGAGCCACGCTCTTTGAGAAGCTCCAGCGGTCGGCAATCCAGCCGCCCACCATGGGCAAGAAATAGGCTATGGCGAGAAATCCGCCATACACCTGGCCCGTGACAGCTGCTCCAAAACCGAATTTGGCCTGGAGGAAAAGCACCAGCACCGCTATCACGGTGTAGTAGCCAAATCGCTCGCCAGTATTGGCGAGCGATAGGACGTATAGCCCAGCAGGTTGGTTCTTAAACATAAATCATGTCAAATATAAGAGGTGAGGGTGAGGAGAGAGCATTACTTATCACTTGGCGACGCGCTCGAGCCAGCTCAGCATGCCAAACATGGTGACCATCGAGATGATGCACACAGCAAAGAATACCAGCCAAGCAAGCCACAGTGGCCAATTGTCGTACATCACTGGGCCAAGCCACAAGAAGAGGTTGCCCACGGCTGTAGCTCCAAGCCACAAACCCTGGCACAGTCCCTGCATGTGCTTGGGAGCTACCTTGCTGACAAAGCTGAGGCCCAGAGGCGAGATAAACAGCTCAGCCACAGTGAGGAAGAAGTAGAACAGGATCAACACCCAAGGACCAACCTTCAGGCTCTCATTGGCCATCTCGCGGAACTCATTGCCCGAGGGATAACCCATTGCCAAGCTCACGATAATCAGCAGCAGATAGCCCAGCGAGGCGATACCCATGCCGATGCCAATCTTCTTAGGAGTAGAAATCACCTTGCCTTGCTTGCCCAACGCTGCGAAAAACCAGATGATAAACGGCGTAAGCACAATCACAAAGAACGGGTTCACTGCCTGCCATATCTCAGGCGCAATCGACTTGGTGACTACAAAGTCGCGAGCAAACAGAGAGAGCGAAGCACCACTCTGGTGGAATGAGAACCAGAAGAACACAGCGATGCCCAGCACGGCAAACAGAGCGTACATGCGTTGGCGAATCTCCTGAGCCATAGCGCGGCGCTCTTCGGGAGTATAATTCTGCACCTCGGCAGCAGCCTTCTTGGCGGGAGTGGGGAGCATCTTCTTGGTGCCAACAAATATGCAGAGCGATATCAGCATAGCGGCAACCGATGCAAAGAATGAATAGTGGACGCCAGTATTGAATACGCGCAGATACTCGGTGCAGAAAGCCTGGATTGCCTCCTTAGTATTAAGGGCGGCAGCGCTCACAGATGGAGCGGCAGCAGTGAGCAGAGCCCAGAAGTTGTTGGCATTCTGCATAGTGTCATAGTCGGTGACTGAGAGCATCTGGTGGCAGAGCTCGGGGAAGTTGGCATTGTAGACAAAGCCGTTGCTCTCGAGCCACCATGAGCGCAGCATCGGAGCCACAAACGGAGCAATCAAGCCGCCGATATTGATGAACACGTAGAAAATCTGGAACCCGGCATCTCGCTGGTTGGCATACTTAGGATTGTCGTATAGCTGTCCCACAATAGCCTGCAGATTACCCTTGAATAGGCCGTTGCCAAAGGCTACCAAGAACAGGGCTATGCAAGTCAAGGCAAGGATGCCACCCATGTGGCCGAAATCAGCCCCAAACACCGGCACTGCGAGCACGATATAGCCGCAGGTCATGATAATCAAGCCCCAGATGATAGTGGCCTTGTAATTTTGCGTCTTGTCGGCAATCAAGCCGCCAACCAGGCTCAGCACATAGATGCCGCAATAAAACACACTGTAGATAAGAGCAGCAGATGAGCCGCTAAGGCCGAACTTAGAACACAGGAATAGCACCAGCACGGCATTCATGATGTAGTAGCCGAAGCGCTCGCCCATGTTGCTGAGCGCAGCTGGAATTAGTCCCTTAGGATGATTTTTAAACATAGAGTTAAGGTTAAAAATTTTAATTTGCGATTTTACGTGGTAAAGTTAGGCATTTTTTGTGGAATACCCAAAAATATTCTGCTTACAGCGGAAAAAATTCTTAACTTTGCACCGTAAAAGCATAGATTATGTACCGACGCATACTTTTGGCGGCCGCCATTGCCGCTTTTTGCTCAGCCAGCGCCCAAGTCAACAGCCCACAAGCCGAGGGCTGGATGCTGCGCGCCCGACTGATGCTCACCGATGACAACTATCAGGGCTGCATCGACCAAATTGCGGCCGCTATGGAGCTACCTCTCACCTCTGCCGAGCGGCAAGAGGCCGAGTACCTGCGCGCCTCAGCCGCTGTCCATACTGACAAGGCTTTGGCTCGCCAATGGCTCGAAGATTTCCTGATCGCCTACCCCGCCTCGCTGCATCGCGCCGATGCAATGATGGATCTCGGCGACTGTTACTATGGCACCGACAATCTGCAAGCTCTCAACCTGTATCTGCAAATCGACCCGTCCGAGGTGTCGCCCTCGCGCTCCGAGACCCTGACATATCGCCGAGCCTACTGCTACATGCAACTCGAATTTTACAACGAGGCCCAGGCCGAACTCGACAAGCTGAACCGTTCGCCCGAGTACGCGGCTGCGGCTGAGTTCTATCGCGGCTACATAGCCTACAAGCAGGGTCGCTATGCCGATGCGCGCACTCTGCTCGAAAATTCGCGCTCAACCACAGCCCCGGGCAACATGGCCGACTATTATCTGAGCCAAATTTACTATATGCAGGGCAACTACCGCAATGCCCTGTCTACCTCGCGAGCCATGCTGCAGCTGGCCAAGAAATCCCAACTCGATGCCAACTTGGTGGCCGAGTGTGAGCGCATTGCCGGTGAGAGCTCTTACCGATTGGGCGACAAAGCCGAGGCCCAGCAATACCTCGAATCTTACATGTCGCATACCACATCGCCTCTGCCCTCGGCGCAATACATACTGGGCGTGATGGCATACAACCGAGGCAACTACTCCAAGGCTGTCGACCTGTTGCGCCCCTCGACCGTGGCTGGCGATGCGATGACCCAGAGCGCATACCTATATATAGGCCAAGCGCTGCTCAACCAGGGCGACATCGACGGTGCAATCCTCGCCTTTGACAATGCCCTAAATATGGACTTTGACCCTACGGTTCAGGAGACTGCCTATTTCAACTATGCAGTGACCTCGCTCCAGGGCGGCAAGGTGCCGTTTGGCAATTCTGTAGGGACCTTTGAGAATTTCTTGCGCAAATTCCCCAATAGCCAATACGCTCCCCAAGCCCAGCAATACATAGTCTCGGCCTACCTCAACAATAATAATTACGCGGCTGCCCTCAAGAGCATCAACGCTATGACCAATCCCACCCCCGAGACCTATCGGGCCAAGCAGAGGGTGCTGTATATGCTGGGTGCGCAAGCCCTGAGCGCTGGCCAGGCAGCCCAAGCAATCAATTATCTGACTCAGGCCAAGCAATTGGCATCGTACGATAGCGATATCGACCGCGAGGTGACATTGCTGCTCGGTGAGGCTTACTATCGCGGCGGCGACTACGCCAAGGCTACGCAACTGCTCAAGCAGTATGTCAACTCGGCCTCAACCTCGCAAAATCTGGCTCTCGCCTACTATGACCTGGGGTATGCCCAATTCGCGCAGAAGAAATATTCTGACGCAGTAGCGTCGTTTGACCGCATGCTCTCCACCCCAAATGCCCTATCGTCGGCAATACTCGCTGATGCCTACGCCCGATTGGGCGACTGCCACTACTACCTGAGGCAATTTGCCCAGGCGGCTGAGGATTATGACAAATCCTACGGCCTCAATCCCGAGGTGGGCGACTACGCTTTGATGCAAAAGGCCCTGATGGAGGGATTCCAGCGCCGCCATACACAGAAAATCGCTCTGCTCGACCAACTGCAAACACAATTCCCGCAGTCGGCCCTCATACCCGATGCGCTGCTTGAGAAGACCGAGAGCTACATCCAGCTTGGCGACAACCAAGGCGCAATACGTGTCTACCAAGAGCTGGTCAGGAAATACCCCAACACCTCGCAGGGTCGCCAGGGATTCTTGCAAATGGCTCTGACCATGCTCAATGCCGGACAAAAAGATGAGGCTATCGAGGCCTACAAGCAAGTTATCACCCTCTACCCATCATCCGAGGAAGCGGTGCTTGCCGCCGACCAACTCAAGCGCGTCTACGCCGCTGATGGCCGCGTTAGCGAATTTATGGCATTTATCAACAATGTGCCCAATGCTCCGCGCATGGATGTCTCTGAGGCCGACCAGCTGACATTTGAGGTGGCCGAAAAGGAGTATATCACTCAGGGCAACGTATTCAAGCTCGAGGCCTATCTTGATGAGTATCCCGATGGCATCAATCGCGCCAAGGCTCTGTCTTACTTAATGGAGAATGCTACCAGCAAGGGCCATAAACAGGCTGCTTATGATTATGCCACTACTCTGGTCGAGGCTTATCCAGACAATTCTTTGGCTCTTGATGCGTTGGTGATTAAGGCTCAGTTTGAATACGAGCAGGGCAAGGGCACCCTGGCTCTGCGCACATGGCAAGAGCTCGAACAAAAAGCCTCAACACCCTATCTGCTCAACATGGCCCGACTTGGCATAGCTCGCATAGCATCGGAGATGGACAATAGCACCGAGGCCAAGCGTGCCGCAAGCGCTGCCCTGTCGTCATCAGCCCTAACGACAGCCGACCGTTGCGAGGCTCTCTATCTCAGGGGCAATGCCGCTTATCGCCTCGGTGACACCGCTGCCGCACGCAAGGATTGGCAAGAGGGAGCAGCCTACACCAATGATTACTATGGCATGGCTTCGGGCTTTGCTTTGGCTCAAAGCTATTTTGACACCGATGATTTTGCCAAAGCTGAGCAATTGGCCAAGGCTCTCACCGATGCCGACACTACCTATCCCTACTGGACGGCTCGCGGATTCATCCTGCTGAGCGATGTGTATGCCGCACAAGGCAACAATTTCAAAGCGCAGCAATATCTTAAGTCGCTCAAGGAGAATTATCCGGGCAAGGAGGCTGACATATTCCGGATGATAGAGCAGAGGATGGAATGAGCGCTATGTGGCAAATTTTAGACTGTAGACTACAATGAAAATTATCAGATACACCTTATTTATATTGCTTGCCGCGACAACAGTCAGAGCCGTAGCGCAAGACTTGGCCACTGAGATTACGGTCGACCGCACTGTGCTCCCCGAGCAGAGAGCGGCTGAGCGGCCCTTTGTGCTCCCCACCCTGCTCACTTCGACAACCACTGCCTCGGCCCTTCAGGCCGCTGAGTACACCCAAGGGGGCAATATCGTCAACTCGCTGCAGACTCTCCCTCCGGCTCCCTGGCGCGCATCAGTAGAGAAATCTCCCTATCGGGGATATGTCTCGGCTGGATACTTTCCCGCACTCAATCTCGGAGCCTCGGCTAGTTACCGATTCATTGACACCGACAAGGCGTCTGTCGGGGCCGAGGTGCAATATGATGGCACTCAGTTTAAGCGCAGTCACATCAAGCAGCGTCAGAATTTCTTCTCCGCCGCTATCGATGGGCATCTATGGGCCGATTCGCGTTCATGCCTCTCTGGTGGTTTCGCTTACTCTTTCGCCTCGGTGCTTCACCCCAAGTTGGACGAGGATGTCGACAAGTTTACCCAACGGGCCAACCGAGTTGACATCGGCGTTGACTGGCAGTCGCGAGTTGAGGGATTTGCCTACAACCTCGGTTTCTCATACCGATATTTCGGATTGAACCATTCCCAGGCTTGGACTATATTGGGCGGTGATCCTGCCGACTTTGATGACAAGAAGCCTCGCCAGTCACTTGTAAGTTTCAATGGCGGCTTTGGCGTGACGCGCGAGCAGACTGCAACCTCAATCCCCTATCGCTGGCTTGGCATCGACTTCGATGGCGAGTTCCTGACCGACAATCATGATGATTCCAATCTCAGCCAATTCCACCTTGATCCCTTTGTGAGGTTGATTTTTGAGGACTTTGATGTTCGGCTTGGCGCAAAGTTCAGCATCGCCTCAGGCGATTTTGACACCGGGCTGCGCGTTGCTCCCAATGTCAGAGCTGACTATCGACCAGCGGAATTTCCGGTTGCGGCTTGGTTAGAGGCCGGGGGCGGAGAGACTCTCAATCCCTATTCCAATCTATTTGCGCAGAATCCCTATTTCGCCCCACTGCCGACTTTCAACTACACTCAGGGCCTTGGGCGCACCAACACTCCCATCTCGCTCGGCGCTGGCATCAATTTAGGGCAGATCAGCGGTTTCTCGCTGGCTGTCTATGGGCGCTTTGCAGCCGTTAGGAATTGGTATGCTTGGACTCAATGGGGATATCAGATAGTAACTGGGTGGGCCATCCCATACAATGTAATAGCTTATGCCGAGGGCAGTTACCAGGGATTCGACGCCAACACCTGGATGGTTGGCGGCAAAATCGCCTACGCCTACAGCAACATCCTTGAGGCGAGCGTGGCTGTCGAGCGCGGAGGGTCAAATCATGACTATGCCTCGTGGTGGGAATGGCAAGACCGAGCCAAGACGCGCCTTAAGGCCCAGCTTGGCATCACTCCCATATCGGCCTTAGATATCAACTTAGGGTATGCTCTTGGGGCTTCGCGCCACTCGTATGAGGCTATCGTTAATGAGCCCATCTCTCTGGGTCGAGCCGAAAATCTATGGATAGGTGCCACCTATCGCCTGACACTGGCTTTCAGCATCTTTGCCCGAGCAGAAAACCTCACCAACGCCTCCTACCTCCTCGTCAGCGGCTACGATGCCCAAGGCGTAAAAGGCCTGGCCGGCATCTCCCTCAAATTCTAACCTCTCCAGCTATCTAAAATAACCCCTACGGCTATCTGAAATAACCCCTACGGGGTAACTTCTACTCTTGACTTTTGACTTGATTACTTTTGACTTGATTACTTGATTATGGCAACATTACAACAAATGGGCGACACCTGTCAGCTCAACTACGAAAAGGCTCTCACCCTGCCCGCTGAGATACAAATTTCACTCTCTTGGAGCAACCATCAGAGATTTCTGAAGCGTGTGTTCGGTGGCGGAGCCATCGACCTCGACTTGGGCTGTTTCTACGAAATGGAAAATGGCGACCGCATGCTTATCGACGTGCTCCAATTCCAGGACAATGGCGGACCCCGCGACCGCCGCACCCGCCAGGGCTGCTTCACCGAGCCTCCCTATATCTGGCACACTGGCGACGACCGTGGCTCTAATGCCCAGTCGATCGAGACCATCATTGTCAACCCCCAGGGCCTCGAGGAGCTGCGCCGCATTATGGCTTATGCTTTTGTCACCGATGGCGATTCTCGCTGGGCACAGGCGCAAGCCTCGCTCTGCATCTCGGTGCCGGGCTGCGATGATGTGACTATCACCCTCGACAAACCCAGCGACCAGCGTCTCTGCGCCATCGCCTCAATTGACATCGACCCGGCCGCCCACCTGCTCACCATCACCAAGCTCCTCACCTACCACGCCGCCCCGACCCCGTCCAGAGGGCG
>NWBJ01000009.1:18778-19069 GCA_002633115.1 Muribaculaceae bacterium Zag1
ATCCCAACCAAGGAGTTTCTCTATTACGAAAGGGGGTTAGTTGTTGTATTCTTGCCAACTCTTGATTTTGATGTCGGGGAGCTGGAGAGCGCAGAAGGCCTCGATGAAGGCTTTGGCCAGGCGAGCATTGGTAATCAAGGGGATATTGTGGTCGATGGCATCGCGACGGATGCGGTAGCCATTGGTGAGCTCGCGGCGCGTCTGATCCTTGGGAATGTTGACGATGAGGTCAAACTTATGCTCAGCGATCATATCCACCACATTGTTCTCACCCTCCTCGTCGGGCCATGA
>NWBJ01000010.1 GCA_002633115.1 Muribaculaceae bacterium Zag1
GCGGGAATGCTCCGTTTTGTGCACACGAGGGCTATACAGCTCTATACTACCAACTCAGCGACAAGCAGCGAGCTCTGGTCTTGGCTTTAGCCAAGGAAGGAGTGGTGCGCGAAATCAACAGTGCTGCCTTTATCAGGCGCAACAACCTGCCCACGCAAAGCACCCTCTCGGCCGTGGTAAAACAGTTACTTGACAGAGACATCATCACCAAGGAACTCAACCTCTACTTTGTCTATGACCACTTCTTCGCTCTTTGGCTTAGAAACCGCATCCTCTCCATAGATTTACATTTTTAGATAAGTAGGTTTAAGCAGATTTACAATTTAGTTAAACTTAAACACGGAGGCCACAGAGGGGCCTCCGTGTTGAGAGTTAGGTTTAAGTTTAATTTTGAATTGACAAGTTACTTAAAATAAAATTCTTAACTTTGCAATACGAGAACCCCCAAGCCTCTCAACGATGCTCAAATCGGGGGTCGTTTTATCTTAGAAGGCAACGCTCCCTCACCGAGTACTTACGAACTTCTCTATGAGCTTTTCAAGCTGTTCAATTCCTTCATTTATGGTGGAATAGTTAAAATCGCTCACCCCATACCACCAAGCGTTCCTGTCGGAATAACTTGCTCCTAATCTCAGTTCTTGATAGAGGTTTTGCATTTCTGCATTTTTTTCTGCATCCTCGGGAACTCTTCTTAAGCCTATTTCTATATGCAGGTCACTGCTCAAAGTTACTGCATACAGCCATTTGGAGTTATCAGGACGATGAGCGATAGTAAGCCATTCAAAAAATGTTGGTTCATTTTCAGATATCGGAATGTCCGTTTTATCCTTGCATGCATAGAAGGCATAAGGGAGGCTATTTTCTTGGAAGACTTTGACAAATCTATCAACAAAATCCTTTCGGGCCTCATTTGCATAGCTTACCATGTCATTGAGCATTTTAATCACAATTTCAGAAGTATCGTTAGTCGTCAGAGTTCGTGTATAGGCAGCATCAGATTGATGTCCTAAGAATTGGCCATTCCAATTCTTTCCCATCAACCATATTGTATGTTGGTCAGAATTAAATCTGAAATAATAGTGATTGAACTTGAAATTCACCTGAAGGCCACGCACTATATCATGATATAGATTAGTACCATGAAATGTAATGTCGGGTATTTGGTGGTGAAGGATATCCGTTATTGAGTTATAAATGGGATCGTTTATCACGAAAGACTCTAATATCCAATTATATCCTTTCCTTTTAACACCTTTTGTGAGCAAGAAATCTGTCCCCCAATCCGTGCGAAGATAATATTCACTTTCATGTCCGCTTAGTTGCTGAGCAACAGCCATAAGCTCTTGGGTCAAAGGTGTGGATTTCACTTTCTCTTGCAACAAATATCGTTCTATATACTCTCTATTATCCTCGCGCAGAAAGAATGTTCGCATGTTTGCGTTGTCAAAAGATAGATAATCCCGATAAAACACCTGGGTAATTGCACTGTCAGGGATATAGGTGATAAGTTGACACATGCACAGTCGCTTGTTTTCCTGTATCGGCACAAGGAAATATATGTTTTCACACTTATCCTTGAATTTAAACCATGGACCTTCTTCGCCTTGATGAAACAAAGGGCGTATGGCACCTTCAAAGAAGGCGTAGCGTTCCATCTCAAGAACAAGGCTGTACATAGATACATCCGTATGCTTGAATGCTTTTACCCTCTCCTCGGCATACTGCTGGTTGGCACTTAGACCTTTGGCTCCATCCGAACAAAGGACCTCCAGCAAGGTCCTGGTTGGCTGCACACCATTTTCTGGGTACTGAATCTTTGCCAGTTTCTGGAACAATTTGCAACAATCGCAGAATGTCTCAAAGTTTGAAACCGTATTTCTGGCTATATTCCAGGCGAAGCGAAGCCAATCTTTCAAGTCTGTCGGATGCGCGGCATTTAGCATGATGGCATACATGACAGCTCTGCGTGCATAACTGCTGTCCAAGACTGATCGCCAATCGGAATCGTCATTTTTCCATCCCCAGGCTGGCGCAATCAAATCATGCCAACCACGCTTTGATTTAATTGATAGCAATTGCGTAAGGTCGTCGAATCCGACTTGCTCAAATGCTTTAATGAATGGTTCTGAAGATACAAACTTGCCGGAAGACAAGTTATTTATCTTTTCCAATTGGGATATAATCTTGTCCTCATTCACATTTTTGTCAAAGCCATTTTTCTCACACATCTTGATAAACAAGAAATTCGCGATATAGCGTAAAAATCCTTCGTCTGGAAGACGGGTTGGTTTCGATGTAGCCCAAAAAGAATCCAGCCAAGTGGTGTCGATGTTTCGCTTCCAGTTTGCCGGAAGTTGTTGTGCAAAACACCTCTCAATTTCGGCTTTGAGATTTTCAAAAGAAGTGAGAGGCTTTCCACGTGAGTTCATCTTCAGGTAGATATTCTCACTGATATTATGGCGCCCCAAATCGAAAAAAGAAAATTCAATATTCTCCAGGTTGGGATATTTTGTTTCTTCCGCAGGAGATTTCAGATGGATGTCATCAAGCATGTTCAACATGCTCTTTACTGTGGGGTCTTGTTTCCAATAATCCATAAACCAAACAGACTCCTTTATAGCCTTGCTTGGCTTGGTTGTTGGAAATCCCGACCAATCCTGGTTGGCTACGGCAACGCAGAAATCTGTGGCGGCTCGCCGGGTCTCATAAATAAATTTTTGAGACGAATCCGCATTATTCCCCCATCGTTTATCTCGATATAGCGTGAGAAGGAATAAGGTGGTGAGCCTTTGTTGTCCATCAATAGGAATAAAGGTCTTAACAGTGGAACCCATATCGGTTTGGCGCTGTTCTTCGGTTCCAAATATTATTTGAAAATCTATTTTCTTTTTTGTATCGACAGAAAAAATATCTTTCAAGAGATTTGTGCGGACCTGCGTGGCACGGCCATCGTCTTCCTCGCGGATGCGCCCATGGGCATAATCTCGCTGAATTTTAGGAATCACTATATAATCATACTTCTTCGCCAATTCGGAGAAAGTCATCACAGGCATTATTTCTCCACTCGCTTCAGTTGTAGGCACAGACGATTCCTCAGTCTTTATGTCAATAAAGCTTGGCACATAACAAGATGGATAGGGCGATTTTACAGTCCTTGTTTCTTCTGCAGGTTTGGTACCAAAATAGTTTACCAGAATTGATTTTATGTTTTCCTGATATTCTTCACGGTCAATATCGCTCCAGTAATCGAATTTGTTACTATGGGTTTCCGCATTGATGTTTTTTGTGCTTGTGAAACTCTTAGTGAAGACCATCATGGTACATGGAGGCACATAGTAGCCTTCGGTTTGCTTGCGTATGACGATACTCCTTTTTTCTGTGAAAAGTTTACGACCGATGCTTTCGTTGATATGACTGCTCAGCAGTGTGAGATTTGAAAGGCTCATAACAGAGTCTTCCAGCACAGCCACAAAGGGATCGGTCTTGTCTTTTTGTCCTTTATTCAGTGCGTCTTTAAGCTTGTCACCTATCGCAGGGTATGGTTCGCCCACAAACTCTCTCATACATTCTGCATAGGCTGCATTGTTGGGGGAGATATGCTCTATGTGCCAATTGCAATTGTGAAAATCCTTGAAGGAGAACTTGGTGATGTCTTTTATTCTGTTTTGTCCCCCCCGTATGTTCGCTTGTGCGTTGGTTGCCCAACATGGCAATATTGAGCAGGAGTAACAAACGATTGGTCTTGTCTTTGTTGGTATCATAACGGAAAGTTTGCAAAAGTTCAACATCCATTTCGCTTTCCCAGGCAACGGATTTCATACATCTTGCCTTGAGGTAATCGCGGAATTCTGACTTTGAGTGAAGTGCCTCATATTGCTGGAATAGTGGTTTTATATCCAAGTTGAAAGCCCGTAGATAACCGACAAGGTTGTAAATTTCCGGATCGGCATACCAACCTTCAAGCACATGGAATATCTGCATAACCCTGCTCCATATTTCCATGGCTTTATGAGGCCTGTTGACAATCTGTCTTTCTCCGATTGCATCCCTAAAATAGAAGTATGTAGAATACTCTTGCTTGTCATGCTGTTTCTTGTCATCCAAGGATTGCATAAGCTCAAAAATGAATCCGATGCAGGATGTTGGTTTGGAGTCAGAATTCAGGAAAAACCAAAAGTCATCCTCGCGAAGCCGACGCTCTACCTCGTCAAACTCTTCGGCAAGAAGATTTTGGCGCAGTTTTCCCTCTGTATTGAATGCCCCAAAAGTCCCTAAGAATATGGCTTTTATCAGTTCTGCGTTTGTTAATGGTATTTTCCCGCTGTTCAGGTTCTCAAAAGTGGTTAGCTCTTTAGCTTCGTCCACTATATCATGCCAAATAAAGCGAACTGACTCAATGAAATTATTCGGGAAAAATCCTTTCTCATGAAACCAATTCTGTATGAACAGTTTTGAGGCAAAGAGATGGTATAACTCAACATCCTTCTCGTTTGAAACCAATTTTTCCCATTGGTCTTTGACGTATTGATTCCAGGTCTGATCATTACCAATGTCATTGCAGTATTCATTACCGCAAGAGCAGTCTTTGATTAGGCTCAAACGAGTTGGACGCTCGTAATCCAATTCAAAGCGTTCTTTATGATTCATACTTAGCAGTATGAGCCAAATCGTTGTCAGTCGCTGTTGGCCGTCTATTACCCTGTAAAGCGCTGTATTTCCTTCTCCATTCAATACTTGTCGCACAACCAACGGCTGTAGGCAATAAAAATCTTTTTCACTTTTTCCCTCCAAGAACTCCGCAATATCTGCCAAGAGGTCTTCTACCTGACTTCTGGTCCATCGATAGCCGCGTTGATAACTGGGTATATAGAAATTGTCTCCAATTATTGAAGAAATTGGAATGATTTCGTTATTATTATGTCCCTTGATTTCAGCCATGTCTTAAAGTGTTAAATCAGCGATGTGTTAATGCCAAAACATCGTCTTGCAATTCACGAAGATACAGTCGCGCACACATTTCTGCATCATCACCAGCGCGATGGTGTGTACCTTCGGGAATGCCAAATTGTTGGCAGAGGTAACCGAGTGAGTTGCCGTCTCAAAGTCTATGGCAATAAAGTTTACATCTATATTCATTTCTGATAATGGGCTAAGATGTTTTCCGCAAAACGTTTCATTTCGTCCTGCACCCATATCGGTTCAAGCACCTTTATCTGGTCTGCCTGCATCAACAGGGCTTGCAGAAACTCATAGTTTGGGCGCACTTCGTAAGCGTAGGTCGTGGACTCGTAATCACGTGCAATCTCAGTCTGGGAAGAATGAATAGGCAGCGTGGCGAGGTATTTGCGGGCATAGCCATATACTTTGATGACTACGCGCTCTATTGGCTGTTTCCTATCTGCAATTACACCCACGCAACCAGCAAAGTAATCTTTAATGTCAAAATCCTCAGGCATCTTGAATTTCTTCTCAGTATCAACAATTTCCAGAAGTCGGTCAAGGCCATAAGTACGCACTTTGCTGTCATATACTGATCGCCCAACGAGATACCAACGGCGGTTATGAACCTTCATAGCGTACGGTTCAACCTCGAATGTCGAAGGGTGGGATTTACCAAAGCCTTGGTAAGTGATCATCAATACTGTATCAAAGCGCATGGCTTCCAGAATGCGTGTGAGGAAACGGCTACCCGATGGCATTTCCTCAAACTGGATACGATGTTCCAATGAACGGTCGGCCTGCAACTGGTTGAGCGTGGCATAGCTGTCCACCAACCACGAGCGCAAGCCATCACCCTCCAAGTCTTCGGGGTGGTCGATGTAATACTTGTAGCCATCCTTGGCATCGCACTCAATATAGACATTGAACACGTCCACAATGGCTTTCTTGTGGTTCATGAAGGTTCGCCACGGCAGGTCATCACCATAGCCCAGATGGCTGCGCTTCCAGCATTCATTGATTTCCTGGAATGTGATGCGTCCGTGGCTCCGTATGGTGTCTATAAGCCATACATACCGGCCAAACAGGTCTGCGTTTCGTGCTCCCATATCTGATGCTTTGATCTTTTGACTGCAAAGTTACCAATAATCTATGAAAAATTGAGGCATAGCACAAGATTTTCTGCGTTTAATTGCCATTATTCGAGGTATTTTCGGCGTTTTGAGATGTGAAAGCAGCAATAATCACTCCTTTCGGAACCAGTTCTTCTGGAAAGTACAAGCCAAACATCATCTCAATGTTGTTGCTTACCATCTCTTCTAAAACACCTTGAAGGAGTTCTGCCCATTGGGGAATCTCAACTAGGTTGCAGATAGCCATATTGCACAGCAAGACGGTCAACGTCATCCCTTTGTGTGTTTGTCGAAGCTGCCGTATTGCGGAGTGAATGCAATCTGTACGAACCTCAGTGACATCAAAAGCCAAAGCATCAAGAACATCCCCCGATTTGCATAAGGTCTTGACATCTTGAAAATCCAGACTTATCACATTTCGTGGTTTTATAACATGCTCAACAGCTATCTCTCGGAACTGTGCATAAGTAGCCAGTCCCTTTACTCTTTCTGCGAGAGGCAACTCTTTGCTCATCTCGTCAAATCTTTCCGATATATAATCACTCATGGTTCTTAATTGCTGTGGTTTGACATTGCAGATGCCAGTTCCACCATCTTTTGTGCTGTGGCAAACTCCTTTGGGAAGTGAACATTGATTGGGGGCTAATAAAGATAGGGCGCGTTTCTTCACGTCCGATTTTTCGTGCGTGCTGCACATAGTCCGCCACGATGAGGAAGTAATCCTCATATCCGGCATTCTCAATATATCTCAATTCATAGTCGATGCGATCGGCCAGTTCGTCTGACCAATCCTCGCCATAGCGTTCACACGCTCCCTCAATGACAATGTCTCGTAAATATTCTTCATCACAAGAAGTATTATTCCAATACTTTGCTAAGAGACATTTCTTTGGTTGCATACGTTATTTATATTTTCATTTGCAGGTTTCCTACTGCCATGCGAATGCAGATGCGATCCTCCTGCGTACTTCTGCGGCTGACACCCCAGGCCACATCTTTCCCGTCTTGATAGGATATTGGTTTTTGATTGTTATTGTTGTGCTATTCGCGATGCAAAGTTATAGTGGCGGTTATGTCAGAATGAGGTATCGGCTTTAAGAAATTATGTCTTTGTATCGCCGGCCAGCTTGGTCTGTCAGCCGTTGGCATACCAACTGAACATTCACATCATAACTGTTGATACGCACGATGTCAGCCAATGAATACGGGTTGTGGGTATATAGAGAATGGAATGCGTGTCCAAAGCAGATATGCTTTAGGTCATCGCGATGCAGGCACTCATCCCAACTTGTGCCATCGTCCAAGTCAGCAAAACCAATGGCAAGCAACTCCTTGTCCGTCATGTCGGGGCTATTGCCTTCTTCGTGCCGTAAGAAGCAACTGTCAATGTAGCCAAGAGAATAACGTTTCTCTTCTTCATTGCTCATTATGACGTACAGCATATAAGCGAAGTCTGAGCCATAATAGGCATCGTTTTCCAAATGCTGAACGGTGCCGTAATCACCCTCTTTGCTGTCGTATTCCACGCCAACAGTCAGTTTGCCTTCAATTTCATAGTCATCGTCGAAACTTTCATCCGTGCCATGAGCCAGTAAAGTGCGATACAAAGAACAGGTTCGCCGGAACATACTCTTCCGCAAGTCTGTCAGGAGTCCGTTCACCTGCTTGATGCGCTCAATCTCTGCGGAGGAATATGTGAACATTTTGTCGAGTATCATTGTACGCAGACCGATGCAGTCATCAATGTCATCCACAAAGGATTGCGCTGGATGCTCCAGATAGAACGTCAAAGGGTCATCCCCTACAATGCTTTTGATACTATCCTCCACCGATAATAGCAAACGGCGCAGGGTTTCAATGTCATTGGCAGTGTCAATATGCTGATGATATGAGTTGTACAATTCTTCCGTCATTATTTCTATGGTGTGTTTAAGTTTTTGCGGCAAAGGTATTATGGAGGTTATGCCGAATTGCTGCATTGGCTTCAAGAAAAATCATCATATAGTCCAAATTTCTATTTCGCCACCATTATTTTGGATGGTCTTTTGCACATAAACCCAGGATTTCTCTTTCATCTTGTAATCTGGTGAGATTCCAATCTTGGATAATTGCGATTCGTTGCCGAGCGTAATTTCACGCAGTTCTTCACAGCAAGCACATTCAATCTCTCGCAAGAGGTTGCATTTGGACGCGAGGACCTTCTGCACTTTGCTGCAACTGCAATCAAGGAACTCAAGGTTGGTATTACATCTCAAATCAAGAACCGTAGCTACTGTCCCCCTGCACTCGAGGCGCTTTAGCGCGACAAGTGGCGACAGGTCTATTGGCCCGTTCCAGCAGATGCGTAGTCTCTCTATGGATGGTGCTTCGCTGAAATCCATCTCATCAATATGCATATCAATACATCCGCTATCGAAAGCCTTGAAGGCACAATCCATGCATTCCAGTGTAACTACGAAGTGTTCTTCTGAGATTTTAGCCTTGGTTCCATAATCGTGCTCAATACGAAGTGCTTCACCTTCATAACGCGGATGATTGGATGACACATGTCCATCGCCCCAATCTGCTTTAAGCTCGCCCTTTCCTGATAACACAAGGTCAAAGAATGCGAACTCGCCCATCTTCCAATTCAAGGCGTGAAGTCTTATGGTTATCTTCTCTTTCTTTGTCATTAATTTTTTCTGATCAGATTTTTTCGGCCAAGGTAGTGGGGGCTTATGCCAAAATGTAGCATTTCAAAACGGGAAAAGAAGCACTTTCAGTAGGATTGTGCTTTATCATATTTCAATGTCGTAATTCTGCTATTGGAATAGTTGTATGATTGTGAGTCGGGTTCGCTTTTGCCAAGTCTGACGCACAATAATTGGATGGGATGCAATCTTGCAAATATCGTTTATCATATCATCCTTACAATTTGGAGATTGAGCCCACAGCATAGTTAGGTCAGCTTTCTTGGAGAAATGCCGGTCATACTTGGTCATTAACTCGTAGATGTATGGTAACCCGATGCCATCTGCGCTGTAATCCTCACGACGGCTAACTTCATAGCGTGCCGCCTTGAACAGCAGCCCTTCAAAAAGAGAAAGGTCTGTGTTAGGTGCAGAACGTTTAATCTGCTGTAGCAAGTCCCAGCGATTGGCAAGTCTTTCCAACTCATCGATGCGCTTTTCCCATCGATACGCACATTTTCGTTTGATCCGGTTCATACGCTTCTTGGTTAAAGGGTTTTCACCAACCCAAGTGTAGGTTCTAGTGCCAATGTCCTCCTTGCGGCATTTGCTGTCGTGCTCACGTTGGGTGAGATGCCACCATTTGAGACGGTAAGGATTGCCATCGGTTGGTGGAGTCCTACCTTCTTGCCACTCTGCAAATGTATCTTCCCTGTCCTGGGGGGTGAACCCATAGAAGGTAGCATCAAAGAGGATGACGGCGGCGATTTCTTCCAAAGGCGCGGAAACATTGCTGTCTATAACCACTTCGCGTCCCACGACAGTTTCCCAATCGGCATTATCCGAATGGTATGCAACAAGACAAGGCGCTTTGCCTTCTTCAATATAATATTCCACCTTAATCTTTTCTCCGTCAGGATTATCAGGGATGGTATTTCTCATTCCGTCAAAAGCCATTTTGAAGCCAGAGAGGCAATTGGCCATATCGGGATAGAGCTCCACAATATAAGTAGCAACATTGTCAAAATCGACTTTGTTGAGTATTTCTTTCAGTGTCAAACGAATCAATTTTTGTGCAAAGATACTAATATAATATGAAAAAATGTAGCATCGGCATGTGATATCTTTATAAATAATTCACAAAAAAGCCTCGCTCTCACGAGCGGGACCTTGGAAACTATGCAAATAATAATCGCCGGTGATCATTGAGATGTTTTCAAAGCTGCCCTTGCAGGGGGTTACAAACAGCAGGCTCGAATTATCCGTAGCTGCGCGGCAGCGGAAGATAACTCGAATCACGCCATTCAAATACAAATTATTAGGAGAATTGAGCACACCGCCGTAATCTGAATATAAGAGACCGTAAGGACATAAGGGACCATAAGGACATAAGAAAGCGTAAGGACATAAGAAACGTAAGCACACCCAGGGTAATACAAACTCCCATGAGTGTGCTTACGCTAATCTTACGTGCTTACGCTAATCTTACGTGCTTACGCTTTCTTACGTGCTTATGGTCTCTTATGTCCTTACGGTCCCTTATGTCCTTACGGTCTATCGGGTGAGGATTTTGCGGGCATCGGTGCGACCATCGCTGTAAGTGGTGACGCGGATGGCCACGGTGCCGGGCTTGGGAGCGCTTATAGCGCGGCCTTGCAAATCATAGTATTTAGTAGAGATGACTTGGGAATCCTCAATCGAGACAGAGGCTACCGAGCTTACAGCGCCAAGGGTGGTGAGCTCGATTGGCACAGCGTTGACAACTTCATACGGCTTACTGTTGAGAAGCATTGCTACCAAGCGGCAATTGGCTGGATCATCAACCACGCCAGTCAGGTCGATATCCCAATGATGGGTATATTCCTTGCCAGCCTCGATGGCGGTGGGCAGACTGCCAGTGACACCGAGTGCGCTCTCTGCTGCATAGCGAGCCACATCGTTGTACCACATATCCTCCTGGCTGATATATTCGTCGAGCAACTCAAAACCTCCCATCTCGCCATAGTCGCCTCCGGCATAAGAGTTGTGTTGGCGATATGAGCGGTCATCGGGATGGTGCACTTGGTCCTCAACGATAAAATAGCCAAGCGTATATCCGGCCTTGCTGTCAGTGACATTGAGCCAAGCAGTAGCATCAATTGACAGAGACATAGCGTCTTGATCAAAGTTGGCATCAACATCGATATTGCCAACAATTGCGGCATTCTCAGCCACAACAGATAGATATGCTTCCTCGAGGGCCATGAGGTCGATTTGCTGGGTGCGGTCCAAGCCTACCGATGGATAACTGTCGGTATTCATGTATTTGCCCACAGAGTAATTAGACACTGACATCACATCGCCTCCGTGCACTGCTATGCCGATGAAATCGTCGGAATATTTCTCGTGCATATTCTCCATAGCCACGATGCCCTTGACACAGAATCCGCACCAAGCGCCGGTCAATTCTTCTGCCACATGGTAGCGAGTGCGCGAGCGCACCACTGTCTCAGCCTGAGCCTCAGCTCCATTGGCCTGAGCAGTCACAGTCACTGCCAAATCTTCGCCGGCAACGAGAGCGATTGCTTCGGGGAATACAAATTCTACCTCATCTCCCTCGGCCTCAATTTTAAGGGTCTGCTCAGCATCGCCATAGATAGCAGTAAGGGTCAGCTGGCCAAGAACGGCTACATCGCTGGCGACAGTGCCGCTGATGGTCACGGGCTGAGTCGGAGATGTGGCGATATTTGCTGGGAGGGTTACAATCAAAGCCTTGGGAGCCTTCACGCTGATATCATCCACAAAGAGTCGGCTCATATTGTAAGAGTCGTTGACAAAGGCTATGCTCACCTCTTGGCCAGCATAGTCGGCCAGTGACAACTCATGCCATGTCCATTCTGCTTCCTCGCCTGTGGTCTGGAAGAGAGGCTCGGTAGCTTTAAAGTCCTCAATCTCGGCTCCTACGGGTGCGATATAGACCGTGTATCCGTCGCGATACTTAGAATCGACAGCCTTGGCGCGCCATGTCAGCATGGTCTCGGCCGAAATCTCTACAGAGGGGATTATCATCCAGTCATCAGCTATGCCTTTGGGATTATACCATGATGTGCTAGCAGCCACGCGGTTGCCATCGCTCTCCTCGGTAAGCACCCAAGCTGTGCCAACCTCAAAGCCATAGCTCTTAGCGCTATTGGATGGCGTGTTGGCGTCGTTGTCGATGAGAATCCAATCCTCAGGGATGCCAAAGGTGAAATCGGTCTCCACGCGGTCGATTGCCCAGCCGCTGAGTGCCATCACCGAGGCAAATAAATATGTAAGTTGGTGTTTCATATAATTTCAAAATTCATTAACAGACGATAGTAACTTTTCCAAATACTAAAAACCAAAAACTATTTTGGTTAATTGGCAAACCGCCGATTCTCGCAGATTCCCACAGACCATAGATAACCGATATCTGAATCTGCAAGAATCTGCGCTAATCTGCGGTTAGAACCCCTTTTGTACTAAGTATGAGAAAAAATTTACTTCTGCTTTATTTACTTCACAACCACTTTCTTCACGGCTTCGGCAGTCTTAACCACATATATGCCAGGAGCGGCTACGCGGAATGTTGTGCCCTTGCCGAGGTTGCGGCCTTGCAGGTCGAAGAGTTGAGCCTCGAGATCGCTGGTGATGGTGGGGCCATCAACGCGGATCTGGTTAGCGGCTGTCTTGATGCTCTCAACTGCCGAGGTTGTAAAGCCAACCTTGATAGCGTTCGAGGCCTCTGACAGGTACTGCATTCCGTAGGTCTCATTGTAACCGTAGGTGTAGACAGTGTAAACAAAGTCCATACCATCGATGAGGTTGAGAGCTGAGAAGTCGCATGAGGTCAGAGCGGCGCCGACTTGGACGATTGTCTGGTTGATGGTAACCACGTCGCCAGCGTTGAGGTCTTGCGAAACCTTAACCTCGTCGAGCATAAGCGAGTACCCGATATTGGTGTAGAAGTAGATGCAACCATAGTCTACGCCTGAGAGAGTAACAGTGCCTTCGGCTACGCCCTCTGCGTCAAAACTCAACAGTGCATAATCATTAGCCTCTGTTTCGGATGAGATGAAGTTGATGATTAATTTCTCGCCAGGAGTGCTATAAGCCTTGACGTATACATCTACTGAGCCATCGCCGTTGCTGAAGTTGATAGCGGGAGTAGCCACATACTGGATGTCTTCCGTATTGCTCATGCATCCAACATAGCCGGCAGCGATTTGGCAACCATAAGATACCCAACCGGGCACTTGGGTGTAAGCATCAAGGCTTGTCGATGTATCCAAGCTAAACTTGTAGGGATTGTCAAGGGTGTAGGAAGCGAATCGGTCCTCAGTGCCGTCAAAGTTTTCATCGAGCACTACATAACCTTTGACAGCCTCAGGAGCTACATATTGTGCGAAGAGGTGCACATAGTAAGCGGTAGCACCTTCTACAGCCTCCCAGTTGGCAGTGAATTCGCCGCGGTCGTCAACATTGGTAGCGGGCAGAGCCACGGGTGCGGGCAGACCGTAAGCCAATGTACGCTCATGCAGAGTAGTCACATAGTCGCCCTTGCGAGCCTGTACGGTGTAGTAGTAGTCGCAGTCCATATTCAGACCTGTGAAGACATACTCAGTATCAGGGGTTGAGAGATTCTCATAAATCTGCGTATCGGTAACTGCTCCAGCAGATGCGAATTCAATATTGTCGACCAGCACTGCGCCATTGCCGCTTGGCACGATTATGATATAGAATCCATAGTACATATTTGAGTAATCGCTGGCGGGATAGCCATACATTGTGTAATAATCCTCGAGGTTGGTGATATCGAAGTTGAATGTTGTGCCCTCCATAGGATCCAGGATGCCAAAAGCTACCATCTCATCGGTGCCATCGGCCAAATAGCCGTAGAGCAGCCATTCGGGCTCAAGAGCGTACCCATAATACTCATCGATTACGGTATTCTCCTTGGTGACTACTATCTCCATCTTGAAATCAGAAACCAAGCCGCCGACCGGAGTGCTGATGGTAGGATAAGAATAGTATGAGTTGTAAGTGTCGTCATCAGCATTGATTTGCAGACCGATAGTGTTATCGTTGGGGTTGGTAGCGGCTTGCGGACCCTCGCCCTTCAGGCTTATACTCCAATCATCGGGCACGTTGTAATCGGTCACGTTGCCCTCAGCATCGTATACCATGTCGTTGAAATCGATCGAAGCAGCGTTTACGCCATTGGGATCAAAGCCAACTTCCCACAGGTTGATCAGATAGTCGTCAGCGTTCTTGTCGCCAGTCCAGCCCAGGGTAAAACCACCATCGTTGAACTTAGTCACATAGTCATCGATGGGCTCGGTGCACTTGTCGAGCACGCGATAAACCTTAAGGTCGTCAATGATCACGCCGTCGTCATAGTTCATGCCGTTGAACTGCAGGAAGCAGTCATTGCCAGCGTAAGGCACGTCGATGTCAAATTCTACATCTACCCAACCCTCTTCAGGCTTGAATGTGCGCATCCAGTAGTTGCCCTCAACTGAGTGGATGTTTGCAAAGCTGCCATAGCAGGGGCTCACGAAGAGCAAGCAGCGATAGTCGCCGATGTTGCGGCAGCGGAACTGCACACGGATCACGCCCTCGAGATACAGATTGTTGGGTGTATTGAGAATACCGCCTATTTCTGGGTAATAGATAGCGCAAGCGCCGCCAGCTTGGTATATGCAATATCCAGTCCAGCCAGGCTCATGGGTGTAGGCGGGATCCACATCACAATCGTCATAATCGCATTCTCCAGTCTCAAAGTTTTTGATAAAGCCAGAGAGATCGACCGAGGTATCGATATTGTCCTCAGAGCCAGAGGCCATGAGGTCGAAATTCTCTTCGAAGATGAGCTCGAGGTTGTCCTCAGACTCTGAACGGGCCACGCGTTGCCGGCTTGCTGCGGGAGCATCCTTGAACGAGCGCAGCTGTATCTGCTGAGCGCGGCTCTCTTGGGTCTTTGACATGCGCACAGCAGCATCCTCGGGCGACACTACGCCGCTCACGGGTTGCACACGCTTTTGGGTCTCGGGAAGAGTGTACTTCACTGGCTCCTGGGGAGCGAAGGGCGCGAGAGTGCGAGGAGCACTTGCGGCCATCGACAGCACTGCGGCTGCACCAATAAGAGTGGTAAAGATTCTCATAAACGGTAATGTTAAGATTGGTGTATATTTTAGATTTGATTTTTGTCAGTTGTTGCGATTGAAATTTCTACCGACAAAGTTCTAAAATAATCTTAACAAAGTCAAGTTTCGGCACGCAAAATGTGTCTCAATTCATGAATTAAGACGTATCAAATTTTGTATATAGTTGGGAATAAGCGTTTTACCCTATCGCTTGCTTGCGAGCCATATTCTGGAACTCCGATGGAGTAAGACCCGTCACTTTCTTGAACACGCTGGTGAAGTTGGTCCTCGACTGGAAGCCCACGCTCTCGGCGATGGCTCCAATCGTGTACTTGCCATAAGCCTCGGTGTCGGCCATGCGGCGGCATGCCTCGCGGATGCGCACCTCGGCCAGAAGCATTGAGAAATTCTTTCCACCCACCTCATTGATGGCCTGCGATACTCTCCTCGGGTGCTCACCCACTATGTCGCTGACACGGCCAAGCGAGAAGCCGGGGTCGAAGACCTCTTGGCTGGTAGCCATTATGTGCTGCACATGATTGTAGACCTCGGTGAGTTGGTCGGTCTCAGCAGGGGGCGCCGGAGCCTCGTCGGCCCCGACAGGCACAGCCTCGACCTCTTGCACCACTGGCTGCGGGGCAGCCTGCAGGGCTGGCATCAACTGCATCTGGGCTATTGCTCGGCGGTACAAGTCCTCAATCAGCTGCTTCTCTCTCTTGCCCTTGCGGTAGAGCCACACCAAGAGCATGATGATAATCACCAAACCGCAGCCCACCACTATGCTCACTATGGCGTAGGTGCGCTGGCGCTGTATCAGGGCGCGAGTGGCAGCGTTCTGCCGCTCGATCTGCTGGCGCGTGAGCACGTCTTGCACCTTAGCCCCAGTGCGGGCGTTGAAAAATTCAAATGAGATTTTGTAGTAATTATACCAAGCGTGCTCGGCATTTTGCGCATCGCCCATTTCATCATAGCAGCGAGCGAGATTGGAGTATATGTCGACACATATATCATTGTCGTCAGGATCTAACCCATCAAATATCTCGTTGAGCAACTCCAGAGCTTGAGTGTACTGACCCATCTTGCGACAACATTTCGCCATTGCTATCATAGCGCTGGCGCGGTAAGAGCGCGGACGGATGCGAATATCGATATCATTGTGGGCGCGTTCAAAGCCATTGTAGGCTTCCTGATAGTCGCCGCGCTGGTAAGCCTCAAATCCTGCCACCAGGTTGCTCACAAAGCGCGACAATTCTACCCCAGCGGGCATGCGATAGGATTTGTAGCGCTCGATTGCCACTTGGGGGGCGCCAAAGTCGCCATAAGAGATGTAGTCGGCAATCAGATTGTGCAGTGTGATAAGCATCATATCTGGTCGGTCGTATTCTACCGACTTGTCGATAGCAATAGTATAATGCTCCACGGCCTTTTCTATATCTTCAAAATAGCTGTAGATGTTGCCAATATTTAGATGCAGGCAAGGTTGCAAATCAGTGTATCCGATGCGTTCGCACTCTTCCAAAGCGCGAGTATAGTAATCAAAGGCTTGGGCGAAATCGCAGCGGAAATATTGATAGACGTATCCTAAGTTATTTTGAGCATCAAGGGCCATCTCATAATCGGAGCGCGTAAGCTTGCCCTCCATGCGGGCCTCCATCAGCGAGTAACAGGCGATGGCACTGTCAGACTCTTCATTCTCGATATGGCGTCGCCCCTCGGCTTTGAGCTGGGCCATCGACTGGCGGCTTCGCTCTTGGGCATACTGGACGTAATCCATCGCCGAAGCCCTAAACTTAGACAGACCCACCCAGGCCACTGCCAATAGGCAACAGCCAGCCAACGCATAAGCGAGTATCTTCTTCAACGCCATTATATGTGGTATCAGTCGTAAATTTTTTCTCTACTTTCGCTCCACAAAGTTAGCAACTTTATCTCGTTCTACCAAACATTTTCTACCACAATCTTGAATCAAAAGTAGAAATGCAAGAAAAATTTGGAAAATCCAAATATTCTTCGTAACTTTGCACCGCATTTGAGCCTTTGGGCTCACAACAATGCACCCTCGGGGCGTAGCGCAGTCCGGTAGCGCGCCTGGTTTGGGACCAGGTGGTCGCAGGTTCGAATCCTGTCACCCCGACACCGCCAAAGGGTTGGAAATCAACAAGTCAACATGGCTTGCGGCTTTCCAACCCTTTGGTTACTCGCTTGATGGTCAAAAAAAAGCCCGTCGAATTGTCGCATTTTGTCGGAATATGTCGAAAATTGCGGTTTCGCGCTTGCGCTTTTGTTTGTGCGCAGTTCTCGGGTCTTCTTTTACCACTATGGCTAAACTCAATGTCTATCTGGATACCCGGCGCGTTAAGCCTGGCTGTCCTGCTCCTCTGAAAATCTCCATTACTCAAAAACGCGCGGTGCGCTACGTATCCCTCGGAGTCTCAGTGTTGCCTGCACATTGGGATGCTGCTCAGCGCAGATTGCGCTCTGGCGCACCTCTGGCTGCTCGCACCAATCTTCTAATTTCTCGCCGTCTCCTGGCTGCTGAGGATGCCGTGCTTGAATTGTCTTTGCGCTCGCCTCGTCCTTCTCTGGATCAATTGCGCGATGCCGTGTCCGCTGTCCTTAAACCGAAAGATGAGCCGGAAGTTGTCACGGATCGCTCGCTCCTGCTCCCGGCTTTCCTCCGCTTCATCGAAACGAAAACCGGGAAAACCCGCAGTGCTTACCTGCAGTCTCTGTCTCGGCTTCGCGCTTTCTGCCCTGCCCTGGATGCGCTGCGGTTTGAGGATGTCACTCGCTCTTGGCTCCTGGAGTATGATACCTTCTTGGCTCGCACGGCTCCTTCCCAAAACTCCCGCGCTGATTATCTCATCTGCCTCCGGGCTGTCTTCAATTTCGCCATCGATGACGGCCTCACCGAAAGTTATCCCTTCCGTAAATTCAAAATTCGGAAAGTCCGTACCTCTAAGCGATCCCTCTCCGTCGCCGATCTGCGTCGCCTCTTCTCGGCTAAGGTCCGTCCGAGTCAGCAGAAATATTTGGATTTCTTCAAGCTTTCCTTTTTCCTCCAGGGCATTAATTCCGTGGATCTGCTCCATCTCCCCCCTGATGCCATTCGCGATGGTCGCATCGATTTCAGCCGGTCGAAAACAAAAAGCCAGCTCTCGGTTAAGGTGGAGCCTGAGGCTCTGGAAATCATAAACCGATACCGTGGCCGCGGCTGGCTGCTCTCCCCTTTGGATACCTATTCCAATTATGAGGATTACCGTCGCAAAGTGAATATTGCCCTCCAGCGCGTTGGCGATGAAAAAGGCGCATGGTTCCCTCGGCTCACCACTTACTGGGCCAGGCATTCCTGGGCAACGGCAGCTTTTGATCTGGGCGTCTCAAAGGAGGTCATTGCTCAGGCTCTGGGTCATTCCTCTTCTTCGGTCACCGATATTTATATTAGATTTGACCTGCGCCATGTTGATTCTGCTAATCGACGCGTCCTGGATTGGGTCCTCTACGGTAAAAAGTAAAAAAGCCCAGGCTTCGCGCCTGGGCCTCATCCCGCCTTCTGTCTCCGGGTCACTCGTCGAATCCCATCTCTCTCGGGGTCACTACCTCCACCAGGTCTGCCAAGAATTCCTCAAGCTGCGTGTGGATGATCAGTGTGTCGTATATCTCAGCGTCCTTGTCCTGCTCTGCCGTGGCCGGGCCAAAGTCGTAGCAGAATTGGTCCATGTTGTCGTCGATGTAGTTGTACAAGGCTGCTGCCTGGTTGTGGATGTTGCGCAGGATCTCCTGCTTATCCTCGCTCAGCGATTTGAGTCTGCGGCATTTTACTCTTCCTCCGTCGATGTAGTATACCATCTCCAGTGGCTCTGGCTCGTGTCCCAGTCTCCACTCCCCGATTTCTGGTTTGCGCATGAATTTCACTCTTGCCCATCCGTCCTTGGGCATTGTCTCGGCGAGTGCTCGGGTTATCTGAATGCCTATGTTGTTGAGGCCGCTGGTGTATCTCTTCCCTTCTTCAAAAAGGATGTTCGAGGCTGTCTGGTCGTTCATTTTCTCCAGGCTGTAGCCCTGGGAAAATCTAAACCTTAATGTGTATGCGTCCATGTTGTTGCAGGTGTTTGGGTTGTTTTGTTGTATCTTCATTCGATGCCTTCGATGCGAATCTCGTATTCTCCTCTGCCTATGGCTTCGTTTAGGGCTGATTCGATGTCTATCACAAGTTCCTCCATCTCGTCTTCCTCTCCATCCTCGTATTCGCTGCTGATGTAGTTGCAGGTGCCGTAGTGGTGAAGTTGGTTGTAGATCCATGTGCGGTCGCTCAGGGCCTCTGCGGCCTGGGCTGCCATTCTTGTGCTGATTCTGATTTTGATTCTTTTCATGTTGTTGCGGGTGCTTGTGGGTTGTCATTTCTTATTGGAGGCCCAGGAATTGGGCGATGGCCTTCTGTGCGCCTCGGATCGTCTTGCAGGTCGATGCTGGCTCTATGGCACAGGTCTTGCCGTCCTGCCACTTGATGATTTGCAGGTAGTGGGTTCCTCCCATGAAGTAGGAGTTGATTTGTGCGTAGCGGTCGCCTTTGCGCACCTGGTTTACTCTGGTGTACTCGCTGTCCAGCTGTTGCTTCAGCTCTGCGAGGCTTGCGGGTGTAATCTCGATAATCATTGTTGTTGCGGTTTTGTGGGTTAGAAATATAGTTGGCTGGTTTGCTCGATTCCTCTTGAGAGGTCGTCGCCCTCCATGTTCAGTCGGTCCAGGGCCTCTCGGCATCCCTCCATGTCGTATTTCATGAAGGCCTTCATCGCTGCCTCGTAGGTGGCTTTCACCTGCTCGATTTGTTCGCGCACCTGCTTCAGTGCTGCTCTCTGTTGGTCTCTGGTTGCTTTCATTGTCGTGTCGTTTTGGGCTATGCTATGTATCCGTGGGCTATTCTCATGCTCCAGTCTTCCTTGCGGATCATTCTGGCGGGGTTGATTGTGTGGGGATTCATCTCCTCCTCCATCATCTCGAGCAGGGCCTCCAGCTCCTGGGTCTCCTCTGGGTATTCCTCCTCGAAGCAGCGGCTCAGGTGTCTGCCTTCGTATTCCTGGCTTTCTTCAAACCTTCCGAATTCGTAAAATCCGAATTCCTTCACGCGCTCGCTCAGCTGCTCGTTGTCGATGTCTAAAATCACGGTCTTCATCTTCTCGGTTGTTTTTGGGTTGTTTTCTGTACTACAAAATTAATCAATTTATTTGATACCACCAAATATAAGCCATTAATTATCAGTTAATTAGAGTTAACAAAAAGAAACGCCCAGGGTGATCTCTCAGCCTGGGCGCGCGGAAAACAACCCATGTTTTTCCGCAACAACACTGCAAAGTTACGAATTAATTTTGAAAAAACAAACAGGCTGGGCCTCTCGGTCTCGCCTGTCTTTCCTTAAGTGTAAAAACCACCGCTAAAATGTCGCTATATTGTAATGTACGCCTATGCCTATGTAGGGTTGCGCCCCTCCTGGCGTGATGGCTGCTCCCGCGCTCACTCCTATTCCCCATCTCTTCTGCCGGGCTTGGATCCTTTCCGTCACAAAGATTGTCCTGGGGTAAATCTCGATGCTATCGAGGCTCGGTCGCCAGCCGCTCACCCATGCCGTATATGTTGAGTCCTGGTATCGCTTCTGCTCAATCGGGATCACCACCTCTACGGAATCGGGGACCTCTGCGTCTATAGAATCCTCCTGCTCCTTACTTCGGTATTTGGTTGAGGCTATTGGCAGGTAGGCGGTCTGGTATCGTAAAATCACGCTGTCTCTGAGTATGGTCTGCGCCACTCGGATCGTATCCGAGATTGTGTCCCTATGGGTCTCGCTCGCTTCTCCGGCTTTGGGTGCCTGGATTATGAATCCCAAGGTCAGGCCCAGAATGAAGGCGATTGTCAAAAATAAAAAATTCTTCATGTTGTTTGTCCTCCTTTCATGAAAAAGGTTATTTCTTCTTTCCGTCTCGGTCTACCGAGTAATAACTGGCTCCGTCTTTGGTGCGCAGGATCTGCTTGCGCTGGCTGGTCGCGCTGTAGCTCAGGTGCAGCCAGTCCGGTCCGTCGTCTGTGCCGTATTCCCATATTGCTTGGTCGAATGGCAGCCCTCGGTCGAACACCATTGCCAGCAACTCCTTGTGGAGTTTGCGCCTCTGGGTGTCGCTTGTCTTGGCTCCGTTGTATTTGGCCACGTAGAGGTCTGCTGCCTGACCCTTCATGTGCTGGCTGGTCTTTGAAGCCAGCTTTATTTTTGAGTTCAACTTCGGGCTGCGGTATCCGCTGGTCACCGTGATTGGCCCTCCGAAAGCCTCCCGCAGCGGGTCCAGCAGTTTGTCCACCAGCAGCTCCAGGTTGGCCTTCGCCTCCGCGTTTGGCGTGTTGTCGATGCCCTTTGCTTGGGCTGTGGCTGAGTAGGTCAGCTCGTCAATTGTAAAATATTTCATGATATAAAAATTAAATTTTTCTTTCCATCATCAACTCTGCATCGTCTTTGGCTGTCGCTGTCGATCTCGCTCTATGCCATGCGTCTCGCTCCACTCCTGGCGGTGGCGGGGTCTGCGCATTCGGGGGTCGCCTGAATGGGCATTCCTGGTCTACGCATCTCACCTTGGCCAGTTCCAATTCCAGCGAAGCCTGCTGCTTGGTCAGGTCTATCACCTCCGTGTTTAGTTTTCTCACCAGCATGGTCTGGTCTTGAAATCGCTCCTCCTTCATCTGGAGTTGCTGTTGCAAAAATTCATTGTACTCCTTGAGGCTGTGGAATACCTCGGTGTCGGCCTCGGCGTTGGCCTTGCGCTTGACGGCCTTCCTCTGGAAAAGATACCGTATGAATTCTATCCCTCCCAGCGCGGTTAAAATCGCTGTCAGTGTTGATATCTCCATGACTCTATTTGTTTGTTGTCTCTTTCTGGTTAGGTTGTGGATGGTGCCGTTGGGGTTGTGGCTGGAACCAGCGGCGGGAGCATCGTCAGCACGGCGATGAGCCCGTCATCGTCATAGGTGACATAGTATTTGCTCCCTTTCTCGCCTTGGTAATAAATCGTCACTATCACGTAGTAGAACAACTCTTGCGTTGCTGTGCTTTTCATTCGCGAATAAGCGCCCGACACCGCGAAACAAGTCGTCTTCTGAGAGTCGGTGAGGGTGTTGGGATTCACCGACGTGAGGCCGATATTCCAATAATAGTTGAGCAGCGTAGCATCGGTGGTCAGGGTGGCGTCTCTGATGGTCGAGGCGTAGCCGGTCGCGTAGCTCGCCGTACCCTTTATCTTGGCCAAGCTGAGGCCGTAAGATATTAACTCGGCTAGAGTTGGCTCCTGATCGAGAGCAGTAGGCGCAGTGGCTAAGACGTTGAGCTTTACGATACTCCAGTACACGGTTGAGAGTGTAGACGAGTTATTATACCAGCCGTAGCGAGCCGCCAGCCCGGGAGTCTCGTCTGTGCCGTCAGCCTCATCGATGTCGCGGTAGACGCAGGTATAGACTCCGCAAACATTGCCAGTGTCATCATACTCTACCACGTCCTCTTTCATCTTACGGCCTGATGGATACCAGTAGGTGAGCCATCCCGAATACTCGCTTAGTGGATTAGACGGGTCGTAATTCAGGGTGATGCGAGGCTTGCCATTTGGCCAAACGGCCATAATCTTGCCGCTGAATATGCCCGAATTAACCTCCAGCTCACCGTCTGAGTTTATCTCGGCGGTAATTTCTCCATCATTATTGCGTACCTCAAACTGGTCGGCCTGGAGCGAGATCTTGCCGTCTTCGATGTCGATGCCGGTGCGTCTCAGCCCATCGTCCATGTCCTGAGATATGCCTGAGAGCGTCTTGACTTCCAAAGAGATGCTGTCGGCTGTCTGTCTTATGGTCGATATGCTGGTAGCCAGATTGCTTACCTCTGTGTCTACCTTCTCGTCGAGTGTCCCTACCGTGTCGCTGAGGTTGTCCACCCGGTTGGAGACTGTTCCGATCGTACTCTCGAATACCTTGTTATCGTGGTAGAAAGTCGCGAAGTGTGCGCTCACGTCCACAGTCCAATAGACTGTTACTGGCATTGTTGCGGATGTCGTGCCGCTCGTCAACACGGCCACGGCTGAGACATGGCCCGATGTCGCGGGTATGCAATAGGCTGCGCCCGTGCTGCCGCTCAGCGCGTTGCCGCTGGAGTCGTAGTAGGTCTTGTCTATGGCGGTTATGACAATGGTATTGGCCGAGCCTATGCGGGCTGTGCAATTGAGAGCCTCGCTGATGGTCTGAAGGGCTACCGTTGCCGTCCTTCCTCCGCAAGTGGCCGCGACCGTGGCCACGTTGGATGTCAGTTGCGGCTCTCCCGTGTCGTCGGTGCTGAATGTCAGCGTCTGTGCTACGACATTGAAGGCGTTTTGACCGGCTTCTCCTGTGTCCCCTTTCTCACCCTGGTCTCCTTGCTCTCCCTTATCTCCTTTGTCGCCTTTGTCTCCTTGGTCCCCCTTGTCTCCCTTCACCCATTGCGATGCTATATGCACTGGGGTTACCGAATTTGTCTCATCGGTATAGGTTATCAATTCAAAATTCCACAAATATGGATACTCCTCGCTGGGTACACCGGTTGCCGTACTCCAGATGCTGGTGTTCACAACGTAGTTGCCGTCTGTCCCTTTAGCTGGTGGCATCGGCCCTTGCACTGATGTGGTAAGGCAGTAGTAGTTCGTGATGTCTGCGATGCCTCTGCCGTCCTCCATGTACTGGGTCACCCAATGCGGATCTGTATATGGCGAATATGTCCCGTCAGAATACACCGTCCTCTCCCGGTTCCACAAGTGCTTGTGTTCGGCTGTGGGGGTCAGAACCGTGGTAGTCCATCCGCTTGTCGGTGCATCAGTCTGGCTGTCGCCAAGGGCATACTCTTCGCTCACGGCTACAGGGTACCTCGCGTCCTTGCCGTCGGCAGGTGCGCGATGTACCGTGTGCGTTCCTTGTGCTGCGAGATTTGCCATGCTCGTCTTATTGGATTAGTTCCACTGCCTTTTGCGCTATCTCCTTGGCGTAGGCTCGGCGATCCTGGTAGGCCTGGTATTCCGCGATGTATTCCTCGCGCTTCTCCTCATCCAGTTCCTCTCCCTGGGTGGCGGTCTTGATGTAATTGGCCGTGATGGCCTCTGTCTCGTCCGCGCTGTACTTGGCTCGGATTATCTCGCTGACGGCTTTCCCGTAGGTGAAGTCGCCCTGGATGTCTACCGATTCATACTTGATTGCTGGTTCTACGTCTTCTCCTGCGGCTTCCACCAGCTCGTATCCGAATTCCAGGCGCACGATGTCGCTCTCTCTCCAGGCCTTCAGCTCTGGCAGTTTCTGGGTGTTGAAACCCTCGGTTGTGGTGTATCCATTCATTGTCTTCTCTCCTCCTTATTATTGTGGTTGTTGGTATTCGTCAAAATAAAAGCATGCGTGGCCCTCGCCCAGATTCTTCCTGCGTATCACCACTCCCTCCACCGGGAAGATGTCGCCTTTCTGCTCATGCGCTTTCCGGGCCTCGTCCAGCGTGTCGGTCAGCTGCTTGCTGGTGGTGAAAAATTTCACCTTCTCCCCGGTGGTGCAGTTCTCCGCCAGTATGCAGTAGCGGTTCTCTCCCTTGCAGGTCTTGATGCCGCCTTGGAAGTCGATTATCGTCAGCGGCATGTTGATCAAGTCCATCAGTGCCACCTTCTTCTCCTCAAAATATTTCACGTCGCTGTGGGCCGTGCTTATTCCTTTCGCCTTGAATCCCATGTCAAAGTTTGTTTTCTTGGTTAGCGTTTTCCAGAGATTTCTTCCTCGGCTGTGTTTTATCCATCCGTAATATGAGGCCATCACCTCCCTTAGTCGCTTTCGGCTTTTCAGCCCTGCGGTGTGCCTGAAGGCTCGCTGCTTTATCTCTTTCCTTACCCGGCAGTTTCTTCGACTGGTGCAGTAACCCAGAAAATCGATTGCCTCCCCTCTGCCTCTTCCTGCGCTTTCGCTTTGGTGCCTTCTCTTCATCCTTGATTCTCGCTATTGTCAGACTCGCCTTCACCACGTATCCTTCCTCCCGCGCCTCCTGCTCGTAGGCTCTCGCCAAAGCCCAGGCTTCCGCCTTGCTCCTGGCCAACATCACAGTGTCGTCGCAGTAGCGCGTGTAGTAAGGTGCGCGGTGCTTCTCCTTCATCCTATGGTCGATCCTGCTCACTGACAGATTTCCCAGCGGTGCGGAAGTCGCCGCTCCAAGCGTGATGCCTCTTCTTCCGTGCTTCATCCTCCAATCGTTTTGTTATGTCCTCACCCGATGCCAGCGATGTGGTCAGCTTCATCACCAGCCTTATAAACCTTTCGTCTTTGTAATGCCTTCTCAGCATGGCCTCCAGGCTGTCGTGCGGCAGGCTTTCGTAGAATTTGCAAAAGTCCGCCTTTACAAAGTGGGTATATTCTGGGTGACGCCTTATCGCTGTCCTCAGCCGCTTCAGTCCGAAGTGGATGCCTCTGCCTTTTATGCATGCTGTCACGTCGAGCAGCAGCGTGGGCTGCAGGTCTTCCATCAGCAATATCGCCACCGCTGCGTTCAGCAGCCTCCATGGGTAGTAATCCTGCAGCGCGATGTTGCGCCATTTCCCATTCACGTATTGCCGCCTGATTCTGTAGGTGGGCTCTGGCAGCGTCTCGGCCATGATCATCTCCCGCAGTCGCTCCAGTTCCTCCTGCCTGTGCCGGTTGTGCTTCTCTATGTAGCGTCGGCTCAGCGGCTTTGCGTTCTTCTGGGCTGCGTCGTCCGCCCGCTCCAGCAGTTCCATCGATGCCAGTTCCTCCAGCATGTACCCGCGCCTCTTGGGTCTTTTCTTCTGCGCCATAACTTCCTGTCTTTGGGCATTGACCGCCCTTTTCTATTTCAGCAGTTCCGCCTCTCTGGCTTCTTTCTGCTCGCCCATCGCTTTCAAATCCTCCATGGCTTACTTGCGATGCTTGCCCCTGGGCAGTTCCTCTCGGGGCCTTTCCGCTTTCGAGTTGTTCTGACATCGGGATGCGCTCCATCCCTACGCTGCCGCTCCGCCTTTCCGGGCTTTCAGCAGGGTCATGGCTGGGGAGGCTGCCCTGCGCCGTGGCTATCGGCGTGAGGGCTTGAGTGGAAGTTAGGCGAGAGCCGTAGTTCGAGTTCGTGTTCCCGAACGCGTTGTTCGAGTTCACGCTAAACGGGCCAGCGTTAGTACCGTTATTCGCGTTGCCACCGAACAGGCACAGCTCTTGCCTCCCCCCGCCAGCCTCGCTCCCCTTTGGCTCGGGTGCGAGGGCTTTTTTCGGGTGTCGATTTCCTGTTGTCGATTTCCCTGGTTTCATCGGTTTTGTTTTTTTTCTCAATTCTCGGGTCGGGGTCGCGCTCTGCGTCGCCGCTCGGTCACTCGGTCGCCGCTTCGCGCTCCTTTGCCCGCTCTCTCGTTTCCTCCGGTCACAGACGCGAGCCATCGGTCACCTCGGGGGTCCCGTAAAAAGCCAGGCGAGAGCCGAAGAACGAGGTCGTGTCCCCGAACGCGATGTTCGAGTACACGCTAAACGGGCCAGCGCTAGGACCGGTATTCGCGGAGCCACCGAACAGGCACAACTGTCCTGTGTCTGTCTGGTAGAAATAGTCGCACCAGTAGCTTGTGCTTCCTCCTCCTACCGTCTTGGGCAGTATGTCGAAATATTCCCCGAGTTGCATGATCTTCACGTATCCGCTGGTCATCACGCGCATGCTCATGCGGTATTGGCCCAGCGGTGCGCTCGTCAACTCTGCCGAGGTCGGCATCCTGTTCCCCGCGTATATGTAGGCATCCTCCTCGTTCTGGCTCGAGTTGTCGGTCGAGCCAAAATAGATGCCCTGCGTCATCTCCCATTGCCAGCCGTAGATGTCCTCCAGCCCCAGGATGTTCACTCGCGTCGCATTCGTCGTGGTGGTCCCTGCGGTGCTGGTTAGCGAGATAGATATCTTCCCCGTCGCGTCTCCCAGGTTCTTAGTTGCTCCAGTCACTCGGCTCTTCGCCGTGTCCCATAGGTCGCTGATTGCAACCGAGCCTCCCACTCCGTATCCCAGTTTGTCCTGGATGTTCATGTTGCCTCCCGCTTCGCACATGCAGAGGATTGCCATCCATTTCCTTCCATCGTAATCCACAAGGCCCCAGTCCGTGCCGTTCACCTGCGCTGCCGTGTGGAATTGCGAGATGGTCTTCGAGCCAGTTGGCGCGTAGCCGCTGCGGCTCACCAGCGCGGTTCCGTCCATGTAGCCCTTGTAGGCCCCGTAGCAGTTCCACTTTTTGTCCGCGGTGTTGGTCAGGCAGAATCCGCCTATTGGCGACATGCTCAGCCATAGCACTGAGCATCCCAGTGCGCTGTCCTCTGCAACCCTGCCGTATAGGGCTGGGCCCATCACCATCACATGCCCTGCGCTCTCCGTCACCGCTGTGCCGTCCGCAAAGTAAGCCGAGTTTGCCGGGTTCAGTTTCGCGCATCGTCCAGCGTTGGTCATCAGGTATCGGCCCACGTTGTTGCGATATTCCTCCCACATCTGGGTGTTGCCCACCATGCCCCACGCTGGCGAGCTCTGCAACGTGTCTTTTATGGGTATGCCCCATGCTATCTCCCTCAGGGCTTGCTCGTCTCCCGAGTTCGCCGCGTCCAGCAGGTCGCCCAGCGTTATCTGGCGCGTCGACCCGCCTACGGTTATCAGCACCATGTCGCTCCGGGTCATGGTAGTAACCTTGTCCGATTCTCCAAGTTTCTTGTTTGCCATTGCTTTCTTCTTTGTTCGGTTTGATTTGTGTTATGCTGTCAATGATACCTCCGCCACAATGTCTACGTCTGATATCTCGCTACCGTTGTCAGTGTGATCTGTGGTTATGTCGATGGTGGGCTGCGCCAGTGTGCTGGTGGTCTTGCTCAGTTGCGTCCATGTGCTGTTGCGGTAGGCGTAGAGGTACAATACCCAGGCGAAGGTACCGCTCGTGACCGGCGTGCTACCGTTCGCCACCTTCGCCATCGTGCATTGCACTCTCACCGGGTTCCCGATCGATACTCGGTCGTTGACCTCTCCGTTGGCGTTGGCCACGTTGGCAAAAATCACCGTGTAGTCGTCTGCCGCGTCGGTGATGTAGATTCCCGCGCTGGCGATCAGCTCGCTCCCCTGGTATACCTTCAAAATGAATAGCTGCACCGCGTTCACGTCCTCTCGCGTCACTGTCACTTTCTCCGAGTTCCCTGCCGCGGTCCATTCCGTGTCGTTCTTGTACCATTTCAGCGTGTAGATTCCTGGCAGCGTCAGGTCTGTGCCGCCCAGCATCAGCCCTGCGGTCAGCTCCGTCGTGGTCGTGGTCTTGTCGATTATCGCTGTGGTAGCCGTGATGTAGGCGTAGTAGGCGTTGCTCCCGCTGTTCTGGATGTTGATCGTCAGCGTCCCGTTCATCTGGTATTCCACCCCGCTCGTCACCGCGTTGCAGCTGAAGCTCAGGCTGTCGCTCGCCACATTAGTCGCGCTCGCCAAGTTGGCGATGATTCTCAACGCTCCTGTGGTGGGGTGCATCTTGAATCTCGATGTCGTGTCGGTCAGATAGCCGTCTGTGTCTGCGCTCCCCGTAAACACCAGCGTGGTCCCGTTGTATTGCCACACTGGGTCGCTCAGCGTCACCGTCCCGCCGCTCAGGCTCGTCAGCTTCGGCGTCACCACCGGCTGGTTTGCTGTCACGGTCCAGTCTGGCGACACCGTCGGCGTTGACGTGTCTGCGTTTGTCACGCATTGGTATAGCGGCTTCCCGTTGTTCTCAAAGGTCAGCGACAAATTCTCGTTCGTGCGTGTGCGCCTCACCGTGAAGGTGTTTTGCGCCATGAATGTCTGTGCCATTTTTCCTTCCTTCTGTTTGTTGGTTCTACATTAGCGGTTTCCATCCGCCCAGCGCGAGCAGTTGCATCGCCTCCGCGTGTTCGATAAGCTCCACCTTCTGCTCTGGCGTGAATTCCTTCTCGTTGGCCAGCACTATGCCCTGCTTGTGCATCCGGCCCTTTAGCTTTAGCCCCAGCCCGTGCGCCTGGGCTACCGTCAATGTCGCGTATTTCATCTCAGTCGTCTATGTATCGGTCCCCGTTTTCGTCCACAAATATGTTCCCGTCTTCATCGGTCAGCACCTTGCATGCGTCCTTCTGCCCCGCCACCGGCTCCAGCTCCAGCCATCCGTCTGCTTGGGTGTCCCCGATGCCCAGGTCTTTGATTCTCGCTATCAGGGTATCCCCCTCCTGCCACTCCTGCGCCTTCTTTGCAATCGTCCCGTTGCTCGTGTTGTAGCCCGCGCTCTCGGTGTACCATTTGATGATGCATACTCTCGCCGGATAGTCCACCTTCTGGCCGTTGCTCATCATCATCGCCTGGTTCATGTAGATTTGCTGGCCTCCCTGGATGTCCGCGTCGCTCTTGTAACCAAATTTGAAATCTGGGTACACTCGCTTCATGCCGAATTGCACCTGCGCCTTCTCCTCCGTCCCTACCATGGCCTTAATCAAGAAGTCTGCGCTCTCCAGCACTCTCAGGTCCAGCGTTATCTGCGTGGCCGTGATTTCCTCCAGCTCTGGGTAGCTGTCCCCTACGCTCATCTTCACGTATGTGCTGCCGCTCTTTTTCCATATCTCCAGCGTGTATCCCGTGGCTGCTGCCGCTCCGCAGGTCACCACCACTGGTATCCTGTGCAGGTAGGCGTTCCCGTCGATGCATGATTCTCTCACCACCGCGCTCGCCTTCCTCAGCCCCTGCGCCACCTCGTAGTCGTAGTCGGCCAGCTTGTCTATGAATGGGTTGTATGCCACCCCTTGCGCGTCGGCTATCGATATCCCCCATTGGTCCTCGGCCTGTTGCGATGTGGTCAGTTCCACCTCCTGGCTCTCTACCGGGATGTTCTCCCCAGTGCGGTAATCCGCCAGCACTCCCTTGAATTTCAGCAGCACCGTGGTCCCGACCGCCAGATTCCGCATGATGCTTATTGCTCCTCGCTCCGTCCCTGCCGCGGTGTCGATTGCGTATTGTCCGCTCCATTCGCTCAGCGTCGATATCTCCACCCCGTTGGCGTACCATGAATATTGCGCCAGGTGCGCGTTGGCCCACAGGTCTTTCCATGTCCCGTCCTGCGCCCATGCCGTCACCACTGGGCATAGCACCAGCGGCGTGGCTGTGCGGTCTGGCTCGTAAATGTTAAGCCCTGCATTATACACCTGCCCGGTCGGCGAGGCTGGGCTCATCAGCTGTATCGAGCATGCCGTGTTCAGCGGCGAGAATACCTTGTGCAGTTTCTTCTTCGGTGCTTCTATGTAATTTGCCATCTCTTATATCGTTATTGGTTGCACTATCGTTCCGTATGTACCAGCCGCTGTCACCGTAAATGTCGTTACGTCTGTGCTGGCGCTGTTCCTCCCCAAGTCGCTCTTAGTCGGATCCGTGTCGTTGGTCAGCTCGATGCTCCCTGCGAAATTCTTCACCTTCGCCAGGTTCCCCCAGGCTGTGTCCTCTGCCTCGTCTCCGGTGTCCCGCTCGATCTTCCATTGGCTCACTTGGTTCGTGATGTCCTGCCATCCCAGAAACACTTTGAATTCGTATGTCTCTGTCTGACCGGCCCTCAGCCATTCGTCTCCGTACACCTCCATCCTGAATGTCGGCGGGTCCCCGCTCACCAGGTGCCAGTCTGTCGAGGCTGTTGTCGGCTCATCGTCTGTCCCCTCTGGGTTGATGCATAGCCAGTGGCACGCCATCCACGTCCATTCCGTGTAATAATCCGCATGGCTCCCCTCGCTCCAGTCTCCCATGTAGATCCTCGCCGGGTATGTCACGTCTCCTGCTATGTAGCTGATGTTATTCGCCCTCAGGTCTATCCCCTTCGGCGATAGCCGGTACACCATCTGCTCCAGTTTGTATTCCGTGATTCCGCCATAGCCCTTGATGCTCGGCGCGTCTGTCCCGCTTGTGGCCAGAATCATCGCGTTGGTCCTCTCCTGGTTCAACTCGTCGCCCGGGTCTTCCTCTGTGGCGTTGTAGCCCTGCCGGTATCCCAGCTGCACGATCTTGTCTCCCTTCTGCGGGCAGCAGTTCGGGTTCGCGTTGTCAGTGGCCCCGTCTTTGTCCTCTGCCGATATCACCACATAGCCGTCGCCGACCTCGCTGACCAGCCTCCAGTAATACCGGTTTCCCACGTTCTCATACACCCCCTCCGCAATGTTGAAGGTCTGGCATATAGCCTGGTCTCCGGCTTTCCATGTGTTGGTCGTCGCTGTGCTTCCGTCATCCGCGGTCCATTTGCATTTCCATCCGCTCAGCTGCCCCAGCGCGTCGTATATCTCCTCCACCTCCTCGATCTCGCTCGCCGCGCAGCTCAGTATTATGTTCCCTGCTATGTACGCCAGTTCCCGTATCTCCAGTTTCATGAAGGTCGCGATCTGCCTTACAAACAGTTGGTCCACCACCAGTTTCCACCGGCTCCCCACCTGCGTCAGTCCTGCGCCCTGGCCTCCCTCCTCGGCGTAGTCGTAATCTGTCGTGACCGCCTCTCCGCCTATCTTGGTCGCTCCCAGCAGTTGGCTCGTCCCGTCGCTCACCAGCCCGGCCTTCGCCCTCAGCATCCCTTCGCTTATCAGACCTTGCATGAAGGTTATCAGTCCCTGGGCCGCGTCGTCCACTGTACTCGAGATTGCCCTCTCCGCTATCTCCAATAGCGTTCTCAATGCCGAGTAGACATTCGCATCCGTCGGCGTGGTTGTGTCCTGCCGCTTGATCACATACGGCCCGCTCCCTCCGTTGCTGCTCCCGCTCGATGAGCTCACCACTCCTCCCTTCGCGCTCGCGCTCTTCACTTCCTCCTCGATCGCCCGCAGTCGGCTGTAGCTCGCTGTTTCCCCGATATAATACACAGGGTTGTCCCATGCTATGTCTATCGGTATCTCCCAGCCTATCACTCGGCTCTCTCGGCACCCGTCCTCAAAGTAGGCCTCGTGGTAGAGATTCACTCTCTGCCCCAGCCCTAAGCACTGGCCGCTCTCCTGTGCGTTCTTCCGCGCCCAGTCACAGGCTATCGTGCATTCGTATGTGTTCGTGTCGGTGTTCAGCTCCTCTGCGTATTTCCTTGCCTCCTCCAGCAGCTCCCGCTCTGCGGCCACTATGTAGTCCGCGCTCGCGTCGCTCAGCATCGCGATGTTGAATCCCGACAGTATGTATGTGTCTCCCACCTGCGGTTTTATCAGCTCATTCGGCAGCAGCGTGGTCTCGTCCCTCTGTATCTCGAAGGTATGGTCGCTCAGGTAGGCCACTCCGAATGTCAGTCCGTTCAGCAGCCCGCTCTGAAATGTTATCTCCAGGTCCTGCCCGTCTATCAGGTAGCTGTCGTCAAATGGATTGTCCTCATTAAATAGGTCATCCTTTATTCTGTACGATGTCCAATCCGTCAGCGTCGTGCTGCCGTCCGCCTCCTCTGTCTTGTCGGTCAGCGTCTCTGTCAGCACCTCTGTCACCGTGCTGGTCCTGCGTGGATAAATGTCTGGGAAGGCCACCACCTTCTCCACTGCCTCTTCCTCGCTCTCCATCTCCGTCACGTCGATGTAGCCTGGCAGCGCGTTCCCTTCCTCGTCCTCCTCTGGCAGCAGCAGACGCGAGTTTACGATTCCGTTGGTCGTCAAGTCGGTGTATCTCTCCAGCACCGCGTATTTGCTCGTGAAGTATGCCGCTGGCACCAGGGCCTCCTTCAGCTCCGGCAGCCGGTATTTCTGTCCCTGCGCCATCGTCTTTCCGCTCGGAAGCTTTATTACCGCTCCGCTCCTCACATGCTCCGGGTTCCATTCAGCTCCCTCTATGGTCTCCTCTGTCGCTCCTGTCAGCGTGTCTATCACTTCCACGGTCACCCCCGTGGCCCCGTACACTGGGTATTGGTTCTCCACAGTTAGCTGCCCAGTGTTCATCGCGTTGATGCTCGCTGTCACCGAGGCCCCTGCCCCAAGCGTCGCGCTGTAGGTCACTCTCGCTGTCAGCTTGGTCGCGTTCTCGGTCAGTTCTATCTCTGCGTCCTCCAGCCCCTCGATCTTTATCTCGTTGTCGGTGGCGTAGATGTATTGCGTCTGCTCCCAGCTCCAGCTCTCGGTCGCCCCGCTCGCGTATTCCGCAGTCAGCGTTATCTTCATCTTCGCCTGGCTCGCGTTCCCGCTCCTGTCCCTCAGCGTCACCGTGGGCTTGAATGCTGACAGACCCACTGTCCACCAGCCGCTCTCCAATCCCCCGCTCAGGCTCTCGCTGTCCGTCGCTATCTCTATGTCCGCGCTCGAGCTCCCCGGGTTGCTCAGGCTCGCCGAGTGCGTCTTCCTCAGGTCTATCGTCTGTTTATCACCGCTCCCCACGGTCCGCATCTCCTTCGGCCAGTAGGTCGCATCAAGTTCCCTGGCCGAGTCTCTTACCTCGTCCCCAGCCGTGTCCACCGTGTCGGCGGTAAACACCAATTCCTTTCTGTAGGTGCTGGGCAGGTTCTTCTCGCTCCCGTAGCAGTATAGCCGCGTCGCATAGTCCTCCTGGCTCTGCTTCTTGCTGATTCCGCATATCTCCTCCCCGGTGGTCAGTTCAGTCGGGCTGTCTGCTCCCCATTGGCATTTGCCGAAACGCAGCGTTTCCTGCTCCCACCACCATTCGCATTCCAGGGCCTCCGCTACCATGTCTACTGCGTCCAGGATGCTCGTGTCGCTGAATGTCAGCGTCATCGCCTTCGTCGCGTCCACCGTGTCATCCCATTCGATTCTCCAGTCGTTGGTCCCGTTCCACAGGTATCCCTCGCGCCCCTCGATCAGCGTCTCGCTCCCGTCTGCCGACCGCGAGTAGGCCAATGCGCGTATATTGTCCAGCAGTATCTTCGCGTATCCCTCGATGTTGTCGGTGTAGCTCCAGCTCGTCTCTCCTGTCCCCACGAAGGGTAGGAATTTCAGCAGTTTGTTTCCCAGTTTCCGGTATTGCGCCTCCAGCTCCACCTCGTAGTCATATCCCCCTGTGGTCTTGCTCTGCTCCGGCGTGTACGGCCCCGTCAGCTCATATCGCCCTGCCCCTGGTAGTTCTATGTAGTCCCCCGCCCTCAGCAGTCTCGCCTCCCCAAGCGTGAATTTCAGCGTCACGCAGTCCTTTTCCATCAGCATGGCCTCCCATTTGCTCCCCTTGCCGATGTGCGCTGTCAGCCGAGCCTCGCCGCTCGGCTTCCATATCGTTATGTCTGCGCTGTTCGCCATGTCTTTTATCTCTCCGTTGGTTTATGCCTCCCGGTTCCCCGGGTTAGGTTCCTCAAATTTTATCAGCAGTTTCGCCCCTACCCGACCTGTCCCGCCGTACACATTCAGCGATTGGCAGCTCTCGTAGCGGCAGCGGTATGTCTTCTTCTGCTCATACCTCGTCGTTATCTTCACCTCTCCCGCCCTCAGTGTCTCCGTCAGTGCGTCCATCTGGATAGCCAGTGCCTCCAGGCTCCCCGCGCTGATGTTCGCCTCCAGCGTGAATTCTCGGCGGTCCCATTTCTGCTTCCCGTCCGCATCGTATTCCGTCCGTGTCCCATTCTCGGTCCTCACCTCGCTCTGCACCGCGTCCTTCGTCGGTGGCGGGGTCCACAGCGCAGCTATAGCTCCGTCTGCCAGGTACAGCCCGTATTTCGTCCACGCGCATTCCCCGTTGATCAGCAATTCCCCGCTCTTCATAATGCTATCGCCTTCCCTGTCTTCTCGATTTCTATGCGGCTCTTCGCGTCTGCTCTGATCTCGGCTACCGCCCAGCCCTCCAGTCTCACTCTGGCTCTCGCCCCGTGCATCGCCATCACTCGCTGGATACCCTTATTTGAGCCAAATATCAAATCTGCCGCGGTTTCGCCCGCCAGTAGGGTAAACTCTCCCACCCGCCCCTTCATCGCGCCACAGTCCACGTAAATGCCCAGATTCTCCAGCCCCGGGCAGCCCCGCTTTATCCCTCGCCATTCCTCTATGCTCGGCCAGTCATGCTCCATGCAGAATTCCCGCCCCTGCGGTGTCTTCAGTACCCGCGCCAGGTCGCGCCAGCTCGTGCAGCCCTCTATCAGCCCGCATGCCCCGCGCTCCTTCGCCCTGGCCGTTACCTCCTCCGGGGTCAGCGGCTCCTGGGTAGTGCCTATGTCTTCTCTCCTCTTGCTCATAGTCCTCGCGTATGCTGTTCAATCTTCTCTATCCATTCGCTTATCTCGTGCAGCCGGTTCGTGTTCTTCGCGATCGTCTCCAGGTGGCCCACCGCCGCCATCGTCAGTCCCCGCGTCTCGCTCGCCATTGCCGCGCTCAGTTCTATCCCGCTCCTGACTGCTGTCACGTCTATCGCCATCGCCGCCTGCGCTATTCTGATGCCCTCCACCGACGTATGCACCGCCGCCATCCTTCCGCTCAGCTCCTCCACGCTCTCCTGGCTCGCTGTCGCGTAGCCGCCTCGGGTCGTTCCGCTCTGGCTGCTCGTCTCGTCCTTCAGTATGTCGTCCGCCCAGGCGTATTGCCCAGTGATCATCTCGGCTATCGCCTCTGCGTAGTCCTGCATGGCCTGGCTCTCGGCCTCCGTTACCTTTCCGTCGCTGATTGCGCTCTGCATCATCTCCCGCAGCCGCTCTATCGGTGCTGTCAGGTCGGTTTTCATCGCCTCTACCACCATCTGCTTCAGCATGCTCTTCACATAGTCCTTCGCGCTCTTCGCTTGCTCTCGCGTGCTGCCCCATGCGTCCGCCATCGCCTCCGCGAAATTCTCGATGCTCGTAGCCACGTCCTCCCCGATGATCGCATCCAGGGCCGCGTCCTTGTAGTCCTCGATGTCGTTCTCCAGCTCCTCTATCTGGTCCCGCCATTCCTGTATGCGGTCATCGTCGGTGTTTTTCTTGTCCTCCTCTTGTCTGATCTGCTCCTCAATCAGGGCTATCTGCTCCTCCGCGTTCGCTATCTTCTCCTCGTAGGTGCTGGCTGCCTCCTGGCTGTACTGCCCCTCCAGAGCCCGGTCCAGCCGCTTATTGATCCTCTCCAGCTCCTCCACCTCGTCCTGGATCCGCTGTATGGCTCGCTCCCGCTTGTTATCGTGTATGGCCACCACCGCGTTGATAGGGCTGGTCAGTGCCGAGGTTACTCCGCTCAGCACTCCCCCTATGTTCAAGGTCAGCGCGCTCTTCAGCGCGTCGCTTATACCGCTGGTGATGCCCGTCAGCCCGCTCAGTATATTCCCCGCAGTGTCCCAGCCGCTCCCTATCCCAGTGTCGGCACCCAGCGCGCTCGCCGTGTTCCGTATGTCTTCAAAGACCTGGTTCACTCCCGCCAGTGCCTCCCCTATCTCCTCGAATACTCCCAGGGCCTTCTCCAGCGGGTCTGCCCAGCTCTCAAATTTCGCCTTGAATGCCTCCGCCAGCCTCTCCAATGCCGACCGCGCCTTGTCCGCTGCCTCTCGAGCCCCGTCCAGCTCTGTCCGCGCTGTCCCCAGCTCCTCGTTCAGTTCCCTCAGGCCCTCGGCCTCTTCCTCGGCTCCGCTCCCGGCTATCGCGTCGATTGCTCCCTCCACTGTCGCTCCGTCCAGCACCTCTGCCTCCGTCAGCTCCAGCCCGGTCAGTTGCTTCACCGCCGCCTGTATCTCAGCGATCTTCTTCCTCACTGCCTCCTGCTTCTTGGCCTGGGTCTCCGCCAGCCGGTTGCTCGTCTCCTGCGCGTCGTTCAGCTCCTCCTGCGCAGCCTTCCGCTCCCGCATATATTCCGGGGTCAGCGCGCTCAATGCTCCGGACCCCTCTATCTTCGCCCGCCTCAGGTTCCCCAGCGCGGTGTTGAATCGCTCTATTTTCTCCGGGTCTAAAGTCTCTATTATCTTCTCCCGGTATCGCTCCATCTCCTCGATTAGTTGCCCGATGGTCTCCTGCGTCAGCGCGTCCGCCTCGCCAAATGCCAGGCTTCCTCGCCCCTGCATCCACTCCTCAAATTCAGCATCCTCTATCGCCTTCCGCCATTCCTGCTGCAGTTGCATCCGGCTCCCGTCATTCTCCGCCTTCGATATCTTCTCCCGGTATTGCCGGTCTATCGCCTCTATTTTCTCGGCCATGGCCCCGTATTCCATCACGTATTCGTCCATGGCTGACTTGTCCGCCTTCTCCTGCTCTGCCGCCCGCTTCGCTTGCAGCTTCAGCAGCAGTTCCTGCAGCCCCGCGTATCTCTGCGTGATTGCGTCTATCTCGCCCATGTCCGCCATGCCCGTGTTGGTGGTCTCGCGGTCTATGTCATACCCGATTCCCCAGATGTGGCTCCGCAGCTCCCCGCCGTCCCATGCCCGCTTCTGGTAAGTGCGCCCGCCAGCAGAGGCTTCTTTGGCTCGAGCGTCCTCCTGCGCATTCCACAAGGCCTGTTGTCTTGCCACCTCCGCCTGTATCTCCTGGTTCATCCGATCCTGCAGCGCGTCCATCTCGCTCTGCTCCTCCAGCTCCCGCTGCCTCCTGCGCTTCTCGGCCCCCTCGGCCATGATTGCCACCTCCTGCTCCTCATACTCCCTCCGCATCTGAATCCGCAGCTTCATCCTCTCCAATTCCTGTTGGGATTGGAGGTCGTTCAGTTTCTGGTCGGCCAAGTCTGACGCGCCTATCTGGCTGCTGCGGTCTTTTGGATCAAATCGCGCCTGGTCGTAAAGGTTTTTGTATTTGTAATACTCCTTTCGCGCTTGCATCTGCCTTCGGCTGATGTCTCCCGGGGTTTCCTTCACGCCACCTCCGAGGTCGCGAGGCACATAATCGTCGGCATCTTTCAATGCCTGTTCCATCATGCGCTTGTAATATTGCGGGTCTGCCTTGTAGCCTTGGGTGGAATCCCCGCCCCATGCGTTGCGCTGTTCCTCGATGGTCTTTGGCAAAGCCTCTGCGGCATCGTCTATGAATTTCTGCGCGGATTCTATTTTCTCCAGCGATTTTTTGTTTTCCTTCTTGTATCTCTCCTCGTAATCCTTGAGGCTGTGTTGCCATTTGTATAAGAAGTTAGCCTCTTCCTCCTCCTGCGTAGGCTGGTACATGAAGTTCCCCTGGGTCATCGTCACTGAGTGGTTAACGAGGCTCTGCACCTGCGCTGGGGTGTATTTCTTTTGCAGTTCCTCTGCCTTGGCTCGGTTATCCTCGATCCATTGCTTCTGGGTGAAGTTGGAGCTTATCCATTTGCTTATTTCTTCGTAGGCTTTTTCCTTTATCGCCTCCATGCTCTTGGCGATGGCTTTTTGCTCGATGGCTTTCTTCAGCCTATCGTATGCCTCAGCGGCCTCTCCAGCGAGGATGGCCTCCTGCTTGAGGTTCTGGAAATATTCGGGATATTGGGCCTGGAGCTTTTGTATGGCGATGCGCCTCTCGTTGATGGGCTTTGTGGCGATGGTGGCAGTGCGGTAGAGCGCGTCGAGTTCGCTGCGCTCCTTCTGAATCTCTGGGTAGGCTTTCTTCATGGCCTCTCGCATCGCCTTCTGGCCCTCTGTAAGTTTGTTGAGGCCTCCGGTCACGGCCACGATTATGCCCACCAGCGCGGTGAGTCCAGCGATGATCCATCCCCAAATCGGCACGGATTTGATTGCGATTCCGACCGCCTTCCATGAAAAAGCGTGGGCTGTGTTGGCTGCGGTCGCCGCCTCCGTCACTGCTGCTCCCGCGCTTGTAGCGGCTGTGGCCGCAGTCGTTGCCGCGGTGTTCGCGGTTATGGCTGCGGTGTCGGCTGTGGTGGCTGCCGCCGCCTTGGCCTTGCAACGAGCCCACCATTCGGTCATCTGTCCCACAATGCCCACCTGGAATGCCGAGTTTTTGTTGAGCGTCTGGTTGATGCTCTGGAGTCCCATGGTAATGGCCATGATCGAGTTCAGCTTGGCTTGTATCTTCACCGCCTTCTCATTCTCCTCTCCAAAGAGCGCAATAGCCCCTGTGGTCGCGCTCAATGCTCCGCTCATTCCCGTCATCAGGTTAATGGTCGCGGACATCTTGGTGTTCGGGGTGGCGAGGATTCGCATCTGGGTGTTGGTCTCATACATCGTGCGCTGGAGCCTCTCAGCCTCTGCCCTCAGCAGCCTGTACTGCTCGGTGTCGCGCTTTCCAGCCTGCTCCAGCTCCATCATCTGCTGCTTGGTGTTCATCAGCGCAGTCCTGAATCTCACTTGCTGCTGCACCGCGCTGTCACTCGCCACCTGCTTCATGGCGTTGCTCAGCGTCTGGGCCTTGGATTTCAGCTCGTCGTATTCCTGGCTGTTGGCCTTTCCTGCCGCGGCCAGGTCTTGCATGCGCTGACGCGTCTCGCTCAGTTGCTGAGTGAGGCTCTTCTCGGCTGGCGTGTGCTGTTGGATTTTTGCAGTGAGCGCTTCAAGTTCCGCGCCCTGCTGGTTGAGTTGGTTGCGCAACTTGTTGCGAGCGTTAATCTCCTTCTCGATCTGTTGGAGGTTTTCCTGCGTCTTTGCGTCGGTGGTCCCTCCTTTGGCGTTGATGTTGCTCTTGATGGCTGCGCTCAGATCCATCAATTTCGCGATGGCTCTGTCGTTGTCCTGGGTGAGTCGGTCGAGCGTGACGGATGTGGCCTTCGCGGCTTTGTCCATCTCCTCGAAGGGTCGCTTCATCTTGTCTCCGCTGCTGCTGAAGCTCGCCCTCAGTTTCTCCATCTTCCCTTTGATGGCCTCAAACACGCCCTTGTCGTCCCGCAGCCCGTCGTACGTGCCTGCAAGGATTCTCTTCACCTTGTCCGCATCATTCTGGATCGTGCTGAAGTCAAAGGTATAGCGTACATTCAGTTTTCTCTCGCCTTGGGCCATCGCTTATTTCCTCACTCTGATTTTTGTTGGTTTCCCGGCTTCCTCCGCGGCCACCGCCTCGGGGTTGTTGCCGTCTATCGGTGCTTCCTCTGGCTCCTCTTTCCTGTTTCTCTTCTCTCTGCTCTTGCTGCTGTAGTCGGGAGCCGCCGCGCTCAGCAGTAGCAGGTTCTGGTAGCTGATGTCGTGCAGCAACGCCTGTGGGGTCATGCCCAGTGCCTTGCTCCATCCCAGCACTAATGCCCAGATGCTGTCTGATTTCCCACCTCCTTGGTCGCCCGCGTCAGGCTTTGCGCGCTCAGGGAAGTGGTAAGCAGAAAAAAATCGCTCAGGTCGGCGTAGCTCGTGATGATGTTCCCTATGAAGTCCGCCATGTCCTTTGCGGTCATTTCTTCCTCCAGTCGGCTCGCCAGGTAGTCTGCCTCCGCCACATGCAGTATCTGGGTCTTTCTCCCGTTGACTCTGCGCATCTTCCTCCAGCTCCATCGCCGCATCGGCATCTCCAATGCCACCGGCATCTTCTCCTGCGCCTGGACGCGCTTGGCCCCGAGTATGAAGATTGCCGCCACTCTCGCTATCGGTTCCGCGCAGTCAATGGCATGGGCCAGCATCCATTGCTGTATGCCCAGCGCGCTCTTCTGCGCGTCTTCATCCGGGGTGGGGAGTTGGGCCATCACCGCTGATGCCAGTGCGAGCGTGGCCAGCGTCGGTCTCGGTATTTCGTAGGCTGTCCCGTCCACTTCTATGGCCCCTATCGGTGTATCAAGCAGCGTGTCGGCTGTCTTCTGTTCTATCTTCATCGCGGTCGGTTTTATGAAATGGAGGAGGCCGCCTCCGCCTGGCGGTTGCGCCCTCCTCCGGGGTTGGGATTAGGCTGATGCTTTTTTGTATACAAATTTGTCGTAGAGGTAGGTCTCCACTGTGGTGGTGTTGCCATCCCCCACGGTGGTCTCCTGGCCCTCGAGGAATGTGAATCTCAGTTTCACTGCCGAGCCCTTGGCCTCCTCGCCCTGCGGCAGCACGGATATCTGTGTGCATGGTGCCTCAATGCCGTAGCCGCCCTCGCGCTTCGGGGTCAGTCGCATTGAGTAGTGGTCTGCCACCACAAGGCTCTTGACTCGTACCTTGCCGGTCGATTCTGTCACTGTGCCGATGCCCAGCGTTGAGTAAAGGGTGGTCGGGTCGAGGAGTGTGGTCTCCAGGTACACCACGCCTTCGTTCTCGATGCGGTCCACCACCACGCCTCCTGTCTTCTTCAGCTCCTTCACGTCGCCCTGGTCAGAATTAAGCTGCGTGGTGTTGTCCTCGGGGTCGCCGATGCTGGCGAAGGTCTTCGCCAATTCCCCGTTGTCTCCGCATTTGCCTATGGAGATATTGCATTCCGCCCAGATGATTGGTTTTGCCATATTCGTCTAAATTTTTAAATTGATTCTCTCTTCATCTCGTATCGCATTGCCACGAAGTGTTCCTTCCCTCCGGGGTAGTTTCCCTGGCTGATCGGGTTCGCGCCATGGCTCAGCGCGTATTCGTTGGTCTTCCCTTGCATATGTTGCAGCAGCTCCTCGGCCCATCCCGCGAATTCCACCAGCCGGCTTTTGTTCGGCATCAATCTTCCTGTGCCGTTGTCGACGTCTGGCGTGAATACCAGGATCGTGAATCCTCCCGCCTGGAATTGACCGCCGCTCAGGCTCACCCCGTGGATGGCTGCGTCCTCGGCCTCGCTGTCCGTCGGCCTGGTCTCGCTCTTGTACACCTTCCCGCTGATCCGGCTCTCGAAAAAATCCCGTATCAGTTCGTAGATGTCTTCCTCCGCTTGCGGCTCGCCCTTTATCATGCTCGGTATCGCTTTATCAGATTGTCAAATTCCCGCTCTATGTACGCCTCCGCGCTCTTCAGCACGTCCAGCCCCATCGCCTCCACCGCTGCCGCGTAGTCCATTCCGGCCACCATGGTCAGCGTCAGGCATCCGTTGCTGTCTTCGCCTATCAGCGTCTTCAGGTATTCAAGCCCTTGCTTCTTCCCCTCTGCCCCGTTGCCCGCGCTGCCCTCCACCTGCTCGAATTGCGAGACCACGATTTCTCTCCCGTTGTGGGTCACCGCAAATCCCGTGCTTGATGTCAGGTTGCCGGTCTGCACCTTGTATAGGTGGTCCCGCCTGGCGATTGCCAGCGCGTTCTCTCCTATGGCGCATATCTGGGCTATCAGTTCCTCGATGTCATCCTCGATGAATCCCTCCACAAGCGCGTTTATCTCGTCTGTCGGCACCTTCGTTCCCATGGCTCATATAGTGATTTGGGTCGCGGCCACCGCATGCTGGTCCTGCGCGTCCTGGGTCTGGAATTCCCCGAGCCTCTGCCCGCCTTTGTCGTACACTGCGATTCTGTCTCCCGGCTTGATTCCGCTCCCGATGCCCACGATTATGCTGTACCCCTCCTTCGTCACCCAGGCTTGCTGTCCGCTGTCGTATTGGCTACGGCTCGTCCGCCTGATGTTGGCTGGGATTGGCTCTCCCTCCGTGGCGTAGGCCTTGATGGGATTGCCCTTCTCATCAAAGCCTCCGCCTGCGGCGGTGAGTATCGTGATATGCCCGTTAGCTATGGTCATGCCCTCGGTATGTTAAAAGTCCTCTCCTCTGTATCCGTACCGCGTCCCGTCTCCGCAGGCTGACGCGTCTTCTCCGATTTCGTCGAGCAGTGCTTTAGCCAGTGCAAGGAATCGCTTACGTTCCTCTGCTGAGAAGGAGTAGGAGATCCCGTTCTGGCTCACGTTGGGTGCTGCGGCCAGGAAGAGGTAAGTCTTCGCCTTGGCCCATTTGTAGGCCTTGCTCTGCCGCACCTCCAGCGTCGCGCTCTCCTCGGGGTCGAGCCCTGTCGATTCAGCGATGTCGACAAGCACAGCCTCCGGTATCGGGTATGCGCTGGTGGCGGATAGTGATTCGAGGTTATTCATTGCTCTGGGTCTTTACTCCGAGGTGGCTGCCACCCCGTTGTTAAATGATGTGGTATGCTCGGTGTTGAGGAAAACCAGCGAGCGGCGGTTCTTAAGCGCGGGCTGCACATAAGCCTCCGCCATGGTCACCTCCAGCATCGGGTTCACCTGGCTGTAGCGGGTCAGCTTGTAGTACTTGCCCTGGCTCTGGATGGCCGCGGTCCCGTCGATGATAGGCACCGGCTTGTAGTAGGTGTATCCCAGCTGCGGCTCCGGGCTGAGCACAACCACATTCTCGTTCCATGGCTTCACCGTGGTCTCGGTGCCGTCCTTGGCTTGCACTGTGGCGTAGCTGTCGATTACCAGAATGCTGGGCCATCCCTTCTGGGACATGTATTTGTTGACCGTCTCCAGGTTGATCATGTCGGCGGTCACCAGGCTTTGGTCGTAGCGCGGGAAAAGGCGAGCGGCCACCGAGGCTTGCTTGCACAAGTCCTCCCATTTGCTCTTCTCCATAATCACGTACATCGGCTTGCGCAGTCCCTGCTTGGCGATGAAGTCCTGGGCATCGTGGATGTCCTTCAGTCCGTCGGCGGTGCTTGCGCTGCTCCAGCGTGCGGCCACGGCCTGGAAGTTCTTCTCTGGAACATTGAAGTTGATCAAGTCCTCGGTCACCTGGTCGCCGTCTATGGTGCTGTCGTGGGTCTGCTTGCCGCTGCAGCCTACGCGCAGAGCGTCCAGCTCGATGCGGTAATCCATCGCCTTGTTACAAAAGTCGATGTCATCGTACACCATGTCCACCAAATAGCGGGCTGTGGCGGAGTCCTCTGTGTTGGCTGCTGCTACCACTTGCAGGTCGCGGTATTCGTTGATCTGCAATTCGTCCTGGTCGCGGCTGACTGCGATTTTGCCCAGTCGCCCGCTCCAGCTCCCCACGGTCTTGCGGGTCTTCAGCGGTGCCTTGGCGTTGAAGGCTACGCGGTCGGCGGTCACAGGGATGCCCTCGTTGCCCTCGATGCCCTTCAGGTCGAATTTCGGGGTGTATTTCAGCGGGAACAGTTGGGCCCACACAAGGCCGTTGCCCGGCTTGTAACTATTAAGGGTTGCGTCTACGCCTGGCTTATCCAGGTCAAAGAGCGGCTTGTTCATCTCTCCTCCCATGGCTTATACGAGTTGGATCATTGGCAGCAATGCGGCTACCTCGCTCGCGATGTTCGCGGTTTCTTTACGCAGGTTGGCTCCGTTGATCAGGCGCACCATCTGGTCGCCCTTGCCTCCTCGCAGGTCGTTGCCTGTAACGTACACCGGGGTACCCAGAGGCTCTGCCAGCACTGCGTCCTTAGCGGTTACGCTTTCAGCCGCCTCTACGGCTGCCGCGCTCGCTCCTGCTGCCTGGTACAATACCGCTCCTGCCGAAAGCACAACTCCCAGGGTCGCGGTCAGCGTCACCAGGTCGTAGTCCTCCTCGCTGGTGTCGATTTCGTCTACCTTCTTGGCCTCGGTGCCGCTACCGATGAAGTCATCGGTGGTCACGCCGCTGCCCTTCTCCACCTTGTAGGCGGTGTCGGTTGCCTTGGCTGCTCCAGCCAGGCGGTATGCCTTGATTGGGCTGTAGGTTCCGTCAGATTCCTGGTACACCGCTGTGGTCGCTGGCACGTCCCAGTCCTGCTCCTTCACTCGGCCTCCGCCCGGCTTCTCCGCGAACACAGGCCCTTCTATGCGCACAGGCTTCGGATTCTGCGGATCGTTGAATTCAAAATTTACGTTCTTTCCCATCTCTTCTGTTCAGTTTCTTTGGTTATTGGTTCCCTCCTGCGGCTGTCGGCAGTCCCTGGATCGCGCTCGCCACCGGTGCCGCGCTCGCCTCCTTGATGCGTGCTGCCACCAGCGGATTCACGGTCTTCGGCTCGACCGCGCCTCCCTTCGGCTGGGTCGGAATCCTCGCTCCTGTCTTCCCAGTCGCCGGTGTTTCCTTCACCATGGCCTCGGTGTCGCCCTTGATTTCCTCCAGGTATGCGTCAAAGTCTTCTTCCCCCTCAAATTTCAGGCGAGCGAAGTCTTTCTCATAGCGCGCTCTCACCTTCTCGGGCAGCCCCTTGATTGCTTCAAGGTATTTCCCCTTGCGGGCATTCGTCTCGCGCTCTGCCTTGTAGGCCTCCAGTTGAGCCTTCATGGCCTTGTTGTCCGATATCAGCTGCTGGGCCCATGATGGCACGTCTTCGCTCGGCTTTGTTGCGCTCGGCTTCGGCTGGCTTTGGTTCTGCCCCTGCGGCTCCCCGGCTGGGTCCTCCGCGGGCTTGCCTTCCTTCAGTCCGTATTTCTTCTCATAGTTGCTCACGGCTGTCTGCTGCGCCTCCGTGGCGCGGCTGTCGCCGTATGCTTCAATCAGAGTCTGGGTCGTTATCCCGTCTGCGACGGTTTTCACGTCCTCCGCGCTCTTGATGCCTTTCGCCTTGGCCTTGGCGATGCGGCTCAGGATCTTGGTGTCCACCTCCGGGTATTTCCCCTGGAGTTCCTTCAATAGTTGGTCTTCGAATTCCATCTGATTCCTTGATTGGTTTCTCTTCGCAAAGTTAATATATACTCGCGCTCGTCCTCCCGATCCTCCCCAAAAGTTTTGCACAACCTCCGCTTTTTTCTCCTCCCGCCCATTAGTTAAATAGAGTTATCGCCCCTCACTTTTTTCTTATAAGATGAGGTATTTTAAAATATTCTTCGTACCTTTGTATTGTGATAAATAACTGAATATCAACCCATTAACTGCAACAACAATGGCTCGTAAAGTTTACCAAATCATCCGCGAATCCGCCTATGAGCGCGAAGTTCTCTCCACCGCTACCACCAAGCGCAAAATCGAAACCGAGTTTTCCTCCTGGCTCCGCATCTTCCGCTCCTCTGCCCTCTCGGTCACTCTCCACAACATGGGATATGCCACCGTCACCTATTCGCGCTCCTTCTCCCTCGAGGAGGTCGAGGTCTACATCTCCTGCGCTCCCGCTGTACCAGCCGCTCCCACTCTCTTCTGAATCCTCCCCCTCTCTTCTCCCTCTCTTCTCCCTCTCTCCTCCCCAACCCATTTTCTCTAACCCCTGGGGTCTCGGCCCCGCAAAAATCCGCAACAACAATGAAACCTTCAGCAGCTCCCGCCCTCGTCTTCTCAACCACCCAGATCAACATGAATTTCCGCATCAAGGTCTACGGCCGCGATGCCCTGGGTCGCCGCGTCAACAAATTAGTCGGAGTCTCCGGTCTCCTCGCCCTGGTCGGATCAGTCTCCATGGTCAACAAGTTACTGGTCCGCGCCTTCTCCTGCCTCTTCGATAAATGCGTCTGCCGCCTCCGCCGTGGCCTCCAGATTTCCTTCTATGTAAAATAGGCTTCACAAATCGCTCACCTTGCGTTTCCATGCGCAGGGTGGGTGTTTCCTCAACTCTTTTCCAAAACTCCAACACAATCGATTTATGAATAATTTAACTGCTATTCCTCCCTCCTCCCCATCCCTCTCTGTCTGCCAGGCTGTGCTGGTACAGTTCCCCGCCTCCGATCCCGACCTCCCCGGCGCGTCCTTGGTGTTCGGCTCCCTCGCCGCTCTCTTCGAGATGTTCTCCGAGTCGGCTCTCGGCGTGTCCCTCGCGGCCCTCTATGCCCTGCGCCTATCCGATGGCTCCGCCTTCACATCTTCCTCCGGGGTGCGCATCCAAAAAGTCCCCGTCTACCGCAAAAAGCAACGCTCCCCGTCCTGATTATTATTTTTTATTCGTACCTTTGTCCTGGAATTTCAAAATTATTTTTTTATGGATGATTCTGAATTATTGAAAGAATTTGAAGAGGAGATGGGTCCCCTCTCCCTCAAATGGGAAAAAGGTGGCCGTCGCGTTTATGCTCCTCTCCCCATCGTTGATGATAATGGCCGTGGCGTCCCTACTGGTCTTCCCCATTTCGTCCTGGTTGAAAATGGCAAGGCTCGGCTCGTCTGCGGTAGTGCTGCTCTGGATCTCAGCGATTTTTTTTCTTAGTGTAAGGTATCGCCTTAAACAGGCTGGCTATCTCCGGGTTGATGATTTTGTCATCAACCCTTGTCATTTCTACGGTCCACATCTTCATCTTGTCTCCATATTCCACTCCCGTTTTGCCTGTTTGTGGGTCAAAGAATATTATCTTCTTTCCCTGTTTCTCCAACATGAAGACGTGCGCTTCGCCGTTCTTCCATCCGCAGTATATCTCATATCGCCCATCTTCTTTAGCCACTGCTCTCACCCATTTCTCCAATCTCTTTTGGGTTACGGTTTTGAATCCCTGTTTCACCGCCCATGGCCCATATTCCTTTGGCACGACTTTGCTTCCGTCCGGGTTCAGGAATCTGTCGTGCCAGTCCCCTATAACTTTATTCAGTTTTTGGTAGGCAAGTCCTATCTTATCCCCATTGGCCTCTCGGTGCCATTTGTCCGTGTATGAGCCCAAGGCCTCCACTGGAAATCCTCGCCTCCTCAGCTCATGCGTCACTGTGCAGGTTTGGCAGTTGATGCCATAGGCGTAACTCTCCCCGTGCCTCGGGTTCTCCCTGCCACTGTTCGCCAGTTCGTAACTCATTGGCAGTCCCTTGGTGGTTCCCAGAGCCCTCTCCAAATCCACGTCATTCTGGCTCCGCTTGATGTTCGTTGCCGCCATTGATTCTTTCTGCCATGTCGCGAATGGCCGGTTCCTCCACCGCTGCTGTATGTCTTTTATGCTGCGGTTAAGCCAGCGATCCAATTGGTTGAATAGCCGCAATGCCTCCGCGTGGTCCTTCGGCGGAGTCGCGAGTGCCATGTATAGCGAAGTCTGGCTGTAGTCCGAGTAGCGCATCTTCTCTTTCTTGAAGTAATCCCATGCCCGGTCTTGATAATCCTGGAATCTCTTATTGTCCCACCTCTGCTGTATCTCTGCCGCCTGACTTGCGCTGCGGTTGGCGTGTCGGATCTCAGCGTTGCGCTTGATCCACCTCTGGCGGATGTCGGCTATCTGATCAGGTGTTCTCTGCGCGTGGCGGATGGCCGCTGCCTCCTTGATGCTCAGTTTCTTCTCCGGCTCTGGCGCAGCGTCGGTTCCTGCCGCTATCGGTGTACCTGCGCAGTACTGAGCGTTCCGCGCCACAAAATATGGCGTCTTGCCCCGACCCGCTGCCTTCTCCAGCCGCTCCGCGTTGTCCTCCAGCCACCTCTGGAAGTTGGCCGGTGGCTCGGTGATGGTGCCTGGTATCCGGTATTGGCTCATGTCCTCTCCCGCCTTCTTCCTCCGCATGTATTCTGCTATCTCGTCCTGCGTCGCGGTGATCGCGTAGGCGTAACACCGGCATTGCGGGTGCCATCCTGGAAAATCGAAGTCTGGCGGGTAGTCCCCTGCCAGGTCATCGCAGATGTCTATCAATGGCACCTTGTGTCCCTCCCCGTCGGTGGTCGTGTGGTTATTGCTGAGGCTGACGCGTATCCCCTTCACCCACCAGCTCGCCCTCCAGCGGTCGGTGTCGCTGGCGTGGTAAGCCATGTTCACCTCGGTGCGGGCCATGCGCATGGCGTTCTTGTAGCTGCTGCGGTACACTCCTGTGCCGTAGCGGTAATTCTCGAGGTTCACGTCTTTCCACTTGTATGTCTGGGTGGCTGCGTCCCAGTACCTCTTCTTCCATTTCTTTCCCCATTGCGGTCTGGCCATCTGCTTGCCGGTTGCCGCGTCTATCACCGGCTGTCCTTTATCGTCCACCATGGGTATTTCCCCGATCTTGTAGCGGAATCTCCTAAAGAAATTGTCGGGATTCTGCAGACAGTGCCTTATCTCCTGGCTCAGTTTCTGCGCTGGGGTCCCGCATGCCAGAGCCACCTCGATGCCCTGCTCGATGTCGGCTTGCATCTTCGCGGTCAAGTTCCACACCCGGTCGCTCAGTTTCAAGCCCTGCATCTTCCTGCTCTGGAATGCCTCGAGAGCCTTGAGGCCCTGCTCATCGGTGCGCCCGTCGGCCAAGGCTTTTTGCAGTTCCTGGTTGTTGGCAGCGATGGCTGCCACCGCTACGGCGTTGGTGGAGTTGGCCCTCAGCCATGCCTCCTTGCTCCCCTGCTCGATCTTGCTCTGCAATCGGCTCCGCAGTTTGGCGATGATCTGCTCCAGTTTCTTCCTGATTGTCGGGTTCTTGGAAAAGTCCACATTTCCTCCTCCCTTCGCAATCTTCGCGGCCTCCTTGATGGCCTCGTCGATGAGGCTCTGCACCTCCTGCGCGAGTTGGTCGCCTCCGAATAGGTTATCTTTGTAGCCTTCGAGGAAAATCTTGGCTATCTGGCCCTGCTGGTCTTTGTCATTCGCCATGTCTCTCTGCTTGCCTTATGCCGCTATAGGGATGGCTCCATGATGTCTGCCATGCCCTCTGCATTGATTTGCTCCATCTCTTCATCCGGGTCGTCTACATAGCCAGCCTCCTTGATGGCTGTCCTCTGGCTCATGAATGGTTTCCCGTTGGTGGCCATAGATAGATTCTGGAATTTCTCGCCCTCGTCTCGGATCTGGTATGGCGTGATGCGATGCTCCACCTCCAGCCGATCTATCGCGTCGGCTCGCTCTGGGTACATCATCTTCATGAATGCCTTCACAACGTTGGTCTCGCGGTCGAAGGCCTCAAGCCACAATCCGCTCTCGTCCTTCACCTTCATCTGGCAGTCTATGAACACCATCTTCCGGGCCTCGCCGCTCATCGGCGTGCTTTTCATGTTGTCCATGCTCATGTCGGGCAGTTGGAGCTGCATGAAGAAATTGTTTTTTATTTCCTGCGCCTGGTATTTGAGGCTGTCGATGGCTTGCGGCCATGTGGCGTAGCCATATTTAGCCCCCTCGGGGTAATGGAGCACGTTGCGGCTCTCGTTCTCCCCCGGTGCCTCTCCTCCAAAGTCGATGTTTCCATCTGCGGCCACCACCCAAGTGGGTCGGCTGTTCTTGCGGATGTAGTTGCCGTTGCGGCTCAGGGCCCACTCCAGCTCCTTCACGTTGTCGCTTTGGTCTTCCCAGATCGGCTCCCCTCGGTGCGCGTAGATGGCTGGTATCTTGCCCAGGTCGTAGGTCTCGCGCAGTTCCTCCTCCGCGCTCGCACCTGATGTGCGCCAGCGGATGTGCGTGTCAGCGGTGTAGGTCTCGAAGTAGGAAATTGCCATGCCGTCCTCCTGCCTGGTGTATTCGATACTCAGAGCGATCATGTCGTCGAATTCGTCAAACAGCGGGTACAGCCTCTCCCCGTATCGCCCTCGGTCGGAAAATGGCGAAAAGCTTTTGCACCTCAGCTTGATCTGGCTCTTGAAGCCGGCGTAGTTGGTCTCCTGCTCCTGCGCGTACCACAAGGTCATCACCTCGCAGCTCGCGTAGAGCCATCTCCCCCTCTCGATGTTGCGGCTGTTGATGCGGTTCTTCGTGTAGATCGCCTCCATGATTTTCGCCGCCTCCTTCTCGTCCTCCTGCCCGTGGTCGTTGTAGACTCTCAGCACGTCGATGCCAAATAGCAGCTCCGCCATGCGCTTCACCGCCAGTTTCTGCCACCCCAGCGTGATGCGCGTCATCCTCTCCGTCTTTCCCTTCTTCGTCTTGTCGGTGTAGTTGGGATCGGTGTATACTGGGTGTTGCTTCTGGTCGTATTCCTTGTTCAGCGCGTCCCAGCTCGGCAGGATTATCGCCTTCTTCTTCAAGTCCGATATCGTCTCGCCCGCCTTTCTCCCTGGGTCGATTATCTCCTCTATAGTCATGGCTGTATCGTTTGTTTCTGGTTAGTAAAGTATCGATTCCATTGCCTCCTGCTCCTCGTCGCTCAGCTGCCGCGGTGCCTTGCGGAAATCCTCGCACATCCCCGTCAGAGCGTCTGGCGCGTCATCGTGCAGGTTGTTGCCCTCCTTCCGGTAGCTCTTCACCGCATTGGCGAATTGCGGCCACCTCAGCTCCCAGCCCTCTGGAAAGAATATCAGATTCTGCACCTCCGCGCTCCGCGTGAAGATGCGGCTCTGCTTGTTCGCTCCCTGGAAAAACCATGTGAAGGACATTCTTCGCCCTCCCTGGCTCCCCGTCTCTCTCACGTTGCGCTCTACATTCCGGCTGAATCCCCGACCGCCATTGTTGCTCTCGATCCTCACGCGCTGGGTGTCATTGCGCAGGAGCATTCTCGCAGTCTCTGGCTCAGTATATTCCATGGGTTTGTCGGTGTAGAGCACATCGGTTATGTACATGGCTGTCTTCGTCTCTAAGTAGCAGATGCTGCACAGGTAGTCCGCTCCCGTGTCTGCCGTGTCGGTGTAGTTCTTCCTGGTGCCGCGCTCCATGGGCAGTGTCTGGTATGTCCTCAAGGCCTGGTACATCAGGCCCTCCAGCGGCTTGGGGTTCTGCATGAATTGCGTCTCGTACACAAATGTGTTGACCTCCTCCAGGTGGTGCAAATCCTTCACCGTGTGCTTCAGCGGCCACAGGGCCTCCTCCTCTCCCTCCGCGTTCCTGGTCAGACACGGGATGCTAAGCACCTCCCATTTCTCTGGCTCTGTCGCCATCAGGTAACCGCATAGGTCGTTTTCGTGCAGCCTCTGCATGATGATGATTATCGGCGTGTCCGGGCTGTTCACGCGGCTGCGGATCGTCGTCTCGAATCTTCGGTTTACCCTCTCCCTCACCACGTCGCTCAGCGCGTCCTCCGGCTTTATCGGGTCGTCGATGATGATGGCTCCGCTGAATCTGTACGGCTCTCCCGCTCCCCTTATCTCTCCCGCTCCAAATCCAGTTATCTGGCCCAGCGTCGATGTCGCGTACAGTCCTCCCCCCTGTTCCGTGTCCCATTCGCACATCGTGTCGCTCCCGTATTTTATCCTGGCTTCAAAGTGCCGTCTGAAAGTCTCGCTCTTCACCGTGTCCTTTATCGCTATGCTGCTCGCCTTAGCCAGGTTCCCGCTGTAGCTCAGGTGGATGAATTTTGATCTCGGGTTGACCGCCAAACCCATTGCGATGAATCGTCTTACTGCCAGCTCTGTCTTCCCGTAGCGCGGCGCGATGTTGATGATCAAGTGCCTCGTCTCTCCCGCCAGCACCCGGTCCAGGGCCTCGCATATCAGCCGGTGGTGCCGCGCCACGATAAATTGCCTATCGGTCTCCGCCCGATAGGTGTATCTCGCGAAATTCAGCGTACCGCTCAGTAGCCAGTTCCTCGTGCATTCTATCTCGCTCCATGTCTCCTCCATCTATGTCTCTTCCTCCAGCTTCCGGATAAACTCCTGGGCCTCCTCCCGCGTCAACTGCCGGTTCTGTTGCACCAGCGGCTCCCCGCCCTTGCCGGTGACCTCCACCTTCTGTTCCAGCTTGCCGTATACTCTGTCGCGCAGCTTGTCGAGCGTGGTGGTCTTGCCATTCTTCATGTCGCCGAGGATGGCGAAGGCTATCCCTTTGGCGTAGGCTGGCGATTCGTCGGCCTTGCATATCAGCGTGAGTTCGTTGCTGGTGGCCACCATCAGTGTCTCTTCCCAATCCCTGAGCTCAGTCTGGCTCATGCCGTATAGCTCCTTGGCTTTTTTCTTTCCAAGGAGTTTTGCTTTGGTCTGGGCTGTGCGGTTCTTGGGCCTCCCTTTAGGGTTGCCGCTCTCGCCCGGCTTCCATGGCTCTCTTAAGTTCTGCGGATTCGGCATGTCGGTGTTAATTTCAGGTTGTCTCGGTGTTCGCCTGGTCGTTGATGTTGCAAAGCCATTGGGCCTTCTTCTGGGTCAAATCCTCCCACCGCTTGATTATCACGTCGGCGTAGGCTGGGTCGAATTCCACCATGCGGCACCTGCGGCCCAGTTGCTCGCATGCAATCATCGTGGTGCCGCTCCCTCCGAATGTGTCCAGCACCAGTTGCTTGCGGCGGGTGGAATTGCTGATTTGACGGCCTATCAGCGGCACCGGCTTCATCGTCGGATGCTCCGCATTCCGCAGAGGCTTGTTCTCGTCTATAACTGTCGTGGGGTAGGTGCCGTCCAGGAAATTGCGCAGCATCTCCTTCAGCTCGTCCTTCGTCATCGCGTCTATGTCCGGCTTCTTCTCAATGATGGTCGTCAGATCCCTGCGCTCCACAAAGTAATGGCTCGCCCCTTCCTTCCATCCGTAGAGGCATGGCTCGTGCTTCCACTGGTAGTCCTGCCTCCCCAATACCAGGCTGTTCTTGTTCCAGATCAAGCACTGCCGCACCTGCCAGCCGGTGCGCTTGGCTGCGGTCCTGAAGTTGTAGCCCTCGCTGTCGGCATGCCAAATGTAGAAGGCTCCCCCCTGCTTGAGGTGCGCGTTGGCGTTCTCAAAGGCTGCGCATAGGAATTCCTGGAATTGCGCGTCGGCCATCTTGTCGTTCTGGATCTTCTTCCCGTTGCTCCCCTCGTAGTCCACGTTGTATGGCGGATCTGTAATCAGGCAGTCTGCCGCCTCTTCCTCCATCAGTGCGTCAAGGTATTCTATCTTCGTGCTGTCCCCCACTATCAGCCGGTGGTCCCCCAGCGCGTAAATGTCGCCCAGACGGCTCTGCGGCTTTTCGGGCAGGTTCCCCTCCACATCGTAGTTGTCTTCCTCTGCCTCTTCCTCGCCCTTCGGCACCGCTATCACCGGTATCTCGATGCATACCTCGCTCAGCATTTCCTCTCTCCACTTGTTCGCCAGCTTGTCAAAGTCCCATTTGCCAAAACTCGAGTTATCCAGCAGTATGTAGTAATTCAGCGTCTCTGCGTCTGTCCCCTCCGGTATCACCTTCCCGATCGCGTATTCCCATCCCAGGTCTTTCATTGCCTGGAGCCTCATGTTGCCCCCGATCGTTATCCACAGCCCCTCGTGCCGGTACACCTTCAGTTCGTTCAGTGCGGTGAATTCTGGATGCTTCTCCAGAGATTTCTTCAGCTTCCTAAATTCAATGTCGGTCATCTCCCTGGGGTTTTCATTCACCCCGGGAATCTGGCCGACATTGTTGTCGATTTCCGCTATCGGTATCTTCAAGCTCTCCGCCACCTCTATCTCTGGCGGTGCCTCCTTCTTTTTCTTCGCCATTTATCTTTTCTCTGTCCCTTAAAATGGTGCGCGTTCTTTCTTCGGCTTTTGCCTCGCGTAATACTCCACCTCCGCCTTTGCTGCCTTGAAGGCTTCCGCTTTGCTCCCGTTCATCGCCGTCGCCATGCCTGATCCTCCCCATCGCTCTCGGTGCTGGTCGATGATTTTCCCATCTTCCTTCACTATTGTCTGGATGATTCCTCCTGTCCCGTAGCCCTGCTGCACATGTGAGAAGGTCGCGCTGTATCCGTTGCCAAAATCTACGCTGGTCGCGCCTCCTTTCTCTGGTGCCTTGACCGCTTTCAGTTTTGCAAGTGCTTGGCTTTCAGAGTATTGTACCCCCCCGAGTATTGCGCCATGTTGCGCTGGCTCGATTTGGTGGTTTTCCCTCCGGCTCTCCATCGCTGTCCTTTCTGCCCGCTTCCTGTGTCCGACATATCTTTCTGTTTTGAGTGTTCCCGACTTTAGAATGGCCCGTCTACTCCCACTTGCCATTGCTTGGTGCTGCTCGATCGCTGCGCTGCCTTAGTCTTGCGCACCATGTTGCCGTTCTTAATCCACCAGCTGCGGCTCCGGTTCTTGCCGTTCCATTCGCTTCCTGAATCTGCCATATATCTCTCGTTTTATCTTGGTTTGAATTTCGCCAGCTCCTTCCACAGCCCCTGGCCTCTCACCGGCTTCTGTATCGTGTAGAATTTCTCGATGATCCTGCCGAATCTGTCCTCATAGAAATCATGGAGCTCTGGGTTCTCCTCTATCGTGAATTGCTCGATCGCCCCGTTGCTGCGCAGGTTCGCGCTCCCGTGGATCACTATCTTCCTCCCCCCTGTGGTCCGGAAATGCACCGTCTTGGTATGCACGTCCGCCACCGCCAATTGGTACCGGTCCTCCATGTCCAGCTTCTCGTAAAGGTACGGAATGATGTCTCTCCGGTAATTGTTGTAAAAATAAGTGCTTACCACCATGTCCAGCTCCCCGATGTACCCGTGCGTCATCAGGTTGTACAGGCTGTCCACATTCTCCTGGCTCAAGCTCAGCGTTGTGATCACCATCCGCTCTGCCCTGATGTTGTGCGTCGTCAGCAATGCCTCGATGAAGTCCCCAAAGATGAAGCTCCCGCTGATGATCGCGTCCAGCCTCTCCCCGTGGTCCACCTTGCACTCCCTCGCCAATTCGACTGCGTTGTCGTATACCACCTGGTCCTGCTTCATTGGCACCAGCCGCGGCTTCACGTACCGATTCTCCGTGTCCGCCCTTTCCTCTGGGTCAAACATGAAGGCATCCAGGTCCACGTCCGGTATCTCGATCCCGCCTACGTCCGGCAGCTCGATGTCTATCTGGTCGCTCACCTCCAGGTCTTCATCCCTGAACAGTCCCTTCGCTTTTTCTCGCTCCTGTTTCATATTGCAAATTTATTTATTTTTGGCCCAGCCTGTTCCTTCGGCTGGGCCTTAGTTTTACACACCTGCCTATTTTTCTCCCTCAGCCTTTCTTGATCTTCCCTCCCCGGTAGTCTGCCGCTACCTTCCGCGCGGCCCAGGCAAAGCTCCGCCGGTACCCCAGCGTCTCGATGTCCCCGTTGTCCTTGAATTGCGCTATCTCCACCCGATTCCCTCCGGCCTCCTCAAAAAGATTTATATCGATGTCTTCCCCGGGGTGGTACAGTTGGATTTGCGGCTCCGTCACATCTCCCCAATCCGTCACCAGTTGGCTCTTGAATCCTGCTCGACGCGCTGCCGCATCCACTTGCAGCATCGCCTTCTGCGCCTTCTCGCTCCACCGTGGCCAGTCGCGCCAGCTCCCCCGGTTGCGTCCTGCGGCTTCCACCGCCATCTTTCTTTCTTCCGCTGTCAGCCTCATGTCTGTCTTTTTTTTGGTTGTCAATTAAAAAAGTTTTAAGGAGAGAGGTCCTGGGTGCCTACGCTGGCTGTTCCTCATAGTAGGCGCGGTCCCACCATTCCACCTCCTCCAGAGCTTTCTTCGCCTTCTCCATGCGCTCCTCCATGTCGCGCAGCAGCCCGCGCAGCTGGCTCCCGTATATCCCCTCGGTGCTGTTGCCTCTCAGCCTCAGCCCCAGTTTCTTAGCCAGTTGCTTCAGCCCGCGGCGGATGCGCTTCTCCACCACTTTCTGTCCCTCGATCAGCTGGCCCCATGCAAATAGTTGCTCGCGGTCTTTCAGATCCATCGCTTCTTCCTCTCGCTCCATGTCTTCCCACACCTCGATGTGGGCCTTGATTTGCGCTGCCAGCGCTTCTGCGTCCTTGAAAATTGTTGTCATTGTTGTTGCGGTTTTTGTGGTTGTCTTTTCCTGGTTGTCTGTCTCTCGGTTCCTCTGGGGTCGCCTATCGTATGCGCTTCACCTTTGCGGTCCCGTGCTGCTTGGCGTAAAATCCCCAGTTGTTCAGCACCTCTGCTTTCGAGGCTGCCCAGTCTCTTACCTCCAGCCCGTCTGCGTAGGCGATCTGGTACAAATGCTTCTTCTCGGTTCTTGCGGTTGTCTTCATTGTCGTGTCGTTTTTTGGGTTGTTTTCTGTACTACAAAATTAATCAATTTTTCTCATACCACCAAATATAAGTCATTAATTATCAGTTAATTAGAGTTAACAAAATAGGGCAGCCAGAGTCGCCTCTGCCTGCCCCGGCGGGTGTTTCCTATTCCTCCCCTCCTGTCTTTCTTTCTCTACTCTCAGCACCGGATCGGCAGCCCTGTCCGCTCCCAGGCTATCAGCAGCGCGTCCCGCTCCTCCTGGTTGCTCCGCTTCCTCGGCATCCCGCCCACGATCCGGTCTATCTCCTCGTGCGTGATTTTCCTCTCCGATCCTTTCCAGCACTTTATCAGCGGCCTCGCCTCCTGAGCCTCGATGCCCATGCTCGCCAGCATCTCGATGATTAGTCGCCCGGTCTGGTGGTTCGCTCCCACGTCTCTGGCTATCTTCTCGGCCCGGTGGCCCTGCAGCCCGTGGTGGTTGCTCTTCTTCTCAAGCCACCCAGCCTCGACCCACACCTCGATCTTCGGCCCGCCCTGGCCCAGCCCCAAGGCTCGACCCTCCATCAAGGCCCGCATCCTCTGGCTCGCCAGTCTCCCCGGCTGGTGCGCCCGGTGTATCTCGTACACCCGCGTCAGCAGCTCGGGAAAGGCCAGTGCTTCACATTCCACTCCTGCCGCCTCCTGGCCCCGCTCCCCCTGAGCCACCTTCACTACCCCGATTCCGCTCTTCGCCTTGTCCGGGTCTATCCCTATCACGATTTTTCTCAGTTCGCCCATGGCCAGCCTCCTTTCGGGTAATACAGCGGCTGTCCTATGCAGTCCCGCTCGTCGCATCTCGCCTCCGGCTTCCGCTTCGCCTCGATTAACGGCCCTGCCTTGCACCGGCATCCCGTGTGCCAGCCTATCGGCCCGTAGATTGCGCAGTTCCCGCATTGAGGTTCCGCCTCCTCCTGGCCTTCCTCGCGCTCGCCCTCGGTGTTTTTTCCATCCCAGATCTCGTAGAAAAATGTCACCGGCTTCTTCTCTTCCTTCACAAGGCCGTATCGCTTGGCCAGCCGGTATCCGACTGGCCCTCGCTTCTCAAGCCGCCACAGCAGTTGCTGCAGCTCGCTCCTGAATTGCTCTACGCTCTTCGTGTCCTTGTAGTGGTTGCATTGCTGGCAGCTCGGGTTCAGGTTATCCTCTGCGTCTGTCCCGCCCAGTGCCTTCGGCTTGATGTGGTCCACCTGCATGTGCTGTTTCGTCAGCGGCTGCCCGCAGTAGGCGCACCGCCCTCCGTATTTCCAGTATACTTTCTCGCGGTCTATCATCTTCTGGCCCTCCTTTCATAGGTACAGTATCGCCAGCCCCGCCACCATCGTTGCGCTCCCCAAGAGCAGCAACGCCAGGCATCCCTGCGGGCTGCTCGGGTCTGGCTCATCGTAATCCTCCCGCCGCCCTGCGCTGTGCAGTTCCTCCGGCAGTATGTAGCCCTTCAGTTTGTCTTCCGTATCTTTTTCCATGTCTTCTTTTTTGTTTTGTGTTTTGTCAATTCGGGCAGTTTCTCGCCAGCAGTCCCTGGCTCTCTATCTCCTCCCATATCCTGCGCGTCAGGTAGATGTCGTAGTCGGCCCCGTGCAGTTGAGCCTCCGTCACCTCGATGCCCAGCTCCTTCGCAACGGTCGCCAGCTTGAAGTTCGCCATCCTGGCTCGCCGCTCTGCAAGCGCAACGCTCGCCAGCACCATCACGTCTATCACGTTGCTCCAGAACCATGATCCGTACCACTGGTCTCCGTTCTGCAAGAAGAATCCTCTGAAGAAGTCGTTGTCAAATGCCGCGTTGTTGTAGCCCACCTGCATGAATTTATCCTTCCGGTCATAGCGGTCCACGTATCTCCCCAGCATCCCCACCAGTTCCTGGCGCACCTCCTCCATCGGCGGATAGGCCAGGATTTGGTCTCGGGTCACTCCAGCCACCTTCAGGGCCTCCTCCTCGATCTGTGCCTTCGGGTTTGGTCTCACGTGCCAGTCAAATCGTTCTTCCTGCGCCCCGTCTATCCATATCTCGCCCGAGATCTGGTGTACCCCGTGTCGCCCGGGATTGGTTCCCGTCGTCTCCAGGTCTAAATAAAACAGTTTCATGCCTCTGCCTCCTTTCCCTGGCGCAGCCGCCCTGCGTTGTCCCATTTGTTGCCGATGACGCGCATCCTGTCGGTCGTCGGCTCTCCGCATATCGTGCCTCCGAGCCATACCCAGTTTTCGGGATGCTCAACCGGCATCGCTATGAATCCTCCCTCTTCGGTCCATTCTATGGCGCATAGTCCCAGGCTTTCTTCCTCCACAAGGTCGCCTTCCCAGATCTCTCGGCCTTCCTGGTCATGCTTCCCGGTGCGCTGGCCCACGGTCTCCGGCCACACCTCGTGCGCCGTCACCGCGTCGCCACATGTGTTGTTGCCTGTGATTCTCGCCACAAGCAGTGTCCCGTCTCCGCTCCAGAGCTGCTCGAGGTTCCCCTCGCGCCATTCGCCTGTCGCCTCCGATGTGCTCACATCCGGCCCATCGCTCTTCCTCCAAATCCCGGTTATTCTTTCCTTGCCTCGGTATTTGATTTCTCTCATGTCTTTTCTCTGTTTGTTGTTGCTTTTTCGGTTGTCTTCTTGTCTTTGCTCATGCTGTCGCTCTTTCTTGGGTTCCGGCCTTTCGGTTCTTGCTCCCTGGCTTGCGGCCCCCTCGGTAGGTCCCGCCATGGCCCGGCTTGAATCGGTACGCCTCTCCCTTCTTCAGGTTCTCGTTCACCACCCCGCGCTCGGGGTAGGTCCCGTTCTTCAGATGGCTCTCCTGCGCCTTCTTCGCCGTGTGCCGCTGGCTCTCCCGCATGAATTGCGCTGTCTTCTCAAGCCCCATCGCCCTCGCCCTGCGGATCACCGTCCTCGGGCTTAAGCCCAGCATGACGGCCAGCACCTTCGTCGCCACGTGCGGATATTCCCGCCTCAGCAGCCATTCCTGCTCCTGCGTCAGCCGCTTGTAGCATTTGTTTTCTGCCCCGCGCCTCTGGCCCAGTCCAAGGCCCAGCCTCCAAGCCTTTAGTCTCACCGCCTGGATAGGTCGCCCTATTCGCTGGCCTATCTCAGCCGCTGTCTCTGTGCGGTACCGCGCCTTCAGCTCGGCTTCCTCCGCCTCTGTCCATCGTCTCAGTCCCATGGCTGCTGGAATAGGTTCGCCCCCTCGCGTTTCTGCTCTTGGGCTATCTTCTCTAACTGCTCGTCCACCTGCTTCTCCAGGCTCTTGCTCTCCACCAGCGCGTTGCGGTCGCGGCTCTGGAAGTAGCGTTTCTGGGCCTCGCGCATCTTGCGCACAAGCCCTACCATTCGGTTGTATTCTGTCTTGGTCATTGTTGCTGCGGTTTATATGGAATGGCTCCCGAGCGGAGTTATTATTCCTCTCGTGTCTCTTCTCTCCCGTCTCGAGAGCCACCCCGGTTGAGATTATGTTTCTATGATGGCTATCTCTGGCGCGAGCTCGCGTATCTTCGAGATCTGCTCGTCTATCGCCTGGTCGCGCACTGCCTCAAGCGTGGCCTGGGCTCCCGAGCTCATCAGCACGAATTTCACCTCGCGCCCGTTCACCTGAGCAAAGGTCTCCACTTCGACGCGCTCTGCCTTGTAGCCCTTGAATAGCGGCATCTCTACCACAAAGCTCTTCGGCAGGTTGCTGTCTACTACCTGGGTGAAGGTATCGTTGCGGCTGCCGCTCTCGCTCATGCCACGCTCCAGAGTCTGGTTTACCCTCGCCTTGAAATTCATCAGCTGGCTCACCAGGCGCATGTTCTCCTCGCTGCTCGGGAAGTAGGTCTTGTTCATCTTCATGAATAGTCCCAGCTCCTGCGGCTCCCAGATCTTGTCCTGGTTGATGCCGAATTCCTTCAGCTTCGGGTGGTCTTGCAACTGCCCCGTGATTTTCCCCATGCGGTAGGCGTCGCTCTCGTTGATTACGAGCTGGATCATTATGAAGTCTCGGTTTACAACCACGTGGCAGTCCTTCTGCTCAAATTGCCCCGTGTTAAGTCTCTTGCTCAGCCATTCGGCTGGCGCTTCCAGCGTCCCGGTCATCTCAATCCGGATCGGTGCCTTCGGCTCCAGTTGCGGTGCCGCCTCTCCCTCTCGGATCGTGATTTCCTGCTGCCCCTCGGGCAGCTCAATCTTGATTTTGTTTTCCATTCTGTTTCTCGTTTTGGGTTGTAATTTGTTTTCCTCCTCTGGCTCTGCCGGGCCATTGCTGGCCGTCCGCCTTTCAATCGTAGGTCCCGTCTGGCTCGTAGGGTATGCGCGTCGGCTTGAAGATTACAGGCTGCAGCTCGTTGGCCGTCGCTTGTCGCTGCTCGATCAGCTCGCCCTGCCGGTTGTAGTAACCGGTCTCTCGCGTCTCCGCGTCGGTGAATCTGTAGCAGGTCTCTCTCACCTCTCGCTGTTTCATCTTGATGTTCTTCAGCATCTCGGCGTGCTTCTCCCGCAGTGGCTTCAGCTGCAGTTTCATCGATTCCTTAGCCTCCTGCCATCGCTCCTCGATTTCCGCGATGTCGATGGCCACGTTCGCCAGCCCTTCCTTGTACTCGGCCAGCTCCTCTGGCGTGAATTCGCGCATGAAGTATTTCTCTTCCTCCTCTGCGCAGTTGTCTTTCAGTGCCTGGATGCGGTCTCGCGTCTCCAGGTCTTGAAATAGCTTTTTCTCCATTCTCTTTCTGTTTCTGGGTTGTTGCTTTCGGTTGTTTCTCTCAGTTTCGGCCCCTCCCGTAGCTCCGCATGAATCTCGCCGCCAGCTTGCAGTGCGCCCGCATCCTCAGCAGGTCCAGCCCCGTGTAATCGATTCCCATCGGGCTGTGTTCCTCCGCTGGCATCGGCTCGGGCCTCCGCGCCGCTGGCTCTGCCTTCTGCCGCTCGGCCCTCGGCTTCCGATGCTCAAGCTCCGCCCGGCTCCGCTCCATCAGCCTCTGGAATCTCGCGCTCCCTCGCAGGTGGCCCTCCAGCTTACGCCGGTAGTTGTAACCCACCGTCCGGTCTCGGTCCACGATCTCCATCGCTGTCCTCAAGTCGTAGCCCAGCTCCGTCGCTATCCCTATGAAGGCGCACCGCCCCTCCACAAGGGCCTCCTCTCGGCTCTCGCTCATCAGCTCTTCTATGCTCCGCCCTGCCGCCCGGCTTACGCTCGCCATCACCTGCATCAGGCTGTGCCTCGGCTCTGTCGTCTGTCCTTGATCCATTGCTTCTCTCGGTTGGTCCTTGGTTTTTGTTGTCTCTCTATGTCTGCCCGGCTTTCCTCCACGTCTTTCCCGCGAATTCCACCATGTTGAACATCTGTTTACACCGGTCGTACACCTGGTCGCCGTATTCCTGCTGGATTCCCTGCAGGTTCAGATTCGTCGTCACGTGCGTGAAGTCTCCCCGGCTCGTCCAGCGGTCGTATCGCGCCAGCAGCACGTGCTGCATCGGGTTCACCCGCGTCCCGTAGTAGTTTACGCTCCGCGGCTCAAGCCCCAGGTCGTCGAAGGCCTGCCGGTCTGTCTCGCAGTAAGTCCTGATCCCGTCGTACCCCTCGCTGTTGAAGGCCGACGCCACTCCTATCGCGCTCGTCGTCCTGAAGCCGTACAGTCGCCCTCGGTCGTCCCTGGGCCGCATCGCCTGTGTGAAGACGCGCGCTATCTCAAGCATCGTCGTCTTCCCCGTCCCGATGTCCCCGTGCAGCATCAGTCCCTTCTGCGGATCCAGCCTCCCCGGCAGCATGCAGCACCACCTGAAGATGTCGTTTACCGCTCCTCGCGTCTCCTCCGTAACCTGCCACCCTGGGCATATCCCTCGGGCCGCGTCCATGAAGAGCCGCTTCGCTCGCGTCACCTCTGCCTCACTCGTTAAGGCCGTGACGCCCGCTCCCTTTACAAGTCCCTCCTGCAGGGCTTGCGCCAGCAGCTGTTCGCTGATCGTTTTTGATTGCATTGTCGTTGCTTCTTTTTGGGTTGTCTTGGTTCTTTATCCGCCATTTCACCTCCTTCCTCAGCCAGTCTCGGAAATGCCGCCGCGCATGGTTCAAATTCTGGTGTTCGCATGCGTCCATTTCGCATTGCGTCTTGAATCGGTTTAGCAATTCCGGTATTTCTGTGATGCTCATTCCTGCAGCCATGAATCCGAGCGTGATGGCCAGTTGTTCCTGGTAAATCTCGTCTCGCGCCATCTCTGCGAAAAATTCAGCCTCTCTCGCGTGCGGAAGTGATGATGAAGAAGATAAATTATTATTATCAATATTTTTAATTAAGGTATTGTCCTGTTCCGTTTTTTCAGTTTTTGGTTTGATTTTCGGGGTCGTTTTGGTTTGATTTTTGGATATCTCCCTCCCGCCCCGTCAGCAGCCGGTACCTCGGCGTGGCTGACCTCCGCGCTCCTTCCTCGTAGTCGAGCATCCCGATCCTTGCCAGCCGCTCCCTCGCCACTACGAAGGTCTGCTTCGACATCCCTCCCAGTCGCGCAAGCAGCCGGTGCGTCGGTATCTCCATCTCTTCCGGCCACCCCTGGCTGCTCGCCTCTGCAAGCAGAGTCGTGTATAGGGCCGTGTCCGTGATCTTCCAGCCGGTCTGCTCGGCCTGCTGGAAGTATCGGCTCAGGTATGTCGCGTAGGTCTTTCCCATGGCTTCAGAATGGTCTGCTCAATTCTATCTCCGTGTTCGGCTTTGCCGCTGTCACTCGTTTCCCGGTCGCCCGCCCGATCGCCTGTGCGAAGGCCTCCGCGTTCCCGTGGTCACCGCTGATGTGGATCAGCACTATGTTTCTCACCTCGCGCAGGTCGCTCCGCTCCAGCGTCTCAAGGCATGTCTCAAGGCTCATATGGCCCTCCTTCACGTGCTTGTACACGTTCCTCGGCAATCCTCCCTCCAGTGCCATGTCCAGCCATGCCTCGCTGTAGTTGCACTCCAGCATCACCTGGCTCATCCTGCTTATCGGATGCGGCAGGTAAGCCGTGTCCGTTGCGAATAGCAGCGTCCCCATGTCCTGGTGCCATATCGCGTAGCCCAGTGGTTCTGCCGCGTCATGCTCCACTCTGAATGGCTGGATGTGGAAGCCTCCGACCTGCACCTTCGCGTAGCGCATCTGGTGCTGCTCGATCGCCATCGGCTCCCTCACTCGGCTCTTCCCAAGTTGCCCGCAGGTCCCCGCGCTCGCCATTACCATCACTCCGTTGTCAAGGTATTCTCTCGCGTGTCCTGCATGGTCACCATGCTCGTGCGTCAATAGGCACCCCTGGATTTTTCCCAGGTCATAGCCCACCGCCGCCAGGCTCTTCTTGAAGGGCATCCCGGCTTCCAGCAGCAGGGCCTCGCGCCCGTTCTGCAGAACGTACGCGTTTCCCTTGCTGCTGCTGCCTATGATGGTCAGTTTCATCGCCGGACATGCTTAGAAGTTCGGTCTCCTGCCGGTGGCGCTCGGTGCTGATGTTCCTGCCGCGCTTGCGCCTTGTCCTGCGCTCCCGCTCTGGGTCGCATTCGCGCTTCCTGCCGCGCCTTCGATTGTCTCTGGCGCAGTTCCATCTGCTGGGCCTCCGCTTGCGGCTGACGCGCTCTCTGCGCCTTCCTGGCCCTCGCCTTGCGGCTCAGCCTCTGCCGTGCCTTGCGGTGCCTGTCCGGCCGCTGGCTCCTGCATCCATGAGTTGAATGGATTGGGGTCGATGGCCTCGCCTCTCAGGCTGTGGTCGCGGATCTCTGAGTAGCTCACGTCTACCACCTGCGCCTTGCCCACGTCCTCTGCCTCCTCCTGGGTCATCAGGCCCAGCGAGATCTCTGGCGCGTAGGTGCGCTGCCAAAAGGCCGCGGCCCTGTAGCGGAACATCTGCTCTGGCATCGATTTCCACTTGCTCCCGGGCTTGCTCGCCCAGCCCTCCGCGTTCACCATCTTCCAGGTGATCCATGTCCCCTTCAGCGGCGATTGCTTCTTGGTGTCGCTCTTGGCGTAGCCCACGCAGCGGATTGCAAAGCCCTGGTCGTTGACGTTTTTCCCGTTCCCCTCGTATTCCAAGGGCTGGAATCTTCCGCAGGTGTTGATGCACCCGATCAGGAATTTAGAGCTCCATGCCGGGTTGCCATGCACGATGAAGAGGTTCTGCATCACCATCAGCGGATCTGCTCCCATTCGCGCTGCCATGTTGATGGCTATCGCGCAGTTGGCCGGGTTCTTCTGGTACACCGTCGGCAGCACTGTCGATTGCGCGTAGTAGTCGCCCATCGCCTTTACAAGTTCGAATTGTCGGCTCATCTGGCCGATTGGCGAAAGCGCGAATTGCGCCTCTGCCTGTCGCGTCATCAGCTCAAGGTCGCTCGCCTTGGCTTGGATTGCTTGGTCTTGTTCCATGCTTTCTCTTTTTGGTTGTTGTTGTTTTGGGTTGTTTGTTGTCGGCCCCTCGGCTTTTCCTCGGTGCCATGTTATCTCACTGTTAGCTCTGGCTCCTTGCTCACCTTCAGCAGGATTGTCTGCCCTGGTGCCTCAATCTCTTGGTTGGTGCATTCGGCGTTGTCTATGAATATCGGTGCGCATGCCTGGTAGTGTCGGCTCAGCGCGTTGATGATGTCGATGCCCGCGGTGATCTTCGAGGCTGTGTTCGCGTCCTCCCATTTCACCCCGTCCACCAGGCAGTTGCAGCATGGCTTCTCCTCCCCGGTCGTCAGCGTCGGCTCGCTCATCTGGAAGCGCACGTATTTGAAGTGGCCGTTTACTCTGCGCTCCACCTCCGCCATGCGGCTCTTCTCCATCTCGTCTATCACCATCAGCTCCTGCTGCACCTTGGCCCTCGCCTCAAGCAGTGTCTCCTGCTCTCGCTCTATTTCCTTGATGCGGCTCTTCATAGCCTCGATGATTTGTCGGTTGCCCAGCTTGCGCTTCACCTCGTCCAGCCTGGCTGTGATGCTCTTCTTCTTGTCCCGCTCTGCCTCTGCGTTGAGGTGCTTCTCCGCGGTCCATTGGTTCATCTCTTCGCGGGCTGCCTTTATCTCTTCCTCCAGCTCTCGCCATTGCGGCAGGTCTTCTCCCCTGATTTGCTGGGCCTCCGCCAGCGGTGGCATCGCATCCAGTTTCGCCTGGGCCTCGGCGACCGCCTCTTCCCATCTCTGGGTATCTGGCTCCACCTTCGCCTGCAGCTCCGCCAGTTTGGCTTGCGATGCCTCCAGTGCTTTCTCTGCCTCTGCCTTCAGCTGGTTGTTGCTCTGCCCTCGCGCCTCGATGGCATCCAGCTTGCGTATCTTGCCCTCGTTGAATTGGTTCCGAGCCTCCTGCCAGTCCTCCGCGTATTTGGCGCATGCTCCCGCGTCCTGGCAGGGCCGGTGGTATATCGGGCAGGTCAGGCTCTCGCCCTTGGTGAAGGCCTGGGCATCAGCCTCGTCAAATTCTCTCAGCAGTTGCTCGCGGTCGGCGTCGCATTTCGCCATGCGTCTCTTGTCCTGCTCAATCTTGGTCTTCTCCTGCTCGATGTCATAGCGCAGTTTCGCCATGGCGCGGTCGCGATCCCGCTTGGTCTGCGCCAGTGCCTCCTCCGCGTCGTTGCGCGCTTGGTTGGCTGCCTTCGCTGCCGCATAGGCTTGCTCCTGGGCCTTGGCCACCGCGTTGCCCTGCTTCTGCATCAGTTTCACCATCTCCTCGGTCTTCGCCTTGGCGCGGTCGGCCTGGGCTGTGTAATCGTAGAGCAGTGCCTCGATGTCGGCTATCTCTGCCTCTGCCTCCGCCTTCTCGCGCTCCAGCGCGGCATAGTCCGGCTCTATCGGCGTGTTGCGCTTCACCTCCTCGATCTGGATGGGCTTCTCCTCGATGTCCTTGGTGTACTTGGCGCATTTCGCCGCCAGCTCCTTGCGCCGCTCCTCCACCGTGGTCCCTGCCAGGCTGTCCAGTAGTCTCGCGAATTCTTCCCGCTGTTGCGAGATGTCGCCGTAGGTCACGTCGCCGCTGATCGCCAGCAGTATCTGCCGCTTGTCCTGCCATGGGAGCCTGGGGAAATAATAAGGATTCGTAACCGATTTGAATACGTCCAGCGTCAGCAGGCCCTCCACCTTCGCTCTGTATTCGCTCTCCTTCACCGGCACGTCGTTGACGTAGTATTCGCCCTGGTTCTTCGCGAAGGTCTTCTCTTTCTCCCCGCGCTTGACTCGCCATACTGCCGTCCATTTGCGCTTCAGCGTCATCGTGGTCACCTCCCCGCTCTGGTCGTCGGTAACCTCTATGGTCCCCGCCACCTCGGGGTTTTCCTCCATGCGCTGGCTACCGTCAGCGTTGCATGGCCGGATGCCGAAATTCGGAGTCTGGCTGTCCTGCGCGTTCACTCCCCACAGCAGCCACAGGAATGCGTCCATGATCGTCGTCTTTCCTGTCGCGTTGTCTCCGCTGATGGTCGTTGTGTCGCCCTCAGCAAAGTCCACTCGCCGCTGGGCTATGCCCTTGAATGAGCGGATGTCGATGTTCTGCAACTTGATTCTTTTCATGTTCCTAGTCTTTAGTTGTTGTCTCTGGGTTGTCCCTGTGGAAGGCGCGGGAGTCGAACCCGCCTATGCCAGCGCGGCTGAGCTCTCTTGCCGCGCCTTGGATGTCTCCGCTCCATCCAGCCTCCCGTGTTTGGCGCGGGTGCTTGCTCCCGCGCCTGGCAGTCCCCGGCTGGGTCCTGCCCTGGTTTGAAAATAAAAGTATTAAGAACCGTTCGTTTCCGCCTCTCGGCGTGGGCCACCCCTCTCTCGGGGCTTGCCGTTCCCTCTTCTTTTCTCCATCTCTATCCCCTCATTTCACCTTAAATCAATGAAAAACAAAAAAAGGGTTAATGACAAGTTCCTAAAATAATCTTTTCGCCTTGCTGATTTCTCTTCTGTTTATTTCTATGGATTTTTGTTAACTCTCTCCTTCGGTCGGCTCCCCCTCTGGGGTACCTCCTTATATGTCCTGTTCCCAAAATCGGATCAAATCCTTTCCAAGGTACCGCGGCCTGAGGCTGTGCTTGAAAAAGCGCGGCTTCAGCAGCCCTGCCTTCGTCCAGCGGTAGATCGAATCTCGGCAAACCCCCAGGGCCTTCGCCGCCTGAGTCACGTTCAGCCGAGCCTCCGGCTGCACGTCGGGCCTCGTCGATGTCATGCACATGACCGCCCTCCTTCCTTCTCCTTCATCGTTGTTGCGGACCTCTGGCTTCTCTTGGCTCGCCTTGCCTCTCTCCATGCCGGCTGGGCTATCAGCTTGTGCATCGCTGCCGCTCCCGCCAGCATCAGTCCCACCGGCAGCGGGTCGATGTGCGCCGCCATCATCCTCGCGGCTTGCGCCATGAAGAATGCCGCCGCTGTGGCTCCCAGTGCGAGCCTGATTATCGATATTGTCTGTCGTTCCATGTCGTTGCGTTTTTTCGGGTTGTCTTTTCCTGCCTGGTTGCTCAGGCTATTCTCTCGATGGTGTACTTGGCCCCGTTGTCCTCCGGGGTGATGCGCCATTCTCCGTCGCCGCGCTCGGTCATGCGCTTGGCCTGGATGTATACGCTGCTGTAGCTCCCGAGCTCCCCGGCGTAGTACTTGGCCTTCTGCCCTGGCGCGAATGCCAGCAGCGTGTCGCTGATCGATGGCTTCATCGCCAGCGGCTTGCTGGCTCCTTCCTGTGCTTTCGTTTCCATTGTCTTGCGTCTTTTTCGGGTTGTCTTTCCTTCTTATTTGTTTGTCTCTTAAAAAGTTATTTCGTATCTTTGCGGTTAATTTACTTTGTTAATCAAAGTCTTTGCTCTCTAAGACACTGCAAAGTTAAACCAAAAGTTTCAATTATACAACTATTCGGATAAAATTAAGTCTTAAAGTTTGCAAATGGTCAATTTGAATAAAATTAAGGTCCTCGCGGCTGAGAAAAAGATAGGTCTCGGAGATCTCGCCTCTGAGGTTGGCATCACCCATCAGGCCCTCAACAAGATTCTCCGTACAAACTCTACAAGTCTCGACACTCTGGAAAAAATTTCGCAAGCCCTCGGGGTCTCCATCGACTCCTTCTTTGAATCGGGCATGGTTATCGTGGAAGGCAACAATGACCCGGGTGCTGGTCGCGGTAATGTCGTCTCCGTCGATTCTGAGGCTGTCCGCCTGTTGATAAATGAAATGGCAGAACAACGCAAGTTCTATGCTGCGCTGGTCGCTAAGCGTGATGAACAAATTGATGAATTTATCGCTCTGGAAAAGGCGCGAATGAAATAATTCCCATGGCTAACCCAAAATTCCAAAACTGGGGAGAATACCTCCTCTGGGTCTATTCCTCCCTCAATATGATGATGGCTGCGCTCAGGCTGGGTCTCGATCGCTACGACCGCCGCTGTTATGCCATGCGCTCCTCCCGCTTCAAGGCCTACAAGGAAGGTCGCGCCCATGTCGCCTCCCTCTATAAAAACAATATCTGGAAAATGGCAGCCCCCCAGGATGAGTGCTGGTATTGCGGTCGCCCGGTCTCCGAGTGCGGTCCCCTCTCCGCGGATCATATCCTGCCGCGCTCCCGCGGTGGTGGCGATGAGTTCGACAATATCGCCTTCTGCTGTCGCTCCTGCAATTCCTCCAAGTCGGCCAGCGATCTCGTCCTCTGGTCCCTCGATTCCCTGGAGACATTGCCCTCCTTCTTTATGCTCTGCATCTACCTAAAGCTCGTCTACGCCTATTCCGAAAGGCTGGGCCTCTTCCCCCTCCACCGCGTCGACCTCCTCTCCATGGATTTGCCTTTCTCGGTGTCCTCGGTCGATATGCTCCTGGATTTTTTCGTCCATGTCTTCGATGAGGCTGAGGATCCTGCCCCCGCTCCTGCTCCCGATCCGGTGGTCTTCCCCTCCCTCTTCGCGTAAAGTTCCCGTAATTTTCGCGTACAGTCTGTCCTCTGTTCCGCATCCTCCCTGCGGCTCCTGCTCCCCTGAAAATGCGCGGAAAATTCCCTAATGTTTGCGCAAATGCTTGTACATGAAATTTTACCCATTTATAACATTCTTTCCCTCAAGCGGTTGTGTTGTCTCGTCCCTCTGGTTTGGGACCAGGTGGTCGCAGGTTCGAATCCTGTCACCCGACCAAATTTTATCTATAATCGCTTGTAAATCAAAACTTTACAAGCGATTTTATTTTACTACATATAAATTTAGGGGCAGGTGCAAAAGTCTCGTGAAATTTCACACTTTTTGTAATCTCTAAACAAGATAAAAGTTGTAACTTTACAATCAAAACAGATTCTGTCTGTGCTTAACCTTATCAATGACATTGGCGCGAACTGTCACAATAATATTCATGATTGCGGTTGCATTTCATCTGGCTGCCCAGACAAATGTTTCCGGAACTGTCGTGGATGGGGAACTCGATGAGCCGCTGCCGGGTGCGACAGTGATCCTTCGCAACGCCCAAGGGAAGATGGTGAAGTACTCCGCAACGGATTCAAAAGGAGAGTTCGCAATGTCCGCTCCAGATGAAGAAGGCCTTTATGTCGAGGCTTCAATAATAAACTATGCCAAGCAGACAATTGCACTCGACAGCACAAAGATGCCGCTTCGGATTGTGATGTCGCCATCTGCCACCCAGCTAAAGGAGGTGACCGTAAAGGCAGAGCGCATACGCGAACAAGGAGACACAATTACTTACAACGTAGGCAGCTTCGCACAAGCACAGGACCGCAGCATTGGCGATGTGCTAAAGAGAATGCCCGGCATCGATGTGGCCGACAACGGCAAGATTCAGTACCAAGGAGAGGAGATAAACCGATTCTACATCGAAGGCACCGACCTACTCGGAGGCCGCTACGGCATCGCCACTGACGGAATCAGCCACGACGACGTGGGAGCTGTGGAGGTGATGGAGAATCACCAGCCTATGCAGGTGCTTTCAGGCGTCAGCTTCTCCAACCAAGCCGCAATCAACCTAAGGCTGAAGAACAAGGCTAAGGCGACGTGGACCTTCCATGGCGAGGTAGGCGGAGGCTACAGCTGGCAGCCCGAGGGGTCAATCTGGAGCGGCGAACTGTTCGCCATGGCGGTAATGCCAACCTACCAGAGCCTGACGACTTGCAAGACCAACAACATAGGCGAAAATCTTTCGGCCAGTGCAACCGACTTTTTCGCTTCGCGGCGGGCAACCGACCTCAGTCTTTATGTGAGTGTCACTCTTCCCGGAGTGCCTTCGCTTGAAGAAAAGCGGACGTGCTTCAATCGCTCTGCACTCTTTTCAACGAACATCCTGTGGAAGGTGCATGGGGGTGAGCTCAAGGTCCAAATCGATTATTCATTCAACAGGCTGGCCTCCAGCTCGGCCAATACCACCACATATTTTCTTGACAGCGAAGATAAAGTGATCATAGAGAATCGTTATGGCAGAGATCGCTCCCATTCTTTGGCTGCCAGCTTCGTCTATGAGATGAACCAAAAGGCAACCTACCTTAACAACACGCTCAAAACCAATCTCGATTGGGACGATGTGCGCTTGGACGTTTCTGGCACGCTCTCAAACCATCAGAATGCTTCTCTGCCTGACTATTATGTCAGCAACAAGTTCAAGCTGATAAGGCGATTCGGAGGCAAGCATTTGGTCACATTCAACAGCGACAACCAGTGGGAATCGATGCCTCAAACCCTTAGAATTTCGTGCGACTGCAGCAATATGCGCCAGCATATTGGTGAGCATGCGTTTTACACCCATGAAAGCGCATCATATTCCCTTAATCTGAAAGGCTGGCTTATAAGCCTTGAAGGCGGAGCAAAAGGCTATTTCCGCTCATTTGGGAGCGAGCTCACAGGGATGCCTGCATATATTCCTGGCGACGATTCCAATGTGGTCAGCACTAATTCCATCACCATTTACGCAGAGCCAAAGGTCGAATATTGGATAAAGCATGTGAACCTTACTGCTTCCGCTCCTGTCAGCTTTGCCCGCTTCACATTCGACAAGGCTTTCGCAAACCATTCGGAGGGATACTTCTCTCCATCGTTGAGTGCCAATTGGAAGCCGAACAACCGACTGCAAATAACAGTGCGCGGAGGCTTGGGGCGTGCGCCAATGAGCCTCCACCTCATCCAGCCAGGTATGGTAATGACCGACTACCGCACGATAAGCCAAGGAATTGACGATTTCTGCAGCACCACCTCGCAAAACGTGGCAGCGAAATTCTCTTACAAGCACTCGCGGCGCGGCATCTTTGCGAGCGGCCTTGTGATGCAATCATGGTCGCATTTGCCTTACACCATGTCGCAGCAACTTTATGGCAATTATGTGGAGTATTCTTATTCAGATGCCAAGAGCGACGGCAAAATGCTGATGGCCAGCGGTTCTGTTGGCAAGACCTTGGACTTCATGCAAGGAAGTATGGCCGTAAACGGCTCGTACAACCGAAGTGAAAGCAACCTTATGTCGGATTGCACCTCTGCCAACTCGGTGTACGCATCCTGGAGCATAGGGGGCAAAATCAGCGCTTCTCCTATTGAATGGCTAAGCATTGATTACAAGGCTAGATTTTCCAACTGCCGCCTTACCTTGAACCGAGCGAGCAACTCTTGGCTTAGTTCCCTGCAAAATGAGCTGCTCATCAATTTGAATCCTCATCGCAAATGGGAATGGCACATAAGCGGAGAGCATTACCGCAACGAGATAGCGCAGGCTCAGTACAAAAGTGTTGTCCTGCTTGACACCAAACTTGTCTGCAAGCTTTCCAAGCGAGTTGAGCTTTCGGCTTCCCTCACCAACATATTTGATAAGAAAACCTACCGCTACACCACCTATAGTCAGCTGAGTAGCTTCGAATCCCAGCGCTGGCTCCGTGGCCGCGAAATGCTAATCTCGATAATTCTCAAAAAATGAAACAACTATTATCCGTATTAATTGTGTGCCTGGCATCATTCCTTGGAGCCAGTGCGCAGCAAAAAGCCGACATCTTGGTCAGCTTCGATTACCTGTCGCCCAATCTCAAGACCGGAGAGCGATCTAACTGTGAACAGTACCTTCTTTTGGCCAATGCATCATGCTCAAAGTTCTATTCGGCTCAGACCGAATACATCGATTCACTCCAATCTACTCCCGAAGGGGTAGCCAAGCTTAACGATATGCGAATGGCTGCTTTTACTGGGGGAAAGTTAGGCGAGGCACCAGTTGCCAAGGCAACCATCTATGTAACCAAAAACCACTCGGATGGTACTATGGCCGTCTATGACCAGGTCGGGCTTGAAAAGCTTTGTTATGACGAGCCAGCCGGAAGCATCAAATGGGAAATTGCGGACTCAGTTAAGGAAATCCTCGGCTATGTCTGCCAGCTGGCCACTGCCGATTATCACGGCCGCAAATGGCTGGCATGGTTTGCGCCAGAAATACCCTTGCAGGAAGGGCCTTGGAAACTCTCAGGCCTCCCTGGCTTAATTCTCGAAGCTTGCACGGAGTACGACTTGTATAATTTTACAGCAACTGGCTTGCAGCAAACTGGCAAAGCCATAGGGCCAGTCTATCTTTCAGAAGACTACGAGAAAGTGAGCCGCGATGGATTTTGGAAAGCCAAGCGCAAATTCACAGACAACCCCATAGGCAACGTCAATGCCCAGTTGGCCATGAGTGGAATGTCGATTAAGCCAGCAAACGGCTCCTCTGGAAAATCCAACAAGAGCATGAACCTTCCCCGCGAAGAGCTCGACTTCATCGAAACCGACTACTAACTGCCTATGGGTCTATCTTGTAATATATAATCAGAGAGGATTATTCTTTTGATTGCTGGCAGAATTGGAATGTGTCGAAGACGTCGCCGGCCGTTACGGTGACGGCGACTTGGCGCGTGTCAGTGCCATCGTTTAGATCGATTGTGACTGTCAGCTGATTACTCTGGCTCGTGAAATGAGCCCATGAGGCATCGAGGGTCAATCCATTGCCAGAGTCATTGAACTCTGGGTAATAGTTGGCAAGAGTGCTGCCAGCCTTGACCACGGCTTTGCTGAACCAGAAGCCAGCGTAGTTCTTGCATTCAAAGGTGTATTCGCCACCTTCGGGCCCTACCATGTAGGATCCGTCTGATTTTTCGACCGCAGAGGTGGCCTTCCATTTCATCGGATCCCATTTGCCTTCGGGATCATCGCCACACGATGCGGTGACAGTCATGATGCATAGCGACAGCATCATAACAACAAAATTGAAATACTTTTCCATAAACAATACTCTTTAATGTAAATACGATGTAAAAATTGACTCTACCATGAGATGCGAATTCCTAAGGGGATTTCGAAGGAGAGAGGTGTGTCATTCCATAATATGGGATATTTGCTGGTTCCTAAGAAATGATAGCTCAGCGAAGGCTCGACGAACAATGATGCGTTGGGAGCAAACTTGTATTCTAAGCCTATTGAGAGGCTTGTGGAGAAGTCGATCGGGCAATGGAATGACTCGTTCAAATCGATTGCCTCGCATTCTATTTTCGCCTTTATGGGAAAGCCAATTCCAACGCCTCCCTTTCCGTAAAGCTTGAAGCTTGTTCCTTCAAGCAAGCTGTACCTTATGCCAAGAGGAACGCTAAGGAAATGGGCGGAGATGTCCTCAGTGCATGACCAGTTGCCAATCGTCTCCGTATATTCTGACCGCAGCAGAGTGTACTGAAGGCCTGATTCGAGGGAAAGCTTTTCAGACAAATCTTTTGAAAGCCGCACACATAATGTTATGGGCATCAGATGGCGAACCGATGTGCTGTAATCCGCAGGCGAGGGTTCGTCTTCCGATGGTCCGTCAGCCATTGAACAGTCTCCTTCAGAGCCGTTCAATATTGAGCCGAAACCCATCAGATTTGAAGCGATGCTCAGCTTTACACTGTTAGCGTCAGATGCTGACGTCACAGCCAAATTATCATCCTGGATTCTCATATAAGGAATTTCGGCATCATTAATCCCACCAATTGAGTCGGATTCTTGCTTGGAATCTTCCTCGCTGATAGTTTCTGCGATTATGGGTTCTGTCTCAACTGCAATGCCTTCGTCAACTTTTGTAGCATCTGAATCGTTTGCGCTGGCGACTCTATTGCATTGGGGAATCTCTTGAATCTCATTCTGTGTCTGACGGTCCTCATCGTTTTCTGAAACTGGTAATTGACGCGCCTCAGGCTCGGTGCTGTTTTCAAGAGCCAAACTGTCGTCAGAATCGATAATCTGGGATTCGTTATTCCCAGAAAGAAACCTAAGCAACCCTACGGACACCAGCGCAAGCAGGAACAGGCCGGCGAATGTTATGCCTTTGTTTTCCCTTATAAGCTGGCGCAGCCGCTCCTTGGCGCGCGCTAATTGCGACGCTGAGGATTTTGGCGATATGCCCAGCATTTCACTGATTTCCTTGTGGCTTTTGCCCTCAAGCGCGGCAAGGCGGAACACAGTGCGGCAGCCAGCAGGCAGAAGGTCTATGTATTGCGCCAGCTCGTCAAAGGAAACGAGTTCTTCCTCAGTGGTCTCATCCTCAACATCTTCTTCCAGTATCGAATCAAACTGGAGCTGCGACAAGCTGTGGATGGCCAGATTTTTCATGATGGCAGCCATCCAATAGTCAAGCCGTTCGGGATCTCGCAGCGATTTCAATTGCGAGAGAATGATGATGAACCCGTCGTGCAGCACATCCTGGGCAAGGTCGGGATCCGCCACGTACTGCTTGATGATCTTGAGCATTTTCCTATGGTATGATGTGTACAGCTGGCTCTGTGCCTCCCGGTTCCCCTGGAGGCACAGGCTCACCAACTGGCTCTTTTCATATTTGGGATGAGTGTTCATTGCTTATGGGAAACGCTCAGACAGGGTAGTTATTACATTCAGCGCCGACGGAATATGAATTCAGTGTTGCCTTCGGTCAGGGCTCGGAATTTGTTTTCTTGGAACTTGGCTACTTCTAAGGTAAGAGCGCTTGTCTTTTCCTCCTCATTGGCAAGGTCTTCATCGAAGCTTTCAGAGCCATCGCTTTTCAAATTTGTAACAATGGTTAGAGTTCGATTCCCTGAACTGTATGTCCAAGTGCCATGGTGAAAAAACGTGTCGGTGCCATCCTCCATTGGGAAAATTGTGTACACTTCCACCTGGCATGTGCCATCGGCATTAAAGGTATATGCAACCGCGCCGTCTTCGACAACTCGCGTGTCGGCGAAATAGCGGTCCCACGTGCCGACAAAATCCTCTGCCGCCGGCAGAAAGTCATCGTCAGAATGGCAAGCCGTGAATATGACTGCCGCAATAACGGCAACCAGAGCTTTTGACAGGGTAAAAACTTTTTCCATCACTTTGTGTTTATTGGTTTCTGATAGTAAGAGTGCCTATCTGCCCAATTACTGCTCCGCAACATCAAAAAAATTAGCGTTGGACCCCTTATATGTTCTGATTCTTGCAAGAAAGTGCAGCATGGCAACTAAATAAACGAAGATCTCACAGAGGCAGGCTCCATTAACTGAAAATTATAAGGGACAAAGCTCTGTTTTAACCATCAGGGTACATTCTGTCGTACTCTATCATAAAAGACACGGCTTTCTCTATTATTGGGCAGAAAGGGAAAGAATCGAGGGCTGAAAAGTCAAAAAAATGGTCAAAAAAAATTAGTTAGTTTATTGATAGTCAGAGGACTATATTTTTGAAAAAGTAGGGCTGAAAAATCAAAGATTCGATAAATTTGTAAAGAAAGGGGAGGAAGAAGAGGGATGGTAGAAAACGCCAATAACGCCAATAACTCCACTGGCGTTTTGTGAATAAAAAGTATGGAGGATGCTAATCGATTACTTCCCAATGACCATTCTTCTTAGCACCAACTCGCTTTATGCGGCCAGCGTCTTGTAACTTTTTCAGATGTATAACCGTATTTCTCCTATTAATTCCTAGTTTTTGAGCTAATTCCGTTCCTGTCATAAACGGATTTGATTTAAGTAACTCAATGATTTTCTCGGCAGGAAGTATTATATTCCCGTTTATTGTGTCGCTGGAGCCGTTTATTGTGTCGCTGGAGCCGTTTATTGTGTCGCTGGAGCCGTTTATTGTGTCGCTGGAGCCGTTTATTGTGTCATTTTTGGTGTCGCTATTGGTGTTGCTCAACACCAAAGGACGAGGAATAACAATGGTGAAATAGTCATCTTCAAAAATTTCGGGCATATGCCCCTTGGCAAAGAGAGGAGTGTACTTGAATATGCGCTTCATGCCGCTGCCAAGTTCCTCAACCATTACGGTCTGTGAAAACACATTGGCGATATGAGGATTCTTGCGGTGAGGCTTGGTGTTCTTCATGTCGATATTGCCATAGATAAAGGGCACGTTGAAGTTGCGGGCTGTTATCCTATCTCGCTCAATGGTAAACGTAGTTGACTCCAGGCTGCTATATTCGGAGTGGATTAGAATGTTTAGTACCACTTCCCTTAAGATCTTGTCGCGCAAGCTAATGCGGAAATTGTTCTCAATGAAAGGCATTTCCGAAAGGTGCTTTTTGATGAAGTCCATAAGGCGCTCATAAGCAAAGATGAGGTTGCACTTGACAATGTCACGGTCGTCATAGAGATCACTACCCGAAATATTATACAGCGCGTCTATGCGATAATGAGGCACGGCTTTAGAAATGGCATGCTCGTTGCCAAAGAGCAGAATCGCAGCAAGTGTAAGCCCTGATTTGCCAGTCTCAGGGTCATCCATAATCAACTCTGCCGAATGGATTATCCCCTCGTTAGTCTCGTCGAGCCAAGAATGATTGGGATTGCCAATGCGGATCCACGCACGCAGCTTGTCAAAAGCCTCAGGCATTAGGTCGGACATTGAGAACTGAGGATAAACCCAGTCCTCCGACTTTACCTTGCTCTTGCGATGATAGAGCTGTGCCTTCTGACGGAAGGTTCGCAGCTCATAATCTCCATCACCTCTTCGGTCAAAATAGATGCCTCTATGGGTATGAGCCTCATCACTCTCAGGTACATAACAATAGATTATCCCCTTCCCGTCAATTTCAAACTTTTGGAAGAGCAGGGAGACCGTGGGGTTGAGAATCTGAGGATTGTTGACATCATTGGCGAGAGTGTCCATTTGCTCCTTCAAGAATGAAAGATTGATCCCTGTGATCGTGCCATCATCCTCCACACCCAAAATTATATGGCCTCCACGGCGATTGAGGAAAGCACAAATGGAGTCATAAATCGAGCGATTGAGTTTCTCACCCGATTTCTTGAATTCCACAGTGTCGCTTTCACCACCAGATATTATATTTCTGAGTTGTTCTATCGTCATAACAATGCAAAGGTACGAAATTTATTTGAATTTTTAGGCTTTTGTCCCAAGGTGCTAGTTGTATTGCCGAGTTGTGGCAATGAGCCAGAACATGTCTCGTGTGCGTGCAATCGAGGAGCTGGCTGTCTTCACATTGATAATTGCATTATCTTTGTAACAAATTGTAAATCAGATAAATTAAATATCATTCGGAAATTTTTTGAAACTCCATAAAATATCATTTTCGAATCCTGTCACTCCGACCGAATATCATTTCTAAACCGTTTGTAATTCTCTACTTTACAAACGGTTTTCTTTTACGGCCCTTCATATTAAGTTAGGAGCCGATTTGTTAAGTTTTACTCAAGAATTTTCCATCAATGAAGGTAATTTCAGTGCGCAGCACTGACAAATACATTTTTGTTTAAATTCAAAATGACACCCTACTTTTGGAATATTCAGGATGGGATAAGATATGATTTAAATGGAATAGATGTTGAATGCCTTTATATCATGAATCCCGCCATTGTCACAAAAATAGCCTCTGACAGTTAGGTTTTGAGGGGCCACCATTCCCTTAGTTGTAATTGTGTCGAAGGCTTCGACACAATTGAAGGTCAATTGTATTTTACAAAAGCGAATTTCAGCCCAAAATTGGATTTTAGAGAATCGAATTCTGGCAGATAACGAAATTTCCGTTACGGAAATTTCGTTATCTGTATTGCGGCCTTCATCCGCCGCAACAATCTGCCCAGCCAAAGCACCCTGTCTGGTGTGATAAAGCAACTCCTCGAAACTGACATCATCACCAAAGGGCTAAACATATACTCAGTCTACGACCAATTCTTCGCCCTCTGGCTAAGACGCCGCCTCCTCTCCATTGATTAACACTAACACCTACTGGTAGAGAAGAACGAATAACCAAATCGGCAAGCATCGAATTCTTCTATTGATTTCTGTGGTTATTAAGATTATCAAATTGTGTCGCCAGCGCCGACACAATTGCAGCACTGGGCAAGCTGCGACAAGGCATAGAGGGGGCAGATGGTGACATGGCGCAGGGCTCCGTCGGCTTGAGCATCTGCGTAGTCAAACTCTCCGAAATTCTCAAGCGAACTGCGAATGGCATGGGTTAGCCCCTTTGCGCGCATGAATTCCCATAGGCTCTTCATGCCTCCCTTTTGGTCAGCCTTTACCTCTATGGGCATCACTTTCCCGTTCATTGGGAGTACGTAGTCCACCTCTGCGGTAGAATTGCGAGTCATTTTCACCCAATAATATAAATCATGTCTAAGGTTAGGCGTCATGTAGCGGTCTATTTCTAATCCTGCGATCATTTCGGCTAATGGGCCTTTGTTGACCAGATCAGCAGCCGATGCAGTAAGGATGGTGAGCGAGGTTTGGGCGGAATTGTCAAGCTCCATGTTCTGCAAACGCAACAGCAATCCGCTATCCATCACCAACACTTTGCGATAAGAAAAATCTGCTTCAGCCCCCAATGGCAAGCCATTGGCATCGGTACGGGTTACAGGCTTTAGGATTCCAGCCTTATACAGGAGGTCAAGAGACTTCTTTACTTCTTCGGTTTTCCATCCAGGCCTAACCTGAGAATACACAAATTTCTTTGTGACCTGCAGGGCAGCGCTTCTTAGGGTGTTTCTTAGTAATTCAGGATTAACCTTTTTGCGATATTTGGGGAAATCCGCTTCGTAGCCAATGATTATATCATCTTGCAGGGTCTGGCATTTGATGTAATCATGAGTAGAAATCCATTTCGAAACAACCTCGGGCATCCCACCAACGATTATGTAGGTCCTAAACAGTTCCACAATCTTTTGGTAGAGCACCTCTGGCAGGGAATTTGTAGGGCTGCACTGTTTTCGGGCATCATAGAGAGGTTGATTGCCAGTGGCCCAAAGGAACTCATCAAATGTCATGGGGTACATAAACATCGAGTGAATGCGTGCCACACCGAAAGTTGGCAATTCGTCAAGGGCAAATTCCAATAACGAACCTGCGGCAATCACATGCAGCTCAGGCATGTCTTCCCGAAAATACCTCAAAGCCATTATAGCCTCGGGGCATTCTTGTATTTCATCCAGGAACAATAGGGTGTCGCCTCCGACAATTGGCGAGCTGGTGGTAACAGACAGCTGCGAGACAATTCTCTTCACATCTCTATTACCCTTGAATATGGGTATGTATTCGGGATTCTTCTCAAAGTCGATTTTTATGAAATTCTTAAAATCCTCGCCTAAATGTTCTACGGACCAAGACTTCCCTACCTGCCTTGCTCCGCGCAGCATCAATGGCTTGTGGTCTTCGCTCGCTGCCCAATCCTTAAGGTATTTGTCGATTATTCTTGGTAAATACATGATCTCTTAATTTTTATGCAAAGTTAAGAGATAATTCCCAATATTCCAAATGCTTATCATAAAATTCGGAAAAATCCAAGGTTTTAAATCCCCGATTTTGGAAAAAATCCAAGGTTTTAAATCCCCGATTTTGGAAAAAATCCAAGGTTTTAGGTAAATTGTGTCAACAACAGATAACGGAATTTCCGAAAAAGTTATCCGTAGGAATTCGACTCTCTAAAATCTAATTTTGGGTCAAAATTAGATTTTAGAGAATCGAATTTTGAGGTAAAATTAGATTTTAGAGAATCTTTTTTGTAATTTTGTGGGTCGTTTATAAAACCTGCCTTATGGAGAGATTGCAAGCCTTATACTACAGGAAAGTCGAAATGACTGACCTCAGCTTTAAAAGATATCTCTATCCCCAAATAAATTGGGACAATCGTCTTATTGTAATTAAGGTCTCTCTCCATAATTTTTGTCTTGAATATTTTTTGATGATAAGTAAAAAGTCCTTAACTTTGCGGAAAATCACATATAATGGAAAGTTTGAACAAATATCAAGAAACTGAAAGTAAGGTAATTGTTTTACGAGGCATTCCTGTCATAATAGATAGAGATGTTGCTGATCTTTATGGGGTTACTACAAAAGCTGTCAATCAAGCCGTCAAGAATAATCCCGATAAATTTAAGGATTACTTAATTACCTTAGAATCAAGAGAAAAGTGGGAACTGGTCAAAAATTTTGACCGGTTCCAACCACTAAAGCATTCGGTTTCAATGCCTACTGCCTTTACTGAGAAAGGGCTGTATATGTTGGCTACCGTCCTAAAGTCTCCTATAGCCACAGAGGTTACTCGGGCTATAATAGAAACTTTTGCTAGATTGAGGGAAATTTTCTCATGTGGGCAAGAGTACGTGAAGAAAATGGATTTTGATGAACTGAAGGATAAAGTGGGAAAACTTACTCATGAATTGAATGAGGCCTTGGAAGACAGCAACGATATTAATGAGGACACTAGAATGAGGCTAGAACTCCTTGAAGAAGCGGTTGCAGAACTTAAGGCCTTTAAAGGTGTTCCCAGGAAACCAATTGGTTATTTACCTTGAGGTCGTAATTATTTAAAGAGGAAACCAAAATCAATAAACGGCTAATGGCACAGAAATTTGGTAACACATGGTGGGGGCAGGAATGGCTCAAAGCTCTCAATAGCATTGATTATGAAAATCGCATTCCGCGTGGCGCATCTTACGCTCGCAAAGGGGCAGTCAAAGGCCTTAAGATCAGAGACAATGTCATCGAGGCGAAAGTGCAAGGCTCACGCCTTACACCATATAAGGAAATGATTGTGTTGCCAAAATTCGAAAATGAGAAGATTGACCTCTTGATCGACAAGCTTATGCGGAAGCCAGCCGTTCTCACAGCTTTGTTTCAAGGGCAGCTTTTACCACAGGTTGCCGAAATGGCAAATAGTTGTGGCATCAAGCTTTTCCCGACAAAATGGTCTGACTTAAAGATGAACTGCAACTGTCCTGATTGGGCAGTTCCATGCAAGCATTTAGCAGCTGTAGTGTATATGGTGAGCCGTGAGATTGACAATAATCCTTTCTTGGTGTTTGAAATGCACGGCATAGATTTGCTCCACCTCCTTACTGATCGAGGATTAAATCTCACAAGGAACAAAAGCGCCATCAAGCCAACCAAGGTAAGAGACCTATTTTCCAATAAAACCAGTAAGGAACTGCCACCAACAATGGAGTCAGTTGCCGAATCGGCATCGGTCGATTTTTCTCTGTTGCAAGGTCTCAACGATTCGATGCTCAAGCTTCTGCCCGATAATCCGCCATTTTATGTCAACGGCAACTTCAAGGGGACTTATGAGGAAGAATACCGCCGCATAGTCCGTGGTGCCAACTCATTCCTCCAAGGCAAGACTCATGCTCAGTCAATTATGGGGAGCCATGACCAGCCTCAAATCCTAAGCCAAGATATAGAAATCTCCATTGAGGTCAATGGTAGGCTTGATTATGTCATTACCTTGGCCGACCTTGAACGCAAATTCCAAATCACACGTAATAGTTTAGCTCTCGCATTGTTAGCCATAGATCCTGATGAATTGACAGATTATCATCTTACTGTTCGGGTAATGCATCAGGCCCTCTATGCCGCAATCCACATGATGAGCCATGGCATGTTCAAGGCACAGATTTTACAACGTGACGACAACTTCTACTCTGTGCGTTGGATTCCGACGGTCAACGAAGAGCAATGTGCCCATATCCTTGATGCAATCGACCAAATGGCAGGTGGCCCGATGATTCATGCCTTGGTTGGGCCCCGCAATAAGGCTCAAGACATCGATGGTCAGTCATTATGGTTGGTATCGATGTTCATGGGGATTATTGTCAACGCTTTAGCATCTGCGAAAGCTGACAATGAGATTGGCCAGCTGTTTTTCCAAGGGACTGCTTGCAAATTCAATGGCGTAGGACAAGTCTCAATCCCAGGGGCCATCAAAACATGGCTCGACAGCATGGATGTGGCAGAGGCTATGTGGCGCCCAACCCTTTTCGTAGCCGACGAAGGCGAAGAATACGAAAAGCCCTTCACATTGCGACTCGGAATTGAGAGCTATAGCGGTACGGAGACAATAGAAGTAATGCTCGACCAAGTCTTAACCGACTCTGCCTGGGAGAGCCGAAGGTTGGATGTGCTGCAGGGAATAATGCATCTTTCATCGGTCATAGGCGACCTTGACCGCTACATCGACAATAATGCCCAAACTCCCATAAGATTGGGAGACGAAGAGTTGGTTGAGCTCATTACCCACGTGATTCCCGCTATCTGCAGCTTGGGGCTAAAGGTTTTCATGCCTAAATCACTTAATCATTTGCTCAAGCCAAAAGTCACAGTAAAGCTTGACACAAACTTCGAGGGCGAAGGCCTGGTGTCAATGTCAGATTTCTTCACCTACAAGTGGCAAGTGGCCATAGGCAACCAATTGATAGACCCAGCAGAATTTGAGAAACTACTGGCCAATGCCAGTGGTCTAATACGATTCAAGAAAAGTTACATCTACGTCAGTCCCGATGATTTGGTCAAATTGCGTGACCGACTCTACAGTGATGCCTCGCTGACCACAACTGATATCTTCAAAGCGGCCCTTTCAGAGGAGTTTGAAGATGCTCCGGTTTCATTGTCTGATTCGGCCAAGAAGCTCATGGAGCAGTTGCGCCAAGCTCCGGAGGTGGCATTGCCCCAAGGACTGAATGCGACGATGCGTCCCTACCAAGAGAGAGGCTTCTCATGGCTTTATCGCAATATGAAAGTTGGCTTCGGTTCGATTCTGGCTGATGACATGGGCCTGGGCAAGACCCTGCAGGCCATTTCATTGATTCTCAAACTCAAGGAAGAAGGCCATCTTGACCAACAAAAAGCTTTGATTATAGCTCCTGTAGGTTTGCTCTACAACTGGCAAGCAGAAATTCGACGATTCGCCCCCTCTCTTGTCACCTCGATTTATCACGGCGGTGCTCGAGAAATCAAAGCCTGTCAAGATTCTGACGTTGTGATTACAAGCTATGGCATTGCTCGCTCTGACGCAGCTAAAATCAAGAAAGGGAAATGGCAGTTGCTGGTGATAGATGAAGCCCAGAATATCAAGAATCCAAAAACGGCACAGGCCAAGGCCGTCAACAGTATAAAAGCCGCTTGTCGCATTGCCCTGAGTGGCACCCCAGTGGAAAACCGTTTGGCAGAATTCTGGTCAATCATGAATTTTACGAATGTGGGTTATCTCGGTACGCTCAGCAAATTTGGCAAAGATTTCGCCAAGCCGATTCAAGTCTATAATGACAAAAAGTGTGCCGAGGATTTGAAGAAAATCACTGCGCCTTTCTTGTTGCGACGCATGAAAACGGACAAGAACATCATAAGTGATCTGCCCGATAAGGTTGAGACCGACGTGTACAGCAATCTTTCGCCCCAGCAAGCAGCCCTCTACCAACAGACGCTGACCGAAGCCATGGCAGTAATCGAAAAAATGCCTACTGATAATCAGCAGGCTCTCTTCAAGCGTCAAGGCATTATTTTACAGATGATTCTGGCTCTAAAGCAAATCTGTGACCATCCAGCTCTGTTCTTGAAGAATGATGACATCGATGTCGCCCTTTCTGGCAAAGCCCAGCTGTTGCTTGACCGTGTGCAATCAATCGTTGATGCTGGTGAGAAGGTGCTAATTTTCACTCAGTATCGTGAGATGGGTGCCATTTTAGAAACTATCATACAGAAGCACTTGCAGCAGAAGACTCTTTTCTTGCATGGCGGTTGCACGATTGAGCAACGCAAGGAGATGGTCGATAAGTTCCAGCGCAGTCGCGAGCACAAGATTTTCATCCTCTCGCTAAAGGCTGCTGGCACAGGCCTCAACCTTACGGCTGCTTCTCATGTAATCCATTATGACCTATGGTGGAATCCTGCGGTTGAGGCACAGGCCACTGACCGCGCTTATCGCATAGGCCAAACTCAGAATGTTTTTGTCGATCGCCTCATTACTCAAGGTACTTTTGAGGAGAAAATCAATGATATGATAAACCGCAAGCGTAATCTCGCCGAAATGACTGTCAGCAATGGCGAAACCTGGCTCGGCAACCTCTCCAACTCCGAGCTCCACGAAATCTTCGACCGCTAATCAAATTGTATCAACAACGTTGATACAATTTGATTAGCGAATTTAGGTGAAGTATGCCGATGTAATGAGGGGGGGTCTGCGCCATATCTGTCCAGTATAATGGACAAATCCTACAAAAATGTCAAATTTGTCCATTATACTGGACAAAATCAACAGTAATGTCTAATCTGTCAAGTATAATGGACACGAATTTGATTTTTATCAGGTATTTGATTTTTATCAGGTATAAGGAGAGGAGATTTGGAAAATTATTGCTAAATTTGCGGTGTCAAAAATTAATACCTATAATCAACCACCATTCACCTGTTCTACCAATATTTTCACCAACCATGCTCGGAGCCATAGAGATGGCACGGGCGCAAAAAATTCTCACAACCATGAAACGAATCGTTTCCGGGGCCTTGACATTGGCCCTCGTTGCCCTCTCAGCAATGGGAGCGCAAAAACCAAAGGTCGACAAGATCGACCCTCCGCACTGGTGGACAGGCATGCACAGCGACACTCTGCAACTCTTAGTGTCGGGTCTGAACATCGCCGCAGCTGAGCCTTCGCTCAGTTATCCCGGCGTGACCCTCGCTGAGCGCGTAGAGCTCCAGAGCCCCAACTACCAACTCCTCTACCTCGTAATTGGCCAGGACGCACAGCCTGGCACGTTCCCCATCATCTTTACCGACGGCAAGAAGTCCACCACAGTTGACTACACCCTCAAGCCGCGCCAGCTCAAACCCGAAGAGCACCAAGGGTTTACCTCGGCCGACGTGCTGTACATGGTGATGCCCGACCGCTTTGCCCAAGGGCAAGGCCAAACCACAACCTCTGGCCTCGAATACCCCATCGGGGCCGACCGCTCAGCCTTTGATGGGCGCCATGGCGGCAATATCGCTGGCATCCATGAGCATCTCGGCTACATCGACTCGCTCGGCGTTACCGCCATCTGGATCAACCCAGTGCTCGAGAATGACATGCCTGGAGGCTCTTATCATGGCTACGCTACCACCGATTACTACGCAGTTGACCGCCGCTTTGGCACTAATCAGGAGTACAAAGATCTGATTGCTGATGCCCACTCGCGCGGTCTCAAGGTTGTGATGGATATGATCTTCAACCACTGCGGCTCAAACCATCCCTGGAAGAAGGATATGCCAGCCCGAGATTGGTTCAACAACCCCGACGAGTTTATCCAGACCAACTTCCGCCTCAACACCATCAGCGACCCCTATGCTTCTGACTATGACCGCGACCTGACCGTCAACGGCTGGTTTGTCGAGGCTATGCCCGACCTCAACCAACGCAATCCCCATGTCTGGAAATACCTGACGCAGAATTCAATCTGGTGGATCGAGGAGGCGCAGATTGATGGCATACGCATGGACACATACCCCTATGCCGACTTCTACGCTATGGGCCGCTGGTGCAAGGCCGTATCCGATGAATATCCCAATATGAATATCGTGGGCGAGTGCTGGATAGCCCGTGATGGAGGTCCGGCATTCTGGCAGAAAGGTTCGACCGTCAATGTGCTCGGCGACCCGCAGCTTCCTACCGTGATGGATTTCCCCATGGTATATGTGGCCAAGGAGGCTTTCAATAAAGACGGAGGCATGTATAAGCTATGGGAACATCTGACGCTCGACTATCTGCTACCCGACCCAACGCATATCCTCACATTCCTCGACAACCACGACACTGACCGCTATCTGCTTGAGGAGCCTACCGACTTGGGCCAGTGGAAGCAAGCGCAGACCTTCCTGCTCACCACTCGAGGCATACCTCAGATTTACTACGGTACCGAACTGCTCATGCATGGCGACATGAAACCCACCGATGGCAATGTGCGCCTTGACTTCCCCGGCGGATTCCCCGGTGACACTACCAATGCTTTTACCGCCGCTGGCCGTACCCCGCTACAGAACGAGGCTTGGAGTTTCCTCTCGACTCTGCTCAATTGGCGTCGCACCAATGAGGCCGTAAAGACCGGCTCGCTCAAGCATTTCATGCCGCAAGACGGCATCTATGTCTACCAGCGCAAGGCTGCAGATGGCAGCGACGTGGTGGTGATGCTCAACGGCAATGACCGCGAGGCCACCATGCACACCGTCCAGACCGCCGAGGTCCTCCCCATCGGCTCTACTCGTCGCGACATGCTCACTGGCCAAACCATCACCATCGCCGACACCCTCACCCTTTCCCCTCGCCAAATCCTAATCCTCGAATAACCCATCCCCACCAATATTAGTTGAGTACAGGAGCCTCTGCCTCTGTACTCAACTTTTATGTCTAAGTAAGGGCTCAATTAGTTAAATATGGAGGTCGCCCGGATGGCTACCCCGTAGGGGTTGTTTCATCTAGCTATGGGCGCATACACTTCCCCCTCCTACCCCGTAGGGGTGGTTTCGCTAACCTTCTGAGCACTAGAATGAAACAACCCCTACGGGGTAGGAATCCGGGTGTTAACCTATATGCTAGATGAAACAACCCCTACGGGGTAGCCATCCGGGTACATCTGAGAAG
>NWBJ01000011.1 GCA_002633115.1 Muribaculaceae bacterium Zag1
TCAGACGGCAGCGCGATAGCGTGGGTGCGCTCGCAGGACGGGACGGCGCTGCGCACCGTCAGGATGTCCTCGCCCGGGGCGCCCGCCCTTCCCCGGCTCTGCGGGGCCGTGGGGGGGGCTTCGGGCGCGCTGGGCTCCGATTCTGTCGACCGCATCGGCAGCTTCGAGGTGCGCAGCGGCGCGGTCAGCCGCGTGCTGATGGACCAGGGGTACGTCGAGTACCCCGGGGGGAATCCGGCCACGGGCTCGCTCTTCCGCTACGTGCGCGACCACAAGGGGAGCGTGCGCGCGGTCACCGACGCCGCGGGATCCGTACAGCAGGTAATCCACTACTACCCGTCGGGGGTGTCGTGGTCCTCGCCTTCGCTCAACCCGGGGCTCCAGCCCCTGGCCCACTGCGGCAGGGAGATGGAGCGGACCCACTCGGTGAACGACCTCGACTACGACGCCCGCCTCCACTACGCAGCGCTGATGTGCTGGGACGCACCGGACCCCCTCGCCCCCGACTACCCCCACTTCTCACCCTACGCCTTCTGCCTCGGCGACCCAGTGAACAACTTGGATGTTGACGGTGACAGTGTGGCCGTGCTGTTTGTGTCTGGCCTTATCGGACATACTGCTCTTTTGATACAAGATGAGGGAGGTAAATGGGCTTATTACTCTAAAAATGGTACCAAGACCTATAAGAGTACAAAGGGATTGGCTGGAGGAAAATCTTATGATGATGTGGGAAGGAGAAAGTTCGATTCCCCAGAAGCTTTTTTACATAGTTTCTATAATCAAGAAGGGGATTCGGATTCAAAAGAAGAGGATAAGATTTCTGGATATCTTTTTGAAGAAGCCTTTATCTTTCCAACACAACAAGAACAAGATCAAAAGATGAGGAATGCGTTTTTGTCCAGAGCCAAAAAGGGTTATAATATAGCCCAAAACAATTGTGCCCAATGTGTTATTTTTGCTTTGAATTCCGCGGGATTCGAGATTAGGCTTAAAGATATATATGCGTCTAATCGACCCATATACTCCCCTTTGATGCTAAAATATTATCTATATATTTATTATGGTTCTTATGGTAAAAGGATTAAGAGATAAGGGAAATGCCTTAGCAAAAGAAGTTAAGATCATTAAATCTTGGTTTGCATTTCAATCTGTATTCTATCTAGGAATATGGATGGGAATAGTGTACTTTATGGCAAGGAGTTTGTTTAATATAGAAATTTCTGTAGTTCTTATTCTTGAGTATTTTATCTTTGGTGGAAGTATAGTGGTACTAATACTTTTCTATGGAATCGTTGGATGGTATCTATTGAAATCAATGAAGAAAAGTCTTAAATCAATATGGTTGTGGATATTTGGAATATACACAATCATATCTTTGTTTTGCTCATTATTATGTACTGGTAAGTTCAGTTTGGGTAACTGGAACTTTCTTCTTGTCTTATTGGTTTTAATTAATTTACTTTTCTTTCTACGAGGTATATCTATTTATTATAGAGAAAAAGGAAGATCAAGTGGACATTTTTATTCGAATAGAGTAAAAAAAATACTTTAAGAAATAAATCATTAAAACTTATATCCATCTTTTATATCTTATCTTCTCTATTGGGGATAACTGTTTTGTGTTGTTATGGTTCTAAAGGATTTGAACAAATAGGAGTCGTGTTTTATATAATGGTATTTATTTTCTCAGTTATCTTTTCAATGGGATATCGGGCTCTTCTTTTCTCCTATCTCTTACTCTTCTTGTATTTATGTAATTTTTTCTTATCTTTTAAAGTGATGGAAGAATTCCCAATGGAATGGTCGTCTTTACTTAATTTTACAATAGTAGTTATGAATACTTTTACAGTGGGAGGAATGGCGTTTTTTGGATTTCCCAATAAAGAATAATATAAATGAAAAGTGCCTGTGTTCTAATTATGGTCATTAGTTTTGTTTGTAGATCTCCTCTTCGTGGCCAAGAGGCGATTCTGGCAGACACCTTGGCTGTTGACTCGGTGAGCCCTATGCTCTCGATGTCAGCCCTGGCGGCGAGCGCTAATTACAGCATAGACCTCCCGGAAGCTCCCTACCAAACGCCCGAGGCTGCGGCCTTCCTGAAGTTCGGGGACATAAACTCCACCGGCTTCGACGGCAGGGCCGACATACGCATCCCCATCATGACCGTCAAGGACCGCGACGTGGAGGTGCCGCTGGAGCTTCGCTACGCCGGCGACGGCATCAGGGTGGCCCAGGAGGCGTCGTGGGTAGGCCTAGGCTGGGACCTGTGCGTCGGAGGCTCGATATCTCTGGTCTTTTCAGGCGAATATGACCGCTACCAAAGGGGGGCTCGATGGAGCGACTATTACGCTTTGCTGAACAGCCAGCCTGGCTACGAATTCATGTTCCAGCAGGATGAGAACAGCTCATCCCTGCTCCAGGACCTCAAGAACGGCCTCGGGGAAAGGGACTTCTATTCCGCAAACATACTGGGCAAGTCGCTCCTTTTCTTCGAGAACCCCTACGACGGCAAGATGACCGTCATCGGCCCCGACAGCGACCAGTACGTGATAGAGGGCAACGGCTACTGGTGGGTCATACTGGATTCCAACGGATTCAGGTATGAGTTCTACCGCTATGAGCATGCCCAATCCCCTCAGCACGGGTATAACTGCACATGGTGCCTGACCAGAATACTGGGCCCGCAGGGCGGGGAGGCGATATTCGCTTACGAGGAGGGGAGCGTCAGCCCTGTGCCTCAGCAGTGGCAGATTTATGATATCCAAAGGACCGTGTCATTATATCCGAATCCTTCCACTGTCACTCCGGCATCCGCTCCTTCCTCGCCTCCGCTTTATTTCTCCGGATACAGCTATTCCAGCTACGGGGCAACCAAGCTGTGGCTCACCTCCATAACGACGCCTTCGCAGACGGTGACGTTCGAACTGGGCGACCGAACCGATTTCAGGAGTGCCCGCAGGATCGACTGGATAAGGCAGGCCACTCCCCAAGGCGACGTGGTGAGGCAGTGGCATTTCAACTACGGCGTCTTTCCCCATTCCACAGTCGGAGGCAGCGCGATGGCTTATTTCTCCGACACAAGCTCCGACCCGTGCTATACCGACAGGCTCAAGCTGGACTCTTTCAGCCAAGTCTCCTCGGATTACACCGATTCTCTGACCTACCGGTTCTCATACAATGAGAGCTGCCCCCTTCCGCTTAAGGATTCATACGCAGTGGACTTCTGGGGCTATTACAACGGGATGGAGAATTTCAATTACAATCCGCAGGTGCAGGATGACCGCACGCTGCTGCCGTCGATCCAGGACTGCACCCTCGGCAGGACGCTGTCATCGGTGAGCGCTGCCACCCAGCTCATAGAGGGAGCGTACCGCTTTTCCAGGAAAGACTGGCTCCTCTCCGGAACCCTGAGGCGCATCGTTTATCCGACAGGAGGGTGTACGCTGCTGGGTTTCGAGCCACACGCCTTCATGTCGTCCCCTGCATACCCGATCCAGGGTGTCGGTTTCATCCGGAAAGGACTGACGGTGACTGCGCCCAACCCAGCCAATAGCAGCAGGGTCACCAACGTCGGCCAATTCACGGTGTCGGGGAATGCGAGCGGAACCCTGGCCATCCGTTACTCCGCATTCTCTCCCTACACCCTTTACGACATCAGCGGCTCGAGCCATTACGTCGCCGTTTTCGGAAGCGGCACGGCGCTGTACTACCGGCTGTCGGAATTCGAGGACGTAAATCTGCTTTCCGGCTCTTACAGCGCCGTAATCCCGCTTGAGCTTCCAGCCGGGACATACACCCTGGTGGCCAATTTCTCGATAGCGGAGGAAAATGGCCAAGTCCAAGCCTCGGTGTCGCTGGACGATTTCCCTTCCACAATTGTTTCGGGAGGAGCGGGCCTCAGGATCGCATCGGTGGAGAACCGCGACATCGACGGAAGCCTCATCAGCCTGAAGCGCTACGAGTACCTGGCCGACGACGGTAGCACTTCGGGAAAGCTGCTGTGCCAGGGGAGGCTGACAGAACTTCTGACCCGGTATTCCGATGGGATAGTGTCAGGGCTGGCAAGGCGGGAGATATACGACATCATCCGGCTTCATTCGAGCTTCGTCGGCATCCCTGCCGTCACATCGTCTCTGAGCCCGGCGACCGTTGGCTATTCCCGCATCAAGGAGAACCTTTACGGGCCAGACAGCGCGCTCGTGCGCTCGACGGTGAGCAGGTACAACTGCCTAACTGCATACGAGGCTTTGCCCAGCCTGCACCTGTGGAGGGATTTCGGCAACGGCGAGCTCAAGCAGCGCCTTGTGCTGGATGCCCAAGGCGACACGCTGCTGCGCACCGACTACGCCTACGAGACGCAGTCGCTCTCGAAAATCAAGTGCAACGCTTTCGTAGAGGACCGTTTCTTCTCTTTCGTGGCGGATTTCCTGCCCCACATACCCAGGTATTATGTCCGGGTGTACTCCTATCCGCAATATTGGCGCGAGCTCGTTTCGGAGACGGCTGTGGAGAAGACGCAGAGCGGAAAGCTTGCCGTCTCCACCTCCTACGCTTACAATCCGGTGAACCACCGGGTGTCGGAGACCGTGAAGTCCACAGGCGCGATGTCGGTCAGGGAGAGCGTGGCCTATTCCTGCGATTTGGAGGTGTCGCCTTATCCCAGCATGGCTGATTCGGCGAACTTCCAGATATCCGTGCCGATAGAAACGGTGACGCACCAAACCTTCGGCGGAGTGGAGCGAGAGGCTTATCGCACCAAGGACGCCTATGCGCGGAGGAGCAGCGACTTGGCGCTGTTCCAGAAGACCTCGGTGCAGGATTCGCGCCTGGGGGGAGCGTTGACAACGCGCTTGTCATACCAGTATTCGCATCCGGCCAGCAGAATCAGGGAAGTTGTGAAGGACGCAATGGAAAAGGCCGTCTACCTTTGGGGCTACGGCAACTCCTATCCTGTGGCAAAGATAGTCGGCGCCTCCTCGTCGCAGGTCGAATCTTGGCTCGGCTCCAGCGCAATAAGCGACTTGGAATCGGCCACCACGGGAATAGAGGATCAGCTCGCCTCGATAAGGCAGACGCTGGAGGAGCACGACTGCCTGGTTTACACTTACACCTATCTGCCATTGGTGGGCGTGGCAACAGAGACCGACCCGGCCGGACAGACCGTCACCTACGAGTACGACGGATTCTGCCGCCTCTCACGCAAGCTCGACCCCCAAGGCCACACCATCCAGACCTACGAATACCATTACGACTGCCAGCAATGAAAAAGAGCTTATCCTTAGAGTCAGTTTTAGCATAATCTGTATTTTAGGGTTCAATAATTCACTTTCTAATACTCTTCTTTTCTGGGGAAGTGGTTGCTCCCTATAGCGCCGCATCCATATTCAAAGGCTATGGTATCGGAGTAGGGTATAAGGTTGGGTTCTCTCCTTAAGGAATCCATGTGATTTTGTGTAATTGGCGCATAGTATATCCTGTAGGAATAAATTCCAAGCCCTTGCTGGACAAAAGTCAAGGTGTAATACTCCTCGCCGCTATATTTTTCGATTCCCATACAATTGACATCTTTAATCTTGCTCTTTAACTCTTTCAAAACCTCGTTGGTTAAAAACATGACATCAGGGATGGCTCCATTTTGAGAATGGCGTTCTGTACTCTCTTCATTCAGCTTGCCAGCTAGTAAATTCCATGTCTCTTCATGGAGGAAATCATAGTGTAAACTAATATCTGGGCTGAAGGTCTGGGACAAATAATCATCCAATACCGCAAACTTATCCTTGTTCCTCTCATAATTTTCCTCCATGCTGAAGGCCGTGCAATGCATTGATGAAAGCAATGGGCAAAGCAAAAGGATTATGTTTGCCAGATTCCATACTACGAAGACTCTTTTCCAGGGCGTGTTGAATCGTATGTTGCAGAATAGTGAAACCAAAGAAATAAGGAGGCAAGGAATGGCTAATATGAAAAGGAAAACCAGAATGAGAAGAAGGGCCTCATTAATGTTTATAGCAATACCGCATACAGACAAAAAGGATAAGGATAAGATTTGTACCATTACCCACCAAGTAGGAGCATATTTTTAAGTAGCTAAATTGTTCATACTGCAGTTTTTGATCTGCGGACAAAGTTACCTAAATTTTTCAATTCCTCCAAATCTTCGTATTTGATCTTCACCTTTTATCTCCTTGTGACAGCTTCACTTATATATTCTTGCTGGAGGATAATAAACAATGTGGAAGAACTAGTAAGAGACCATATCTTCCGAGCGTTTTACAATCCTAACATTACGGCTGGGGCGATGCCAAGGACCGAGCAGAGGGCACCGGCCACCTTAAGGGTGGGCTCGGCACGGCCGTTGAGGTAATCACTGATACGAGATGGACTGATGCCTATTTCTTTGGCCAGTTGGCGCTGGGTGATTCCCTTTTCTTCTATTGCCAATCGTATGATGTCGGCGATTGATGGTTTGCCAATCGGATAGTGCTCTTTTTCGTAGGCCTCCACTATGTCGGACACCAATGTTAGCTCAATCACCTTTGGGTCAGAGGTAGGCATTTCGTCGGTTACTATGGGCAAGAGTTCTTCTATTCTTTGGAGAGCGTATTCGTATTGTTCTTTTGTAATATCCATGATAATCCAATTAAATTGTTGTACAATCAATGTTGTCGTATTCTTCATGTGTTCCAACAAACCGAACATATATGCGGGATATGGTAAATTTGATGACCACTACCAGCCGATAATTGTTGCCGCGAATGTTGAATACATAGTGTTGATTACCCACATAGTCAGTGGCTGGGAAATCATTGCGAATGTCACCCAAAGTTTTCCACTGCGCCCTTTCAGTGATTTCATACCACCGTTCTAAGGCGCTTTGTGAGTCTTCACGACCTTTTTGCTCGTAAAACTCCCTTAGCTTCTTATGTGATATAATTCTCATACGGCAAAGGTACGTATAAATTTTGGATTACAAAACAAAAACTATGAAATTATTTTGAATTTTATTATCCCCATCAAATAATCCACTGAGTTTGTTCCCCAAAAAGCTTTATAAGATGAATCGGGACTTCAGCAACAAAAATTGTT
>NWBJ01000012.1 GCA_002633115.1 Muribaculaceae bacterium Zag1
CCGTGTAATCCCTGAAATCCGTGGTTTTTAATTTGATAAAAAAATCGCAACCCTCATCGAGGGTTGCGATTTTTTATGGTAATTGTTGGGGGATTATTCGGCGCTGGTGGGGTTGAGGAGCTCTTTGTAGTAGTCGCTCTTCTCATACATGGCGTCGCGGTTCTCCTTGTCGCCCTGCTCCTGGTAGAAGTTGCCGAGGAAGAGGTAGCACTCAGAGTAGAGGCCGAGCTGGTTGTTGGCGTTGCTGGGGTCAGCGTTGGCGGGGTCAGCGTCGAGGATCTCAACAGCCTTCATGTAGGCGTCGCGCACATTCTCATCGCTCTTGCCAGCCTTGGCAAAAGCTAGACGGCCGAGACGCTGGTAGAAGATAGGCTTGACATCGTTTGTGTTCTCGATCACCTTGTTCACGTCGTCGATACCGGCTTGAGCGTCAGCGGTGCGCATCTCCTCGTTGCCAGCCAGGTTGGCTTGGTTGGCTGAGTTGAGCCAGCGAGTCGAAGCTGCCCAGTAGTCGTTGAGCGAAGCGTTGTCCTGAGCTTCCACCCACTTCTGGAATGTAGCGGCGCTCTCGTGGTATTTGCCAGCCTTGTTGTAAGCGTTGCTGAGGTTCTTGAGGTTGTCGAGCTTGGTTGGGTCAGCAGCCACAGCACCTTCGAATTGGATGAGGGCGAGCGAGTCCTGACCGAGGTTCTCGAGCACAGTGCCGTAGGTGGTGTAGTCAATGGGGTTGAACTTCACCTTGTCGCTAGTGGGCAGAGCAAAGAAAGCCTGAGCGGCCTGAGCGGCCTCTTCGTTGCGGTTGAGAGCAGCGAGGTCGAGCAGACGCATACGGTTCATCACGAAGTAGTTGGGGTCGTTCTTGGGGAGCGAGTTGAGGAGCTCGTTGGCGATGTCGAGCGACTTCTGGTATTCCTCGTTAGCATAGAGGAGCACAGCGTAGCGAGCCTTGTCCTGTGGGAAGTGGTTGGGGTTTTGGATGTACTTGCCGTACTGGTCAGCGGCCTTGGTCCACTGGCTGGTCTCGTAGTACTTCTCAGCGAGTTCGCGCTGAGCGAGAGCCGAGTTTGGCTGGAGAGCCACGAGTTGCTCAAGTTTCTCAACGCCGTAGAGGGGGTTCACGCCCATGTAAGCGTTGGCATACTTAACATAGCCCTCGGGGTTGCCCTCGTCAAATGTAATGGCTTGCTCATACTTGGCGGCAGCCGAGCCGAGCTCCTTCTGATCAAAGAGGCGGTCGCCCTCGAAGATGTAGATAGCGGGCTCTTTGTCCTTAGAATCTTTGTGAGCCTTGGTGAGGTGCTTCTCAATCTGCGACGAGTACTTCACGGGGTCGGCATTGTAGTAAGCGCGAGCGATGTCGACAGTGATTTCGTTGTTTTTCTTGCCCAGCTTTTGAGCGGTGCTGAAGTTGGCCTCAGCGCCTTTCTGGTCGCCGTTGAGGAGCTGGATAGCTCCGAGACCTACGTAGTTGTAGGGATTTTCAGCGTTGGCAGCGATGCCTTTGTCAAAGTTAGCTTTGGCGCTGGTCTGGTTGCCTTGAGCCAAGTCGGCCTGGCCGAGGTAGTAGTAGGCCATAGCCTTGTCGGTAGCAGCATCATTGATGTTGCGCTCGAGGATTTCGCGGGCATTGTCAAACTGCCCAGCCTTGTAGTACTCGATGCCGTCCTTATAGCCGTCGGCATAGGCAGCCACGGCAACGCCCAGCATGAGTGCGGGGATCAGGTGCTTGAGATTCATGCGTGTAAATTAATGGTTTATTACTTGTTTGTGTTGTTTGGTCGGATGTTTATGTTGTTTCAGCGCTTGTGGCTTTCAATCCGAAAGTCGATTAATCGTTATTAACGACTAACCGACCTCTTTTATTGTGCCTTTATCACTATTACCTTTAAGTCGTGCCTCAAATCCTTTTGACTTTTGACTTAGTACTTTTGACTTATTACGGTACCAGCTCTACGATATTGATATTCATTCGCGCGGGCATCACACCGGTCTTCATAATCAGCTTCTGGCCAGTGAATCCGGTGACGAAGCTGTAGAATCCGGCTCCGGGGCTGCCCGAGGGCGAAATGGTAATCATATAGATCGAGCGGGTCAGCGGGTATGAGCCATTGTAGATGTTTTCCTGGAATGGCCGATAGGCTGTGCGGTCGTCAGAGCGCATCACTCCCAGGGTCTTGACTCCAGCCTCGTCGACGCGCGAATTGATGTCGTCCATGCTCAGGGCGGTCGAGTCATTCTGCATCTCGGTGGCCAGGTCGTCGATGCTGTGGGTCTTGCGCAGGTCGGTCGAGAGCCAGCTTACGCCGATCACGCCGATGGCGTATTTGTTTTTGCGCACTGCCTCAACCACACCAGCAATCGAACCAGTCTTCTGGGCCGTGGGCCCGAGACTGCGACCGTCGAGCAGCGAGTCGCGCATGTATTTCATCATCGAACTGCCGTCGTTGTCAAATAGCACAACGATGGGCTTGTTGGGGAAGTGGGGATTCAGATCCTCCCAGGTGGTGGTTTCGCCACTCAGGATTTCTGAAATTTCTTTCTTGGAGAGGAACTGGGCTGGATTGTCTTGGTTGACGATCAGTGCCACTGCGTCGACGGCAACCTTGGCGCAGCGCGGGGTGCGGTTCTTCTTTTTCAGCACTGAGGTTTCGGCATCGGTGAGTTCGCGAGGAATCACGATGGTGCGGGTGTTGATGGATAGCAAAGAATCGATAGCCTCGGCCTCGGTGCCATAGCGCGCAAGCACATGGGCATCGGGATAGATATACTCAAACACGTCGATCTCTTGCTCCATGATGTTTTCAAACGAGTCATCGCAGAAAAGCGTCGAGGTGCCAGAGGTAGGCGTGTTGGTTTTCTTTTCGTAGCGGCCGCAGCTTGCCGTCAAGCCCAATATGGCTATGGCCGCTAACAGTAGGGATATGTGTTGGCGCATATTCACAGGCTGTAGATTAGTCGATTGGAGAGGGGTTGGAAATGGGTCACTTGTTGTAGTAGTCCGAGCCTACAAATTGGCGATAAGCGCGGAACACACCGTAGATGATAAGCAGGATGCCGAGCACGATGCGCACCCAGGTGAAGCTGCCGTCCCAGCGGAAGAAGTTGACAAGCAGAAGCACACCGACTCCTACGTAGACGATGATCATGAAGATTCCGAAAGCGATAGATACGGCTCTCTTGGGAGCGGGCACCACGGGGCGCGACTCGGTCTGTCTCTCACCGTGCATTTTGCGGCGATAGTCTTCAAAATCAGAATTGTTGTTTTTGCTATCCATGACTTTAAGCGTATTTAGATGTTAAACGTGTGGAAATTCAGCCCCCTCACGGTGGGGGCCTAACTTCTTAATGATTTAACACCAAAGGGGCTCTTTATGTTCAAAAAAGTTCCGACCGCTAAGTTAGTCATTTTTCCCCAATTATCCGCTATTTCTATAGACAAATTTTTTTCATAACCCCAATAATCCCCTATATCTCGACCCTAAGCGTAGCTGTGGAGGCCCCCGAGCAGGAAGTTGACGCCGAAGTAGGTGATGATTACGCACAGGAATGCGACCACGCAATAGATGTGGAGATGCATCGGCGAGCGCAGCCAGCGGTAGGTTCCCCCATGCAGGGCGAAGGCGTAGACGAGCATAGTGATGAGGGCCCAAGTCTCCTTGGGGTCCCAGCCCCAATAACGGCCCCAGGACTCGTTGGCCCAGATGGCTCCGATGAAAATGCCCAGGGCTAAGCAGAACACTGCCGGATAGAGCATCATCAGGTCGATGCGCGCCAGCGAGCGCGACTGCTCAGCGCGCCCAGCCGCCTGGCAGAAAATGCCAGTAATGCCACCGAGCATGGCAAAGGCCAGCAGGGCATAAGCCACCATCACTATTGCCACGTGGATTGAGAGCAGAGGCGAGGCGAGCACTGGCATCAGCGGGGTGATTTGCGGATTCTTGTCGCCAAGCATAGCCACGATCATCGCCAGTCCGGCTATGATTAGGCCGAAAGGCAACGCCAACCGCCATCGGTTGCCGAAAATCAGTCCTCCGGCCAGAGCGCAAATGGCCATGCACAGCATGGTCTCAAACCCATTGGAGAGAGGCCAATGCCCAGCCACATAGCCGCGCAGGGACACCAAGAATAGCAGCAAGCAGAATGTCAGAGCAGTGACGAGGTAGGACAATACAGCCACCCAGGGGCGCGCCCCCTCCATAGTCACGATGAAATAGATATAGAACAGCAACCCCGAGCAAATCAGGAATATCGCTATGGGCAGATAGATGTGGAGGTGGTTGTAGAGGGTCTCAGCCTTGACGCGGGTGGGTGATGGCACAGTATAGTCGCCCTTGGCGATTTGGTATTCTTTGAGTTTGCTCACCACTTGCGAGAAGTCGCTCCATTGGCCTCGGGCGGCGAGTTCGGACAGGTAGCCTAAGCCTTTGCGCACAAATATTTGCTCTTCGGCTGGGACGTCCTGTGGCAGATAGTCCATCGGGGAGGCCCAGAGGATTTCGCCCTCAACCTCGACCGGATACAGGCGCAGCAGGGTGCCGCTGGCCAATAGCTGCTGGATGTTTGCCAGCTCGGCATTCTCCATCTCGGCTCGGGCGCCATGGGACTGTTTCACGGGCTCGCGCATCCATGAGTCGGGAAAGAATATCCAGCCTGCCAATACTTGTTCGGCCGTAAGGCCTCGGTAGCCCAATTTGCCGTATAGCTTGAGCGATACATCAGCGGCGAGGGTCGACATCGGGCAGATGCGTTGATTGTAGTCCATCAGCAGTCCGCTTAGCTCGGCTGCTTGCTGTCGCGGTATGGTGCGAGGAGCATTGTCCTCAGCTTTGTGGCATGATGCGAGGCCAAGCAGCAGGACGCACATAGCGGCTCCGCGCCATAGCTGACGGAAATGGCTCCGCGGGTCAAAGAAGAAAGCGATGATGCTCAACAGCAGCAGCGCGTATCCGGCATAGCTTACTCCCATGCCCCAAGAGTCATGGCTCACGCGCAGCAGCGAGCCCCGCTGGTCGGAATCATAACTGGCCATATAGAAACGGTATCCTTGGTGGCTGAACACATCGTTCATTGCCACTCGAGCCTCGATAGGCGAGGGGCCAGCGCCGAAGGCGTCAATCTCTGAATCTCCGTGATGGCGCACTGTGATCAGGCTCACATAATCCATCGGCGCATCTGTGCCGGGATAGTATTGGATTGAGAAATGGTCGAGGGTCAGGACAAAGGGCAGGGGTCGCACCAGGCGCTCTTGATCGACATACTCAGCAGTGGGGATACCCTCGCGCAGGTGTACCGAGCCTTGCCCTCCCCAAAAGTGAGTAATTGCAGCCCCGAGCAGTATCACCAAAAATGATGAGTGGAGCATAAAGGTAGGTACGCGCCGCTCCAGCTTGCGCTTGAGCATAAAGGCAAGAGACAGCACGGCGAGGAGGGCCCAACCGGCGGCAAACCACCAGGAGCCATAGACAGCCGAGACGGCTGTGGCAGGGCCGGCGATCTTTTCGACCACCGTGGCCGCTGCCATAGCCGCCACAAGCATTCCGCCAATTATGAGAATCAAATACTTCAAAACCCAGATGTTAATATTTAACACGGAAATTTTCCTATGAGATGTAAAACCACAGATTGACACAGATTTCCACAGATTTTTTTGATGGTATTAATGATTCCATATCAGAAATCTGTGGAAATCTGTGTCAATCTGTGGTTTTATGTTATACGTACCAATTCTACGGTTTATTATATTGATTCGATGAATTTGACGATGGCGGCGCGGTCATCGCTGCTGAGCTGGCGGAATTTCTCAACCGAGGCGCGTGCGTCGCTGTTGGGGCATCCATGCCACATGATAGCCTCAACCACAGTGCGTGCGCGACAGTCGTGCAAGCGCTCGTCCCAGCCGGTACAGCGCTTGCTCAGGCCGCGTCCCCACAGCGGAGTTGTGCGGCACCAGCCGGTGCGGATATCGTTGGGCATCTCCAAACGGTGCTGCACCATGTCGGTGTAGGGCCAAATCTTCTGATAGGGATAGCGGGACAGACGGCTGTCGCCATCGCTGAAGAAACCGTTGGGGTCGGTGAAGTTATCGGCTCCGGTGGTCCAGCTGGGACGGTGGCAATAGGCACAGCCAATCTCGGTAAAGAGGGTCTTGCCTTGCTGGAAATCCTCGGTGTCCACGTCGCGGGCTGCCGGCACTGCCAGGCCACGGTGCCATACCATCAGGTCGGTGTATTCCTGATCGGTCATCTCAGCATCCAGGTCTTTGGCCATCAGATAGTTGTAGATATCGGTCTCGACATCGCCAGTGATATTGCGCTCAGGGAAATAGTCGTAGAATGATGCTTGCACATCAGGGTCCTGTGAGGCCACTACGGCGTAGTCGGTGGTGCAATAGTGATAGCGGCGGTCGCTGCGAGTCACATTTGTGATGTTCCAAATGGCGTTGGCTCCGGCAGCGTCTTGCAGCGGTCCGCGGCTCAGAGCATAAGTGAAGCGGTAAGGATGATTAGTAGAGTTATAGGTCTTCACCCATGCGCCATTGACATAAAATGCTGGATTGAGGTTCACTCCGGCAGCTTCCTCGTCTTGGTACTGCTTGAGCAGGTCGGCATCATCGATTGCATCCAATAGCCCCGTGCCATAGATGCCGATAGTGCTCTCGAGCTTGACTTTGAGGTTCTCGTAAGCCACATCGCCGTAGGCTCCGCGCAGAGGCACATAAAATGCTGCCTCGGGGATAGTTACCTCGGGATAGATCAGGCTATAGGTCTCGCCATCGGGGAATTGGTTGCCCCACTCGTCGGTGTAGCTGAGCCAAGCGATGTTGATCTGAGACTCATCGATAGGAGCCTTGAACGGAGTCACGGCATGTGTTTGAGGCATGCCGGTGTAGGAGGTCAGATAGCTGTCATTTTCGTCGGTGAGCACGAGCAGGTAGCCATTGCCAACCTCGTTGGTGTTGAACTGCCCCTCGATGCGGCGACCATGGCCGTATCCGGGATGGCAGTGGAGGCACGATGTGCGGATATACAGGGGACCTAAGCCACGGCGAGCGCCGGTCGAACCCGTCTGGAAGGGTTTCTCAAACAGGGTTTCGCCGTTGAGGAAGGACTGATACATGCCTTCGCTCTCAACCACCGGGGTTGGCTGCTCGTAAGCGGCAGCTGTTGAGTTGAACGATGTGCCAAGTTTGCCACCGGCATAGTAATCGTCGGCCAATTCGGTCTCATTCTCCCCGCCATTCTCGCTGCCGTTAGTGATCTTGTTGTCATCGTCGCTACAAGCGACAAAGGCAGCCGCCATAGCGGCTACCATAATATATGAAATGTATGAAGAAAATTTCATGTGTTTGTTAACAATCTTATGTTCTTATGTATCTTAAGTCCTTATGGTCTTTCTATCCTTATGGTTTATAGTACCGAGAGGGCTTCTTCGAGGATATCGCGCAGGTCGTTGCACTTGTCGATGGCTACGCCCCAGGTGGCATCATTGATATTGTCGACAAAGGGGCCCTTGGCGCTCTCGATAGCTGAGATGGCAGTGCTGATGGCGCTGATGATTTCGGCATCGAGGTCGGCATTGATGGTCTTGAGCACTGTGCTCACGCTGCCGTCGCCAGTGTTGGTGCCGCAGTAGGCGTTGCGGATCGAGCGGATGTTGTCGGCAAAGTCTTTTTGTGAGTTCTTTGAGTGGGGCGATTCGATATAGTCTTCATCCTCAGATGAATAAGCTGAGAAAATCTTGGTGTTGGCAACCTCGTCGGCGATGTCGATACAGCCTTGCAGAATCTCCTCGCAAGCGCTGCGACGGCTCTTGTAGATTGAACCAGCCTGACCAGCGAGTTGCATGTATTCGCCGAAGTTGTCATCGGGCTCCATCTCTGCGTCCTCAAGGATGGCTTGCTTGGCTGAAGTCACGCCTGAGGGACTCCAAGCGGCCTCGAGCTTGATGCAGTGGTTGCGCAGGTCGCGAGCGACAGCGGCGGTGTAGATGAGCTCTTCTTTGCTGAGCTTAGAGGCATCGCGTACCGAGCCGTCGGCAAACAGCATGTACTCAAGGGCGTGGAAACCGAGCAGACCCGAACCGAGGTTGGACACCACATAGTCGTCGTCCATCTGGCTCATTACTTTCTCATCTGCCAATGTAGCAGCGAGTTGGTCGTAGTTGAGGGGCCATGAATCGATGTGGGGGTCGATGCCGTATTTGGTAGCGGCGCCGAAGAGGAATGCCTCGCTGAGCTCCCAGTATTCGCGGGCGTCGATCCAGGCCTGAGCAGCTTGGCGACCGTAAGAGGCCACGCTGGTGGCGTTGCCGTAGGCATCCTCCATAGCCTCGCAAGCCTCAACAATATCCATTGAGGCGTCGGCCAGGCTCTTGTAGGTGGGGACCACTGTGCGAGTCACAAAGTGGTCGATGGCGGTAGCCAAGAGGGCTTCGGTGGCGTCTGTTTCTTCTGTCCCCCCGTTGTCGGTCTTGGGGTCATCATCGTCAGAGCAAGCAGCCATCGAAGCGCTCACAGCCAAGGCTGCCATGTAGTAAAAAATCTTTTTCATCTTATATTGGTTTTTAGTTTTTAGTTTTTGGTTTTTGGAAATATTACCGTTTTTTGCTTGGCTCTTGAGATTAGTTTCTGACAAACACGTTATCACTTATACTTTATCCTTATTTGAATAGCCCTGCGTAGGCGATGCCTACTGAGATGGCCGGCTCGTTGTTGTATTGCTTTTTGAGTATGCCAAGCGAGTATTCAGCCTTTACCACTATCTGATTCATCGGGAAGTAGTTGAGACCGAATGCGATGCGTTGGCGACCGCACCATTCTTGCTTCACGATTGTGTCGTCGGTCTTATACATCGAATCATAGTAGTCATAGCGGCCAAAGAGGTACAGTTTTTGTCCTTGCTCGGATAGCGATGGGCTGAGAGCGAAGAAGTTATAACCTGCCTCAACGCCAACGGCTATGGCAGCCGATGCTACATTCTCTTGAGGGGAGGGAGAAGAGTTGCTCATGCCTTTGTTGAAGGTCGATATTTCGGCCGAATTGCCGAGGTGGCCGTAGGTGAAGGCTCCGCGAGCCACGAAGTCGCGCCGTGGGGTGGGGGTGGCGTAGGCGAAGTCGAACGAGCCGATCACCACTTGGCCCTTGCAGCCGTCAAATTTGCTCTTTCCAGTTGTCTTGTATATGGGATTGTTGGCCGATAGGCTGTTGATGAATGAGTTGCCGATGTATCCGCTGACGCTCAGGCGCAGACCAGGCACAGAATAGTTGTCAACCCTGGCGGCTCCGGCCACAGCGTTGCCAATCTTGAATTCATAGGGGCTGCCAGCTCCGTCGTGGATCCAACCCTCGGTGCTGAATCGATCGCTGTCAAGGCCGGGCATCACCATTGCCTCGTAGCGCCAAGCACCAGCGCGGCCCCAGATCGTAAGACCGGTCTCGTGCCAAGTGCAGGGGAGTATAGTGTTCTCGCCCACAGGACGATACACGCCGAGGAATTCAGTAGGCATGTGGGCGTTGTTGGTGCCACCGACGGGAACCACCATGTGGCCAACGCGCACGTTGAGCTGTTTCATAAATGATTTCTGGAGCCAGAATTGCTCGAGGGCGACCTCGCCGCCGCGCTCGATTTCGTTTTCGTATTCGCCGGTCTCTTCGGCCTCCATCTCGATGGCACTCTCTGTGCCGCCATGCTCAAATTCAATCTCGGTGCCCATGCTCCAGCCTTTGCCAAAGTCATAACCGAGCCAAATCACCACGTGGGGCAGGTCGAAACGGCCATGGCCTTGGTCGTTCTTGTGGTCTTCGGCCTTGCTGTAGCGGCGGTAATGGTCACTGTAGAAATTGTAGCTATACACGGCCTCGCCGTAACCGCCCACCTCGAGGCGGCTCAGTGGTTTGGACTTGCGCGACACCTGTGATGACATTTCTTGCATCACCTCTTGGCGCACCTCCTGCTTGATTTCGCGCTTGAGTTCTTCTTTAAGTTGTTGCTTCTCTGATTGGCTTATTCCTTGTGCCGAGGCCATCGATGAGACGGCTATCGACAGGGACAATAAAAATATCTTCATAATCTTTTGCTAAAATTCACTGCAAAATTATGAAGATATCTAAATTCCGACAATACCCGATAATTGGTAAAAATCCCTCTGAGGCGAATACTTATTTCTAAGTATTGACTAAGGCATCCTCTAATCTTTTAGGCAGCCGATAGGGACAACATACACCCCGTCGGGGCGTTGGTAGCCGTTGGGACCGACCCCTATGAGCACCAGTTTAAAGGCTGGGGCTTTCATCTTTGTAGCATCGATTTTCTGTTCTAATGTGAGCAGGTTTTCAGCGGCACTGTCAATCCACGATTGACCTCCCAGTTTAACCTCCACCAACCCATAATCACCATTGCGTAGATGTATTACGGCATCACATTCCAGCCCGTCGCTATCGCGATAATGGAGCACCTCACCCTTGAGGGCTTGTGCATATACTCTAAGATCTCTGATGCACATGGTTTCGAACAAGAGTCCCAGAGTATTCAAATCTGATTCTAGGTCTTTGGGACCGATCCCTAAGGCAGCAACGGCTATTGATGGGTCGGTGAAATAACGCGTAGGGGAGGTGCGAATGGCGGATTTTGATCTTAGATTGGGGTTCCAGGCGGGGGAATCTTCTATAACAAAGATTTTCCTTAGAGCATCCAAATCCTTGCTCACGGTCTCTTCGTCAAGAGTGGAAGCCTCTGATGGTTTGATGTCGTCTCTGAGAGTGCGTATAGCGACTTGAGCACCCTGATGGCGCGAGTAAGCCCTTAGTGTGCGTTTGATTCTTTCAGAGGCGCGTTTCACCCCGTCAACTCGTATCACATCTTCTCTTACTATTGCATCGAGGTAGTCGTAGGCTTGCTCCAAGGCCTCTTCGGGATCCATAAACAGAGTTGCTGGCCAGCCTCCTCGTGATATCAGAAAACAGAGATGGGATAAATCCAAGGGATTGGTGAAGACTCCTTTCAGATTGTTTTGGAACAGATGGGCTAGGCTTATTTCTCCAGTAGACTCACCCGACTCATAGAGAGCCATAGTGCGCATTCTTAGCCAAGCATATCGACCAGCACCAGAATGATGGGGCTGTTGCTGGGATGGTACAGCAGACCCTGTAAGGATAAATTGTCCAGGTTCGCCCCGAGAATCTACCTCATGCCTTACTGCATCCCAAATTTCTGGAAGTTCTTGCCACTCATCAATCATCAGAGGGGGCTCTCCTCGCAGGGCCCGTGGCACATTTATTTGAAGCATTTGCTGGGTATTGAGCAGAATGTCCCTGCGGGCTAAATCAAGTTCGCTATGGGCATGGTGACGAGCTGTAGTGCTTTTGCCGCACCACTTTGGTCCCTCGATGAGGATGGCACCTTTTGATTTAAGCCTATGCTCTATTTCAACGTCTAATAATCTCTTTCGATAATCCATACACGTATTCTTCTAAATCCACTGCAAATATACAGTTTTTTTTTGAATTCGGAAAATTGTGACGAATTTATTCGGAGGATTGTGACGGATTTATTCGGAGGATTGTGGCGGATTTATTCGGAGGATTATTGCAAATTTATTCGGAGGATTGTGGCGGATTTATTCGGAGGATTATTACAGATTTATTCGGAGGATTGTGGCGGATTTATTCGGAGGATTATTACAGATTTATTCGGAGGATTGTGCAGAATTTATTCGGAGGATTAAAGAAAATTTATTTGGGCAGAAGGGTGTATAACTTTTTGAACCATGAGGCCAGTGGGGCTGGTGCACTCAGAAGATTGCCATTGAATTGCAGATTATGTCGCGCTCAATCTTCATATTGCATTAAATTCTTCGATTTTGTGTAGATGCACCGCACTTTTCCTAACAATTTAATGAAAAGTTACGGATTTCTTCCCAAAATAACAAAATTTTTCTGATCTTAGGCTTATTGGGTGAGGGAAACAGAAAATAGGGCGTTGAAACTTCGTGACATTTCAACGCCCTATTTTCTGTTTAAAGGTTTTGGGGATTGACAAAGACTTTGGTGCCCTTTAGGAGGTAGACGCCCGGAGCGAGGCCTTGCACCTCGTTGATGCCCGGTTGGAGGTCAAGCACGCGGACCGCTTGGCCGTTTATGCCGTAGAGCACTGCCCGCTGGGCTACCGAGGTTGCTACGTAGAGCACTCCATCGCGGCTGTACACGCGCCACAGTTCGTCCTCGTCAGCCTTGGTGATAAATGGCAGACCGCTCATATCGCCAAGCTGCGAGATGCGCATGGGGCCGAAGAAACCGCTGCCCTTGGTGAGGTAAGCCTCAAACGGTGCTGTCTCTCTCAAGGCTGGCACAAATGCCGAGCCCTCGACGCAATCGTCGTAAGCCTCATAGCGGTTGATAGGCGCAATCGCATCGTCAACATCCATGGCTACCATGGTTGGAACCAGAGCGTAGTCGCCCCATGTGGCGACTTGTGACTCGGTCACTGGCACGGTTACATTTTCGGCTATGAATACCACATCGCCAGTGAGATTGTAGCCTGTCGCATATTGTGGGTTGTTGGGCATTGAAATCAAATACGGTGTATTTGCTGCTATGGCAGCCTCGGCTACCCATCCGGCCTCGCTCAGGGCGTATAGCCAGAACGGCTTGTATTCTGCAGGGTCGACATTAGCGGCAAATGGACGTATTTCCTCACCCTGGTGCTCAACCTTAGTGGGGGCGAAGGGCAATGCGATTGTCTCCCAGCCTTGAGTGCCACCGTCGACGGCTGTCACCATGCCGTAAGCATGGGTGTATTGCGCCACATTGGCGGTGAATTCCTGCGGACAGTAGAAATTGCCATCATCTGTCAGGGTGAGGCTCGAGGCATAGCCGTTGGCCACCACATTGCGCACGCCGCTGTTGGCTGCTATCGTGGCATTGTCAACATACAGCAAGGCATTGTCATTGAGCTGCAGCAGGCCCGAATTTATGGCCTCGGCTGCTGGCCATATCACTGCTCCAGCGCTTGGCAAGTCCACGCTTACGATATTTTGTATGTTTTCTGATGGCAAGGTCACACAGAGTGCGGTTGGGTTGGCTATCTCGGCATTTGTCTCTGAGAATTGAGCCTCCTTCAGATTGAGGAATCTAATGGCTGGGAGGTTTGCTATGGTTTCGCTGTCATTGGCGTTAAGTGCGCCAGCAATTGTCAAGTTTAGGACTTCCTCCTCGTTGGTCCAACCGAAGGCTTGGTCGAGGCTACCCGCTATGAATACTGTGGCGGTATCGCCATCGAAATAGACCGGTATCTGGTATGTGGCGATACCGTCAAGCGCGCCCTCCTCATCGTAGACAGCAGCATTGATGGTGCGGATGCCTGCGGCGTCAAATCGGTTGCCATCGTAAACTGCCGATTCCATAGTCGGCTCTGTGCCATCGGTGGTATAGTAGATGTCACGCTCGTCAGCGGTGGCCATTGCCACATAGCGGCCATCGTAACTAATCTCTATGCCTTGAATATCGCGCGACATGAAATCAAAGGTTGTGGTTTCCATATCGCACACCACGCCATCGTCAAGCACGAGGATGCAGGTGATGGTATGCTGGCCATCGCTCAGGGCAGAGGCGTCGATGCCAAAACTGCATAGACCGTTCTGCTCGGTGCCTCCCTCAAGAAACACCTCGCTGTCGTCGATGGTGTAGAAGCAGCGAATGTTTTCGTAACGGCTCTCTGGGGGCGTTAGGTAAAACACTCTGCAGTAGGGAGAGGATAGCCATCCGGCTTTGCCCACGCCTTGTACCATTGCAGTATGCAATCCGATGCTCAGCTGGGATGCGTCGTATTCGAAATTGCATGTCGTGCCATTGACCGACTTTGTCTCAACCAGCTTTTCATCGACATATAGTCTCACTTGCCCTGTCTCATCTTGTGCCAGTTCGTAGTCAGACTGTTTGTAGAATATCCTCGAGTAGGGCGAGGATAGGACGCCTTCGCCGTCATCAGCCATCACCGTCACCACGTGGATACCGGGTTTCAGGGGAGAGGTGTCAAAGTCAAAGGAAGCAGAAGCAGAAGCGACCGACTTTGTCTCCTTTAAAGTCTCATCCACATAGAGGTGCAGCAACAAGTTATCAGCCATAGCCATATTGACAATGGCCATGACTGTCAGTATAAATATGAGTGAACGCCTACCCATACCCTTATTTCTTTATCTCAACTTGAATGGGCAGTATTCCGTTGACATCCGGCTTCAGAGGCACAGTTACTTTGGAAATCTGCGGATTGCTCGGCTCTATGGTCCAAGGATAGTCGCCTCCATATATGCCTATCTGAGTGCCATCAGACCCTATGTAGGTGGCAGCGTCTTCTTCATTCAATTCATAAAAGGTGTCCTCTTTGAAAAACTCATCCCAATTATCCAGCTCATATATGTTTTCTACTGATGAAGTGGTGAGGTCTACTCCTCCAAACACAATACAATTGGATATGTTTAGATATTTGTTTCGAGCATTGTAAAAACTGTCAGTTCCTCCACCATTAATAATGCAGTCAATAAAAGTATCTCCTTGCCCAAAATAACCGGTAACGACACAATTCTTATATAAATTATTACACCATTCCATATTTTCAGTACTACAGTATACTACACAATTATATAATGCACACAAAGAATACATATCTATGCCAATGTTACACATAGATAATCTGCTTATATTACAATCATAGCAATACACATTTCCACCCTCTGAGAGGTCCTCATAACTTTGTTGAAAATTTAAAGAGTACAGAGCACATTTTTTGAACCAAATATTCTTAACACTCCCTAAATTGATTCTTGAGGTAAAATTTATACCCTCTATGATCAATGGAGTATCGTTAGAATTCAAGTTAATACTAAATTCTTGGTTTATTGTAGTCTCATCTATAGTGGAACTGTTATTCGGATCCTCCATACCTGCCCCTATAATAGTTACTCTTTTTGGTATAGAGGAAATAGAAAATATGCCAGAGGAAAGATAGATAGCATCGCCTTCTTCAGCAGCTTCAAGCGCATTTACAAGGGCTCCAGAACCTTGATATATTGTTATGGAATCATTATGGCTTAGGGTAGCAGTAATATTGCCTATCCCATCGGCATGAGCGCACATTACACCCACTATAGCAAGCAGGAAGACAAGAAGATGTTTCATATTGGTTTAGGATTGATTGAGATTGTTGATAACTTTGTCCATGGTTTATCCCTTTGGCTCCACAGACCCGACAAAGTTAGGTATAATCCCCCACATCCTACCCATTCCCCAACATATTTTATGAATAATTAATATTAGTTAACTTATACAGAGGCCATTAATCTGCAGTAAGGAGGATATGAGTAAAGGATTTTTTCGTATCTTCAATTACAATTCTACGGAGCTAATCGTATTAACAAGTACGATTGTATGGCGTTTTTAGTACTTTCAAATACGATTATGCTTTAATTTCAGTATTTAGAAATACGACTTTATGTTTATTTTCGTATTTGTAAATACGTAAAATTTGTAAAATATTTTGTAGTATCATTTTTAAGTGGTAATTTTGTATACCCCTTAATGTAGAATTAAAAGAAGTAGGCGTCATGGGTGATTTGGATGATATTCCCGTAGGTCACGGTAACAAAATACCCCTTTGGCTGTTCGGTTTCCTCAGATGAGAGGTTCTAAAGCCGTAAGATATTTTTTTGCCATCATCCCCAGTTGCATTATATTCTTCGATTTTGTGTAGTAGTACTACACTTCTCCTAACTATTTAATACAAAGTTACGACTTTCCCCCGAAAAACAACAAAATAATTCTGCCCCAAATCCAGACCCTTTCGGAGGATTGTGGAGGACTTCATCTCGTATCTGATCAAAAGTCATAGGTATCAATGTGTTACTAATCTCGCAAGTCGCAAGCCCAAGGGGAATGTCTGTAGGTTGGCCTCAGTGTCGAAGGGGTTCTATTTTGCAGGTATGAGTTTTGGTGTGGGGATCATAATTGATGCCCACCAGGATGATGTTGGAGGCGTATTCGCGGATCTTGTCCGGATAGTTGCGCTCTCGTATCTGGTCGAGTGCTGTGGTTACGCTTTTGTTGTATTTAAGTTCGATTAGGAGGGCAGGGGCATCCCCATGCTTTCGGGGGATGAAGGCCAAATCAGCGAATCCCTTGCCTGACTGGTATTCTCGATGAATGATGTAATCGCTAATGGCGGAGTAAAAGGCCAAATACACTACCTGTGACAGGTTATCCTCGTCATTGTATTTCTGGATGCTTACCACATCCTGATGCACCTTCTCCACCCCTGCGGCTACAGATGCCTCGTCGCGGTTGAGCACGGCGCGCAGCAACGCCTCGGAAGAATTGATGGCGCTAATCAACTCCTTCCACTTCGTTGCCAAAACGGCGCTTTCCATCTCCTCCCTTACCTCGCGGTTGGGAATGTAGCATTTGCGCGTGTCGGGGTTGTAGGAGAGGTAGCCGAGGTGGATGAGGATGGTGAGCACGTCGTCGCGGCTCTTTATCTCCTTGAGGTCGTTGTTGAAGCGGACGTAGTTGACGGTGCATTCCTCGCCGGCTATCATCCTGACGATGTCCTCCTTAAGCCCCTCGAAGTTCATTTGGATGTAGCGGGCCACGTTGTCGTAGGCCCCCGTGCTGCTCCAATAGTTGGCGCATACGCCGTTGTCGATGGCGGTCATCACAGAATTGGGGTTGAACATCGAGGGCTCGGTCCCGATCCTGTAGCCATCGTACCATTGTTCCAATTCCTCGGGGTCGACCCCGTATTTCCTGCCCAAAGCCTCAACCTCCGGCTTGGTGAAGCCGAAGTAACTGGCAAGCTTTCCGGGCTGGATCATCGTGTACTCTCGGAAATTGTTGAGGGCCGACTGCGTGTTGTACTTCTTGATAGGAAGGATGCCTGTGATGTAGGCTCCGACGAACACGCGGCTGGTGATTGGGTCCTTGAAGAGGCGGCGGAGGAACTTCACGTATTCATCCATCACCTTCTCGCTGTCCTTGAACTCCCGTATTATCGCATCCCACTCGTCGATAATCATGAAGAATTTCTCATCTTTGGCTAGAGCTATTCTCGATAGTAGGTCCATAAGATCATCTTGAGGGAGCTTTTCTACATCAGGAAAGTCGGCATGAATGTCACTCATAAGAGCCTGCTCCATCTTTTTCACTATCTCAGGGTCGTGGTCAAATTTGGAGGTAAAAGTGGTAAGACTAACAAAAATGACTGAGTATTTGTTAAGATGCTTCTCAAACGATGGGTCTTTCTCTATTTCAAGGCCACGGAACAACTCACGCGAATCGCAGGACTTGTCATAGTAAGCGCACAACATATCAGCCGCCATTGACTTGCCAAAACGCCGGCAGCGAGTGACGCACGTCATCTTACGCTTGGTGCCAAGTGTCTTATTTATAGCGGCGATCAGCATCGACTTGTCAACATATTCATCCGCGCGAGCCTCTTTAAAGTTATTGTTACCGATGTTAATGAAATTGCCCATCTTCCTTGGTTGCGTCTATTTATGGGTTGTAAATATTCGTTCCTGCTAAACTTCAAGGCCAAACCAGATTAAGGCTTTTCCTTAATGTGTACAAAGTTACGATTTTTATTTCAATTATCGTTCATGATTATGGCAAGTTGAATGATTATTCTACAAAGTTATAACAAATTTGTCAACCCACCTATTCTTCCCTCAAGTATTTTGGCTTTTCAGAGAAAAAAGTGGTTATTCACCGAAGGATATTCGGTGAATAATTGCTATATTTGCCGAAAAAATTGAGATATGAGGCAGATTTATATTTGGCAAAAAGAAGGATGGCCTAATTTTAGGTGGGATAGCGCGGTGCTTATGGATAAATTGGCGCGAGTGCGGAATCTTCAGGGCCAATTCACTGGTGTGCTCGAGATGCTGGGTTTTGATATGCGCAGTGCGGCATCGTTAGAGGCCCTAACCGCCGATATAACCAAATCATCTGAGATTGAGGGGGTGATTCTCGATACACATTCCGTAAGGTCCTCAATAGCTAAGCATTTGGGGTTGCCAGTGGATTTAAAGGGACAAGAGAGTCATTATATCGACGGCATTGTACAAGTGATGCTTGATGCCACCCATAATGCCAACGAGAAATTGACGCCCGAGCGCCTATTTGGTTGGCATGCTGCACTTTTTCCATCTGGTTATAATGGGTTATATAAAATCTCCATCGGCCAGTGGCGCGAAGGCGAAGAGCCTATGCAGGTAGTGTCAGGCGCCTGGGGTAAGCAAAAGGTGCATTATGAAGCTCCTCCATCAAGCGCCATGGAAAGTGAGATGCGCCAATTCTTAGATTGGATCAACTCTGACGGCGAAATAGACCCGGTAATAAAAGCTGCGATAGCTCATTTGTGGTTCGTGGCCATTCATCCTTTTGATGATGGCAATGGACGCATTACGCGCACCATTACTGATATGATGTTGGCGCGAGCTGATGGTATGCCTCAGCGATTTTACAGCATGTCAGCGAGGATATGTCGCCGAAAGAATGAGTATTATGAAATTTTGGAAAAGACCCAGCGAGGGGATATGGATATCACCCCTTGGTTGGATTGGTTTCTTGATACTCTGATGGCTGCCTTAACAGATGCTCAAGAGACTGTCAACAGAATTATCCAAAAATCCAAATTCTGGGAGGAATATCGCGGAGTCATCACCAACGTGCGCCAGATAAAGATTATCAACTTGCTTTGGGATGGTTTTGATGGCAAACTGACATCATCTAAATACGCCAAAATCACCAAGTGCAGTGCCGACACCGCACTCAATGACATCAATGACCTCATATCCAAGGGAGTATTAATACGAAACCCTGGAGGAGGTCGATCTGCCAGTTATTCTCTCCCTCCAACACTGTAGGGGGTATTTCATTACCCATTGAGTATCAGAATGAAACAACCCCTACGGGGTAGCCATCCGGTTGATATTTCCAACGGCTAGATGAAACAACCCCTACGGGGTAGGAGGCAGGGGGATTTATTTGGGTAGGTTGAAGGCGCGGGTCATCTCCGCCATTTGCTCTTGGGTCATGCCGTCGGGCTCAAAGCCCATGTTGCGGGCGGCGATGTAGATGAGGGCCGACTTGTTGAGCACATCCACCTGGTCAAAGGCTTGCATGATGTCGTTGTCGACAGCAAACACGCCGTGCTTTTCCCACATCACCACATCATAGTCGTCAAGCTCCTTGATGGTAGCCTCGGCGAGTTCGACCGAACTGGGCAGTTTGTAAGGAATGATCCCTAAACCGCGCGGACAGAAAGCCTTGGTCTCCGGTATCATGCTCCACAGCAGATTGGTAGCCACATCCTTCTCGAGATATTTCTTGCAGTGAGTCATAGCCACCAGTTCGATAGGATGGGTGTGTAGCGATGCCTTGTAGGGCGAACCCTTGGCAATCAGATGATTGTGCACGCTTAGGTGGGATGGCAGTTCCGAAGTGGGAGCCACGGGATTGTCGGCGACGATTTCGTAATGCTCGCAATCGTCGAGGATGCGGATGATCGAGCCATTGTCCATAGGCCAACGAGCCAGGTCGCGCATGCGCTTGTTGGTGCCTTTGCAGTAGAAATAGCACCCTTTGAGATGTGGCAGCCTGGTGCCAATGGGGCGAGGCTCGGTGATGGCCGGCATTTGGCGGATGTCATCATCAATATGCTCGGTGATGTTGACTGTGATGTTGCCGCCGTTGCGTTCGGCCCAGCCTTTTTGCCACAGGTAGCCTGCCACTTCGGCCACTTTGTCAACTTCGGCCTTGAGAGCCGGACGGTTTTCTAAGATTGATTTCATATTAATTGGGGTAGGAAAGATGATACAATTAAGATTACAATGCCCACAATAAGCACTGCGATAGTTGAGCGGGAGCAGCCCTTCCACTCCTTGAGGATTATGCCCCAGACATTGGAGAACACCACGTTGAGGGCCATCAGGATACAGAACGATAGAGTGTAGAGCGTGGGCGAACTGGTCAAGAAGCCCTTGCCAAGAGCCAAGCCGAAGAATTGGCTGTACCACAATGCGCCAGCGAGGGCGCAAAATAGCACATTGTTGACCCATACCGAGCCTTGGCTGTAGTCGCCCCAAGTCGAGTTCTTGCTATTTTGCGAGAAGCAGTAGATGGCATTGGTGACAAAGCCGCCAAGAGTCACCAGCAGAGTGGCAGGCAACGTGGCGAACATCGGGCTTGATCCCGGGAAACAGATGTCACTGCCGAAGGCCAGACCCACATTGAAGCAGCCGCTCATAAAGCCGGCGAGCAGCGCGATAGCGATTCCTTTGGGGAAGTTGAAATCCTTGACCGCGGCTTTCTTCTCCTCCTCGCTCAGAGTACGCGACTTCATGGCCCCGGCTATGCCGATTACGGCGATACCGATCAGGGTGACAGCCACGCCGAGCAGCACTGAGAAGGTGAGGCTGCTCAGAGCATCCATCTCCGGGAAGAAGATGTTGAGGAATATCGGGCCCATCACTGTGGCGAGACCGGCACAGGTGCCGAGGGCTATCGACTGGCCCAGAGCCACGCCGAGATAGCGCATCGACAGACCGAAGGTGAGTCCGCCTACGCCCCATAGCACTCCGAACAGCACCGTCATCCACAGCATAAACTGGTCGGCGCCCACAAAAAGGCCCCACAGCGACTGCCCCTCGGGCACTGCCAGCAAGGCCCCAAGCCAGGGGAAGGCTATCCACGCGAAGACGCCCTGCACAATCCAGTAGCTCTCCCAACTCCAAGACTTAATCTTGTTGATGGGCACGTAGCAACTCGACTGGCAGAAGGCGCCTATCGCGATGATCAGAAGTCCGATTAGAATCATCGCTTGGATGTAACCTCGACTTCGTATTTTTCAATTTCGGGGATGAACTCATCGCCCACCGGTACGCCGCAACGCATGCAGTACATGTCCCAGACAGCCTGCCAAGGCATAGCCTTAGCCTCCTCGAGCATGGCCAAGCGCTGGAATCCGCGCCCATCGAGTTCCATCTCGCGGATGGTCTCAACTGGCTCGAGCATAGCGCAGAGCATTGACTTTTGGGCAGCGCGGCTGCCAATCACATAAGCGCCGAGGCGGTTGATTGAGGCATCGAAATAGTCGAGGCCGAAGTGTACCCGGCCGATAGCATCGGCGCGCACAATCTCCTTGCACAGGTTCATGGTCGGGTCTTCCATGATGGTGACATGGTCGCTGTCCCAACGCACACCGCGGGTCACATGCAGCATCAGTTCGGGCACATAGAGCAGCATCGACGATACCTTGTCGGCGGCATCCTCCAATGGGTGATAATGGCCAGTGTCGATGGTGTAGATCTTCTGGTTTTGCACGCAGTAGCCAACCACGAACTCGAGCGAACCGCTGGTGAAGCTCTCAAGTCCTATGCCAAATGTCTTGGATTCGAGGCAGTCCTTCATCCACTCATATTTGGTGGCGAAAATCTCATCGAGGCTCTCCTTGAATAGCTTGCGGTATATGTATTTGTTGACGGTGATGTCCTTTGAGCCGTCATGCACCCACAGATTCATGATGCAGGGGTCTTGCTGAGCCTTGCCGATAGCGTCGGCGATGGCGCGGCAGCGCTTGGTATGCTCAATCCAGAAATTGCGAATCTCCGGGTCGGGATTCGAGAGCGAGAGGTCGCCGCTCTTGGGATGGGAGAATGACGACGAGTTGAAGTCAAGCTTGATGTCGTGCTCGAGAGCCCAATCGATCCAGCTCTGGAAATGCTTAACTTCGATTTGGTCGCGGTCAACAAACTCTCCGCCAAAGTCGCCATAGATGGCGTGGAGGTTGAGGCGGTGTGTGCCGGGGATGAGCGAGAGGGCCTTGAGGATGTCGGCGCGCAGCTCCTCGATGTTGCGAGCGCGGCCAGGATAGTTGCCGGTGGTCTGGATGCCGCCGGAGAGGGCTCCAGCCTTAGGCTCGAAGCCGATTACATCGTCGGCCTGCCAGCAGTGGATTGACAGATGGAAATCATTCATGCGGTCGAGCACGCGGTCGGTGTCGATGCCTATGCTGGCATAGCGCTCTTTAGCAAGCGCGTAAGCTTGTTGAATCAGGGATTCTTTCATGGTTAGTTTATCGTGTTGTTTGTAAATATTTCTGGTAAGCGGCGTCCCAAACCTCCTGGTCGTGGGGCTGATATTCGGTGGTCTCTATGCACTTGGCTATCTGGGCGCGCGACAGCCCGGCTTGCACCATCACATTGCCCAGGGCTGTGCACTCGGTGGGCCCAGCCACAACTCTCATGCCGCAAGCGTTGGCAGTGAATTGGTTGAGCATCTGGTTGCGCGAGCCGCCTCCGATGATATGCAAAGTGTTGATTGGGAATGGAGCCATCTGTCGTAGCATGTCCATCACTTGGCGATAGCGCAGAGCCAGGCTCTCATAGATGCAGCGGGTGATTTGACCCTCGCTCTCCGGCACTGGCTGCCCCGTGGCGCGGCAATACTCTTGGATTGCCTTAGGCATCGACTTGGGATTGGCGAAACATGGGTCATCGGGGTTGATAAGCGAGCGGAAAGGCTCAGCTTTTTCGGCCTCGGCGAGTAGATGGCCATAATCGGCATCTTTCCACTCGGCGCGGCAACGCTCGAGCAGCCACATGCCGCAGATATTCTTCAGGAAGCGGATGTCGCGATGCACACCACCCTCGTTGGTGAAGTTGAGTTGCTGGCTTTGCTCGGTGATGATGGGCTCAGCTACCTCAATGCCCATCAGGCTCCAAGTGCCGCTGCTCAGGTAGGCAAATTCCTTGGTCTCTGCCGCAGTAGCTGCTACTGCCGAAGCTGTATCGTGGCCGCCAACTGCTACCACAGGCACGGCTCCGAGCCCGGTAGCGCTTTGCACTTCTGGTGTCAATTCTCCCACCCTTTCGCCCGGGTAAACCATCTTCCCGAACTGGTCGAGCGTCAGGCCGACTGAGGCTAACAGTTCCTCGTCGAGTTGGCGAGTGCGAGCGTTCACGATCTGGCCGGTCGAAGCTATGGTATATTCTGTCACCTTCTTGCCAGTGAGCAGATACACCAATGCATCGGGCATGAATAGGAAGTAGCGTGCGGCCCGGAAAGCCGAGTTGTCGTTGATACCGAGGGCATAGAATTGGAACAGGGAGTTGAAATTAATCACCTGGATTCCAGTCTTGTCATAGACCTTTTCGGCTGGGATGGTCTTGAACAGGCGCTCGGGCATACCATCGGTATGCGGGTCGCGATATGAGATTGGCAGGCTCAGCAGGTTGCCGTCGGCGCCTACCATCACGAAGTCGACGCCCCAGGTGTCGATGCCGATTGATTCGGGCTTGACGCCCATTTCGGCTACTTTCTTTAGGCCAACCAGTATGTTGCGGTAGAGCTCAAAGATGTCCCAGTAATAGTGGCTGCCAGCTTGGATCAGATGGTTGGGAAATCGATTGATTTCCTGCATTTTCACCTGGTCGCTCTCAACTGAGGCGAGGATTGTGCGACCCGATGTAGCGCCCAGGTCAACAGCGATATAATGCTTTTCCATTGGGGAGGGATGTTAGAGAGGTTACTTGACTACTACGCGCACGCGGTCGATGTTGGCGATAGGGGTGTATAGCTGGTCCTTGCCGTTGCGCTGGCTGGTGACGCGCAGAGCCACGAAGTAGGTGCCGGGAGTGTCGAATGAGTATTTGCGAGAGAACTCTACTCGATTGCCATTGTTGCTGTAGCGCCCCTCGGTGGCGAGGTCGGTAGTAGCTGTATAGGTGGCTCCATCGTGGCTCCACTCGGCGCGTACTACCTTGCCCATGCCTTGCGGCACCTCGGCCACAGCGGCGATTTCAAATTCTTGGCCCGGGGCCACGGTGATCATCTTCTCGCCGTTGATGGTGGCATTGACCACAGGCTGGATGCCTCGACGCTCATCGGCTGTGGTTGGCACCTCCACTTGTCCGCCGTCAACAATGGTATAGTTGGTGGTTTCGGCCGGGGCTATTCCACGCTCTACCCAGTCGCTGATGTCGAGAAGGGCTTGCTGCAGCACTCCGTTGTAGCTCACGGCGTGGGTACAGTCGCCGAGTTGGCCTTCACCATCGCCATGCAGGGCACGGTCGGTGTACCATAGACGGAACATATTGTCCGCCTGGTTGCCTTGGGTCTCTTTGATGCGTTTGCGGTACCAGTCGCCTTGCCAGGGGAATGCCTCGCGGTCATAGAGCGAGCAGAGCAGTATCACCTTGCCGTTGATGTTGCCAGCCGGGAGGCAGCCTGATGCTCCCATAGTGAAGATGGGACCGAGCAGCATGGGGCGCTGCGGGTATTTGGGATTGCCTTGGTTGTCGCGCTCGTAGTCCCACACATAATATTGCGGGTCAGGCACTTGGTGGCGGAAGTAGGTCTGCACGGCCAGAAAGTCGGAATTGTCGACTGTCACGGCATCACCAACTCGTATCTTGGCCAGGATGTCAAGACCGTTGGTGGGGGCAAGCACTACATAGTTGTCTCGCGAGGCACGCAACTGTAGGGCTGTGCCAGCATTGTCGCCATTGTTTAGCACTAAGTCGCCACCCATGCCAATGTCGCCAATCTGGTCAGCAAGGCGGAATGCCACTGGCTGGCCGGTGCCAGCATTGCCAGCTGCATCCCAAGCGCGGTCAGCGCTGCCCTTGTCGGCCGGATCCATCGGAGCCACCAGGCCGAGGGTCTCGGCTTGGTCTTGGGTGTAGATTTCGGCGATGGTGGTCGGTTGCTGTATGCGAGCTTTCAGCAGCGAGGGGGTAGGGTTGGCTCCGAGATAGCCATGCTCATTCCAGAAATCGTGGTGGAAATATTGCGGGTCCATCTGCACGATGCTCTTATACAGTACCAGGAATCCGTGCACATCCATCTCTTTGTAGCCGTACCACGACTTCATAGGAAATCCCATAGCGGTAGCCTCTTTGAGGGCCTCATATTCCTCTTGATTCAGGCCAGCGTAGGGGTCGCCGCTGCCGCCGGGCTCAAGGGCGTCAACGATTTGCGGCAGTTTGTCCCACAGGATGCGCAGGGCATGCATGCGCACTGCGAAGACGTTGGGGATGGCCGAGGGCGAACCCAGTACGAATGGCACTGCGCCATCCCAGGTGGTAGTGTTCTCGATGCAGCCGAGAGTGCGGTATGCGCCGCCAGAACCGCCGAACACATAGCCGTACGCGCGGTCGCAGCCGTAGAGGTCCTTCATGATGGCGCGCGACAGCTCGGCGCAAGCGGCATGGGAGCGGTAAGCGCCGATGGTGGCTTCGGGTCGGGTGTTGGTGGTGAAGTCCGTGGATCCGCCACCGTTGGTTTCGAGAAATCCGGCGCCGTTCTCCACGCTGAATCCGATCATGTTGTAGCTGCCGTTGGCGTTCTGGGCTACGGTTTCGCTATCGGGGAAGGGGGTGACGTATTGAAAGAAGCGGCCGGTGAAGTCTTTGGCCTTGGTGGGCAGGTAGAGCGAGAATTTTGTGCCGTTGTCGAATCCGCCGTGGATGTAGCGGTGCTTTGATGGCGAGGTGCGCACCTCGTCGATGTCGATGTATGGGTTTTTGAAGGCTGTGTCTTGCAGTTGGAGACTGTACTTTTTGCCTACAAGTTTGGCGTGGCTCTCTCCGGGGCAGCCCAGGGCCAGCATTAGGCACAAGATTCCTATCAGGTTGATTGATTTGTAATTCGCTTTCATGATAATGATTATTTATCACCACAAAATTACTACCAATTTCCCAATATTCAGCTATAATAATTCACCTAAAATTGTACATTTGGTTTAATCTGACCATTTCCGTACAAATCTTGGCGCAAATGTACAATTCACCCCACAATAAGTAAAGCGATATATTAAACTAAGTTGAGGGTTAATTTGAAATTATGTTTCATTCTTGGATGTACCCGGATGGCTACCCCGTAGGGGTTGTTTCATCTAGCATATAGGTTAACACCCGGATGGCTACCCCGTAGGGGTTGTTTCATTCTAGTTCTCCGAGGGTTAGTGAAACAACCCCTACGGGTAGGGTG
>NWBJ01000013.1:0-39558 GCA_002633115.1 Muribaculaceae bacterium Zag1
TGACTGGGCGATGAAGTACATGCTGTGCAGCCCGGCCAACTTCGACGTGCTCGAGGGGCTGCTCTCGGCCGTGCTCGGCGAGAAGATAAAGATCGTGGACATCCTCGAGAGCGAGGGAGACAAGAAGGAGCAGGACGAGAAGTTCAACCGCGTCGACATCCGCTGCAAGAACAGCAAGGGCCACATCATAATCATCGAGGTCCAGAACACCAGCGAGGCCGACTACATCCACCGCATCCTGTTCGGGGTGTCTCAGGCCGTGGTGCGCCACATCGACGAGGGCAAGCATTACGCCGAAATCCCCAAGGTGTACTCCATCTCAATCATTTACTTCAAGCTCGGCAACGGCTCCGACTACGTTTACAGGGGGCGATACGAGTTCACTGGCTTGCACAATCAAGAAGCGCTAACCTTTACAGAAAAGGATAAAAAAGCCCTTGGCCTTAACTCCCCCAGCGACCCGATGCCGGAGACGTACTTCCTCATGGTTAAGGATTTCGACAAGGTTGCCAAGACTCCCTTGGAGGAATGGATGCGCTTCCTGAAGGACGGGGTGATTGACCCCGATACGAAGGACAAGGGCCTTAAGGCCGCTCGCCACAAGCTCGACTACATGAAGATGTCGCGCGACGAGCAGGACCGCTACATGCGATATTACTGCGACGCCAACAGCTTCGCCTACACTCAGGCGCGCGAGAAGGAAATAGCCCGCGAGGAGGGCATAGCCATCGGCAAGGAGGAGGGCATAGCCATCGGCAAGGAGGAGGGCATAGCCATCGGTACCGAAAAAGGCATAGCCATCGGAGAGCAGAATGCTCTGTTTAAGACCGCACGGAATATGAAAGCAATGGGCCTTTCAGCTTTGGACATTGCCAAATGTACGGGCCTAACTGAGGAAGAAATCAATAAGCTGTAACAGTGTGCCCTACGGATAAGCCTATAGTCCATACCCCTTTGGAAATCCTAAAAACTGTTGGGGGGTTACATTTTTTGGCAGGTTTTGGGAGAAAAATTTGGTGGGGTGGAAGATTTAGACTAACTTTGTAGGGACATAAGAAGATTTGTCTAAAATTTAAGTGATTACCCAGCCATCGAATCTGGAGGATTATCCATTTGAATGAAGGAAGCCTCTATAGGCCTCTTGACGCTCTGTCGAGCCGGTAGTCGCTGGATAGCCACGGCCCGGACAGGGCAAAACTGAAATCTTGTATTCCCGGCTGGCTTGACGGTTCCAGTTGGGAAAAGGTATTTTGGATAAAATGTCAGCACATAATACCGACGACTGGTACTGTCTGCGAATTTTGCCTCAGCAGACAAACAAGGTTGCTGCCGCGCTGCGAGACAAATTCACCTCGCGGCCATCCTGGCCGACATAGAGAAATACGGCCAGAGGCGCAAAGCCATGCTCCAGCTTAAGGGCCCGGGCTATATCGAGAGGAGGGACAAGGAATTCAGCCGCCAGCAGAGGCGACGCATCAGCCCATTCCCGGGAAAAGAGCAAACCATCCTGCGCAAAGCGCTGGATGACGCCTTGGCCCCGCTCACCCCTTAGCTGATTATGTGGATTTGGTAGCGGAGCGGAGAGATTTCTCTCCGCTCCGCCTCGCTTCTGTAGAACATGGGTCTCGAACTCTGTTTCGGTTGTGGTTAGTTTGGTGATTTCTGGGGGAGAGGTTTTGTAATGTGGATTTTTAGTCGTAACTTTGCAGAAGGATTGCGAAAATAAGAATAAAGATATGGACGTGAAGATTGAGCCGAGCTGGAAGGAGAAGCTGCAAGGCGAATTTGACAAAGAGTATTTCCAAAAGCTTACTGATTTCGTCAGGCAGGAATACAAGGAGAAGCAGATTTTCCCGCCAGCGGGAAAAATCTTCGCGGCCTTTGACGCTTGTCCTTTCGATAAGACCAAGGTGGTAATCTTGGGCCAAGACCCATATCATGATGTTGGCCAAGCCAACGGCCTGAGTTTCTCGGTGGCCGATGGGGTGCCAAAGCCGCCATCACTGGTCAATATATTCCGCGAAATCCACGATGATTTGGGTACGCCTATCCCAGAATCGGGCGACTTGAGCTGCTGGGCCAAGCAGGGAGTGCTGCTGCTCAATTCTAATCTGACAGTTGAGGCCCACAAGCCAAATTCGCACCAAGGCCACGGTTGGGAAGAACTGACCGATGAGGCCGTGATGCGTTTGGCTCAGGACCGCGAGCATCTGGTGTTTATGCTGTGGGGCGCCTGGGCACAGCGCAAGGGCGCATTCATCGACCGAGACAAGCATCTGGTGTTGACGGCGCCACATCCCTCTCCGCTTTCGGCTCATCGAGGATTCTTTGGCTGCAAGCATTTCTCACGCGCCAACGCATACCTCGAAGCACACGGGGAAACCCCGATAGAATGGTAAGTTAAGTCAAAAGTACTAAGTCAAAAGTAGGCTGACGCAGGAAAAGTTACCCCATTGGGGCAATTGATAAATAAGGTAATAAGGATTGAATAAGGGAATTGCAATAGTAATAGGAGTTGCGGCTATAGGGTGGGCAGCCCAAGCCGAGGATACCCGGACTGGTATCTTCAACGAGAGGATAAAGAGCCTGGAGGTGCACCTCGAGGGCGATGCCTTGTCGCCGCCAGTGATCATACTCAGTGTGGGGGACAGGATAGAAATAGGTTTTGACCACTTGGCCGAGGAGCGCGAATACCTGCGCTACGAATTGGTACATTGCAACGCCAACTGGCAGCCCTCGCAATTGGTCGACACCGAATTTCTCAACGGTTTCAACCAGGGCAACATCGACGATTACGATTATTCCCAACTCACCACTACCCATTACGTGCATTATTGGCTGACAATCCCCAATGATGAGGTTGCTCCCAAAGTGTCGGGCAATTACTTGCTCAGAATATATGAGGAGAGCGACCCTGAGGATACCTGGCTGCAGTGCCGATTTTATGTGACCGAACAAACGGCCGACATCGCGGCCTCGATGACCACTCGCACCGACATAGATTTCAACAAAACTCACCAGCAGTTGTCAATCACTGTCAACAGTGAGCATAGCTCAGTGCAAGACCCATTCAATGATCTGACTGTAGTGGTGCAGCAAAACGGACGATGGGACAATGAGGTCACAGTGCACCAACCCCTGAGGATGTCGGGGCGCTCGGTGTCAGTGTACGAGCATCTGCGTCCGCTGATCTTCGATGGCGGCAATGAATACCGTCGCATGGAGACAGTGTCGGTGCATTACCCCGGTATGGGAGTTGAGGAATTGTCATATCATGAGCCATATTACCACGCCCGTTTGATGGTTGACGAACCGAGGAACGAAGACATGTACCTCTACGATGAGACCCAGCATGGCCGATTCACGATACGCGAGTACAACTCAGACCAGAGCGACATCGAGGCCGACTACGTAGTGGTGCACTTCGCGCTCGACATGCCTGAGAAGGCTGGAGGTATGGTTTTTCTTGACGGCGACTTCACCCAGCGTCGATTTGATCCAAATTCCTTAATGGTCTACAATCGAGCCACAGGCCGATACGAGCGCAACATGCTGCTAAAGCAGGGCGCATACAATTACCAATATCTGTGGGTGCCCAATGGATCAAACCAAGGACAGACCTCGGTGGTAGAAGGAGACAAGTATCAGACTCGCAACGAGTATTTGATTAAAGTCTATGCTCGCAATCCGCTCGATCGGTATGACCGCCTGATTGGAGTGACAATGCTCAGTGACTAAGAATGCAAATATTTCCAAATGCCAAATGCTAAAGACAAAAGACCTTTTACAATGATACAAATACAAGACGCACTGGTGTCGCTCGATGTGGTAGAGAAATTTTTTTGTTGTGACCTGAGCAAATGCCTCGGGCAGTGCTGCATCGATGGCGATGCCGGTGCCCCTATAACTGAAGAGGAACAAAAAGAAATAGAGCGAGTGCTTCCCGAGATTTGGGATGACCTGCTGCCCGGAGCCAAAAAGGCTATCGAGGAGGGCGGCGTGGCATACCGTGATGTCGAGGCCGACTTGGTGACCCAGATTGTCGACGGCAGGAATTGCGCATTCACCTGCTATGGGCCCGACGGAATGTGCATGTGCGCATTTGAAAAGGCCTATCGCCAGGGGCGAATCGATTTTTATAAACCTATATCTTGCCACCTGTATCCCGTCAGACTCAAGGAGCATCCGACATTCACTGCTGTCAACTACCATCGGTGGAAGATTTGCAAATGCGCCGAGACATTGGGGCGCGCCCAGGGTATCAGAGTGTACCAATTTCTGAAGGATCCCCTGATACGGCGCTTCGGCAAGGAATGGTATGATGAGCTTGAGCTCACATGCAATGAATATTTGAAATGGAAAGAGGAAAATGAATAGAGTTATATCGTTTTTGAAAAGTTATTGGCCCAGCGCCTTGGTATTGGGGGTGATACTGTATCTGACATTAGCTAACGACCCCATCGGCACTGAAGACATACCAATGTTTCCCGGTGCCGACAAACTGGTCCATGCCATAATGATGGGCGGACTGGTGGGCGCAATTGCCTTTGACATGCAGCGCCGCAGCAAACCCAGATATGTGCTGCGACCAATAGTGATGTGGGGCATCGCAGTGTGCGTGATTGCCTTTGGGGGACTGGATGAAATCTCTCAAGCCGCCATGGGCAAGGGGCGAAGTTCAGACCCATTGGATTTTGTCGCCGATTCGGTCGGCGCCATCGCGGCAGTCTATTTAGCGCCCCCGGCAATCAGGAAGGTGCTGAAAGTAAGTAAGCAACCGGTTTAATTATACACAGAGGCGACCCTAGGGGCCTCAGGGGTGGAGACGATGGGATTTCTACACAGAGGCGACCCTAGGGGCCGCGGGATTTGGGGTTGTTTTATTTCAGTTCTATTTGGTCGGCGTCTTTCCAGGCGGGGAAACCGGCTCGGAATTTCTCCACGGCTGTTCGATTTAGTTCGGCCGAGATGCATACGCCCGAGGTCTCGGCTATAGGCTTGCCCATATAATCATAGATATAGGTCTCATTGTCGTAGACTCCAAATTCATCACTGCCCGAGCGGTTGGCACCCACGATGTATGCTTGATTCTCAATGGCGCGAGCTTGGAGCAGATGCGTCCAGGCATAGCTGCGCTTTTGCGGCCAATTGGCTGGTACGAGCAGTACATCGTATTTCATGCCTTGATTCCTGACCCAAGCCGGGAAGCGCACATCATAACAAACGGCCATTGAGAAGTTCCAGCCTCGGAATCTCACCACAGGAGCTAGCTTTAAGCCTGGGCTTACGATAGATGCCTCGTCACTGAGCGAGAACAAGTGACGCTTGTCATAGAAGACGACATCTCCGTTGGGCTCGACAAAGAAAGCGCGGTTGCACAGCTTATCGCCATCCTTAGCGAGGAATGTGCCGCAGATGGCGCAGGAATTGCGACGTGCCAATTTCTTGACATGGGCCATGGTCGGTCCGTCAATTGGTTCGGCCAGTTTGCGTGCTTGCTCCAAGTCGGAGATATAGCCAGTGCTGAAGAGCTCGGGTAGTACCACCACATCAGTGCCCTTAGGCACCTTCTTGATGGCGAGATCGAGGTATTCGAGATTGGCTTGCGGAACTCCTAAAGTGGAATCGAGCTGCAAAGCCGATATGAGCAATTTTTCTTGCATAGAAATCAGTCAGTAGTAAATTTTTCGGGATGTCGCCCAACGAATGGTTTGTAATAATCCTTGATGGCGCGCATGTCGGCCTCGATGTCGGGAGTGGGGTTGAAAACCTCCCTGACAAGGACTCGCTTCTGGGCATAGTCGATTACGCCGAGCAGAATTGGCACCTGGGCCTGCAGGGATATTTGCAAGAATCCGGTGCGCCATTTCGAGGTGCGGCTGCGTGTGCCCTCAGGCGTGATTGCAATGGCCAAGTGGTCGGCATGGCGGAATCTCTCGACCAGAGTGTCGACCAACGATGGGCCCGAGCCTTTCTTCTTTCTCGGCACCGGTACCCCGCCGATGGCGCGGAACAGCAACCCCAAGGGAAAGAAGAACCAACTCTCCTTCATCAAGAATCCGGCCTTGCGGCCAACTGATGCGTAAGCGAGTTTGCCAAGTATGAAGTCCCAATTGCTGGTGTGCGGAGCAACGCAGATTATGCATTTCTGGAAGTCGGGAGCAGTGATCTCAGTCGACCATCCAAACATGCGCAATATCATTCCGCTAAGATTCATCGCCGTATCTTTAAGATGTTGAGTAAGTATTTGCGCCAAGCCGGGTAAGTAGCCGGCAGTGAGCGCTCAGTGCCTCGGCCCGAGGTGAACTTGACCAATTGCGGAGGTATCTCCACTTTCTGACCAGTGATTTGCTCCATTGTAGTCAGACAGCGGGCCGGATGAGCTGTGGCGAGGAAGATGCCAGTTTCGCCTGGCGCGAGGTTATTCTTTAGGCAACGGTAAGCCACTGCCGAGTGAGGGTCGAGCATGTAGCCGGTACGCGACAGAACATCACGAATAGTAGAGTCAATCTCGGCATCGGTGCACGAGTCAGCCATAATGTCGCGGCGCAGCGCCTCTTTGTTGCCATTGCACAACAACTCAAACCTGGGCAGGTTGGTGGGAACGGTGGCATCCATGGCATAAGCGCGAGTGCGCTTGGTGGCTTCGGTGAGATCAGCTTTGTCTTGGCTTAGGTATCGACAGAAAGCACCGTTGGCATTGTTGGCGGCAATGAGTTTGCCTATCGGGAGGCCCATGCGTTTGGCGAAGTATCCGGCCAGGAGCATTCCGCCATTTCCGCAAGGCACCGACACCTTGATGGGCCCATGCTTTGGCTGCTTTGCCTGGAGTTGAGCGTAGGCCAAAAAGTAGGGGATAATGCCGGGGAGCACTCGACCGATGTTGACTGAGTTGACGCAGGTGAAGCGAATCTTCTCGTTGAGATCCTTGTCGGCTATAGTCGAGCGCACCAAGCTGCGGCACTGGTCGATGTTGCCATTGATACTGACAGCGTAGACATTGTCGCCGAGCATAGCCACCTGTGCCACCTGGCTATCAGGAGTCTGGCTGGGATACATGGCAAAGACATTCACGCCATCGACATGATGGAAACCGTTGGCCACGGCGCTGCCGGAATGGCCCGTAGTGGCCACCATCACATTTAGCGGTTTGGGGAAATCGGGATTGAGGGCTGAGAGCATGCGCGCCAAGTAGCGGATGCCGATATCCTTGACTGTGCACGTTGGGCCGTGGAATAGCTCGAGGGCAAAGATGCCCGGTTCGATTTCTACCAGAGGGATGGGAAATTTGAGAGCGTCTTCGCCTATGCGTTTGATTTCTGCAGAAGGGATGTCTGAACCGAAAAGAGAGTAGGCGATGAAATAAGAAATTTCAATCGGTGTCATTTCGGCTATATTGTTGAATATAGCCTGAGGGAATCGTGGCAGATTGTCAGGCATATATAGGCCACCATCGGGGGCTTGGCTATGAAGGATAGCGTCTCTAAGCGACACTTTCGAGGAGTGGTTGTTTGTGCTGAAGTATTGCATCAGAGATCTGATTGTGGTTATTGGTCGTTGTTACCTGAAATAGGAGAGGTAAACTTAGGTAATTCGATAATATCAATGCAAATATACCGAAAAATGTTTAATGCTCCAAATATTTTCGCCAAAAAGGAAAAAGATTTTGAGAAAAGAACGAAAATGAGTAATTTTGCCGAAAATTGTAAAGAATAAAGATACCTACGCCATGAGACAATGGACTACTATCAAGGAATACTCTGACATCCTCTTTGACCAATACGAGGGGATTGCCCGCATAACCATCAACCGCCCGGAGGTGTACAACGCTTTCCGCCCCCAGACCAACGCTCAGATGCTCGACGCTATGGAATATTGCCGCGAGAATCCCAAGGTGAGAGTGGTGGTGCTGACCGGTGCCGGAGACAAGGCTTTCTGCTCAGGAGGCGACCAGAACTACAAGAGCCGAGGCGGCTACCGCGATGCCGATGGCACTCCGCGCCTCAATGTGTTGGACTTGCACAAGGCTATACGTTCGATACCGAAACCGGTGATTGCCATGGTCAACGGTTACGCCATCGGAGGCGGCAACGTGCTGCAAGTGGTGTGCGACCTGACAATCGCCAGCGATAATGCTCGCTTCGGCCAGACTGGTCCCAAGGTAGGGAGCTTTGATGCCGGTTTCGGTTCGTCCTACTTGGCTCGCTGCGTGGGCCAGAAGAAGGCTCGCGAAATCTGGTATCTCTGCCGCCAATACACCGCCGCCGAGGCCCTGGCCATGGGCATGATCAACAAAGTGGTGCCTCTTGACCGACTCGAAGACGAAGTGGTGGAGTGGTGCGAAACCATCATGAAGCGCAGCCCGTTTGCCATCAGGATGATCAAGCGCGCCCTCAATGCCGAACTCGATGGGCAGCATGGCCTGATGGAATTTGCCGGCGATGCGACTCTCATGTATTATCTGATGGACGAGGCGCAAGAGGGCAAGAATGCATTCCTCGAAAAGCGCGATCCCGATTTTGACCAATTCCCGCAATTCCCAGGCTGATGCTCAGAGCTGAATGGATACCATATAGATTGCGATTCACCTTCACGGCTGTCACTTCGCGCGAAACCATGCAGGCCAAGGACACCTATATAATAAAGGTGTGGGATGTAGAGAATCCCGAATGCGTGGGGATAGGGGAATGCAACCTGTTTCGCGGCCTAAGCGCAGATGACACCCCCGTCTATGAGTCACAGATTGATCAGATGTGCCGCAGCGGATTGGAGGAAATCCCCCAGTGCTCGTCTCTGCTCTTTGGGGCAGAGACGGCCCTGGCCGACTTGCGAGGCGGAGGACAGAGGCTGCTCTGGCCATCGGCATGGACACGAGGCGAGGAGGGGATTCGCATCAACGGACTGGTGTGGATGGGGTCGAAACAGCTGATGCTTTCTCGCATCAAGGAGAAGGTTGCCGCTGGATTCAGGTGCATAAAGCTCAAGATAGGGGGCATAAACATCGAGGAAGAAATAGAACTGATTGAGGCATTGCGCAGCCATTTCCCGGTGTCAGAATTGGAGATAAGGCTTGACGCAAATGGGTCGCTAAGTCCCGAGAATGCATTGCGGATTCTGGAGCTGTTGAGCCAATACGGAATCCACTCGATTGAGCAGCCAATCCATGCAGGGCAGTGGCGAGAGATGGAGAAGCTCTGCTCAGAAACCCCGATACCGATCGCACTCGACGAGGAGTTGATAGGGATGCGCTCTGATGCTGAGAAACAAGAAATGCTCGATGCTATCAAGCCTCAATACATAATCTTGAAACCGGCCCTTTGCGGAGGTTTCGGTCATGCCGATGCGTGGATTGCCGAGGCCGAAAAGCGAGGAATAGGCTGGTGGGCGACTTCGGCTCTTGAGAGTGATATCGGGCTGAATGCCATCGCTCAATGGGTGGCTCTAAAGAATCCTGAGATGCCGCAGGGCCTCGGCACCGGCCAACTCTATAGCAATAATTTCCCGTCGCCGCTGAATTTGCGAGGCGAGCGGCTTTGGCATGACCCATCTTCAATCTGGGCCCTATTTAACATAATATGAAGCTGGAAGAATTCATAGAAGAGTGGGAGAATGGGGCCGATTATGTGATGGGGCATACCTCGGGCTCGACCGGAGCCCCAAAGCCGATCAAACTGCTCAAAGCAGACATGCGCGCCTCGGCGCGAGGCACTAACAGTTTTTTCGGAATAGGGAAAGACAGTATCCTGGCTCTGCCTTTGTCGCTCGACTACATAGCCGGAAAGATGATGGCAGTGAGGGCTATCGAGGCTGGCTGCCGACTGATGGTGATTGAGCCTTCCAATCGCTTTGACTGGCCCGAGCGGTGCGACTTGCTGAGCATAGTGCCATCCCAGGCACCATGGCTGCTCGAGCATCCCGAAGGGCCAAGGCAAATCAAGAATGTGATAATAGGGGGCGGACCCTTGGACGAGACGGTAAGACGCAGAATCGTCGATGCTGGTTATCGTGCATATTGCTCGTATGGCATGACCGAGACCTGCAGCCATGTGGCATTGGCCAGGGTTGCCATACAGCCATTGCCCTATGAGGCCATGCCAGGCATCAGTTTCGGGCTCGATGCAAGAGGGTGCTTGTGCATCCAGACTCGTAATTTCTCATTTGAGCTTTTGGTTACCAATGATATGGTAGAGTTGATTGATGACAGGCATTTCTACTGGAAGGGCCGCATCGACAATGTAATCAATTCGGGTGGACTGAAGATCCATCCTGAAATCTTAGAAAAAGAAATCTCGGCAATTATTACTGAGGCATTCTATATAATAGGTGTGCCAGATGAGCGCTGGGGGCAAGCTGTGGGTTTGGTGATTGAGGGAACAGCCCAAACAGCAGTTGAGGCTTACGAAAAACTGCGAACGGCGCTCGATCATCGGTTTTTGCCCAAGCGAGTATGGGCCGTAGAGGCCATTAGGCGCACAATGAGCGCGAAATTGATACGCGAGATACCGTCAAAAATGCCCTTATCTCTTTGAAACGCAAAGAGGTAGGGGCATTTTCATGCAAGTGAGATTTCAAAATTCGGAGCGTTTTTGACGGAGGGTCGGGATTTTAAAATCTCATCGTTGCGAAGGGGTAAAAATTTCAAAACTGTTGTCGCTATAAAACACAATGATGGTCTGAATCCTCTTTGAGGCATCCGGACTAATGGCCAATGGCTGCGAGGGAGCTCCCTCGACAGACTTGTCCTCAGCCTCGTCAAGATTGTCGAGTTCCATTTCTATCTCATCCATCCTTGGATTGGTTATGGGAGGGATAGGTATGCTTTGCACTTGCGGCTGGGGTTTGGGAACCGGCTGAGGCGAGGGAGCGCTGGCATGGCCGGCATTCTCAATAGGGCCGTCGCCAAACAATAGCCAGTTGATGTTAAGGGCTGGAAAGGCGGCGTGCAGTTTCTCCATTAGCTCGTTGCTGATTTTCTTGTTTCGCCCACTCAGAATCTGCGACAGAGTTGGGCGAGGAATTTGAGCGAAATCGGCGAATTGCGAGATAGGGAGTCCCACATGCTGCATGTAAACCTTAAGGCGACCTACGAGATCCATGATTCTTGATTTTATCTGTATTATGACTGTAAATTTTCAATGTGCAAATGTAATCAATTATTTTGTAACCACCAAATTTTCAAATGAAAATTTTAGAGAGGGCGTAATTTTTGAGTTTACAAAATGGAATTTAAATTTGGGAATTAACAAAACCAAACTAATTCACAACTGCAATTTGGATTTGCAAATAGCATACAAATGTAAATTGCCAACTTTAAGTTAAGGTGGCACTTTAACCATATAAGTGTTTAGAGGGTAGGGAAGTACGGCGGTGTATTTACAAATATTATCTGAGGGGATCCGATTTGGGGTAAATCTAAAGTGTAAATTAAAAATAAATCCACATCGCTTTGGCAATGTGGATAATACGTGTCGTGTTAAAAAGTGTTTGGTAGAGGTTTGACGTTTTTGGGAACGATTAACATTCGCGAATTATGCGATTGTTAATCGATAGAGATGAGCGTTTTTGTAAATTCTCCAGGCCGAGGCTGACGCCTTTTTGGGCTCTTGGGAATTTACACTCGCCTACAATCAAATGAAAATTGGGGTTGGGAATTGTGATCATCATTAGTTCCCAAATTTTACCTCTGTAAAATCTTTGCTGACTTCTTGAATTTGTCGCTCCAGCCAGGTGGATTTTTCAACTGGAGTAATAATATAACGTATTCACCCTATCTTTTTGTTCGGTCTAAAATCCATTTATCTTAATGCAATTCAACATTTTAACATTAATTCAACATTCGTGAGATTTCGATATTTGATTTTTTCCCTCCAGGACTGTGAAAATATAGATTTCATGTCGCCACTTCTTATAGATAATCGATATTATGTTAAGTAAACAATAAAATCATTCCAATAATTTTCATATTAGGATAAAAAACTGTAATTTTGCAACGTAAAACGAAAATTGAGCCTCCCCCATGGCAGTTATACTCAACATAGAGACATCAGGCAGTCCCTGCTCCGTGGCTTTGACAGCCGAGAGCATGGTGCTGCGCCATATAGAGAATTTTGAGAGCCGCAACCACGCAGCTCTACTTTCCGGCATGATCAAAGATTGCCTCGACTTCCTGAGCGAAAAAGAAATCAAGCTCGATGCCATAGCCGTATCGATGGGACCTGGCAGCTACACTGGCCTCAGAATCGGTCTGAGCGAAGCAAAAGGCCTCGCCTACGCTTTAGACATCCCGCTGATCGGTGTCAGCACCCTCAAGCTACTCGCTACCGAGGTGATGTTCTCAGGCCACGAGATCACTGAGGATACCATATTCGTTCCAATGGTCGACGCCCGGCGCATGGAGGTCTACACTGCCGCCTACGACTTGGCACTGAATGCCATGCTGCCCCCGGGGCCGATGATCCTGGACCAAGACAGCTACAAGGCGATACTTGAGCTCGGACGCCCTACTCTATTTTTCGGCAGCGGCAGCGAGAAAGCCAAGAGCCTAATCACAGCTCCCAACGCCCTATTCATCGACGGCATCGAGCCCCTCGCTACCGACATGATGGCCCTCGCCGACCTAGCTTATTCGCGCCGCGAATTTATCGATTTGGCTTATTCCACGCCCGAATACCTCAAGGATTTCCAGGCCACGCGGCCCAAGAACAAAGTAATCTGAGACCCTCGCTCGCCTAAAAACTACTAAAATTGGACCCTCGGTCTATATTTTTATCTATTTTAGGCCCCGATGTCTCAAATTATGACAATTATTTCGTAACTTTGCATTAGCCAAAGCAAGTTCCACCATCCGGAACTGCCCTAAAATTTAACATCCATAATAGTGAAAATAATCAGATTTTTGGTTTTGGCCATCTTGGCAACCGCCGCATACGCTGCCTGGGCTCAAAACAACATAGCCGAAGAGGTGGCTTGGATGATCGGAGACGAACCGATCTACAAGTCAGAAGTAGAGCAAGCCTACAAGGAATACCTCGAGGAGAGAATTCCCATCAAGGGCGACCCCTATTGTGTGATTCCAGAGCAAATCGCTATCCAGCGCCTGTATTTGCACCAAGCCGACCTTGACACCATCGAGGCCCAGACATCGTATATCCAGCAGAGAGTGGACCAACAAGTCAACTATCTGATTGCTCAGCTTGGTTCGCGCGAGAAGGTTGAGCAATACTTCCGCCGCACCATCCCCGAGCTGCGCGAGATGTACCAGACCAACTTCACCAACCGCTCGCGCATGGAGCAGGTGCAAGAAAACCTTACCAAGGATTTCAAGGCCACTCCCTCGGATGTCAGGAAATACTTTAATTCCCTACCCACAGATTCTATCCCATTCGTGCCTCTGCAAGTCGAGGTGCAAGTGGTAGCCATCAATCCATCAATCCCAAGACAAGAGATTGAGGACGTCAAGGCGCGTCTGCGCGAGTTTTCTGACCGCGTAACTTCGGGCGAGGCAGAATTTTCTACTCTCGCAATCCTCTACAGCGAAGACCCAGGCTCAGCGGCTCGCGGTGGCGAACTCGGATTCATGGGACGTGGCGAACTGGTGCCTGAATACGCTGCGGTGGCATTCAACCTAAATGATACCAAGAAAGTGTCAAAGATTGTGGAATCGGAATACGGCTACCACATAATACAGCTGATTGAGAAGCGCGGCGACCGCATCAACACTCGACACATCCTGCTCAAGCCTAAAGTGGCCGACAAAGACCTGATTGACGCCGTAGGCCGCTTGGATTCTCTGAGAGTCGATATCGTCGACAACAAGAAAATCACCTTTGAGGAGGCTGCTCGCTATTACTCGCAGGATAAAGACACGCGCTACAGCAACGGCGTGATGGTCAACGACCAGACCGGCACTACCCGATTTGAAATGTCGCAGTTGCCGCAAGAAATAGCCAAGAAGGTGGCCACGATGCAACCCGGCGAAATCTCTGAGGCTTTCATCATGAAGGATCCAAAGCGCGACCGCGACCAAGTGGTGCTAATCAAGCTCACCAACCGCATCGAGGCCCACAAGGCAAACCTGGCCGAGGATTATCAGTTGATTCTCGACATGTACGAGATGCAAGGCAAGCAGAAGATTCTTGACAAATGGATCGCCAACAAGATCAAAACAACCTACGTGAAGATCGAAGACGGCTGGAAAGGCTGCGACTTCGAGCACGAAGGATGGATAAAATGAAAAGACCACCCAAGACCAAAGATATTAAAATCTCACGGAGAGCGAGGCTGTCAGCGGCAGCCGCGCTCTTTGTGGTGTCAATGCCCCTGTGGCTGCCGGCCGCTATGCAGCAGCAAAACACGCTGCCGGTGATCAAGCCGCAGGTGCCAACGGCCAACAGGCAAGATGGCAAGCACGTGTTTTTGGAGCATGCCGACGAGCTAAACAAGCAGCTCAATGACTCATTCCTGATCCTTATCGGCAATGTGGTATTCTCAAAGGGCGGCATGTGGATGTACTGCGACAGTGCCAATTATTACCCCGAGAAAGAATCGCTCGACGCTTTCTACAACGTCAGGATGGAGCAAGGCGATACCCTATTCGTCTACGGCGATTCGCTCAAATACCGCAGCGAGACCGAACTGGCGACGCTTTGGGGCGAGCCGGTGAGGATGATCAACAACGATGTTGAGCTCGAGACTGACCGCTTTGTCTACGACCTGTACAGCGAATTTGGATACTATGACACTGGCGGCGTGTTGACCGACAAGCAGAATAGGCTCGTTTCGGTGCAAGGCGAATATGTGCCATCGACCAAAGAGGCTACCTTCTACCGCAACGTGCGCCTCAACTCGATCACCGAGTCGAATGATACGCTGTTTATCCACACCGACACCCTCTACTACAACACCGACACCCATCTGGCCGAGCTGTTCTCTGAGTCGACTATAATAAGCCATCAGGACACTATCTTCACGACTTATGGTACTTACGACACCGAGACCGAGCTTGCCAATCTGTATAAGCGCTCGCTGGTAAAAATGCAGCGCGGCACTACTCTCGAGGGCGACACTCTATTTTACGATAAAATGGCTGGCTATGGCTGGGCCAAAGGCAATATGGTGCTTCGCGATTCGATACGCCAGTCGATGCTCACTGGCGAATACGGATATTACAACCAGATAGCCGACAGCAGCTATGTCACTGGCCGCGCCCTTGCCAAAGAATACTCGCAAGGCGACACCATGTATGTACACGGCCGAGAGATTTTCACCTTTCCGCAATACGACACCATCTATGTGCCAGAGGATACCATCCTGCATCGCCGAGCTTACGAGTATGTCGATACCACGCATGTGCTGGTAGCCCATCCTCGCGTCAGATTTTTCCGCTCTGACATGCAGGGCATCTGCGATTCCCTGAGGTTTGAAGAGCGCGATTCGGTGCTTTATCTGTTGCGCCATCCCATAGTATGGAGCGATGACCGCCAAATCTTCGGCAATGTCATACAGCTGCATCTCAACGATTCCACAATCGACCACGCTGTGCTTCCCGACTTCGGATTCACAGCCCAAATGATTGAGGAGGGATATTTCAATCAACTCAGCGGGAAAGAGATGATTGCCTATTTCAAGGATGGTGAGATGAGCAAGCTCGATGTCAATGGCAATGTCGAGGCGATAATGATGCCGATGGAGAACGATTCGACATACAACAAGATCGTCAATATCGAGAGCAGCTTTATGACGGCCGACTTTGAGCATCAGGCGCTGGTGATGATGAAGATGTGGCCAGAGACCAGTGGCACAGTCACCCCTCTGTATTTGGCCAAGAAATCGCTCTTCTTCTTGCCAAAATTCAAATGGTACACCGGCCTGAGGCCAGAAAGTCCGATGGACGTGTTTGTCATCCCGCCAGAAATGGATGAACTGATGGCCTCGGCCGAGCCCGTGTCAGTGAAGCGAGCACTCCCATCAATGACGCGTCCGGCCCCTACCCGGCCTGAGCCCCGAATGCCTCACGACATCGCTACGCTCGATTCGTTGAGTGCTCCGTTTGATTCCATTTCGGCTGATACAATCGATATCCAGAGCCTACCCTCTCTGCTCCCAGATTCGATTCCGCAAGCCTCTACTGAGCTGGATTCGATTCAGCAATCTCCAATAGGGCTGGACTCGATTCCTGTGCTCAATATACCTGTGGATACAATCCCTCAACTGCCAATGCCTGAGGATTCGGTTCCGCAAATACCTCTCCTCGATCCACTACTTCCGGACAGCATTACAATAGAAAATGAGTAGAAAACGCAAAGAACTCCCCACACTCACCGGGGTCAAAATAATCGATGTAGCGGCCGAGGGCAACGCTTTGGCTCGCGTTGACGATATGGTGGTATTTATCCCTTTTGGTGCCCCAGGCGATATCGCCGATGTCAAGCTCGATAAGAAAAAGAAAAATTACGCCGAGGGACACATCGTCAACCTCACTTCGCCATCAGAGGTGAGAGTAGAACCCCGTTGCGAGCATTTCGGCGTATGCGGCGGCTGCCGTTGGCAGCACCTCCCCTACGACTTGCAGCTCAAATGCAAGCGCCAACAGGTGGTTGATGCAATCACTCGTATAGCAAAAGTCGAACATCCCGAGATTGAGCCAATCATACCCTCTGACGACATCTGGGCATACCGCAACAAGATGGAGTACACATTCTCTGACAAATGCTGGCTCACACGCGAGCAATTGGAGAGCGGTGAGGAATTTCCCGAGCGCCAGGCTGCCGGTTTCCACATCCCCGGGTCGTTTGACAAGGTACTTGATATCAAAAAGTGTCATCTTCAGGACGCCTTTGGCAATCAGTTGCGCCTCTTTGTCAAGCAATACGCCAAGGACCACGGATACTCATTCTACGACATCAAGGGCAATCAGGGATTCATGCGCACCCTGATGATTCGCATAGCCTCGACTGGCCAGATTATGGCTGTTGTGGTATTTGGCGAGGACAATCCCGAGCAAATCGAGGCCCTGCTCGGGGCCGTGCGCGAGGCTTTCCCGCAGATTACCTCGCTGCAATATGTGGTGAATCTCAAAGTCAACGATTCCATCGCCGACCAGGAGGTGCGCGTGCACAGCGGTCAGCCTTGGATCGAAGAAGAGATGGAAGGCCTCAAGTTCCGCATAGGCCCAAAATCTTTCTATCAGACAAATTCGCGCCAAGCATATAAGCTCTATAAGGTGGCTCGCGACTTCGCGGCCCTCACGGGCGTCGAACTGGTCTATGACCTGTACACCGGCACTGGCACGATTGCTAACTTTGTGAGCAAACAGGCTCGCAAGGTAATCGGCATCGAATATGTGGCCGATGCCATCGAGGATGCCAAAATCAACTCAGAGGTCAACGGCATTGAGAATACCCTATTCTTTGCCGGCGATATGAAGGATGTGCTTACGCCTGAGTTTATCGCTGAGCATGGTCGACCCGATGTGATGATCATCGACCCGCCCCGAGCTGGAATGCACCAGGATGTGGTTGATGTCATCCTTGAGGCCGAGCCAGAGCGCATAGTGTACGTTAGCTGCAATCCGGCCACTCAGGCTCGTGACCTGGCGCTGCTCGACGCCAAATACCGAGTGGTTGCTGTGCAACCGGTGGATATGTTCCCTCATACCCAGCATGTCGAAAATGTCGTAAAGCTTGAGCTATGCCGTTAGAGATAGAGCGAAAATTCTTAGTGCCCGACGAGAGCTTTAAGCCCCTGGCAGTAAAAGCTACGCATATCCGCCAAGGCTATCTGTCGACTAATCCAGACGCCACTGTTAGGATCAGAATCACCGACGATGAGGCCTGGATCACCGTGAAGAGCAAAAATCACGGAGCCACTCGCGGCGAATGGGAATATGCGATTCCTGTAGGCGATGCCGAAGAGATGCTCCGACTCTGCTCATCGGGATTGGAAAAGACTCGCTACATTGTGCCTTGGGAGGGCCATACCTGGGAGATTGACGAATTTGCCGGAAAGCTCCAGGGCCTGACCGTGGCAGAGATTGAGCTGAAGCAGGAAAACGAGAATTTCGCCATTCCGCCTTTCGTCGGCGAGGAAGTCACCGGCAATCCATATTACTATAATTCCAACCTTTCAAAAATTGGACTTTAAACTTTATCTTACACTTTTCTTAACAGCACTCCTATCTCTGACAGCTCACGCTGACGCCAACAAGCAATACTATGTGAGCGGCATCGTGAGAGACTCGCTTACGCTCGAGCCTCTTCCTTTCGCTTCGGTGGTTGTAGCTGGCGAAGTGGCCGGTACGTTGTCGAACGAGAAAGGAATATTTGAAATCACTGCGCCCGAGGATGCGCAAATATTGCAAGTGGCTTGTCTGGGCTACGAGAAGAAACTCGTGCCCATTCGCAAAGGCATGGTCAATCTCTATGATGTCAAAATGTCGCCTACCGCTACTGTGCTCAACGAGGTGGTGGTGCGCAAGCAGAAATATTCAAAGAAGAATAATCCGGCCGTAGAGTTTGCAAAGCGCATCAAGGATAGCGGCCAGTTGACCGACCCTGAGCGCAACCCATATTACAGCTATGACAAATACGAAATCATAACCTTTGCCCTCAATGATTTTACGGAGAAGGAAGAAGGCAGTTGGCTGATGAATAAATTCCCTTTCCTTTGGGACCATGTGGATACCTCAGAGATTTCGGGCAAACCGATTCTCAACATCATGGCCAAGGAGAAAGCCTCAGAGTGCTATTATCGCAAATCACCCACGGCCAGGAAAGAAGTTGTGACAGGCGTGAAGCAAAACGGATTTGACGAGATAGCCGACCAGCAGGGTACTTTAGCCTTTCTTGAGGATGTGCTGCGCGAGATTGATGTTTACGACAACGACATCAACATCTTGCAAAATCGCTTCGTGAGCCCCCTATCTCGCATCGCGCCCGATTTCTACAAGTTTTATCTCACCGATACTGTCGAGGTCAGAGGCGAGCGTTGCATTGTGCTCAGCTTCTACCCCCATAATACGGCCTCGTTTGGATTCAATGGCCAGGTATTCGTGCCAGTCAACGATTCAACGATGTTTATCAAGAAGGTGACGATGAAAGCTCCACGCAACATCAACCTCAACTTCATCGAGAATCTCTACATCTCGCAGGAATTTGACCGCGCCCCCGACGGGAGCCGTCTCAAAGCCCATGACGATATGACGATTGAGCTGAAGATTGTGCCGGGCAAGCCCGGATTCTATGTGAGGCGCAATGTGGCGTATGCCAATCATTCGTTCGAGGCGGCAGCCGATGAGAGCATCTATTCCACTCTGGGCAATGAGATTACTACGGCTGAGGCCAAAGAGCGCGATGAAGAATTTTGGAGCCAGGCTCGACTGCTCAATGTCACTGAGAATGAGAGCAATGTTGATGACTTGATGAGGAAATTGAGGGGTGTGCCTCTGTATTACTGGACTGAAAAAGTCCTGAAAATTCTCTTCACTGGCTATATCAATCTTGGGCCCAACAGCAAATTCGACTATGGCCCAGTCAATACCACCATTAGCCATAATTCGCTTGAAGGCTGGCGCTTGAGAGCTGGCGGCATGACTACGGCTAATCTGAGCAAGCGTTGGTTTGGCCGAGGATACGTGGCCTACGGATTTAAGGACCACAAGTGGAAATACGGGGCCGAGGTTGAATATTCCTTTATCGACAAGGAATACCATTCGAGGGAATTCCCGATGAATTCATTCCGCCTCACCAGCCGATATGATGTTGACCAGATTGGCCAGCATTACATGTTTACCAACCAAGACAACATCTTCATCTCGCTCAAGCGCATGTCGGATTTCTTGATTACCTACAAGCGCGAAAACCGATTGGAGTACAATCTTGAATTACGTAACAATTTCTCGGTCTGCGCAGCCATCGCCAACGAGATCCAGGAATCCACGCCCTACATGCAATTCACCAACGGATATGGCGAGAGCATCAAGGATTTTTCAGAGACCTCGCTCAGCGTAGAGCTCAGGTATGCGCCTGGCGAGAAATTCTACCAAGCCAAGAGTTTCAGAATACCGCTCAATCTCGATGCTCCAGTATTCATCTTGCGCCATACGATTGCGCCTAAAGGATGGTTGGGCTCGAAATACATGGTCAACTTCACCGAGGCGAGCGTACAAAAGCGTTTCTGGTTCTCAGCCTTCGGATTTGCCGATGTCTTGATCAAGGGTGGCCATGTCTGGTCGCAGTCGCCATACCTAAACCTGCTTATCCCCAATGCTAACCTCTCCTACACTATCCAGCCTGAGAGCTTCGCGTTGATGAATCCCATGGAATTTGTCAATGACAGCTACGCATCGTGGGATCTGACTTATTGGCTCAATGGTGCGCTGTTCAACTTCATACCCGGTTGGCGCCAACTGCGCCTCAGAGAGGTTGTGGCATTTCGCGGATTATGGGGCCATTTGAGCGACAAGAACGACCCATCGCTCCATCCCGAATTGCTGCAATACCCCATCGAGGCCACCGTCACACGCATGAGCAATCGCCCATACATGGAGATTTCGGCTGGCTTGGATAATATTTTCAAATGTCTGCGAGTCGACTATGTGTGGCGCTTGTCATACCGCGATGTGCCCTACTCAATCGACCGCCATGGCCTTAGGGTCGCAGTGCACGTGACATTTTGATATTACGGATTGAATTGATCGGGATTGAAAAAATCCATAATCTCGCGAGTCAAGCTCAGGGCCTCGACTGCTGGCGATGCCGGGTCGAGCTGCGCCGCATGCTCATACTCGGTGATGGCCTCGCGGCGATGGCCGAGGCGCCAATGCACCTTGCCGCACAGAAAGTGCCACTCTGCCCTCTCGGGCTCCTCTTTTATATTGTTTTCCAAGCTCTCAATGGCCTTGTAGAGCTGACCAGAAGAAATATATTCCTCGATTTTTGTAAGTTCGATCATTTTTTAGTAATTTTGAGGATTCAAAATTACTAAATTTTTTTGACCGAGAAAAATTATAGCCAACAAAAAACAAACGAGATATGATACATCGTCATCTTTTCTTGATAATCTCTCTCTTGTCATCGTTGATGGCCTGGGCTGCAAATCCCATGGCCACGGATTACAGCTACTGGGAGTGCGCTGGTTCGTACATGCCTTATCCCGTGCCGGAGAAAACTATTGCCACGCCCGACTCATTGCAAGCGGTTATGATCAACCATGTTGGTCGACATGGCGCTCGCTATCCGTCATCGGCTTCCAACTGCGTAGCCATGCGCACTGCTCTGCTCAGAGCCGACTCTCTTGGCACCCTCACTCCGCTTGGCCAAGACCTCCTCGGAATCGTAGACCGGGTGATGGCAGAGTGCCAAGGCCAATGGGGTGCGCTTGACTCGCTGGGCATGGCTGAGCAGAGAGGCATAGCCTCGAGAATGTTTATGACATATCCTGATGTGTTTGCATCGGGTCAGGTCAATGCCATCTCATCATATTCTCCTCGCTGCATGATGAGCATGTATTCATTCACCCACCAATTGGATCGGCTCAACAACAAGTTGGAATTCTCTACTCTCACTGGCCGAGTCAACGATGCCCTGCTGCGCCCATTTGATGTCGACCAAGATTACATCAATTTCCGCAAGAGCAATTCGGTGTCGAGCGTCTATGATGAATATTTCGAGCAGACGTGTCCCTTTGGAGCTCTCGTCAAGGTGCTCGGCAAAAATTATCCCTTTGCCAATCCCGAGGAGGCTCGCAATCTGGCTCTGGCTGAATACTCGGTGATAGCCGGACTGGCTGCAATGTCGATTGATGTGGATCCGGCAAAGTTTTTCTCTCTCGCTGAATACAATGCTCTCTGGTCATGCGCCAATCTGAAGCAGTATCTGCAGCGCACCTCCACCACTCTGTCATCCATCCCGGCTGAGATAGCGTCTGACCTGTTGCTTGACCTCATTTCTACTACTGAGGCCTATATAAACGGCGAGAGCAAAATTGCTGTGAGGCTGCGTTTTGGCCATGCCGAGACTTTGATGCCGCTGCTGTCGCTGATGCGACTGCCGGGTTGCAACTATCTCACTAATTATTTCGATACTGTGGGTAAGAATTGGAAGAATTTCTACGTGGTGCCCATGGCCTCGAATCTGCAGTTGATACTATTCAAGACAGAGCGCGGCCAATACTATCTGCGCGTTGACCTCAATGAACAGCCCGTGCCACTCATTCCCGGCTCATCTGACCTTTATATCCCCTGGAAAAAGGCCAGCGCCTACCTCCTCAACTGCGTCCCCCTATACGCCCAACCATAGTGTGGCGCTACACCTTATTATATATAGCAAATGATAATTATATAGATTATATATAGCAAATGATAATTATATAGCAAATGAAAGGGAGCTAGCCTAAGCTGACTCCCTTTCCGCGTCATTCTTTCCTTATATTTTCAAGTCGAAGAGAATTATTCGATTGAATTGGGTTCGGTTCCAGCCATTGCTTTCCAGCACAGCACTGCGATAACGGCACCCACCAGCGGACCAACGATCATGATCCAGAAATCAGCCCAAGCACCCGGGCAGAACACTGCGGGACCAAACGAACGAGCGGGGTTGACCGAGCAGTTGTCAACTGGAATGCCTACGATATTAACAAGGCCCAGAGCGAGACCGATGGCGATGCCGGCAAATTTGCCATAACCTTTCTTGGCATCAGTGGCTGCGAGCACAATCAGCACGAAGAAGAAGGTGAGCAAGCACTCGGCCAGAAGAGCCATGCCGGATGTTGCGCCGGGCTGGAGCACATTGGTTGCAAGGTCGAGTTTGCCTGGCACGGTGATGCCGCCGAAATCAAAGCCTTCGCCCATCTCCATAAACACATACAGGAAACCAGCGCCGATAGTAGCGCCGATGAGCTGCGATACGATATACCCAATGCACTCTCCCAGAGGCATGCGGCCCGACAGCCATACGCCAAACGAAACAGCAGGATTTACGTGGCAACCCGAAATGTTGCCGATTGCATAGCAAAGGCAGAGCAACACGAGGCCAAAGCAAAGGCCGATACCCAACACACCGATTTTGGGACCGGCAAGCACTGCGCTACCGCAGGCCAGGAGGACCAGGAACATTGTGCCTACGCCCTCTGCAAGATACTTTTTCATAGTCTATAAAAGAACTTATTGGTGAAACATGATGTTTATTTTAGCAAATGTACGGATAATTTTACTTTCCAACAAATAAAATCGACAAAATGCTGACAGACTGTAATAATAATTGTAATAATAATTATGAAATAGAGTGCCATCCTTGGGCCCCGTTTATACCCGAGAAGGCCAAAATCCTAATCATGGGCACCTTTCCGCCGGGCGAAAAGCGATGGTCGATGGACTTTTACTACCCCAATCCCATCAATGATTTCTGGCGCATCATGGGCTTGATATTCCTTAATGATAAGGAGGCCATGTGGGACGCCAGTGCCAAAAGATTTGACTTAGATGCCATCAAGCGCCTGATGGCCGAAAAAGGCATAGCCCTCAATGATACCGCGCGCAAGGTAAGGCGCCTCAAGGGCAATGCTTCAGACAAATTCCTGGAGATTATTGAGCCGGTGCCATTGCAACAGCTGCTGGCTCAGATGCCAGAATGCCATGCCGTGGCCACCACAGGCGAAAAAGCCGCCTCGGTTATCGCACAGCTTACCTCAACTCCTCTGCCCAAGATGGGCGAAAAGGTTATTGCTGACGACTTGGCGATATGGCGCATGCCATCAACCTCGCGAGCCTATCCCTTGAAGCTTGAGCAAAAAGCCGAGTATTACCGACGCATGTTCCAATCCCTCGGAATCGTTTAAGGTAAGGCAAAAACCTTAATACATTATTTCCAAAAGCCAAAAACCAAAAACCGCCATGAAGATTGCCCTCATCTGCATAGGCCGCACCCAACAAGGCCCGCTGCGCGAATGCATCGACAGGTATTGCGCGCGCATACCTCATTATATACCTTTTCAGATTATCGAATTGCCAGATGTCAAGACTACAAAAACCTTGACCGAACAAAAACAAAAGGAGATGGAGGGCGCAGCTCTGCTGGCCGCTCTCCAACCTGGCGACTGGCTTACGCTGCTCGATGAGAGAGGGCGCGAGTACACCTCGCGTGAATTCGCAAAGTTGCTCTCTGATAAGATGAATGTTCTGCCGGGCCGATTGGTGATGGCCATAGGTGGCCCTTATGGATTTTCACAAAAGGTTTATGATCGTGCCGATGCAATGCACTCGCTATCAAAGATGACATTTCCGCATGAGATGGTGCGCCTGTTCATCACCGAACAAATCTACAGAGCTATGACGATCCTGCGCGGCGAACCTTATCACCACGATTAGAGCACATGTTCGCACAGGCCCACCACAATGCCGATTACCGACATGATAATCAGCAATGAGCCGATGATGCGGTTGATAAGCCAAAGAGACCTCACGTTGAACCTGGCTCGTAGTTTGCTCACCAATGTGGTGACAATGTACCACCACAGCAGCGCTCCGCCAAAGATAGTCACATAAGCCGCTATGTAATGGCCCACTTTAAATTCTGGCAATATGAAATTGAAGCGGGCGAAAAGACCTATTATAAAGAATAGTATTAGAGGATTGGAGAAGGTAAGCAGGAAACCAGTGCCGAAATCCTTCCAGTAAGTCGTGGCCGCTTGTTGGCGCGCTGTCTTGAGCGAGCGCGTAGGATTTTTGCGAAATAGGTAGATACCGAAGCAAGCCAAAACCACGCCGCCCACCAATTGCAATATGAATTGGTGGGCCTCGATCAGGTCAGTGATAAAGCTGATGCCCAAGCCTGTGAGCAAGCAGTATAGCAAATCACTAAGAGCAGCCCCTATGCCAGTGAAGAAAGCCGGAAGACGCCCCTTGCTCAAGGTGCGCTGTATCACAAGCATTCCAATCGGCCCCATTGGGGCCGAAATCAGGATGCCTATGGCTATTCCTCGCGGCAATATGTAGAGGAGTTGCTCCATCCTATTTGGCGTACTGTTCTACCAATGATGGGTTAGCTATGGCTTGGCTATAAGTAATCGGCAGCGTCTTGGTCTCGATAACCCTTGCGTCAGGAATCACGCTGTCGAGCAATTGAGTTACCGATGGTGCCTGCGGCAAATCACGGTATTGCTCATAAGTATAGGTAAGAAAAGCCGTATTGATGCTGATTCCGCCTCGACGGTCGAGCAGCCAGCCGTTGCCTACTGGGAGCGGCGTTGAGTTCTCTCTCAGATCAGTCGGGGCTGGGAAAGATGCTACGCTTTTGCCATCGGCCGACAGTGTGATGGGCACATTGTCGTTGTAATCGCCGTTGGTCTTGTAGATGACAGCTTTGGGAATGTAGCTGGCGCTTTGGCGCTGCAAGGTTTGGGTGACCTCAGAGGCTGAGGCCTCGGTTACCAATGGCGCGTCCTTCTTGGTCGAGCATCCGGCTGTTGCCAAGATTGAGGTAGATACGGCCACTGTGAGGGCTATATGTTGGATATTTAAATGTCGCATTTGGTGTTTTATTTCTTTACGGCCACAAAATTATAAAATTATCCCGACATTTTAAGTTAAACAAAGGCCAAATTTCACGATATTGACCCATATTTAGAGAGAAATTCATTAATTTTGCGTTATTCTTTTATTCTATAACCCTAACTCAACACTCTACGCTACATGAAATCCACTCTCAAATGCGGCTTGATACAACAAGCCAACACAGCGGACCCGCAACAAAATCGGGAGAGAATAGCCGCCAAGGTGAGAGAGCTCGCCAGCCAGGGAGCCCAGCTCATAGTCAATCAGGAATTGCACGACAGTCTGTACTTCTGCCAGTCAGAAGATGTGGAGCTATGCGACTTGGCCTCTCCGATTCCTGGCGAGGTAACAGATTTCTATTCCAAGTTGACTAAAGAGTGCGGAGTGGTGCTCGTGACTTCGCTCTTTGAGAAGAGAGCCCCGGGCCTCTACCACAATACCGCTGTCGTCTTCGAGAAAGACGGATCGATTGCCGGGAAATACCGCAAGATGCATATTCCTGACGACCCGGCATACTATGAAAAGTTCTACTTCACCCCCGGTGACATGGGATTCGAGCCTATCGATACCTCGGTTGGCCGCTTGGGAGTGCTGGTTTGCTGGGACCAGTGGTATCCCGAGGCAGCGCGCCTGATGGCTCTGCGCGGTGCAGAATTGCTGATATACCCCACGGCTATCGGCTGGGAGACTTCTGACCCGGAAGATGAGAAGGTACGCCAGCGCGATGCCTGGATTACCATACAACGCGGGCATGCAGTGGCCAACGGACTCCCGGTCGTTTCGGTCAACCGCGTAGGCCATGAGGCAGACCGCTCAGGCCACACTCTTGGCATAGATTTCTGGGGTACGTCGTTTGTGGCCGGCCCTCAGGGCGAATTCTTATGGCAAGCGCCCACCAATGCTGAGACCGAGGCAATTGTGGATATAGACATGCGCCGATCAGAGCATGTCAGGCGCTGGTGGCCATTCTTGCGTGATCGGCGCATTGATGCGTATTCCGGCCTCACGAGCCGTTATTTAGACTGATTTGTCAGAGCTCAATCGGGTCAGCCACTGGTTGATCCGTGATGGCGAAGCGCATTACATCAAGGGCAGTATTCACATAGTGGAAATCAAGCCCTTGGATATAGCGGGAGTCAATGTCTTCGATGTCTTTTCGGTTATCAGCCGATAACACGATGGTGTTGATTCCCGCGCGCTTTGCAGCCAAAATCTTCTCCTTGATTCCGCCCACGGGCAGCACCTTGCCGCGCAGAGTGATTTCGCCGGTCATGGCTATGCGCTCTCTGACTCGGCGTTGGGTGAAAGCCGAGACTATGGCAGTGGCGATAGTAATGCCAGCCGAAGGGCCGTCCTTTGGAACAGCTCCCTCGGGGAAATGCACATGCAGATTGTATTTCTCAAACAGAGCCGGGTCGATGCCAATCTGCTTGGCGTGAGCCCTCACCCATTGGTAGGCAATCGAGGCTGACTCTTTCATCACATTGCCCAGGTTGCCAGTCACAGTCTCGCTGCCCTTGCCCGGCACTAGGGATGCTTCGGCGAGCAGGATTTCTCCTCCAACCTCGGTCCAAGCCAGACCAGTCACAACTCCGGCAAATGAATTGTCTTCATATTTCTCGCGGTTGAAAGGCGCAAGGCCGAGCAGCTTCTTTAGGTCCTGCGGTTCGACTGTATCGGGAAACTCTGTGTGGCTCATTTCGGCCAGCACTTTTTTGCGACCGATTGATGACAGAGCTTTTTCGAGTTGGCGCACTCCGCTCTCGTTGGTGTAATTCTCAATCACTGCCTTGAGGGCAGCGTCAGAAATCTTCAGTTCATTTTCCTTTAGGCCCAGACTCTCGCGAGTGCGCTTAATCAGATGCTGCTTTGCTATCTCTAATTTTTCTTCGGCCAGATATCCTGACAGATTGATAGTCTCCATGCGGTCGAGCAGAGGCTTGGGTATAGTCGACAGTGTATTGGCAGTGGCGATGAACAACACGTGCGAGAGGTCGAAATCCACATCAATGTAATTATCGTGGAAATGGTTGTTTTGCTCGGGGTCGAGCACTTCGAGCAGGGCCGATGACGGGTCGCCCTTGTAATCTGCTCCCAGTTTGTCAACCTCGTCGAGCACGAGCACAGGATTGTTGGTCTTGGCTTTCTTGATGGCATCCATGATGCGGCCCGGCATAGCGCCGATGTATGTGCGGCGATGGCCTCTGATTTCAGCCTCGTCATGTAGTCCGCCAAGGGCCACGCGTTGGTAGCCACGACCCATGGCGTCAGCTACTGATTTGCCAAGCGAAGTCTTGCCTACGCCAGGAGGTCCGACCAAGCAAAGGATAGGAGCCTTGCCGTCAGGCTTGTGCATCAGCACAGCCAGCTGCTCGAGAATGCGCTCCTTCACCTTCTCCAGTCCGCTATGGTCTTGGTCGAGCGACTTGCGAGCTTTGTCGAAATCGTCATTTATCTTGTCGGCCTTGCCCCAGGGCAAGTCGAGCACTGTCTCTATATAATTGTAGACCACAAAGTAGTCGGGGCTTTGGGGATTGAGGTGCTCGAGCTTTTGCAGCTCGCGGTCAACTGTCTCTTTGGCTTGCACGGGCAATGGCAGCTCAGCAGCCTTGGCGCGAAAGACCTCGGCGCTATTGTCCTCGCCATACAGTTGGTCGTGGATCACCTCCATCTGGCGCTGCAAGATGGCGCGGCGCTGTTCGTCATCGAGCTGTATGCGCACCTTGTTGAGGATATCGAGGCTCAGGTCGAGCTCTTGCTCTTTGAGCTTCAGGAATTTGAGCAGCTCCAATGCTCGCTCTTTGACCGAGCGCTCGGCCAACAGCCGCTGCTTGTCGGCTGGCTCGAATGGCAGATTGGTGCACAGCATATTGACTGTCATCACCAGGTCGCCATCCTTGATTACGCTGTTGATCATGTGCATCAACGCGTCAGAGTAAGCTGGCAGTATCTTTGCTACCAGCTTTTTGATATGTTTGATTATTGTAGAGAACGATCTATCGCCATGCTCGGGAAATACGTCCTCGAGCAATTGGGCCTTGGCCATCATAGTGCCAGCTGGGAACGAGCCTCTCTGCCCAGAGCCGGTAACCTTGAATGGCATGCGGCCGTGGATAATGGCTGTCTTTTCGCCATCAGGCATCTCAATCACCTTGAGCACATCAGCCACCACGCCAGTGCGATGCATGCCGCGCCACAAGTTGGGATTCTCCTCCTCGCCATCCTTTTGGCACAGTATGCCAATGGGGGTATGGCTCTGACATGCCTTTTCGGCTATGGCCAGAGACAGTTCGCGCTTAAGGTTGACGGTGATGGTAACATCGGGAAACAGCACCACATTGCGGGTAGGCAAGATAGCGAGGGCCTCGGTGTTTGGCTCACGGATGATAAGCTCTTCGCCCAGGTTGAATTGTTCTACTGTAATACCTATTTTGGGATTGTCGTTGTCAGTCATCTATACATGTAATAATTCCTACACGCAAAATTACTCAATTTCTGCCATTTTACCAAAAACAATGCGCCCTAATTTGGCCTCTGGGCGCTAATAAGGAGACTTTTTTCGATTTATTGAAAAATATTTTCGATTTTTCTTTGCGTATTCAAATTTAATGGTTAACTTTGCCACGTTAATCAATAAATCTAAAATCGATTAAGACACTTAAATCAATTTACTATGGATCTTAACCAAATCATGGCCGGCCTTGAGGCTAAACACCCCGGGGAGAAGGAATACTTGCAGGCAGTGCGCGAAGTGCTCCTGTCAGTACAAGACGTGTACAACCAGCACCCCGAGTTCGAGCGCAACAAAATCATCGAACGCATGGTTGAACCCGACCGCATCGTCACATTCCGCGTGACCTGGCTTGACGACAACGGCGATGTGCAAAACAACATCGGCTACCGCGTGCAGTTCAACAATGCCATTGGCCCGTACAAGGGCGGCATCCGCTTCCACGCTTCCGTCAACCTGTCAATCCTCAAGTTCCTCGGCTTTGAGCAGACCTTCAAGAATGCCCTCACCACCCTGCCTATGGGCGGCGGCAAAGGCGGTTCCGACTTCTCGCCCCGCGGCAAGAGCGATCGTGAAATCATGCGCTTCTGCCAGGCCTTCATCCTCGGCCTCTGGAAGAATCTCGGTCCCGACCGCGACGTGCCCGCTGGCGACATCGGCGTAGGCAGCCGCGAGGTTGGATATATGTACGGCATGTACAAGCGCTTGGTCAACAAGCATGACGGCTCATTCACCGGCAAGGGTCTCGACTTCGGTGGCAGCCGCATACGTCCCGAGGCTACCGGTTTCGGTGCCCTCTATTTCGTACAGGCCATGCTCAAGCAAAAAGACGACACCATCGTCGGCAAGCGCATCGCTCTCTCTGGCTTTGGCAACGTGGCTTGGGGCGCAGCCCTCAAGGCTACCGAGCTCGGCGCCAAGGTGGTCACCATCTCTGGCCCCGACGGATACATCTATGATCCCGAAGGCCTCAACATGGAGAAGATCAACTACATGCTCGAACTCCGCGCTTCTGGCAACGACGTAGTTGCTCCCTACGCTGAGAAATTCCCCGAATCAACATTCTTCCCCGGCCGTCGTCCGTGGGAGCAGAAGGTAGACATCGCTCTGCCTTGCGCTACCCAGAACGAAGTCAGCGGCGAAGACGCCAAGCAGCTCATCGCCAACAAGGTTGAGCTCGTGGCCGAAGTGTCAAATATGGGTTGCACCCCCGAGGCTATCGACGCATTCATCGAGAGCCGCACAACTTATGCTCCTGGCAAGGCTGTCAACGCTGGCGGCGTAGCTACCTCAGGCCTCGAAATGAGCCAGAACGCTATGCACCTGCAGTGGAGCGCTGAGGAGGTAGATAGCCGCTTGCACGAGATCATGGCTTCGATCCATGACCAGTGCCTGCAATACGGCATCGAGCCCGACGGATACATCAACTACATGAAGGGCGCCAACATCGCCGGATTCATGAAGGTTGCTACCGCTATGATGGAGCAGGGCGTGTATTAATCCTTAACTCGAATCTCAATCCGAGCCCCTGCCGCTTTAACAGCCGCAGGGGCTTTTGTTTAAAAATCGTTGACAAAAGAAAAAGTTTCACAATATATTCAACTTTATCAACGTTAACTTTGTATCTAATATAAGATACCCTCGTGTAATCTCAAAAATAACCGTGCAACCCTCTAAAACAGCAAATTGCCTATGACTGAAACCTCTACTCGCACCGGCCATCAGGTCAAAACCACAAACGACTACAGTAAGGCCCAGCCACGGCCTAAGAATGCTACCATAGCCTTCATCAAGCAGTTTGCACGCGCTTACATGCCTGTGCCGCAGATGCCCGGCTTGGTGCTCAATTGAACAACTTATTTTGATGCCAAACAACAAACAATACTCACTGTCCATAGCCAAACAACAGATCACCACACTCCCCGTCTCAACTTTCAAAGGAGAAATTTCTATAATCGAAACCCCCTCACAAGCTGCCGAGGCGATAGCCTTTTTGAAAACTCGCGACCTCTTAGGCTTCGACACCGAAACCAAACCTTCGTTCAAGAAAGGGACACCCAACAAAGTGGCGCTCATGCAGCTCTCAACCGACGACCACTGCTTTTTGTTCCGGCTCAACAAACTCGGCATCACCGACGAAATGGCGTCGCTCCTCGAGGATGCTTCGATTCTCAAAATCGGCCTCTCGATCCATGACGATTTCCACGTGATGCACCGCTCATCAGATGTCGAGCCCCGAGGCTTCATCGAGCTCCAAGCATTCGTGAAGGATTACGGAATTGCCGACACTTCGCTACAGAAAGTCTACGCCATCATCTTTGGCGAAAAGATCTCAAAAAACCAACGCCTCACTAATTGGGAGGCTCCAACCCTTACGACCCCGCAGCAAATCTACGCTGCCACCGATGCCTGGGCCTGTCTCAGGATTTACAAGCATCTGGTGATGGGGAGATTCGATCCCGCTAAGTTTGCTGCTTCACAAGCCCCCGACCCTGCTCAAAATGAAAATTCCTAAATCCACTTGGCTCCCACTGGTGCTTCTGGCCTATCTCGGAGTCATGAGCTACATAGGATATCCCGGTTACAAATCGGGCGTGAATTCCCCAACATACTATTTCGGAGTGATAGGCATCACTCTGCTAATCATAACATTGCTCCACTTCACACTGCGCAAGCGCGAGCGTATGCGCCGAGAAAGAGAAGAAAAAGACGAGTGACCCCGCGCGGGCCTCGTCTTTTTTCTTTGTCTATTTCAAATAAAAGTCGTAACTTTGCCGAGCGTAATGCGTGTGGCCACCTCCCGCCATGAGAGGCTGGCCAGCCCGACGCTGATTTCTTATCTCTAACCACTCATTTCTGTAATGAAAATCGATGTTCTTTTAGGCCTCCAATGGGGCGACGAGGGAAAAGGCAAGGTGGTCGACGTGCTCACCCCGGCCTACGACATTGTGGCTCGTTTCCAAGGAGGTCCCAACGCCGGCCACACCCTCGAGTTCGATGGCAAAAAGTATGTGCTTCGCTCTATACCCTCGGGTATCTTCCAGCAGGGAGCCCTCAATCTGATCGGGGGCGGCGTAGTGCTTGACCCAGTGCTCTTTGAGGAAGAGGCCAAGGCTCTCGAGGCCTCGGGAGTGGATATTACCAAGAAACTTAAAATATCAAAGAAGGCTCATCTGATTCTGCCCACTCACAGATTGCTCGATGCAGCCAATGAGAAAGCCAAGGGAGCCGGCAAAATTGGCACCACCGGCAAAGGCATTGGCCCTACATACACCGACAAAGTGTCGCGCAACGGCCTGAGGCTCGGCGACTTGTTCCATGATTTCGACACTAAGTACGCGGCAGCGCGCAATCGCCATCTGTCTATGCTCAGGGCTCTGGGCCAAGAACCCGACCCTGAGGAGCTGGCCAAGCTTGAAGAGCGCTGGATGCAGGCGCTCGACTATCTGCGCCAATTCGACATCATCGACAATGAGCATTTCATCAACCATCAGCTGGCAGAGGGCAAGAAGGTGCTGTGCGAGGGTGCTCAGGGCACAATGCTCGACATAGACTTTGGCTCGTATCCCTTTGTCACATCAAGCAACACCATCACCGCTGGCGCATGCACCGGGCTGGGCGTGGCTCCCAACAAGATTGGCGATGTCTACGGCATCTTCAAGGCTTACTGCACTCGCGTGGGTAGCGGGCCTTTCCCAACCGAACTATTTGATGAGACTGGCAAAAAGATTCGTGACATAGGCCACGAATACGGAGCTGTGACCGGTCGCGAGCGCCGTTGCGGATGGGTCGACCTGGTTGCCCTCAAATATGCCATCATGCTCAACGGCGTCACCAAGCTGATCATGATGAAGAGCGATGTGCTCGACACGATGGATGAGGTCAAGGCTTGCGTGGCTTATGAGATCAATGGCGAACGAGTTGATGAGTTCCCCTTCTCAGTCGAGGAGGAAACCCTCAAGCCCATTTATGTGACTCTGCCCGGCTGGAAAGAGAATCTGTCTAAGTCTACAACTTACGATGAGCTGCCCGAGCGATTTAAGGAGTATGTCGCTTTTCTGGAAAAAGAACTCGGAGTACCAATCGTAATCCTCTCAGTAGGCCCCGACCGTAAGCAGACTATTGTACGCGAATAATACCCAAACACAAAATATCGCCCGCAGCCGCGCGGCTGCGGGCATTAATACTAACCCTAAACAATACCTTGACTACATGGCAACTGTAAAACCCTTCAAAGGCGTGCGTCCCCCCAAGGAGATGGTCACCGAGGTGGCTTCTCGCCCCTACGACGTGCTCAACAGCGAAGAAGCTCGCGCTGAGGCCGAAGGAAATCCCAAATCGCTCTATCACATCATCCGCCCCGAAATCGACTTTGAGGTAGGCACCGACGAGCATGACCCCAGAGTATATGCCAAAGCTGCCGAAAACTTCAAGAATTTCCAGGACCAGGGATGGCTGGTGCAAGACCCGCAAGACCATTATTACATATACGCTCAGACGATGGACGGGCGCACCCAGTACGGCATCGTCCTCGCTGCTTATGTTGATGACTACATGAGCGGACGCATCAAGAAGCATGAGCTCACCCGCAAGGAGAAAGAGGAAGACCGCATGAAGCATGTGCGCGTCAACAACGCCAACATCGAGCCGGTATTCTTCGCCTTCCCCGACAACGAGGCACTCGAGGAAATCATCAAGACTGTCACCGCACAAAAGCCGGAGTACGACTTTGTTGCTCCCGACGGTTTCGGCCACACATTCTGGGTAGTTGACCCATCGCTCAACGATCGCATCACTGAGGAATTTGCAAAGATTCCGGCCCTCTATATCGCTGACGGTCACCACCGTACCGCCGCAGCTGCTCTGGTGGGCAACGAGAAGGCTCTGGCCAATCCCGACCATAAGGGCGATGAGGAATACAACTATTTCCTCGCTGTCGCTTTTCCGGCATCGCACCTCAAGATTATCGACTACAACCGCGTAGTCAAGGATCTCAACGGCTTGTCGCCTGCCGAATTCCTCGAGAAACTTGAGGACAAGTTCATCGTCAAGGACATGGGCACTGTGATTTACCATCCCGAGAAGCTCCATAATTTCTCGCTCTATCTCGAGGGCCGCTGGTACTCACTCACGGCTCGCGAGGGAACTTATGATGACAACGACCCGATTGGCGTACTCGACGTGACTATCTCGTCTGACCTAATCCTGCGCGACATCCTCAATATCACCGACCTGCGCACATCAAAGCGCATCGACTTCGTAGGCGGAATCCGTGGCCTCGAGGAGCTCAAGCGCCGCGTCGATTCGGGCGAGATGGCTGCCGCTCTGGCACTCTATCCCGTGTCGATGAAGCAACTGATGGATATCGCCGATTCTGGCAATATCATGCCCCCCAAGACCACTTGGTTTGAGCCCAAGCTGCGCTCTGGCCTGGTAATCCACAAGCTCGACTGATACCAGTCTGCTCAACAATTTGAGAAGATTGCAAAATTTTTAATCCAACTTGCCGTGCAAGTTGGATTTTTTTCGTATATTTGCCGATTAATTGTATTTATGGAACAGAAGCAATCGATACTCGATAAGCGATACCTGCGCATGACCAGTATTTGGGCCGAAAACTCATATTGCGAGAGGCGCAAGGTGGGTGCGCTGATAGTCAAGGACAAGATGATTATCAGCGATGGATACAACGGCACCCCGGCCGGATTTGAAAACATTTGCGAGGACGAGAATGGCGTGACTAAGCCTTATGTGCTCCACGCCGAGGCCAATGCCATCACCAAGGTGGCACGCAGCAACAATTCGAGCGAAGGTGCTACTCTCTACGTCACCGCATCGCCTTGCATGGAATGTGCCAAGCTGATTATCCAGGCTGGCATCCGCCGCGTGGTATTCAACGAGCTGTATCGCATCACCTCAGGCATCGACCTGCTGCAAAGGGCCGGAGTGGAATGTGTGCACGTGCCCGATATTTATTCTGAATAACAACCCAACTATTACATACTAATCTTCAGACATGAAGCGCAAATTCTGGCTCCCTCTCCTATTCGCTGTCATTTTCATTGGAGGCATCTGGGTAGGCAATTCTCTCAATCCTATCCGTCGCACCAAGACAGTGGGCGAGGAAAAGCTCCTTGAGGTGATTAATCTTATCAATACCAGCTATGTCGATTCTGTAGAGATCGACAGTTTGGTTGAGCTCACCATTCCTACTCTGCTCAAATATCTCGACCCGCACTCAGCCTACATTCCAGCTGAGCAGTTGCAAGCAGCCAATGTCGAGCTCGATGGCAAATTCAGCGGTATCGGCATTTCGTTTCAAATCCTCAACGACACACTGAGCGTAATCGAGGTTATATCGGGCGGACCAGCCGAAAAGGTCGGCGTGCTGCCAGGCGACCGCATCCTCGAGGTTGACGGCCAGGATATAGCAAGCCAGAAAATCACTGAGCAAGATGTATTCTCACTGCTGCGTGGCGAGAAAGGCACTCATGTCAAGATTACAGTAAAGCGCACCAATTCGGCAAAGCCTATCGAATTTGAAATCGTGCGCGACGACATACCCGTTGAATCAGTCGATGCCGCCTACATGCTTGAGCCTGGCGTGGGATATATCAAGGTGTCAAGGTTTGCCCGCAATACCTACAATGAATTCCTGCAAGCGCTCTACAAACTGCGTGTCGAGGGAGCCGAGAATTATGTAATCGACCTCAGATACAACACTGGCGGATATATGGAGCCGGCTGTGATGATGGCTAATGAGTTCCTGTCGGCTGGCGACATCATCGTCTCGACTCGCGGAGCTAACCACAAAGACGACCAGATATTCCAGAGCGATGGCATAGGCGCATTCCAGGAGTGCGGCATAGCTGTACTGATCAACGAATTTACAGCCAGCGCCAGCGAAATCTTCTCAGGCGCAATCCAGGACAACGATCGCGGTTGGGTAATTGGTCGCCGTTCATTCGGTAAGGGCTTGGTGCAGCATCCCGTGCTGCTGGCCGACTCGAGCGAGGTGCGTCTGACAGTGCAGCGCTACTACACCCCATCGGGCCGCTGCATCCAGAAACCTTACATCCCTGGCGACATCGTGGATTACGAGGCCGAGCTCGCCAATCGATTCAACAACGGCGAGAGCCTTAGCGCCGACTCGATCAAGCTTCACACCGAGGATCAGCACCTGACTGTCGGTGGCCGCTCGGTATACGGCGGCGGTGGCATCATGCCCGACTTGTTTGTGCCTGAGGATACATCAAAGATTACATCTTATTATATTAATGTATCGAATCAGAATCTCCTCACTAAATTTGCTTATGAATACTGCGACCTTAATCGTCCGGAATTGCAAAAAGGCAAGACTGTTGAGGAGTTGGTCAAGCTCTTGCCTCCCGACAATGTGCTTCTTGACTCATTTGTGCACTACGCCTCAATCAATGGCGTGCCGGCTCGCTGGTTCTATATCAACATTTCGGCCCCGCTGATTGTTAATCAATTAAAAGCATTGATTGCTCGCAACATCCTTGGCCTATCTGCATACTACGAGATAATCAACTCGACCGACAAGGCTGTGGACGAGGCGGCAAAACATGCTCCTAAGCCTTTAACAGCCGATAGTTAACGCGATGAAAAAAGAAGACATACGTATCCGCATCAAGGCCCAAAAGACCTTGCTCTCGCCCGAAGAGAAGCGCCAAGCTGCCCTCGAGGCTTTTGAGCGCTTGGAGAACCATGCAGCTTTCCTGATGGCCCAACGCATCCTGATGTATCATTCCCTGCCGGATGAAATCTCGACTCTCGACTTTATCGAGAAATGGCAACACCGCAAGAATTTCTTCTTGCCGCGTGTCAACGGTGTCAACCTCGACATCCTGCCCTACGACCAGTCGACACTCAAGTTGGGTGCCTTCCAGATCGAAGAGCCCCAAGGCGATGACACCACCGATATCTCAGAGATAGAGATGATCGTGGTGCCGGCAGTGGCTTATGACAAGCGCGGCAATCGCGTGGGCCGTGGCAAAGGTTACTACGACCGTCTGCTGGCCGAGACCAAAGCCATCAAGGTAGGCGTGGCTTATGACTTCCAGCTGGTCGATGAGATTGATGCTGAGCCTCACGACGTAAAGGTCGACATTATCGTCACTCCGCGTGGCGTTTTCTCGGTGAAACGGAGCACATAGCTCCCCCATTCGCCCCTTGCTATCTATTTTTGCTTTAATGATCTCAATCCAAAATCTTTCGGTAGAATTTAGCGCAAAGGCGCTATTCGACAATATAAGCTACGTGATTAATCCTCGCGACAAGATTGCCCTGGTGGGCAAGAATGGCGCGGGGAAATCCACTATGCTCAAAATCATAGCCGGGCTGCAGTCGCCCACCTCCGGCACGGTGGCCGTGCCATCAGGCGTGACCATAGGATACCTGCCACAGCAGATGGAGGTATCCGACACCTTGACCTTGATCGAAGAAACGCGCAAAGCATTCTCTCACGTCAAGGAGATGAACGACCGGCTGCATAAGATGAACGAAGAGCTGGCCACACGCACCGACTACGAGTCAGAATCGTATCACGAACTCATCGACCGCATGACTGCGCTCACCGACCAATTGGCTATGGAGAGCGCAGAAAATTGCGAGGCTGAGATGGAGAAGACCTTGATTGGCTTAGGCTTCACTCGCGCTGACTTCAATCGTCACACTTCGGAATTTTCTGGGGGTTGGCGCATGCGCGTCGAGTTGGCCAAGCTACTGTTGGCCCATCCCGATGTTTTGCTGCTTGACGAGCCTACCAACCATCTCGACATCGAATCAATCCAGTGGCTCGAGAGTTTTCTGATTTCCAAGGCCAAAGCTGTGGTGCTGGTGAGTCACGACCGCGCATTTATCGACAATGTCACATCGCGCACTATCGAGATTTCGCTAGGCAAGATTTATGATTACGCTGTCAATTATTCCCATTTTGTAGAACTGAGGCGCGAACGCGTTGAGCAACAGATGCGAGCTTATGCCAATCAGCAGAAGCAAATTCAGGACACCGAGCAATTTATCGAGCGCTTCCGCTACAAGGCCACCAAGGCTGTGCAAGTGCAAAGCCGCATAAAGCAGCTTGCCAAAATCGAGCGCATCGAGGTTGACGAGGTTGACAATTCACGCGTCAATCTGAAATTTCCGCCGGCTCCCCGCTCAGGCGATTATCCAATCATAGCCGAGAATGTGGGCAAGGCTTACGGTTTCCATCAAGTATTTGACCACGCCGAGTTCACAATCAAGCGCGGCGAGAAGGTTGCCTTTGTCGGCAAAAACGGCGAGGGCAAGTCGACCTTGGTGAAATGCATTATGGGAGAAATCCCCTACACTGGCACCCTCAAACTTGGCCACAATGTCAAGATTGGGTATTTCGCTCAAAATCAAGCCCAGCTGCTCGACTCGGATTTGACCGTATTTGAAACCATCGACCATGTGGCTGTCGGAGATATGCGCACTAAGGTAAGAGACATGCTCGGAGCCTTCCTGTTTGGTGGCGAGGATATCGACAAAAAGGTCAAGGTACTGTCGGGTGGCGAAAAGACTCGCTTGGCATTGCTCAAGATGCTACTCGAACCGGTCAACCTGCTCATCCTTGATGAGCCCACCAACCATCTGGATATGCGCACCAAGGATATCCTAAAGCAAGCAATCAAGGATTTTAATGGCACTGCCATAGTGGTGAGCCATGACCGTCAGTTCTTAGATGGACTTGTCGAGAAGGTTTATGAGTTCGGCGGAGGTCAAGTCAAGGAATGTCTTGGAGGCATCTACGAATTTCTTGAGAAAAAGAAAATCGAATCACTGGCTCAGCTTGAGAGCATGCCCGGACCCTCAGCCCCTGCGGCTCAAGAATCGGCACAACCCACTGTCAGCGCTGGACGTCAATCCTACGCAGAGCAAAAAGAACGCGAAAAAAATCTGCGTCGCCTCAAAAAGAATGTGGAGAATGCCGAGGCGAAGATCTCAAAACTCGAAGAGGATAAAGCCGCAATCGAGGAGAAATTCGCACAGGGTGAGACATCCGACGACCTATTCCGCCAGCATGCCCAAATCACCAAAGATTTGGATGCCGCTATGGAGGAATGGGAGGAGGCGCAGACCCAGCTTGACGAGGCGCAAAATGAAAAATGAAAAATGAAAAATGAAAAATGAAGAATGAAAAATGAAGAATGAAAAATAATTATATAGATACCATAATTAACACAAAACGCTAATGAAAAAAATCTTTCCAGTCATTCTCACAGCCACTGCATGCACGCTCATGATGACAAACTGCTCAAAAACACCCAAGGGCATCGACAAGAGCAATCTCGATGCCTCAGCCGCACCCCAAGAAGATTTCTATCAGTACGCCTGCGGCGGCTGGATGCAAGCGCATCCCCTCACCCCCGAGTATTCTCGCTACGGCACATTCGATGAGCTGGGCGAAAACAATCGCAAGCAGCTCCACGACCTAATCACTGGTCTCGATGCCTCG
>NWBJ01000013.1:39593-39869 GCA_002633115.1 Muribaculaceae bacterium Zag1
AAATCGCTGACCTCTATGCCTTGGGTATGGATAGCGTGACCCTCAACAACCAAGGCGCTGCTCCTGTCCAGGCCGACTTGGCCACCATCAACGCTCTCTCAAAGGATTCGCTCGCTATCGCTATGGCTACAATGCCCGGCCTGAGTGCATTCTACGGCACTGGCGTTGAAGCCGACATGCTCGATGCTTCGATGAATACGATGTATCTGATGCAAGGCGGTCTTGGTCTTGGCGACCGGGACTACTACATCAAGGATGGCGACGATGAGAAGCGAG
>NWBJ01000013.1:39913-41307 GCA_002633115.1 Muribaculaceae bacterium Zag1
CGAGGATGCCGCTCGCTTGGCTTACAACACCATCGCTATCGAGACCCGCTTGGCCAAGGCTTCTTGGTCGCGCGAGGAGCTCCGCAACCCGGCTGCCATGTATAATCCCATGGCTATCGCCGCTATTGAGACTCAAATGCCTGCTCTCAACCTCCGCAATTATTTTGCAGCTCAGGGCATCAACCAAATTGACACCCTCGTGGTGGGCCAGCCTTCGTATCTCGCCGAGGTCAACCAGACCATCGTCGATACTCCTATCGAAGCGCTCCGCGACTATGCAACTGCCGGATATCTGTCGTCAGCTGCTTCTTATCTGAGCGATGATTTCGTAAATGCTGAGTTCGAACTCAACAAGGTTGTCTCAGGCGTTGAGGAACAGCAACCGCGCTGGAAGCGTGCCATGTCGGTGCCTAACGGCATCCTGGGCGAGGCTCTTGGCCAGCTCTATGTTGAGAAATACTTCCCACCGACATCAAAGGAGAAGATGCTCAAGCTCGTGGGCAATCTGCAGGAGGCTCTTGGTCAGCATATCGACTCTCTGACTTGGATGAGCGACACCACCAAGCAGCGCGCTCATGAGAAACTGAACGCCTTCACCGTCAAGATNNTCGGTTATCCCGACAAGTGGCGCGACTACTCGGCTCTCACCATCGACCCGCAACTTCCCTACTGGGAGAATATCAAGGCCGCTATCCTCTTCAATCAAGATTACAACCTGTCGGACTACGGCAAGCCCGTCGACAAAGAGCGCTGGCAAATGTATCCCCAGACTGTCAATGCCTACTATAACCCCACCACCAATGAGATTTGCTTCCCCGCTGGCATTCTGCAACCTCCATTCTTTGATCCCGAGGCTGACGATGCTGTCAACTATGGCGCTATCGGTGTGGTGATTGGCCATGAGATGACTCACGGATTTGACGACCAGGGCCGTCAGTTTGACAAGGATGGCAATCTTGCCGACTGGTGGACCCCCCAGGACGCTGAGGCATTTACTCAGCTTGCCAATGGCCTGGCTGACCAATTTGACCAAATCATTGTGCTGGGCGATACCCACGCTAATGGACGCTTCACTCTCGGTGAAAACATTGCTGACCAGGGTGGTCTGCGCGTTTCGCATACTGCATATCACAATTCGCTCAACGGTGCTGAGGGCGAAGACATCGATGGCTTCTCGCCCGACCAGCGTTTCTATCTGGCCTATGCCAATGTTTGGGCTGGCAACATCCGCGATGAGGAAATCCTGCGTCGCACCAAGATTGACCCCCACTCGCTTGGCAAGTGGCGCGTCAACGCTTCGCTGCGCAACATCGAGCCTTTCTTCGTAGCCTTTGACATCAAGCCCGGCGACCCGATGTTCCGTCCCGAATCAGAGCGCATCGTCATCTGGTAAA
>NWBJ01000014.1 GCA_002633115.1 Muribaculaceae bacterium Zag1
TGACATCTGTCAGCACCTCTGGTGCTCTATGAAATATACTGGTGTTCTATGAAATATAATAGTCGGTCTCTGAGGAATCTGTGTGAATCTGTGTAAATCTGTGGTTCCTTTTTATAATCTAAATTCAAATTGAGAGGTTACTTAACCCAGATAATAAAATTTTGATTCATTATCGGTGTGCTTACGTTAAGCTTACGTGCTTACGTTTTTAATGCTTACGTTTCACTTAACCAGGGCGTCGAAGTCGGCGTTGAGGTCGATGCCGGTGCGGTAGTCGTGGAGGGTGGTCTTCTGGATTTGATAGAACGTATTCCAATATGTGGATAGCTGCGAGATGTATTGCGCCACAGCCGCATCCAATTCCTGCTGCGCCGTATTCAGTTCAGTCACCGTGATCGAGCCATTCTCAAACTGACGCATCGTGATCAGATACCTCTCCTCCGCTATCTCGCGGGCTCGCACCGCGTCGGCCCATTGCGCGCTCTGGTTGTTGAACTGCTTCACCTGCTTCTCCACATCCTGCCGAAACTCCTCATTTAGCTGCTCGGCCTGAATCTTCACCACATCGAGCGTGGCCTGTGCAATCTTCACCTTGCCTCGGCTCACGCCCCAGTCGAATATCGGCAGCGACAGCGTCAGCCCCACAATCTGATTATTGTTGAGATGCTTGTAGGCATCCGAGAAATGGTATGCCGTCTTGTTGAATCCCACCTCGCCGTTGAGCGTCAGCTGTATGCCCTTTGCAGCTTTCTGCTCAGACAGATTCTGCTCCGCAGTGAGGGTATTGAGCAGATTGGTCATGTTGTGCGACGAATTGTCGAGAGCGCGCTGCAGCACCTCATTGGGTTCGAGCATTATCTGCGGAATCTCAGTCGGGGGTATCAATTCCACATTCTCATACTGTATTGCCCTGAGGTAGTTGAACAGCGTAAATCGGGCCGTCTCCAACTCGATTTGCAGATTCTTGACATCTACGCGGGCGTTGAGCAGCGACAGCTCGAGCTGGAGCAGTTCGCTCTTGCTGAGGGTGGTGAGTTCGAATCTCTTCTGCGCCAACTTGTACAGCGTCTCGCGGTCGGCGAGGGTGGCGAGGGCTTGCTTGTATTCCGACTGCACTGAGAGCACCTGGAAGAAATATTGCGCCACATTGATGTTGACTTGCTCCATCGCCTCGAGGTATTCGCGCTTGGCGAGGTCGAAGGCCACTGGCTCGGTCTTTTTGCGCCATTTCAGCTCGTTGTAAGTGCGCAGTGGCTGGGTGTACTGGATGCGCACCGGCTGCGAGTTGTACAGCTTCTGGTCGTAGTCAAACTGGTCGAGCCTGTAGAGATAGCTCTGCACCGACAGCGTGCCCCCGAGCGCCGGGATGGCCTGCTCGATCGACAGGGTGAGCGAGTTGCCGAGGGTGTTGTTGTCGACGTAGCGGATTTCGCCCGTGTCATAGTTGCGCACCTCCTCCATTGAATGGTTGTAGTTGAGCAGGTCGCCGTAGAGGTTGACTGACGGCAGCAGTTCGGCCCGAAACGACCGATACGTCCAGTAATCGCCCATGTAGTTGAACTTGGCGATCTGCGCATCGAGCGAGTAAATGCTCGCCAGCCGCTGCGCCTCCTCCAAGCTCAGCCCCATCGGCTCGGCAACAGCAGGCATACACAATAATAGGGATATAAGGCAGCAGAATATTTTCATGACTTTTTCGGGTTTAGGCGTAAGCAGATGGGGAGGAAGAGGACGAGGGCGAGGAGGGAGAAGAGGAGGCCGCCGATGGTGCCGACGGCGAAGGAGAGCCAGAACTGGTCGTCGGTGGTGTCGAAAAGGAAGGGGATGAGGCCGGCGACGGTTGAGGCTACGGTCAGCAACACGGCTATAATCTTGTGGTTATAGGCGCGGGCGTAGGCGCGGATTCGCGGCTGGCAGGGGTTGCGCTTCATTATTTTATCGTACTCGCTGAGGATGTAGATGCCCGAATTGACCACAATGCCGCAGAGCAGCACCATCGAGGCGAAGCCTCCAGTGCCAAACTCCACACCCGTGGCCCAGAATGTCAAGAACACCCCGATCATCGACACCGGGATAAGCGAGATAATCACCAATGGGCGAGTCAAGGACTCAAACAAGATGCCGCATAGCAGGAACACCACAGCCACCACGATGGCGAGCATCCAATATTGCTGCCCGGTGTCTTCGCGCCAGCCGTAGGTGTTGATTTCGCAGCGGTAACCGATGGGGAGCCGCGCGCTCCAGCGCTCGACCGTCTCCTTCATCACGCGCTCGGTGTAGGTGTACGAGCCGACGACATTGAACGCTACCTTGAGTACATATTCCTGGTCACGCCTCTCGATGATGTTTTTGGCGGCGCGTCGCCCGACAGAGGCGAAGTCGCCAAGGCGCAGCTGCAGACTGTCGATTTGGAGATAAGTGTTTTGCAACTGCCAGAAATCAAACGAATTGATACGGCTCGAGCGCAGCCTCACCTCCATCGGGGCCTCGCCGTGCTGCGAGGGGAGTTCGCCCACTTTCTGTTCTGACAATATTTCGCTTATCGCCTGGTGCAACCTTGTTGGCGAGATGTCGAGCGATGCCATGCGCTCGGGCTGGTATGTGAGATAGAGTTCGTCTTCTTGCAGTTCATAGCCGGGAGTTAGCACTGCCAAATCGGTGATGCGCGGGTTGCGGCCGAGGTCGGCCATCATCTCCTCAGCGATGCGGCACAGGCGCGAATAGTTGTATCCAGTGATGAGAATCGACTGGAAGCGGTGGGCCAGGTTGAGCGAGTTGCTGAATCCGCGGTCGCTGACGCCCCAGGTGGCCCAGTCGGCTCCGCCGATGTCGATGAGTTGGCCGATTACTCGACTCTCAAGCAGATAGGGAAAACCGGTGGTTTGGGCCTCCGGCTCAAACTCGACTGTAATGTTGGCGCCGCGCTGGTCGATTCGCGTTTCCCAGCGGGCGATATGCTCTTGGCGCGTCAGAAATTCGTCAATCACCAGCACTTTTTCGTTGAGCTGTGCTGGAGTGCCGCCGAGGGGGAGTTTGCCGCTGATATGCAGTACTTTTTCCTTCGACATGGCCCAAGCCGGACGCTCGGATATCTTCTCGGCAAATAGGTGCATCGAGCCCCCGAGCCAACGTTCCCACTTGTCGCGATTGGGGAATTGCCAATCCTCGGGGAGGGCGAAAATCGGCAGACCGAAAGCCAGAACCAGCAGCGCCACGTACACCCACTTATGCCTTTGGGTGAAGGCAATGTATGCCGAATAGGCGCGAGTCCAGAGCTGCACGCGGCGCTTGGCGCGCAACGGGCGCTTGGCCTGATGGGGATGGAAGTCGAGGGCATCCACCAATGCCGGCACGAAAAAGAAGGCGACCAGCAGAGCCACCGTGAGATTGATGATGACCACCCAGGCGAAATCCTCAAGGTCGGCTTGTATATGCTCGGGCATGAAGAAGATGAGCACCAAACTGCCTATGGTGGTGAGTAAGGCGGCGAGGATGGAGAGGAAGGCCGTGCGGTCGCGGTAATAGCCGTAATGGTCGATCATCACAATCGAGGCGTCAATCACCAAGCCGAGCGAAACCGTGATGCCAGCGAGCGAGAAGATATGCAGCCTAAGGTCGAGGGTCCAGTAGACGAGAATAGAAATCAGCAGTGCGGCAGCGAGGGTAATCGCCACGATGCCGAGGTATTTCCAGCTGCGTCTCACCGCCAGCACCAACACCAAGAGGATAAGGAGCGACAACAGCGAACGGCTCACCACCTTGCCCATCTCTGCTCGCTGGCGCTCAGCGGCATCGTAGGTAAGCTCCATCTCCATCAGGCCTGGTCGCGCCTCGCCGAGGGTTTTTATCTCGCGCTGCAAGCGGTCGCTGAGGTTGATTAGGTTTGAGCCAGCTTGGGCGTAGACGTTGAGGTAGACAGTGTTGAGGCCGTTGATGCGGAAATATGAGTCGGGCTCTTGATAGCGGTAGCGATATTGGGCCAGGTCGTTGAGGCGCAACCCCTTGTTGGCTATAGGCGCCATCTCGATGGGCATATCGGCAGCGTCAGGGGCAATCCAGGCGGCGATGCGCTGGCCATCCTGCTCCACCTCGCCTACGATTCGGTTGTCGCCGATGTAGGCGACAAGAGCCTCGCGCAGGTCGGCGGCGGTCAGGCCGTAATGCGACAACACGAGTGGGTCGAATGTAACCTCGAGGTAGCGGTCGGTGCCTCCGTTGATGTCGATGCGGTCGACATCATCGATTTGAGCCACAAGCGGCTCGAGGTATGCCTTGGCGTATTCGCGCAGTTGCGAGGTCGAGGCTTGGTTGGTGATGCGGTAGGTGAGCAGCAGTGTGCTCTTTTTGGCCTGAGCATCGTCGCTGACAACCTCGCCGCCCGAGAGCAGAGGGTAGGACATGCCCTCGGGGAGTTGCGATCGCAGTTGTTTGAGGGCGGAAGAAATCTCGAATTTTACGGCATCGACGTCGGCACCGCGCTTGATTTGCACATTGACGCTGCCCCGACCGAAATGCGAGGCTGATTCTACTCGCTCAACTCCGCGCACCGAGGCGGCAACGCCCTCGATGATTGAGGTAGCATTTTGCTCCACCACATGGGCTGGGGTTTGGGGCCAGTTGAAGGTGATGGAGAGGGTCTTGCCCTGGCGGGGCTTGGGGTCGATGCCTATGTCGAGCCGGGGTATGAGCGCAGCCCCAATCACCATGAGTATCACCATGGTGAAAATCGTCGTAAATCCAGCCCCGCTCTTCATAAAATTTAACTGATTAACTATTGTTTTTAATTATCACTTTTTATTTTTTAACCACGAAGGTCACGAAGGATTTCACGAAGCTTCCGAAGAACAGGTCCTTCGTGGTCTTCGTGAAATCTTCGTGACCTTCGTGGTTAAATTATTCATAGAGAGTTAATTTTTTGTTTGTGGTAGGTGAGGTAGTAGAGGAGGGGGATGGCGAAGAGGGAGACGAGGGTGCCGGCGATCATGCCGGTGATGAGGACGTAGGAGAGGGGGAATTGCAGGTCGTTGCCCATGTCGCCGTGGCGCAAAAACGGCACGATGGCGATGATGGTGGTTAGCGAGGTCATCACGATGGGCTTTAGGCGCTGATGGCCTGCGGTGACGATGGCACGCACCAAGGGCATGCCCTGGCGGCGCAGGCGGTTGATAGTATCAATCTTGAGGATGGAGTCGTTGATTACGATGCCGCACATCACCACTACTCCAATCATCGACATGATATTGAGCGATTCATCGATGGCCCACAGGGCAATCAGCACGCAAGCGATATCGATGATCACTTCGCTTAGGATAATCGCCGGTTGCAACAGACTCTCAAACTGAGCCGCAAGTATAAAATAGAGCAACGCAATCGCAACCGATAGGATTACAGCCAATTCGCCCACCATCTGGCGGCTGTCATAATATTCGCCAGCGAGCGAGGCGGTGAGCTGGCTGTCGATGCCGCTGCCGTTGGCCTTGGCGTATGCGATGGCGCGCTCGACCGTGGCATCGTCGGCATAAATGCCGATGGGATAGTATGCACCGGCATTTGAGGCATAGAGCCGCTTGTAGTCCTCGCCCTTGCGTTCGCGAAGCAAGAGCGACAGAGGCACGTCTACGCCATCGGCGGTGCGCAGAGTGTTTTGCAGCACCGAGAATCGCTCGGTGTGGTCTGCCCCTACTATCACCGGCACCGACTGGCTTCCATCATTTATTGAATAAGCCTGGTTGGCGCCGAGCAATTGGCGGAGGCGCGAATACAGCTCGGTGTATGTGATTTGGTACCGAGCCATAGCCTCGGCATCGGTCTGGTAAACGATGGTCTCGTCAGTTGCCACTGGCGCCAGCGCGACCTCGGGCAGGGCATCGGCGAGTGCGGCTCGCCAAGCGCGGCTCTCAGCCACAGTGGGCAGGCCGCCGTGGGCGTTCTGCAGGCGTATCTCTAAGTCGGGATTGCCCGATGAGAAAATCATATCATAGATATTGCCTGACACCTCAAAATCTACCGTAGCCTCGGGGTAGGATGCAGCCACAATCTCAGTGATGCTATGGCGCAATTGCTCGACATCGGCTGGGGTGTGGGCTGACAGGTACAATACTGCCTGGGATGGCCCCATCGATTTGGTGTGCGACAAGATGAATCCCTGCGGACCCACCATCGAGGTGCTGGTGACGAGCAGACTGTCGATGCGCGAGCGCAGGGCGGTGCAGCGTCGGTCGTTTTCGGCAGTGGAGATGCCGCTGTTCCAGTCAATCGAGGCCAGGATGTCGGTATGGGCGACATCGGGGAGCCTCTCCTTACGCAAATGCGGGAATGCGATTACGCCCAGCGCCACGATGACAATTAGCAATGCTATGGCCATGATGGGGTGTCGCAGCGTGGCTTGCAGCATGCGGTTGTAAGCGGCGCTCTTGCCTGAGCCGCTGAGGCGCTTGTGATAAGCCATAGCGTTGGCTGAATGATTTTGCTGCTTGCGGAAAGCAAGGCGAAAATATACCGGAATCACCAGCACGGCCACGGCGAGCGAGGAAAACAGTGCCACAGTCACCGCCATGGCCTGGTCGTAGAATAGCGCTCCGGCGGTGCCGCTGAGGAATATCAGAGGGATGAACACCGAGCAGGTGGTCAGCACCGATGTAAGCATCGGTACCCATACCTCGCCGGCGCCGGCGCAGATGGCATCATCGAGCTCGTCGCCCTCGCTGAGCTTGCGCATTATATTGTCAATCACGATGATGGAATTGTCGACCATCATGCCCACGCCGAGCACCAGGCCCGAAAGCGACACAATATTGACTGATACCCCCACTAAATAAAAGCATAGCAATGTCACCACCAGTGCCAGGGGTATGGTGATGATGATCAGCAGCGACACTCGGCCATTGCGCATGAATGCGAACAGCACCAAGCAAGCCAACGCGATGCCTATCGCCAGATTGGCCCATAGGTTGCTGATTGAGTAGGACAGCAGCTGGGTCTGGTCGCGAGTGAGGGTGAAATCCACATTGGGGTAGTCGGCACGAAACTCGGTGAGCAGGGCATCGACGCTGTGGCGCAGATCGTCCATGCGGGCATCGTTTTGCTTGATGATTGCCAGGGTGATGGCTTGGGCGTTGCCGTGGCGCACCACCGGGGCATCGGGTGCGGGACGCTGCTCGACAGTGGCGAGCTGGCCGAGCTCAAGCAGACGGCCCTGGTGATTGATGGCAATGGCGCGGATATCGGCTGGGGTGAGCAGTTGGCTGTCGAAATGCAGACTGTATCGGTAGGCGCCATCGACCACGCTCAGGGCCTCGAGCTGCAAGTCGGCGCTTGAGATAGCCTTCTCGATGTCTTCGGCGGTGAGGTCCAGGGCTGAGAGCTTTGCCGGGTCCGGGGTGACAATTATCTCCGATGATGCCACGCCGCTGATATCGACCATGGCCGTCTGCGGCAGTTGCTCCAATCGCTTGCGAGCCACACCGGTGACAAAGCTTGACAGGCGCAAAAATTCCTCGGGATTGTCATCGCGCAGCGAGATGTCGAGAAAGAATGCCGGGATGTCCATGGCTCCGGCCTTGACTACCTTGGGGCGGTCAAGCCCGTCGGGCAGGAATTGCAGTGCGCGGTCAACCTTTTCATTAGCCTCGATAAACAGCAGGCTCATGTTGGCTCCCGGCTCAAACTCCATGGCTATCGAGGCGCCGTCGGTGCGCGCCTCGCTGCGCAGGTCCTTGAGACCGCCAACCTGCATCAGCTGGCTGCGCAGCGGCGCGGCCAGTTTCTCCTCGGCCTCGCGCACCGAGGCTCCGGGCAGCGAGGCTTGCACGGTGATGCGGGGTATGTCGATATCGGGCATCAGCGACACCGGGAGCTTGCTCACGCCGAGCAGGCACACCACGATAATCGCTACGATGCAGAGCGATACGGCTATCGGCCTATGTATCAGGCGGCGTATCATAGTGCTGCCTCAGATGCGCGAGGGCTGACGGGAGTGCCGTCGGCCAGATTCATATTGCCGCTCACGATGATGGCATCGCTGGGATGCACCTCAGTATTCTTGCGGGCGCAGCCAGTGATGGCGTGTTCCGACAGGTTGGAATCAACGATATCGACGTAGGTCCACACGGCGCGGCCATCGCGGTAGACAAACACCACATAGTATCCGTCCCTCTCGACCACGGCATCCTTTGGCACCACCAAGCTCTTGGGCACTTGGCGCTCGACCACCACGCGCACATTCATGCCATCGATCAGGCCCGAGGCTCCGGGGATGCGGGCTGTGGCTTTGATCAGGCCTTTTTCGTTGACCGATGGGTTGATATGGCGGATTGAGCCAGAATATTGGCGCTCCTCGGCGGCGAATGGACTCACCTTGACACCCATGCCCGGGGTGAGCGAGGAGAGTTCGGATTCCAGCACATTAAACTCGACATCAAATGCCGAATCATCCACAATCGAACACAGCTTGTCGGCCTTTTGGTATAGCTTGCCCTCGACATCGGCGATATGGCCCGAGATTGGGGCGTAGAGGCGGCAGTCGGCCAGGTCTTGTTTAGCTTTCTCCAAGTCATATTTGGCAGAGAATAGGCCAGAGGTGACTTCGGCCTTTTTCAGCGCTTCCTCTGGCGCGAGGTCGGGCGAGTCATAGCCCATGGCCAGCAGCTTATCGAGAAAATCTATTTGCGATTTCTCGACATCGCGCTCGGCCTTGGTGAGGGCGCGGCGATATGCCTCCTCGTCGGTGACGGCGAGGAGTTGACCTTTGCTCACAGCTTGGCCCTCGTGGGCGTGCAGCTCGGTGAGCACGTCGGCATGTGGCATCGACAACTCGCTGCGCACCTGGGCGCGCAGCAGTCCGTTGCACACCAGCTGATGGCGAAAATCGCGCTGGGCCAGATGTATGGTGTCGACATAGTTTTCGGTCAATTCGACCTTGGCGTGACGCTCGGTTGCAGCCTCGCTGCCTTGGTCCTTGCGCCCGCAACTGGCCACTGCGGCCAAGACCAAGGTCATTGCTGCTATTCTCCCAAAACAGTTCATGTGTATGATTGGTAAAGTTTACTGCAAAGTTAGTCAAAAATTTTTTATCTGAGAGGCTTATTCATGTCGGTAGGACCCATTCGCTTCAAAAATTCCAAGTCGACAATCACATTTACCGCCTCGCGGTACATATCCTGCGTAGCCTGTGAGACTACTTTGGGATGGATTGCCAGCATATCATGGGCTGCCCTCTTGGCATTGGGGGTGTCGCCCAGAGCCTCATACAGTTTCATGCGCCGATATGTGGGATAGAATCGGTTGGGAAGCATCTCGTGGGCTTGTCGATAAAAGTCAAGAGCGCGGTCGGTAGCGCCCATATCCTCGTAGTTGCGGCCGATCAGCACCCGGGGCATGGGGTCGTTGCACACCATGACGGCTTGGCGCAGCAGATGGTTGCTCTCATTGAGGCGGCCGGCATCGCGCAGAGCCTTGCCGTAGTCAAACAGGAATTGCTTGTCGGCGCGCATCCATGGTTCAATCTCGGCGTAAGACTTCAGCAGGGAGGGATGCGCCATGCCTTGGAATCTCTGGTATTGTCTTTCTGCTCTCAGGTAGGGCTGCATGGCCAATGCGGCGCAGACGGTGACAACCACGCCCATGGAGCCGAGCGCGACCCGCAGGCCGACACTCTCCCTCGATGGTTGGCAATCTGCCGCTATGGCCAGCAATATAGAGCCCAAAATGCAAAACGGCCATAGCGACAGCGGATAAGATCCTATTGAGAATGTTGCCAAGGTCAGCAGGGCGCAAAATCCGCCCCGGCATCCGCGCCATAGGTTGCGCAGCGCCGATGCTATCAGCCCAATGAATAAAGCCAGCCCAATGGCGCCATAGTCGACGGCTATGCGCAGGGGTTCGCAAAACGGGTAATCGGCAACCCCGCCCAGATATACCATCCATGACTGAGGATGCAAGGCGTAGTATTCTCTTTGGACCTCTGACATTGCATGGAGCATGCTGCCGCCTCCCCAGCCAGCGATTGGGTGGACAGTCCAAGCCTTATATGCTATCTGAGCCATCGACCATCGGCCCATGGCGGATTCGTATTTCATGTATATCGCAATTCTCATCAGGCATATCATGAGGACAATTATGCAGATAGGAATCCCGATATCAATCCACCAGGCAGAAAAGGGACGAATCTTCTTGACATACCAAGCGCATGCCAGTGGCAATAGCCCGATGCACAGTGCTATCCACGCCGAGCGGCTCCATGTGCCAGCCAATGCCACCATGATCAAGCCCATTGCGCCGAGCATCAGATTGCTTTGCCTCTGGGCATAGCTTGCGGCAGCGGCCGCAGCGCTGACGGCGAGGAAACCGCCTAAGGGACCGGGGTTGAGGAACGTGCCAGTCATCAGATAGCCGGGGTGGCCCGATCTGACGAATCCGGCGAGTTGGCACAAAGCCAAAACGGCCTCAAAGCTCCCAGCCGCGACGATAATCCATAGCGCTGCTTGGCGCCCGATTCTGGCCAGGCTGATGGCGCAGCGAGCCATGAGATAGATGCCCAGGCAGATTGTGAGCCATAGCATGGATTGGCCGCATGGATAGGGCGAATTTACGCAACTTCTTGCCGCCACCCACAAAAACATGGCGCCCACAAACCAATCAACCAGATGTAAGCTTTTGCCGTTCATAATGATTTAAGGATTCTATCGCGGCGGAGCGAGCCGTCGCTGCGGTTTTTGGAATAGGTGATGAGGGTGACTGCGCCCACGATGTGCTCCTCGGGCACAAGGCCCCAGTAGCGGGAATCGTAGGAGTCGGTCACATTGTCGCCAGCCATGAAATAATAGCTGTCCTGGAATTCGTGCATGGGATATGGCTCGCCGTCGGCGAGCACGATTCCCAGGGAATCGTCCACCTCGATCGCCCTGTGCGTCTCATGCTCGAGTATGCGGCGATAGAGGCGTCCCTCCTTGGGCGTAAGGGCGATTAGGTCGCCGCGCCGAGGGGCATAGTAGGGGCCGAAATCGCGGATTGTCCAGCCCCAGGAGGAATCGCCCATTTCCCAGCCCTCGAATCCGACGGGCTTTTCTTTTAGGTCGGCGAGGCGCTTTTGAGCGGTTTCCGAGCCTATCAGGCCGGGGCAGTTGCTGTTGCGGTAATAGCCGCCGACGGCCCATAGGGAGTCGCCTGGCGCGGCGGCTATCCGCTTGCAGTAGACATAGTTGATGCGGAACGATATCGTGTCATCGATGATTGGGAAGTTGAAGACAGCCACATCGCCAGCATGCAGTCGGCGCCGTCCTTTCAGCCGAAACGCCTCAAGCCGTTGCCCTTCGGGCTTGAAATCCAGGTTGCGGTAGATGCGCGCGCCCATGGCTGTCTTGTCGACTATTACGCGGTCGCCGGGCTGCAGGGTTGGCATCATCGAGTTGGTGGGTATCACAAACTGGTCTGCGACCAAGATCCTCCCAGCCGCATAAGCCACCAGCAGAGCCACGCCCGCCGCCATCACCCAAAAGGCGATGTCAACCGCTTTCCTAAATATGTCAGGCCAAGGCCTCATCTATCAATTTCTCCTCAGGATTTCATCATAGAATTGGAATGTCTCGGGGCCGGAGAGAAAGACGTTGTAGTCCATGCCGGCGTAGCTGCGGAGGCGCAGGGTGAGGGGGATGCCAAGGCTGTGGGCATCGTCGACCAATTGGCGATAAGTAGCCACAGGGCTGTGGCCATCCAATGGGTCGCCAACCACGAGGACGGGGACTCCTCGGATGGCTGAGAGGCGCTTATGCATCTCTTTTTCCTGGATTGACGGGTGGGCAGTCTGGTACATTGGCGCGTAGAGGCCAATGCCCTTGAATAGGTCGGGATGGAGCACTGCCAGTTGCAAGGCTCGGAAACCGCCGCTGCAATTGGCTTGGAGGAATAGGCGAGCAGTGTCGATTGGGAGGCGGTTGGCAGCGTCATGGAGCACGGCCATTATTTCCTGATCGGTAACGGGGTTGACAAGCTCGTTGAGCGCCATTCGGGCTTCGGGCATCAGGGCGATGAAGCCGTATTGGTCGCATAGGGTTTGGAGCTTATTGATCGACCATTGCCGAGCCATTTGGGGCGAACCGAAGAACGGATGGTAATTCTCAATGAATGGCCTAAGGATCAGCACTGTGGGCAGCTTTTCATTGTCTGGTATTTGAAATGGAGCCACGGCGATGTATCTTTGCCTCTCGCCATCGATTGGGGAGGGGTAGGTGACGAGATTTAGCCCTTCGGGGGTAGTGGTGCTTTGCGACAGCAGTTGCTCCAATCGGTAGGCGAGCACTGGCAGCTTGAATTCCCACCACCAGTCGTCCTCGCGCGAGGAATGGGAGAGAAGAAAATCGAATCGCCATAGTATTTCTTCTGCTTCGGCTTTGGCGCGGCCATCGATAACGGCTGATGCCAAAAGAGTATGGTACGTTTGATTGATGATATCCGGGTCACCCACCATAACGAATTGCTCTGTGCTATTGCCGCAGAACGACCATTGGCAGCGGTATGCCTTTCCGGACTTAAGGTTTGGTACAGAGACAATTGAATCGCCGGGCTGCACCGTTATGGCCTCGGCCGTATCTCCGTTGGCATCTATGAAAGTTAGGACCGAAGGAGCGGGAATAACATTCCAATAAGGCTTGGTGAACACTGCCTGGAGCGTATCGCCATTGATGACGGGATAGATGGCCTTGCCGCATTGCTCGCGCACTAAGCGGCGTACTACCTCTGCGCTGTCGCAGAGCCATGCCTCCATTCGGGGCGCCTCATTGTCGAGAGGCACATCGATGGATATAGAATTGTCTCCATGTTGTAGGATGAAGGGATAAAAATTTTGATCCTCAACATCACAACGCTGGACTTCTTCTCCATTAATGGCCACAGTGATGTCCATGTCGGTCTTTACATCCAACCAAATTGCTCTCTCTGTATCGGAAGAAACATGACATAAGATTTCGCCTCTCTTACCCGCCCACTCAGCGCTATCCTTTGGCAATGAAATGCCAAAAGCCTCATCCAGGTCTATGACCTCATAGTGAGGAGTGTATGGATGGCCCGTGGAGGGTATATTCCAATGACTTAATGAAATAGGAAACTGGGTGATGGAGTATACATAGGTTACATCTTTTTTATTTGAACAACTTGTAATAAATAATGTAAGGATACAAGTTAGGGGAATTTGATATCTTTTGTTGGGCTTTTTGGGAAATCCTAAGTAACATAGAATTAGTAATATAATATTCTTAATAATTGATTGATGAATTGGCAGGGATATGATGGGTCCAAAGCATCCACATTCTTTGATGCCTCCACAGGGATCAGCTTTTACAATTATAAGCAACCCAGTAAAAAATATCATCACAAAGAAGGTGAGAATCCATGTTATTTTTATATGGTATTGAAGAATCAATCCAACTCCGAGCCCAATTTCCAATAGGATTAGAACCAGGGAGAGAGCTTGGGGAATTATGATAGGAAATTGCCAACCTATCCACCTTAAGTATTCGTTGACCAGTAAAGCAAATCCATGACAATCCAGGCTTTTGCTAAGACCGGATAATAAAAAGGTTAAGCCTACCAACCAACGTGATAGTTTTGTGGGGAAGGATAAGTTGGCCATCATAACGATTATAATGTCACATAGTGGAATTGATCGTCATCAAAACTGTAAATGTAAGCTTTATCACCCTCAGGAGAGAAAAAAATAAAGTCACCCATAAAATCAAAGTTATATTCAACTAATGGGTCGCCAGCGATAGAATAAAGCTCTAGAGTAGTATACCCGACGGGATTCCCGTGATTGCGACGGTTGGAGAGGTCGACATGTTTTTGGGAAACCAAAAAAACTGTATCCCCTTTTACAGCCATGGCGGTATAATAAATCCGCTTGGGCTTTTCGTTGGGGGTTTCACCCTTAAAGAGAGTTTGGAGTACAGTGCCATCGCTTTGCCGCTGGAAGAGGAGGTATTCATTACGGTTTTGGAATCCCAATCCATAACAATCTCCCAGCTCACCGTGCTGCCTATGCTGGAGAGAGCCATAAAACATTTGACCATCTATATGGATGGTGTCAAATGGTTCTCCTCTGACAATGTCGTAAACCTGTATTTCGCGATTACCGTTTGGCATGGGTAAGGAGAGATAGACGTATGGGTAATGACACAGCCAAGGCTCGAATTGTGATTCTGGTACTGGCAACGACATGGGTGTGACCCTTGAACCCGATACTTCAAATAGACAGTTGCGCCCGAAATCAATCAAATCGATTCCTTTATCTGGAGGCAACATTAGCCAAGGGTTGATTAATTCCGAAGTTCCGTGCCCTGAGACTCCGAAGGAGTCTACAACTTGCCAAGTCGACAAGTCTATCTCATAGAAAAGACGATTTGTATTGAGGGTATAGGCAATGAGTGTAGAGTCGCTTTGTGCGATTCTAATAGGAGGGGTTTGCAATGGTGAGGGAACACTTGGAGTGGCAATGCTCAGGGATTCCTTGAAGTTGTCTCCCTTCTCAATTACAGTGAGTCCAATTGGGGGCTGAGAGGAGCAGCCAACAATTAGAGTGCCTAAAGTCATTAAACCTAAGGTTAAGACTGTACGAAGAGTAGATAATCTTTTCATGATATTACTTCAATAAGTATGAAAAATAAGTAAGCGGTTCTGTCTTAGGAGACTGAATATGGACATTCTTGATTATTCCGCTATCCATTTCCAAAAGAATAGGATATATGGAATAATATTCCTTTGTGAGATAAAGATTATCCTTATCTACGGTGGAGTTAAGCGAGTCTATATCCATGTCCTCTAATGAGCGCTGTAAGAGCTTGATAGAACCAACATTTGTGAAGATAGCTTTATTTTTAGTTTGATGGATTGAGAATTTCACGCTATTTTCTGTCAAAAAATCTATGCCTGCAGCTACGCACCCTCCGCAACCACCTCCAGGAATGATGAAGAGATTTTCAATTGAAGGGTCTACAGACAAGCCTTTAGCTGAGAATTCTCGCTGCAAAATTTCAGCTTGGTCTTTGAACTTGCTGCAACTTGCCACTACTATTAGGAGGATACCGAGAACACAATAAAGAAAATGTTTCATCTTTCGATATGTGAACTATAGGATGAATCAGTAAAAGTAAAGCAGGCAAAAGAGATGGTATTCTCATCGTGCGGAATCATTTCCAAGGCGAACCCTCTATCCATAGGAAAGATGTTGGGGGTAAGATTCTCAACATCGCGAAAGACAGGCGTTTCACCCAATATATTCAAATCCTTGTCAGCGATTATGATGCTGAAGGGCTGTTTGAATCTCCCCGCTTCCCAATTGGGATTTGGGAATAAAGCTACTCGATACACTAAATTTGAATACTTATCGAAATGAAGTCCATCATAAGAGCATTGGCTCAAGAACGCCTTAACGCGATTATTGTTGTTGGAGAAGAACTCGGCAGATGGTTTCTTACCAACTGTGTTGAAGATATATTTACTACCTACACATAAGCTGTCGATTTTTTCTCCCCCCGGAGAATATCTATGCACGTAATGGTCGCAAGGGAAGCCTAGTAGAAATCGATTCTTGTCATCCACTGTATGTGAAACGGTATTGAAGTACAATCCGAATGGAATCTGGTAATAGAGGTCAGAGTATGGGAAAGGGATGATTTCGTAAGATTGAAACTCTACTCCTACCGAGGCTACTCTTTCATCCTTAGAGAAGTCAGAAACCAGGCCAAACACGCGTCCTGAGAGATAAATTTTGCCATCAACATAGGCCAAGCGGGATCGATTGAAAATCTCTGGGTCGATAACGGCGTTTCCATTGGCTGGATTAATTAATATTTTAGAGGCCTTGATCTGACCCTCTGAGTCAATCAGTGATAAAAGATGAGAACTGTAGTCATAGGTGACAATGGAATCTTGCCCTATGTACGCAAACCCAGATGGCACATCCATAGAGCCTACGGAATCTAAGGGTATCACATGCTCAAGAAGAGTTGAAACCCAATCAAACTGATAGATACGATGATTGTCTAAGAATAAGAATTTCTGTTGATCGCCTATTCTTGCAATCTGTGAGGATTCAAAGAGGTTAGAGATACTGTCACCTATCGTAAAGGACTTTACGGTGTAATTCAGATTTACCAAGGTGCTGTCTCTTCCGTCTTGATACGAGGGATTTTCTACCACATGCTCTGATTGGCATGAGAATAGAAAAAGAATGGCAACCACCAGCCATACCAGGTGGAAAGCCTGATGGCTCCCATTCTTTTTTAAGACTCGTGATGAGAAGGGTCGGAGTAACATAGAGTATGAACTATAATTTACTTCTTGCAATCTGTGAGTTCATGCCATGTGTCATTCTTACAGAAGTAAGAAGAGCCATTGGTTACACAGTTCCCGTCATTATTCCACCATCCAATGCTTTCGCAGGTAGAGATGGCTTCAACTTGGCTTAGTTCCAAGTCTTGGAACTTTTGGGTGCCATTTGTGCCACTATAGGCTGCAATGGCTAAAGCCAAAGCAATGGCACCTCCAAGAAAGAACGATTTCTTTTTCATTGAAGAAATGATTTAGGGTTAAACAATAGGGTGTTTATGATTATTATGCATAATAAATTTAGAGACTATATTTCAATCGCACCAAGGGCTTCCCAACTATCATTTTCAATTATTACAGTATAGGTGCCGGAGGGGAGACCAGAGAGGTCAAATGATGCGGGAACGGCTGAGGAGTAGTCGACCATCAAGTCGGCAGAGTTCCAGAGAGAAACCTCACAGTCGAGGCTCTCATCGCCCTCAACTGTGAGAATGTGAGAGTCGGAATCGTAGCTGACAGAGAGGTCTATGCGCATGGGAATGCGATGGGGCGTTTCGGTATTGGTGTTGCCTCGGGTATGAAGCTCCAGGTTGATAGGCGTTGGATCGCTGTCGGCGTGGAGAGCCAGAGAGGAAACGATTCCGATGATTAAGAATGCGAAAAATTTTGTCATCGTGCTTTGTGTTGAATTGTTTGACTTTTAGTTGCAGCAGTGTTATCCAGTTGGGTTCGTGGGCCAAATGAATCACACCGCAAAGTTACTGAATTGAAGTTTAAGAGTCAAGGAAAAAAGTTTAAGGTCAAAGGGAAAAAGTTTAAGGCTAGGAATGCTTGTTTTGGTGCTTAACTCGCGGTGAAACAAGGGGTTGCGGAAATAAAAGGTGTTTAAAGAAAAGAGGACAAAAATCGGCTCATGCGCAAAAGTCCG
>NWBJ01000015.1:0-33443 GCA_002633115.1 Muribaculaceae bacterium Zag1
GTCACAAAATTTTGGACACCCTAAACAATAATTAACCTCTAATACCTTATAAATAGTTTTAACATGGAATTACCTTTTGCCGAATCATGGCGCATCAAGATGGTTGAACCCATCCACAAAAGCACACGCCGCGAGCGCGAACGCTGGATCAAACAAGCACACTACAACGTATTCCAACTCCCGGCCTCGCAGGTCTACATCGACTGCCTCACCGACTCTGGTACCGGAGCCATGAGCGACCGCCAATGGGCTATGCTCATGATGGGCGACGAAAGCTACGCCGGAGCCCGCTCTTTCTTCCGCATGAAAGACACTATCGAGCGAATCACTGGCTTCAAGTATGTGATCCCTACTCACCAGGGACGCGCTGCCGAGAATGTGCTCTTCAGCGCTCTGGTAAAACCCGGCATGATCGTGCCCGGCAACTCTCACTTTGACACCACCAAGGGCCACATCGAGAGCCGCAAAGCCGTGGCTTGCGACTGCACCATCGATGAGGCACGCGACACTCAGCTCGAGCATCCGTTCAAGGGCAATGTTGACCTCGGCAAACTCGAGGCTGTGCTGCGCGACAAGGGCGACTTGGTGCCGTTCATCATCGTCACCATCACCAACAACACCGCTGGCGGTCAGCCCGTATCGATGGAGAATCTCAAGGGCGTGCGCGCTCTGGCCGACAAATACGGCAAGCGCGTAATCTTCGACTCGGCTCGCTTTGCTGAGAATGCCTACTTCATCAAGGTGCGCGAGAAGGGATACGAGAAGAAGACCATCAAGGAGATCGTCAAGGAGATGTTCTCGCTGGCCGATGCCATGACAATGTCGGCCAAGAAAGACGCTATCGTCAACATGGGCGGCTTCATCGCCACTCGCCACGAGGATTGGTACGAGGCTGCCAAGGTCTACTGCATCCCTTACGAAGGCTACCTCACCTACGGCGGCATGAATGGCCGCGACATGGAGGCTCTGGCTGTCGGCTTGGAGGAGAACACTGAGTTTGACAACCTTGAGACTCGCATCAAGCAGGTTGAATACCTGGCTGCTCGCCTCGACGAGTTTGGCATCCCCTACCAGCGTCCCGCTGGCGGCCACGCCATCTTCCTCGACGCCGGCAAGATTCTGACCAATGTGCCCAAGGAGGAGTTCCCAGCTCAGACCCTGACCGTTGAGCTGTATCTCGAGGCTGGCATCCGTGGCTGCGAAATCGGCTACATCCTGGCCGACCGCGACCCAGTGACGCGCGAGAATCGTTTCGGCGGTCTCGACCTGCTGCGCCTGGCCATCCCGCGCCGCACCTACACCAACAATCACATGGATGTGATTGCCGTGGCCCTCAAAAACATCTACGACCGCCGCAACAAAATCAAGCGCGGCTACAAGATCGTCTGGGAGGCCGAGCTCATGCGCCACTTCACCGTCAAGCTCGCCAAAGCCTAACCCTGATACCACCAATAATAAAAAAGCCCGCCAGTTGGCGGGCTTTTTTATTATTTCACCAAGTCGCGGCCTTTGTCGATGGCCTGCTGGTTGAGGGGGATCAGGTGGTGGTGACGCTCGGGGAGGGTCTTCTTCAGGCCACGGATTACAGCCTCGTCGGGCAGGAGGTTGCGAGCCTTGAGCAGGGCGCCGAGCAGAATCATGTTGTAGGTCTTAGAGTTGCCAAGCTCAAAAGTAGCCTCCATGGCCTCAACGGGGATGACAGTGATGTCGGTGCGCTCGGGAGCGTGGTGGATACTGTAGGGGTCGTAGATGAGAGTGCCGCCAGGCTTAACCTTCGATTCAAACTTGTCGAGGCTCTGCTGGTTGAGGATCACGGCAGTGTCATACTTGTCGAGCACGGGCGATGAAATGGGCTCGTCGCTGAGGATGACAGTGACATTGGCTGTGCCGCCGCGCTGCTCCGGGCCGTAGGCCGGCATCCAAGTCACCTCAAGATTGTCCATAAGGCCGGCGTAAGCCAAAATTTTGCCCATCGAGAGCACGCCCTGGCCGCCAAATCCGGCTATGATGATTTCTTCTTTCATGATGCTGGGGATTTACACGTTTTTAATGTCGCCAAGGGGATATTTCTCGAGCATGTGCTCGTTGAGCCATTCGTTGGCCTTCTCCGGGCTGAGCTTCCAGCCTGAGGGGCAGTTGGATACAACCTCCACGACCGAAGTGCCCTTATGTGCCATGGCATTCTGGAATGCCTTCTTCAGAGCAGCCTTGGTCTTGCGGGTAGCGGCAGTGGTGAACACAGCCTGGCGAGTCACATAGCATGTGCCATCGAGCTGAGCCAAGATATCGCTAATCTTGATGGGGAAACCGTTGAGGTCAGCCTGGCGCCCGTAGGGGGTGGTAGCCGTCTTCTGACCCAGCAGAGTGGTCGGGGCCATCTGTCCGCCCGTCATGCCGTAGATAGCATTGTTGATAAAGATTATCACAATATTCTCGCCACGGTTGGCAGCGTGGATGGTCTCGGCAGTGCCGATAGCGGCAAGGTCGCCATCGCCTTGATACGTAAACACCACATCGTTGGGGTAAAGCCTCGACACGGCTGTGGCGATTGCTGGTGCGCGGCCGTGAGCGGCCTCAATCCAGTCAACATCAATATAATTGTATGCAAACACGGCGCAACCCACCGGGGCAACGCCCACGGTGCGATCCTCGATGCCGAGTTCGTCGATCACCTCTGCCACCAGCTTGTGCACCACACCGTGGCCGCATCCCGGGCAGTAGTGAGTAATATTCTCAGTGAGCAAGCGCGGGCGCTCATACACCTTTTTGCCGCTCTGTATGATTTCTTCTGTTGTCATAACTCAATTCTGTTTTGCTTCGGGAAAAGCTGATAGGAAGGCATGTGTAATTTCGCCGGGGTTGGGCACGATGCCGCCCATGCGGCCGAAATGGTGCACCGGAATCTTGCACTCGGCAGCGAGCTTGACATCCTCGATCATCTGGCCGGCGTTGAGCTCGACAGTGAGGATGCCCTTGACCTGCTTTGACAGGCGCTCGATCTCCTTGGTCGGGAACGGCCATAGAGTGACTGGGCGCAACAGACCCACCTTGATGCCCATCTCGCGCATCTCCTCGATAGCCTTGAGGCTGATGCGAGCAATCGAGCCGAAGGCTACGATCAGATATTCGGCGTCGTCGGTGTAGAACTCCTTGCAGCGAGCCTCATTCTCGGCAATCCGCTTATATGTAGCTTGCAAGCGCTCGTTGTTGACCTCCATGGGAGCGGGGTCGAGCTCGAGCGAGGTGACGATGTTGCGGTGCTTGCGGTCGCCCTTGCCCATAGCGGCCCAGGGGCATTGCTCGCGCACCTGCTCGTCGGTGCGGCGGGGACGGAAGGGGGGCAGCACCACCTTCTCCATCATCTGGCCCACCACGCCGTCGGCGAGGATCATCACCGGGGTGCGATATTTAAATGACAGGTCGATGCCCTCGACCACAAAGTCGGCCATCTCCTGGACCGAGGCCGGCGACAGCACGATCAGGTGATAGTCGCCATGGCCGCCGCCCTTGGTAGCCTGGAAATAGTCAGCCTGAGAGGGCTGGATCGTGCCCAGACCCGGACCGCCGCGCATCACATTGACAATCAATGCTGGCAGCTCGGCAGCTGCTATGTAGGATATACCTTCTTGCTTAAGGCTGATGCCGGGACTTGACGACGATGTCATCACAGCTTTACCGGCAGCCGCTCCGCCATACACCATATTAATAGCGGCAACTTCGCTCTCGGCCTGAAGCACCACCATTCCGGTCGTGCGCCAAGGCATCTCTGCCTCGAGGGTCTCAAGCACTTCCGACTGTGGAGTGATGGGGTAGCCGAAGTAACCGTCGATGCCGGCACGGATGGCGGCATGGGCGATGGCTTCGTTGCCTTTCATCAATTTCACTTCTTCCATGTTTCTCTGAATAGGATTTTTAGGTTAACTAATCTTGGTCGTCGCGCAGTCAAGGAGGTTAGGCTTGCTGCAATGTCATGCGGTACACTTCGATGCATCCGTCGGGGCATACGATGGCGCACGAGGCGCAACCTATGCAGTTGTCCGGATTCTTCATAAACGCGAAATGATAGCCTCGGTCGTTGACCTCTTTGGGCTGAAGCATGAGTGTGTCGGTTGGGCAAGCCACAACGCAAAGGTCGCAACCCTTGCAGCGGTTTTCATCGATTGTCACTGCGCCTTTTACTTTTGCCATATCGTCAAAGCGTGTATAGTTTAGAATTTTAATTCACAAAAGTAAGTATAATTTTTGAAATAAAATTCATCGCAAACAAATTTAACTTTTGGCACAAGTGGGAGGGTTTTGTGCCAAAATTTAGAAATTCGCACTAAAAATTATGTTAAATCTTGCGGTTATTGGTCTATAAAACGGTTTATCTAACAATCCTTTACATTTTTTGACACAAAAAAATTTTTTCGACCCCCAATTTTTTCGTTTATGCTAAAGCGACCTGTCATTCCCAGATAAAAAAATGGGAAGCACCTATCAGCGCGTAGCACGGCCATCCGGGCGTAAACTAGATAATGTATAATTTAAAGGCAAACTGTAATAGGGATGATGAATCCTGTTATATTCCTATTTTTGCATAAAATAGATGAAAAGGTGCGAAAAATAGAAGAAAACGTTAAATCTCACGACCAACTATTGTATAATCCAAATATTGTCCCTAACTTTGCAGCGCAAAGCCAGAAATTCTGCGCAATGCCTAATCCTAAGAGAGAAAATTTACTTTTTAACAACCCCTTATCTTTTTCGCGTGACGCGCCCCATGGGCCGCGCCGCACTTAAACATTTAATCCAACCCCTTATGAAGAAAATTTACTTCAAATCACTGCGCCCCGTAGCTGTCGCTGCGGTCGTTGCCATGCTTGGCACTGCCGCTCCCGCAGCAATGGCTCAGGACGATTCAACAGTCGAGACTCTCGACACCGAGACCCAAGAGGCCATCCAAGCCGAGTACGAGGAGATGATTGCCCTCTGGCAAGAGCTCCAGCTCGCTTACGCTGAGCTCCAGGAGCGCCTCGATGCCGAGGCTGACCTCTACAGCGAGGAGAAGCTCGCATACTTCACCGAGCAGAGCGGCCTCATCGCTACCACCCTCCAGCAATTCTACAACCTGATCCAGGCTAGCTACGAAGAGGCTATGCAGACTGGCGAATTCGAGGTTGAGTACTTCCGCCTCACCTACCAGTCGCTCGCCGGCATGATCAGCGAGCTCCAGTTCAACATGGACTGCGCTAAGGCTTACGCTGAATACGAAGAGATGACCGAGCAGGTACAAGAGCTCTTCATGGCTTACATCGAGCTGCAGAGCCTCCTCGACGAGGAATACGCTGGCTACTACGATGAGGCTGAGAGCGCAGCTATCGCTCAAGCTCTCGCTGCCCTCCAGGCCGAAATCCAAGAGGCTATGGAGCTGAGCCAACAGACCGGCGAATTCTATGTTGAGAACTTCCGTCAGACCTACCAGGAGATTTACAACGCTATCCTCGCTCTGCAGCAGAGCGCCGAGAACGCTAAGGCTTACGCTGAGTATGAGGAGATGATCGAGCTCTGGAACGAACTCACCGTTGCTTACGCTGAGCTCCAGGAGACCCTCGAGGCTGACTACGCTGGTCTCTACGATGAGGCTGAGAGCGCTGCCATCGCACAGGCTATCTACGCCCTCTACAACGACATCCAGGCCGCTCTCGAGATCAGCCAGCAGACTGGCGTCTTCGAGGTTGAAGGCTTCCACCAGCAGTACAACGACATCGTTGCCGCTATGCAGGCTCTGCTCCAAAGCGCTGAGAACGCAGCCGCTTACGCTGAGTATGAGGAGATGATTGAGCTCTGGAACGAACTCACCGTTGCTTACGCTGAGCTCCAGGATCTGCTCGAGACCGAATACGCTGGTCTCTACGACGAGGCTGAGAGCGCTGCCATCGCACAGGCTATCTACGCCCTCTACAACGACATCCAGGCCGCTCTCGAGATCAGCCAGCAGACTGGCGTCTTCGAGGTTGAAGGCTTCCACCAGCAGTACAACGACATCGTTGCCGCTATGCAGGCTCTGCTCCAAAGCGCCGAGGAAGAGAAGACCCTGGGCATCGCCGGCATCGGCACCGACGCTAAGGGCGCTATCTACTTCGACCTCAACGGCAACAGCATCGCCAAGCCCGCAAGCGGCCGCATCTGCATCCGCGTTATCGACGGCAAGGCTCAGAAAGTTGTGATCGACTAATCTTAGCTTCCATATTCAAGCGGCATTGAGCCGCCCAATTACAGACCGCCCCGGGGACAAATCCCCGAGGCGGTTTTTCTTTTTGGAAAATTATTCGTAATTTTGCACCCGTATCTCAGACAACGATCTCAGACAATGACAAACAAGGCAGACACAAGCGGCGCGGCCCCGCTGCAAATCGACATCGACCACGTGCTGGCCGGCAAGCTGGGCAAGAACATGAAATTCGTGCCCAAGCCCTTGGTGGCTTGGCTAAAACGCACAGTCAGGCAAGACGAGATTAACCGCCTGCTGCGGCTGTTCCACCCAAAGACCGGAGCCGATTTTTGCGAAGCCGCCATCAAAGAGTTGAATGTCGATGTGACGGTCTCCAACCCCGAGGCACTGCCAGCCCCCGAGGACCGCAGAGTGATATTTGCGTGCAACCATCCGCTGGGCGGATTCGACGGCGTGGCTCTGATAGCCTTGCTGTCGCGCCGCTACGGGCCGAATGTGCGATTTGTGGTCAACGACCTGCTGATGCATGTCGAGCCATTGTCCGATGTGTTCCTGCCCATCAACAAGCACGGGCGCCAGAGCCGCGAGGCCATCGATGCCATCAACCAAGCCATGGAGGGCCCCGAGCCAATCGTCGTGTTCCCGGCCGGCCTGGTGTCTCGCCAAGGCAAGGATGGCACAATCCGCGACTTGGAGTGGCACAAGATGTTTGCCGCCAAGGCCGTACAGCACCACCGCGACGTGGTGCCGGTGCATTTCTCGGGCCGATTGTCTGACCATTTCTACCGCGTGGCTCGGCGCCGCAAGCGCTGGGGGCTCAAATTCAACATCGAAATGCTGTATCTGCCAGCCGAAACGCTCGACACTCGCGACCACTCATTCTCAATCACCGTGGGCCAGCGCATACCCTGGCGACAAATCCAACAATGGGGCGATTCGGCCACGGCTGCCCAGCGTGTGAAGGAGAAAGTTTACGAAATGGAATAATTTCTCAACTTTTTCTGCAGGTTTTTATCGTAGTTTAGACAAAATTTAATAATTTTGCGATTGTTTTCCCATATCGGGAATGCCAAGCTACTAAAAAGCACAGCCAGGATACATGAACCAGAGAATTATTGACCCCATTGATGTAAGCCTTATCGAAGCTGAACTCACCGAAGAACGCTTCCTGCGCGATTCAAACAAAGGCGGCAACAAAATCTATATTGTCGATGGGCGCGAGGCCCCCAATATCATGCGCGAGATTGGGCGCCTGCGCGAGGTGGCATTCCGCACAGCCGGCGGTGGCACCGGCAAGGACTGTGACATCGACGAGTTTGACCTGATGGACCCACCATGCCGACAGCTCATAGTGTGGGACCCCGACAGCAAGCTGATCCTCGGGGGCTACCGCTTCATCATCGGCGAGGACATACGCTACACCCCCGACGGCCGGCCGCGCATTGCCACAAGCCACATGTTCCACTTCTCAGAGCGCTTCCTCAACGAGTGCCTGCCCTGGACCATGGAGCTGGGCCGCAGCTTTGTTAGGCCCGAATACCAGTCGTCGCGCGCCGGAGCCAAGGCTCTCTACGCCCTTGACAATCTGTGGGACGGCCTGGGTGCCCTCACCGTGGTTTTCCCGCAGGTGAAATATCTCTTTGGCAAGGTGACCATGTACCCGAGCTATTCGGCCGAGTGCCGCAACATGATCCTGTATTTCTTGCACAAGCATTTCCCGGACCCCGACCATCTGGTGCGTCCCATCAAGAGCCTCGACACCGGCATCGACCATGAGGCTATGGAGCGCCTCTTCACAGGCAATTGCTTCAAGGAGGACTACAAGATTCTCAACACCGAGGTGCGAAAGCACGGATTCAACATCCCGCCGCTGGTCAACGCCTATATGAGCCTCTCGCCAACGATGCGCATGTTTGGCACAGCCATCAATGATGAATTTGGCGATGTCGAGGAGAGTGGCATATTCTTCGCCCTCTCTGACATATTTGAAGAGAAAAAGCACCGTCATATCTCCACCTTCAAATCCTAGAAGTCACTTCTTTAAAAATTTTTTCGTAACTTTGTAGGCAGAAAGGCCCCCTTGCGGCCCTAAACCACGAAAAGGATACCCATGAGCGACTACCCAGAAGACCCTAACGATGACATAATCCCCGAAGACCTCCCCGCTGAGGGTGGCGAAAATATTCCCGAAGACATTGAGGCTGAGGAAATCATCTCTTCAGATCCCGAAGAAGAAACGGCGCAGCCAATACCCACGGCTGAGTTCCGTCCCTACACCGATAATCTCGAAGCCGTCAAGAACCAACTCAGAGGCATGTACCAGAGCTGGTTTCTCGACTATGCCTCCTACGTAATCCTCGAGCGTGCTGTGCCTAACATCGAAGACGGCCTAAAACCCGTGCAGCGGCGCATACTGCACTCGATGAAGACTCTCGATGATGGCCGATTCAACAAGGTGGCCAACATCGTGGGCAACACCATGCAATATCACCCCCACGGCGACGCGTCGATCAACGACGCGCTGGTGCAACTGGGCCAGAAAGACCTGCTGGTGCGCACCCAAGGCAACTGGGGCAACATACTGACCGGGGCCTCGGCCGCTGCCGGCCGTTACATCGAGGCAAAATTGTCGCATTTCGCCCTCGATGTGCTGTTCAATCCCAAAATTACGCAATGGACGCCCACCTATGATGGCCGCAAAAAGGAGCCAGTGACTCTGCCGGCAAAGTTCCCCTTGCTGCTGGCTCAGGGAGCCGAAGGCATCGCCGTGGGCCTGTCGTCAAAAATCCTGCCTCATAATTTCAACGAAATTCTCGATGCCGCCATCTCATACCTGCGCGGCGAGGAGTTTGAGCTGTATCCCGACTTTGTCACCGGCGGCTTGATCGATGTGAGCCGCTACAACGATGGCGCACGCGGCGGTGCAGTAAAGGTGAGGGCTAAAATCGAAAAAGTCGACAATAAGACCCTCGCTATCACCGAGATACCATTCGGACAGACCACCCCTACCCTAATCGATTCGATACTTAAAGCCCAGGAAAAGGGCAAAATCAAGATACGCAGTGTCGACGACCTCACCGCCGAACATGCCCGCGTGGTGGTGAACTTGCTGCCAGGCACATCATCTGACAAAACAATTGACGCCCTCTATGCCTTCACGGCTTGCGAGGCCTCGATTTCGCCCAATTGCTGCGTCATTTCGGGCGACAAGCCTCTATTCCTTGGCGTAAGCGATGTGCTGCGCCACAGCGTTGAGACAACCAAGAACATTCTCAAGACCGAACTCGAATTGCGCTTGTCAGAGCTGTCTGAGCAATTGCAGAACGCCTCGCTCGAGCGCTATTTCATCGAGAAGCGCATCTATAAGGACAAGGCTTATGAGCAGGCTCCCGACATCGAGGCCGCTATCGAGCACATCGGCCAGCGCTTGCAGCCGATACGCAAGAAGCTGGTGCGCGACATCACTCGCGATGACATCCTGCGCCTGCTCGAAATCAGGATGAAACGCATCCTCAAGTTCAACTCTGAGGAAAACGAAAACCTAATCCTGCGCATCAAGGCCGACATCGAGGCCACGAAAGAAAATCTTGAGCATCTGGTGGAATACACCATCGACTGGTATCAGGAGCTGAAGACCAAATATGGCGAGAATTATCCGCGCCACACTGTGATACGCGGATTTGACAGCATCGAGGCTGCCAACGTGGCTGAGGCCAATGAGAAGCTCTATATCAACCGCGAGGAAGGATTCATCGGCACTGGCCTTAAAAAGGATGAATTCATTGCTAACTGCTCGACCATCGACGATGTGATCATCTTCTACAAAGATGGGCGCTACAAGGTGGTCAAGGTACAAGAAAAGCTATTCATCGGCAAGGGCGTGTTGTATGTCAATGTATTCAAGCGCAACGACACGCGCACCATATACAATGTGATTTACCAGAACGGCCGAGGCGGATTCTACTACATGAAGCGCTTTGCCGTGACGGGAGTGACTCGCGACAAGGAGTACAACCTGACACCTGGTGAACCTGGCACCAAGATTAACTGGTTCTCGGCCAACAGCAACGGCGAGGCCGAGGTGGTGAAGGTGACGCTCAAGCCCAAGCAGAAGATCAAGCAGCTGCAATTTGACGTCGATTTTGCCAAGCTCGCCATCAAGGGCAAGCAAGCCATGGGCAACTTGGTCACCAAGCATGAGGTGCATCGCTTCTCGCTCAAGGAGAAGGGCACATCCACTCTGGGCGGTCGTCAGGTATGGTTCGACCCCGACGTGCTGCGCATCAACTATGCGGGCCAGGGTGACTATTTGGGCGAGTTTATGGGCGATGACCGCGTACTGGTGATCATGACCAACGGAGAATACTACACTACCACTTTTGAGGCCACCAACCATTTCTCTGACAATATCTTGCGCATCGAGAAATACGAGCCGCAAAAGGTGTGGACCGCCATACTCAACGATGCCGACCAAGGGTATCCCTATATCAAGCGCTTCAAGCTCGAGCCGAGCGTGAAGCCTCAGCGCTACCTTGGCGAAAATGAGAAATCGACCCTGATTTTGCTCACCGACACCCTTGGGGCAAGATTCCGTCTGACATTTGGCAAGCCCGACGATTTCCGCGAACCCATGGAAATCGACGCTTGGGACTTCATAGGCGAGAAATCATCAAAGGCACGAGGTAAGCGCCTCACCACTTGGGCGTTGGAGAATGTCGAGGAGATAGAACCGGCACAAATTGAGGAGGCTCTTCCTACCCCGGAGGCCGACTTGAGTGATGATAATGGAGAGGACGAGCAAACTCCCGACATCTCAGATGAGGATCTGCGCGACCAAATAAATGGCCAACAGAAACTGTTTTGAAATGAAAAATGAAGAAAGAAGTGTGAAAAATGAATAATGAAAAATGAAAAATACGGGAGGATGAGCCTGTGGAAGCTCATTGTGTGTCTACTGAGCGCGTTGGCTGGTTGGGCACAAAATGCTGAAACCGAACCTATACGGCCTGTGACCTCGGCCTACACAACCGAAGTGGGCACTGGGCATCTGGCCGACACTTACCTCACACCTCTGCATTACAACGGCGTGCATGTGGGTCTGCGCTATGAGCGCACTCAGGCCATGAAATCCAATCCTGAACACTGGATTATGCAGCTAAGCTTGGGCCTATGGGGCGATATCACAAAGAATCCGGCCAAGAATGCCACAATGGGTAATGCCATGCTCCAATTCTCTTGGGGCACGATGCGTCGCTGGACCCTGGCTCCGCGTCTTTCTCTTGGTATCGGACCCGCTATCTCGCTCAGCGGCGGCTGCCTGTATCTGGATCGCAACGGCAACAATCCCTGTTCGGCCCGCGGCGCAGTCACCATTGATGCCATAGGGTATGCCAGTTACAGCCATACGCTATGGGGTTTGCCTATGACTCTGCGTTATCAGGCCCAACTGCCCGCCATCGGCACTTTCTTCTCACCCGAATATGGCCAATTGTACTATCAAATTTACCTCGGCGACACCGAGGGACTTGTACATACCGCTTGGTGGGGCAATTATTTCTTGCTCGACAATTTGGCTACGGCCGACTTGCATTTCGGGGCCACGACCCTGAGGCTTGGTTATCACTGCCGGATATTCTCGTCAAAGGTCAACAATCTGGTGGCTCGCGATGTCTCGCACTCCTTTGTCATAGGCGTGGTCTGCGACTGGATTTCCCTCACCCGAGGCAAACGCCTCCCCGATGCCCGCATCATCTCAGCGTACTAAGACCATAAGGACATAAGCTGCATAAGGACATAAGCTACCCTCAACCCATAGTCCCCACCCAGCTACCCCGTAGGGGTTCTTTCAACTAGCACCAGACAATACCACCAACCCAGCTACCCCGTTGGGGTTGTTTCATATGAATAGGACAATTATTTATATATTATTCTTGCTTCCCCTCGCTGCTTGCCACAGCATCGAGGACTTTGACAACACCGTCGAGGGCAACTTTGATGCCCTCTGGACGATGGTCGACCAACATTACTGCTTCTTTGACCAGAAAGATGTGGATTGGGATGAATGTTACACTCGCTATAAGGCTCGCCTCTACGATGGCATGTCGTCGCAAGCGCTCTTCTCGGTTTGCGCTGAGATGCTCGACGAGCTCCAAGACGGCCATGTCAATCTCTCGTCATGGTTCAACACCTCATACTACACCAAATGGTGGAGCGACTATCCCCAGAATTACGAAGCTCGCCTCATCGAGGAGTATTACCTGAATTTCAACTACCGCTCGCTCGGAGCTGCCAAATATGCCATATTGCCGCAAAATATTGGGTATATCAACTATTCATCCTTTGAATCATCGCTCGGCGCAAGCAATATCGATGCCATGCTCAGCTATTTCAGCCTCTGCATCGGCCTGATCATTGACATTCGCGACAATGGGGGCGGCGAACTCACCAACTCAGAGCGGCTTTGCCGCCACTTCATACCTGAGCGCACCCTCGCCGGATACATGATCAACAAGACCGGGCCTGGGCATGACGACTTGTCCAAGCCGTTTGAATATTACTTCGACCCCATCGAGAGTCCTCACATAGCTTGGTCCAAGCCAGTGGTTATCCTCACCAACCGCAGCACATTCAGCGCCGCTAACAATTTCGTGTCGGTGATGCAGTACTTGCCCAATGTCAAAATCGTTGGAGCCCGCACCGGCGGCGGCAGCGGCATCCCCCTCAACATGGAACTTCCCTGCGGCTGGGGCATTCGCATGAGTTCTGTCTCTGTGCTCGACGCCAAGGGCATCTCCACCGAGTCTGGCATCGATCCTACCCCCGGCTATGCCGTCGACCTCGACCCCGTCCTCGCCCTCTCCGGCATCGACACCATCCTCGAATCTGCCATCTCCCTCCTCCAATCCGACTGGCAATAATGCTGCATCTTGGCATATCATCAAGCGTATATTTGCCACAAATTTGATTCGTATGACCCTGAAAGAATTGGACCGCCTTGCCAACCGTTAGGATTTTGCCTGTGCAATTTAGCAGTTCGAGAAAAAGAGGAAAATGAAGAGCCATAAAGTAAAGGAGATTACGTCCCGTTTTTTCATAGATTGAAACATTTTGTTGAAAACATCTTTGCTTATTACCAGGAAACAATTAAATTTCAAAACCTTTTACAATGAACAGACGATATTGGTCATGGAAACACAAACCAGGCACTAGAGGCGGGGGGCAAGCAATGGACTTCGTCCGATGGGCCATTCGTGAAAATTCCGCTTTGTTTCAATACGAATACGGAATTCAAGAGTATGGCCGCCAAGTGACAATGCACTGGAAGAAAGCAGCAAGGATTTCTGTGGGAGATGTGATATTCCTACGTGGTGACAGTCAAATCTTCGCCTATGGAATTGTTACGGCTCCTCGTCAAAACGGGGATGTCGTTCTTAATATGAACAAGATTATCCACTCCAATTCGCATAATGGCTATGATTCAGCCCACTACAAAGGAATTATTAGATTTGACGATTCCAGCTGCTTCTATGAGGCTCTTGATGGCGAAGAGAATTGGGGGCAACGCGTCGATGTACAGAGTTGGAGGTGCTTCAGTGGTCGGGGTATAAACGCCCAGGCAATGGATTTGTACATCGACCAGGACCAATTCACTGCTATACTTGAGATGAAGCCTGAGGAAGGAGAACGTATTATAGAACAATTAGAAACAATGTTTATGAACAAATTAACCAAACAACTTAAAATCAATCACAACATCATACTGCATGGAGCCCCCGGTACCGGCAAGACCTTCCTCGCTAAAAACCTGATTGCCCGTGAACTTATATTGGGTAAGACGGACGAGACCCTTATGTCGGATAGAGACAAAGCTAAACTGGAAGGGCAGATAGGTTTTGTACAGTTCCACCCGAGTTATGACTACACGGACTTCGTAGAGGGATTGCGGCCTGTTTCCAAGAATGGTCAGATAGGATTTGAACGGAGGAACGGGATCTTCAAGGAGTTCTGCAAGAAGGCCATAGAGAACCAAAATGATGATTTCGTATTCATCATTGACGAGATAAACCGTGGTGACATTTCCAAGATCTTCGGCGAATTGTTCTTTTCAATTGACCCGAGTTATCGCGGCAAGGCTGGGGTAGTCCAGACACAATACCAGAACCTAATAGATCCTAACAATCCAGACCCGTTTAAGGATGGCTTTTATGTGCCTGATAACGTCTATATCATCGGCACAATGAATGATATTGATCGTTCGGTGGAGGCGTTGGACTTTGCCATGCGTCGCCGTTTTGCCTTCCACGAAATATCAGCAGAGGAAAGCCAATCCATGCTTACAGAAAAGGCATTCAAGGCTGTGTCTGAAGAGAACGGGAACAAGGCTTTTGCTGCCTGTGAAGAAATTAAAGAGAGGATGAACCGACTCAATGATGAGATCGTAAAGGTAGGGCTGTCGAGAGATTACCAAATAGGAACAGCCTATTTCTTGAAATACGCCTTGTATGCGGGCACCAATGACCCGTTCGGTCTTTTGTGGGAGAATCATCTCGTAGGGTTGCTTCGCGAATACTTGCGTGGATCAGGTGACGAAGAAGAAAAGATGAAGCAACTGGAAGAAGCATACGGATACAACAAGTGAGACTGAAGATAACCGATAATGCCTACCGGAATGGCCATGATGGTTGGCCGCTCACGGATTGTGTCGGTGGTGTAAAACCGACACATGAGATGCGTGTAGAGATTACGAATGATCTCGCTATGATTGGAGGTAAACGGCTGTCGGATATTGTTAACGACAACCCCGATTTACTCGTTTTCCCCGATTGTCTTGGACTGCACAACGATGATATTGGTAATTTGCATATATGTTCCTACAATGTAGCCTACGACCGCATATTTACCGGCAATCTGATGGGTTTTGTAGGGGTCAACAATACTCTTCTCGACATCACGTCTCGGTTTGCAAGAGGCGATGAGGACTATTTCCTTCCCTACATCCTCATCAAAGTGTTTTGTCCAAACATCCTCAACCTGAAGCACGATATCAGCCGTGCCTCAGTTTTCGACTTCTTGCTATATCTCTTTCCGCATTTCTTCAACGAGGCAATGCGTCAGGGATTGTTCAAGGAATATTGTCATTTCGAGCATAACGACAGCCGGGTTAAAGGCACCCTTGATGTGGCCCGGCACATCAAGCGCAACATTCCTTTCTACGGACGCATAGCCTACAATACCAGAGAATATTCTTTCAACAACCGCATCACACAACTTTTACGTCACACGATAGAATACATTAAGGTTTCCTACTGGGGTAGAGGCATACTGAGTGCGAAAGAGACACAGGCAAACATTCGCATTGTGGCAGACTGCACTCCGAACTATTCTGTCGGAGACCGACGCAAAGTCTTGGCAGACAACCGCCATGAGGTGCGGCATCCCTATTTCACGCGTTATACAGCATTGCAAAAACTCTGTGTCGCCATTTTGAGGCATGAGGAACTTAAATACGGGACCGCCAAGAACAAAATACACGGCATCCTGTTCGATGGCGCGTGGCTCTGGGAGGAATACCTCAATACCATATTCAAACCTCTGGGCATTACACACGCCGAGAACAAGACGGGCAGGAATCCCATATATCTGTTTGCCGACCGAAGCGATTATGTCAGTTACCCAGATTTCTATCTGAAAGGGAAGATAGTAATCGACGCCAAATATAAACATGTAAAGGAAGACAAAATTGCACGTGAAGATATACACCAAATAATCACCTACCTGCACGCACTCAATGCAAAAACGACATGCTTGGCATTCCCAATCGATAATGACCGCGAAACCAACATCACTCCGGTGGGTATCCTAAACGGTCAAAAGGGCTATGTAGCCCTCATCGGTCTGAAGATACCCCAAGAGTGCAGTTCCTTCGAAGAATTTGTCAGAGCTATGGAGTGTGAATCAAAAAGTCTGGAAAATAAAATCAAGCCTTACCTTTATGCACTACCTTGACCTTTCCAATCGAAACGATAACGTAATTGTCTGCGGTGATATTCATGGTGAGTTTGAAACGCTGGTTTATGAAATATGCCGGCGTCAAATAACTGATGCAATATTAGGGCTTCGCCAATCATTTACTTTCCATCAGAATGTCTCTTAAAGTATGTATTTCATTCAAATATTTCAAAGAACAAATAAAATGGAAGTACCTCTTTTCTCCGTTGTCTTCATAAATATTCACATCATTTACCAAATCATAAACATCATTATGGCGAGCGAATGATTCAAACATTCTTGTGAATAGGTTGCTCCTATATTCTTGCGGACTCATATCTCTATGCCTTCGAGGTACGTCAGTTGAGAAATCACACACAAAGCAAAAGATAGTATCATTACTTTGTTTGATGATTTCCATAAGTTTTTTACACACTGCGTTTAATACTTTATGCCCTACATTTCCAGAACCAGATTTTCGCCATAAAGTCACATCATAGATATTAAGACTTAGTATGGCAGGATTTGTTGTAATAGATCCCAAAGATAGGGCGTCATAATAAGAAAGGACGACACAAATGATATCGTCCTTTTCATTTCGTATTTCAAAGCTAATATCCATTATACTTTAATGGTGAAATTGCATTCCTGACCTTCCTCCAGCTTTTTTATCTGTTGGTGTTTTTTATCCACCAATCCATCAAAAAATTTCTTGACAGATGGGGAAGGGTTTCTTATAATAGTTATCTGAGTCATACGCTTACTATTTTCTGCAAAGTTACAAACTATTTTTCAAAACAACAAACATAGGAATATAAAAGTCTGACAAGCATTTAATTTTTAACAAGACAATTAACATATGCTTCTTCAATGACCTGTGCCGTCTATACGCGCCTCCTTTAAGTCATGAGTATATCCAAACTATACCTTATGGGGGTATAATATATTTTCATTTATCCATATTAATACCCGATAGGGTATAATATTATACTCAGTTTCTCAGTGTAATCCGTGGTTTTAAAGTAACTACTCAGGTAACTGATCCGTGGTTATAAGCCCCTCTATGTGCAAAAAATCACAAAATAGGGGCGAAAAATTTGGTAGTGTCAAATAAAAGGCGTAACTTTGCACTGCTTTTCAACGAGGAGACGGGCGCTTAGCTCAGCTGGTTCAGAGCGTCTGCCTTACAAGCAGAGGGTCGGGGGTTCGAATCCCTCAGCGCCCACATGATTTCGAAATCCGCTCCTCGCAAAAGCATTTTTTGACCCGGGCGCTTAGCTCAGCTGGTTCAGAGCGTCTGCCTTACAAGCAGAGGGTCGGGGGTTCGAATCCCTCAGCGCCCACCGCAAGCCGCATCAACCGATGCGGCTTTTTTATTATAATGATCTAATGATAAGGGCGTGGCTCCGAAAATTGGAGCCACGCCCTTATTGTTAGGTCATCACGAGGTATTATAACAGTCCGTAGATGAAAACTATGCAGATTGCTATTGGGGCGATAAAGCGCATGCAGAAGCGCAGAGGCTTGACCCAACGCGCCGAGAGGCGCCCATCGTTGGTGAGCTGATTGCGCATGATGGCGCGGTCTAAAGCCCAACCGGCAAAGAGGCTCAGCAAGATGCCGCCACAGGGGAGGAAGATATTGCTCGCCACATAGTCGAACAGGTCGAATATGTTTTTGCCACAGATAGTAAATTCTGACAAGGGTCCGAACGACAAGGCGCACAACACGCCCAGCACAGCGCAAACTCCAGTATTCAGAATCGAGGCCTTCTGTCGCTCCATGCGTCTTTCCTCAACCAGATAAGATATAAATATCTCACTCATCGAGATGGTAGAGGTCAGTGAAGCGAAGAATAGCAGCAAGAAGAACGCTACCGACCAAATATGTCCGCCAGTCATCTCGGCAAATATCGAGGGCAGCACCTCAAACACGAGCTTGGGGCCTTCCTCCGGGGTCTTGCCAAAGCTGAACACTGCCGGGAATATCACCAAGCCAGCCAGAATGGCCACCAACGAGTCGAGGATTGCGGTCAGCACTGCGCTCTGGGTGAGCTTGGTGCTGTCGCTGAAATATGATGCGTAGGTGAGCATACAGGTTAGACCCAAGCTGAGCGAGAAGAAAGCCTGACCCATCGCGCCAATCACAACTGAGGCGCTCAGCTCCTCGAAATGCGGAGTAAACAGGAATTTCACGCCTTCCGTAGCCCGAGGCAGCGACAGCGAGTTGGCGCAGAATATCACCAACAGGATAAACAACACCGGCATCAGGATATTGGAGATTTTCTCAATTCCCTTTTCTACCCCTCGGCGCAGCACCAAGAAATTCATAGCCAAGAAAATCAGCGTCCATAGCGCCGGGCGCCACGGATTGGAGATAAAGGCCGCGAATCGCTCGGCATACTGCTCAGCATCGACATTCCAGAATAGGCCCTCGATTGACTGGAACAGATATTCCATAATCCACCCTGCCACTACCGAATAGAAGCTGAGAATCATCACCGAGGCGATGATGCCCATATAGGCAACTATGCGGAATGGCGAACGCGGAGCCAGCTTGCGGAAGGCCCCTACTCCATTTTGGTGGGTGGCTCGACCGAGCACAAACTCTGACAACATCACCGGGATGCCTATCAGGAAAATACACACTATATAGAGGAGCAGGAACGCCCCACCCCCGTGCACTCCAGCCTCGTAAGGGAAGCGCCAGATATTACCCAAGCCAACGGCGCTGCCGACAGTGGCGGCTATCACGCCGGTCTTGGTTACGAATTGAGATCTTTTTGTCACTATATCAAAGCATTTGTATTAACTTAGCCACCAAAATCACCGTAATCAATACGGGACTGAGAAAGCGAATCAGAAAAGCCACCAGCGGAGCCGACTTGGCCGGAATCGTGCCAAAATTGCTCAGCTGCTGGTGTATGAAATCACGGGGCAATACCCACCCCACATAGATGCATATTGCCAATGCGCTGAGGGGCAGCAACAGGTTGGTGGCGAAATTGTCGAGGGCGTCAAAAAGCGGCAACCCTGCTATTTTGATGCCCGGCACCGCTCCGAGCGATAGCGAGCACAGGGTGCTGGTAATCAGCAGCGGTATCATCACTATCCAGCAAGCCTTGGTGCGCGACACTCGGCACCGATCCCTGATAAACGCCACCGATACCTCGGTGATGGATATCGTTGAGGTGATGGCTGCCACAGCGAGGAGCAAGAAGAACAGCGATGCCCAGATGCGCTCGCCGCCCATGTGGGCAAATATCTCAGGCAGGGTCACAAACACCAGGGTCGTACCCTCGAGCTGAGTCTCATTGTTGTTGAGCCCGAAACTCATCACAGCCGGGAATATCACCAGACCCATCAAGAAAGCCATAAAGAAATCAAGCATAGCCACCGTCACCGATGTTTGCCCAAGCTTGGTAGTCTTGGGATAATAGGCCGCATAAGTCACCAAGATGCCCATACCGAGGCTGAGCGAGAAGAAAGCCTGGCCCAAGGCATTGAGTATCACATTGATGTCAAGCTTGCTGAAATCAGGATGCAAGAAAAATTTCACGCCCTCGCTGGCATTGGGCAGCGACAGCGACACGGCGCAGAATATGACCATCAGCACAAACATCATCGGCATCAACACATTTGACATCTTCTCGATGCCTTTCTGCACCCCCTTGAGCAGCACGATCAGGTTGAGGACAATCATCACCAGAGTCCACAACAGGGGATTCCAGGTCGAACTCACATAATTGGCCATCTTGCTGGCAAAGAATGCATTCTCCTGATCCTGAGTAGCCGCTATATAGCCGTCATACAAATCGCCCGACAGGGAATCAAACAAATATTCGATAGTCCAGCCGGCCACAACCATGTAGAACGACAATATCAAATAGCTGGCCAACAATCCAATTGTGCCAGCAATCCACCATCGGCTCTTGGGCGTAAGGTTCTTGAAATTGCCTACAGAATCGCTCCCCCCGGCTCGACCAAGCGACAGCTCGGCCAGCATCACCGGGATACCGAGGATAAATACGCACAGCACATACACAAACAGGAATGCTGCGCCGCCATTTGCTTGCGCTTCGCTCGGGAAGCGCCATATATTGCCCAGACCGATGGCGCTGCCCACTGTGGCAGCAATCACACCAATCTTGGTGCCAAATTTCACTCTTTGGCTTTCGTTATTACTATTCACTCTCAATCTTTATTTTTCACTCTTCATTTTTAATTATTAATTTTCTCAGTGGGCCTCAAGCCAATTGGCTCCCATGCCCGCTGAAACCTCCAATGGCACCTTGCCTTGGTAGGCTTGCTCCATTTGGCGCACCACTATCTCCTCGAGCTTGGCTGCCTCATCGGGATAGACGTTGAATATCAACTCGTCGTGCACCTGCAGGATCATGCGGCTGCGCATGGCATTGCGCTGCATCTCATCATAAATCTTGACCATCGCGATCTTGATGATGTCGGCAGCCGACCCTTGCAGCGGAGCATTGATGGCGTTGCGCTCGGCATATCCGCGCACAGTAGCGTTGCGCGAATTGATGTCGGGCAGATAGCGCTTACGCCCCTTGATGGTAGTCACATATCCCTGCTCGCGAGCGCGCTCGATAGATGCGTCCATGTATTCCTTAACCTTGGGATAGGTAGCCAAATACCCCTCAATCAGCATCTTGGCCTCGCTGCGCGGTATCTCCAAGCGCTCCGACAAGCCAAAAGCCGAGATGCCGTAGATGATACCGAAATTAGCAGTCTTGGCATTGCGGCGCTCATTGTCGGTGACCTCATCGAGGGGCTTATGGTAAATCTTGGCAGCAGTGGCGCGGTGGATATCCTTGCCCGAATTGAAAGCCTCGATCATGCCCTCGTCGCCGCTGAAGTCAGCGATAAGCCTCAGCTCAATCTGCGAGTAGTCGGCCGACAGCAACAGACAACCCGGGTCGGGGATGAATGCGCGGCGTATCTCGCGCCCGTCATCGGTGCGGATAGGGATATTCTGCAGATTGGGATTGTTCGAGCTGATTCGGCCAGTCGAGGTATTGGTCTGATTGTAAGTGGTATGCAATTTGCCCGTGACGGGATTGATGAGCGCCGGCAGTGTGTCGATGTATGTGGCCAGCAGCTTGCGCAGAGCGCGAGCCTTGAGTATCTTGTCGACCAGTGGGTATTCCTTGCGATGCTTCTCGAGGATATCCTCGGTGGTTGACCAGGCTCCGGTCTTGGTCTTTTTGGCCTTGGGGTCGATTTGCATCTTGCCAAACAATATCTCGCCCACCTGCGACGGACTGCCAATGTTGAATTTCTGTCCAGCCAACTCGTAACATTCCTGCTCGAGTTTTTCCAAGCGCGCTGTCATATCAATCGACATTTTGGTCAGGGCCGACACGTCAACCCGGGCCCCCTCCCACTCCATCGAGGCGAGCACCTTGACCAATGGCAACTCAATGGCCTCCATCAGCATGGTCTGTTCTTGCTCAGCCAGAGCCTTCTGGATAGCCGGCATCAGGGCAAGCACTACGCGAGCGCGCTCAGCCGCCTGCTTGGGCGAATTGAGGGTGTAGGTCTGAGCGTCCTTTTTGCGCTGCAGGTCGGTGAGTTCATAAGTGAATGTGCGGTAGCCTATCACATCGTAAGCCACAAAGTCAATGCCGTGCTTCATCTCGGGCTTGAGCAGATAGTGGCCCACTGCCGTGTCGTAATACTGGGCGTTGAAGTCTATCTCCTCGCGGCGCAGCAATATCATGTCGCGCTTCACATCGTGGCTGATTATCAGCACCTTGGGGTTGCCAAACAGTGGCTCGAGCATGGTCATTACCTCTTGGCGCCCAAAGGCTGATTCTGGCAGCGGCACATACACATTTTCTTTCTCGCCATAAGCCAGGGCTATGCCGTACAGCTTAGCTGTCATGGCCTCCTCGCCGATGGCAAGGAATGACACGCCTACTGTGCCAGCCTCGATGGCTCGCTTGGCCCAACGATCCACCTCGGCCGGGGTATTGGCCACGACAAACGAGGCCTCGGAGAAACCTGCGGCCAAGGCTGGTTTGTCCTCCTGAGGCTTTTCTTCCTCATCCATACCGTCAAAGAGACTGCCCATCTGCGGGGGCGCTGGAGCTGCCGATGTGCTGGCAGCATTGAATTTGGCTATGAACGACTTGAATTCCAGTTCGTTGAACACTCCCATCAGTTTGTCGATATCTGGCTCTCGGCGCCTCAGGCTCTCCAGGTCGATGTCGATGGGCACATCGGTCTTGATGGTGACCAGAAATTTTGAGAAACGTATCTGCTCGGCGTTCTCAGCGATTTTCTTTTGCATCGCGCCTTTCAGGTCGGGGATATGGTCGATGAGATTCTCGACGCTCCCCCAGTCGGATATCAGCTTGGCAGCAGTCTTCTCACCCACGCCCGGACAGCCGGGTATATTGTCTGAGGTGTCGCCCTCGAGGGCCAGCACATCGATCACCTGCTTGGGGTCATTGATTCCGTAGCGCTCGCACACCTGCTTGGGCCCTCTCACCTCGAATCCCTGGCCTCGCAGTGCCGGACGGTACATCAGCACATTATCCTTGACCAGTTGGCCATAGTCCTTGTCGAGGGTCATCATATAGGTGGTGAATCCCTCGTGCGAGGCTCTCTCGGCCAAGGTGCCTATCACATCGTCGGCCTCATAATTGTCCATCTCGATCATCGGGATGCGGTAGCCCTCGAGGATGCGCTTGATGTAGGGCAGCGCAATCGCGATATCCTCGGGCTGCTTCTCGCGCTGAGCCTTATACTCGGCATACGCTTCGTGACGGAATGTCTTGCCGCCGGGTGGGTCGAAGCAAACGGCGATGTAGTCAGGCTCCTCGGCGCGCAGCAAGTCGTCGAGTGTGTTGCAAAAGCCAAACACGGCCGAGGTATTCATTCCTTTCGAGGTCACGCGCGGCGCGCGTATCAGAGCATAGTATGCTCTGTATATTAGCCCGTAGGCATCCAGTAGGAAAAGCTTCTTCATGCGAGGTCAGTTTTGCGTTATGAGAGGCGAAATGTTGTTACTGTCACCGGTTGAGAAGCCCATTTGGCTTCGACCTTAAAAGATATAACGTATAGAAAGGGGAAAAATTGGAGCAAATTGTTCACATTTTTTTGAAAAACATCTTATCTGTCGGGAAAAGTACATAAAATCTCACAGAACTCTCTGTTTTTACAATAAATTTATTAACTTTGCACATCATTTCGGAATTATGTCCACTCTACAGACGATAAAACAATCAATCGCATCAGAGCTCGACCAGCTCAACCGCCGTATCAGCGACCAATTGGGTGGCGGCAATCCGCTTATGGATACAGTGGTCCAGACTTATCTGCGCACCAAAGGCAAGCAGATAAGGCCGATTATTGTATTGCTTACCGCAAAGATGTTGGGAACCATCAACGACAAGACTCTTGCCGCCGCTGCCGCCGTCGAGCTGCTACACAATGCCTCGCTTATCCACGATGACGTGGTTGACAATTCGCAACTGCGCCGTGGCACTCCCACTATCAACGCTATTTGGGACAACCATATCGCAGTGCTGGTGGGCGACCTGTTTGTGTCATCGGCAATGCAGCAGGCCATCTCGACCGGCGACATCCATATCATCGATTCGCTGTGCCGCCTGGGCAAGGAGTTGTCGCTCGGCGAGCTCGACCAAATCTACAATGCCCGATACCACAAGCTCACCGAGGATGCCTATTTCCGGATAATCAAATTCAAGACGGCCTCGCTCTTTGTGGCTTGCACCGAGATGGGCTCCTACGCCGTGGGGGCTTCTGACCATGACCGGGAGTTGCTCACGCAGTTTGCCGAACTCATGGGCCTGTGTTTCCAAATCCGCGACGACATCTACGACTATTTTTCAGAGGAGGCTGTGGGCAAACCCACCGGCAACGACCTGCGCGAGGGCAAAATCACTCTGCCGCTGCTGCACGTGCTGCTTGATGATGAAAATGCCGACAATGCCGAGATGCGTCCGCTGTCGCAAAAAGAGATGCTCAGTGATGAAGAAATAGCGCGCTTGATCCAGCACGCTATCAATGGGGGTGGCATCGACTACGCTTTTGACCGCATGGGCCAATTGCGCGACGAGGCGTCATTGATTCTCAATCAGCTGCCTGAATCTGAGGCCTCGCACTCGATGCTCGATTTGTTTGACTCTATTATCGCTCGCTAATCCATCCTTACTGTCTGAAATTTCATAGTCCTGACATCAATCAGCAGCAACCGCCCGAGCAGCGGCTGCCCTATGCCTGTGAGCAGTTTTATGGCCTCGCTTGCCTGGATTGACGCTACTATGCCGGGAGCGGGCCCAAACACGCCCCCTACGGAACATGGCATATATCCTCCGGCCTCGGCCCCGAGAGGGAAAAAGGCTGAATATCCGGGATATCCCGATCGCCACGACATGGCTTGGCCTCGATATTGCGCCACTCCGCCCAGTGCGTAGGGTATTCCAACCGCCTCGCAACTCTCAGTGACAGCGTATTTAGTTTCGGGATTATCCGACCCCTCCACCACCAAGTCATAATCTTTGACCAGAGCAGCTATGTCGGCGCGGCGCAGAAAGGCGTTGCGAGCCTCGACCTCGATTTCTGAATTTATCGAGCGCAGGCGCGAAGCCAAAGCCTCGGCTTTGCTTTTGCCCACATCGCCCTCGGTGTATGAGAGCTGTCGCTGCAGATTGGTGATATCTATATTGTCAAAATCTACGACGCACAAGCTCCCTACTCCGCTGCCAGCCAAATACATAGCTGCAACCGAGCCGAGAGCTCCAGCGCCGATAATCAGCACGCGGCTTTGGCCCAGACGCTCCTGCGCCTCTGGACCAAAGCCATCGAGCTGCTTATTCCTTATATACCGATCCATAAGCAATGCACAATGCACAATTCATAATGCACAATTCATAATGCACAATTCATAATGCACAATGTAGAATTCACAATTCACAATGCACAATTCACAATGCACAATGCACAATGCACAATTGTGAATTGTGCATTGTGCATTGTGCATTGTGAATTGTGAATTCTACATTGTGCATTATGAATTGTATTGGATTAATCATACAGTTGGTCCCAGTCTTTCCAGACCACATCATAGCCGCCGGCGCGTATCGAGTCAGCCACCATCTTAGGCGAACGCGGGTCGCTCACGTGGAATTGCTCAAGCGCATCGGGGCATGTGGCATAGCCGCCCGGTTCGGTCTGGCTGCCAGCGCTCATCGAGGTTACGCCCAGGCGCATCATATTAGCGCGGAAGTCGGGGTTCTCACGGGTCGAGTAGCTGATATCCACATCATGGTCAAAAATGCGGAATGCCATGGTGAGCTGGGCCAATTCAGCATCAGTCATCACCACATTGGGCTGGAATCCGCTCTCCGACGGACACATGCGCGGGAAATTCACGCTGTAGCGTGTGCGCCAATAGTGGCGTTGCAGATAGCGCAGATGGCGAGCCATCATCGTGACATCAGCGCGCCAATCCTCCAAGCCGATCAACACTCCCATGCCAATCTTGTGCACCCCGGCCTGGCCCATGCGGTCATAGCCGTTGAGGCGCCAGCCGTAGAACGACTTCATGCCCTTGGGATGATAGCAGCGATAGCGGTCACGATTGTATGTCTCTTGGAAACAGACCACGCCATTGAGGCCCGCATGCGTCAGGCGCTCGTATTCCTCCATCTTCATGGGTTGCACCTCGATGGTGAGATTGTGGAAATATGGGCGACACCGATGCAGCACCTGCTCGAAATATTCCACGCCACACACCCTTGGGGCCTCACCGCTCACAATCAGCAGATTCTCAAACGGACCAAGGCGCTTGATGGCCTTGCATTCCTCCTCGACCTGGTCTATGGTGAGGGTGGTGCGCAGCATGGGATTGTTGTGGTTGAAACCGCAATAGACACAGAAATTGGTGCAGCGGTTTGAGACGTACATGGGTATGTACATCGATATGGTGCGACCAAAGCGCTCCTGGGTGAAGCGCAAGGCCAACTGGGCCATCTGCTCGAGATAAGGCACAGCGGCTGGCGATATGAGGGCCATAAAGTCGGTGTCGGTGAGCTGCTTAGCATTGCGCTGGGCCTTGGCAAGCACCCTCAGCACATCAGCTTCGGTCATCGAGGCAATTTGGTCGATGGTGTCTTGCCAGCCCCACTGCTCTATCTCATCGGCAAAGCCGTGGCCCCAAAAATTTGTATCTTTTTCCATTTTCTATTTTATTTAGAGAGGACCCCGCGCCAAAACCGCGGGGCCCTTGACTGCCCTTGCGGTTTTATGGCCTTGCGGTTTTGTGGTCATCTCTCGGCGTAGCCGAGAGCTTAGGCCTGGGCCTCACAATTTTGAGAGATGCGCATAGCGCAGAAATTAGGACCGCACATGGTGCAGAAGCGGTCGTCGGCATCGGCCGCCGCGCGGCGCGATTCCAAATAGAAACGGCGAGCCTTCTCGGGGTCAAGCGACAGATTGAATTGATCTTTCCAGCGGAACTCATAGCGAGCCTTGCTCAGGGCATCGTCGCGCACGTTGGCACCGGGGAATCCCTTGGCCAAGTCGGCGGCATGAGCAGCAATCTTGTAGGCGATTACGCCCTCGCGCACATCCTCGAGAGTGGGCAGCGCCAGATGCTCCTTGGGGGTGACGTAGCAAATCATGGCTGTGCCGAGGCGACCGATGATAGCGGCACCGATGGCCGAAGTGATATGGTCGTAGCCGGGAGCGATGTCGGTGGTGATTGGGCCGAGGGTATAGAATGGCGCCTCGTGGCATACTTGGCGCTGCCGATCCATATTCTCCTGGATTTTCTGCATAGGCACATGGCCCGGGCCCTCGATCAGCACTTGCACCCCGTGGGCCCAAGCGCGCTCGGTAAGCTCGCCCAGCACGTCAAGCTCGAGGAACTGGCTGCGGTCGTTGGCATCGTGGGTACAGCCGGGACGCATGCCGTCGCCAAGAGAGATGGCCACGTCATATTGCGCCAGTATCTCACATATCTCATCGAAATGCTCATACAAGAAACTCTGCTGATTGTGAATTGTAGCCCACTGCACCATGATTGATCCGCCACGCGACACGCACCCGGTGGTTCTTTCCTTGATCAGCTCGGCATGCTCGCGCAGAGCCCCAGCATGGATTGTAAAATAGTCTACTCCCTGCTCGGCTTGCTCAATCAGGGTGTCGCGGTAGATTTCCCAAGTCAGGTCCTTGACGCGGCCGCGCACCTTCTCGAGTGCTTGATAGATTGGCACAGTGCCCACTGGCACGGGGCAATTGCGGATGATCCACTCGCGGGTCTCGTGGATATTATCGCCAGTCGAGAGGTCCATCAACGTGTCACCACCCCAATAGCAACTCCATACGGCCTTGGCTACCTCCTCTTCGATACCCGACGAAAGGGCTGAATTGCCAATGTTGGTGTTGAGCTTGACGGCAAACGCCTTGCCGATAATCATAGGCTCGGCCTCGGGGTGGTTGGGATTGCCAGGCAGCACAGCGCGACCGGCGGCAATCTCTTGACGCACAAATTCGGGAGTAATATAGGTGGAGATGCCGCGAGCCTCGTTGTCTAGGTTTTCGCGAATAGCCACATACTCCATCTCGGCGGTGATTATGCCAGCGCGAGCATAGTCCATCTGGGTAATCTTTTTGCCCTTGGCGGCGCGGCGCGGCTTATAGCTGTGAGGGAAACGGATGGCATCAAGACTGGGATCGGCCTTGCGCATGCGTCCATACTCGCTGGTGATATCGGGGAGCACCTCGGTGTCGCCTCGCTCGGCAATCCAGCTTTCGCGCAAGCGAGGTATGCCCTCGTTGACATCGTAGGTATGGGCTGGGTCGGTATATACGCCGCTGGTGTCGTAAACGGTGACGGGAGCGTTGGGATATTCCACGCGCTGGCCATCCTCGATTTTCACCGTGGGATACTGTCTGATACGGCGCATGGCAACCTTGATTGGGAAAAGCTTCCCGTCGACATAAATCTTCTCGGAATTTGGGTATGTCGAAACGTCGATATTAGATATCTTCATAATGTTTTTTTTTGACCATAAGAACATAAGAAGCATAAGGCCATAAGGAACCTGAATGACCTGATTCTTATGTTTTTATAATCATTATCAGTTGATTATTATTCTTCTTATGTCCTAGTGTATCTTATGTCCTTATGGTCTTATTTTTCATTATTCATTATTCATTATTCATTCTTCACTTTTCATTTAGAAAAGCGGTGAGAGGGCTGGTGGCCTGGGCGTAGGTGCTGGTGGCGCCTAAGCCGGCGAGGAATGCCTTGCGGCCAGCTATCACGGCGAGGCGGAAGGCATCGGCCATCTCCACCGGGTCGCCAGCCACGGCAATGGCAGTGTTGACAAGCACGGCATCGGCTCCCATCTCCATGGCATCAGCGGCATGCGAGGGTGCGCCGAGGCCGGCATCAACCACCACTGGAACTTGACTCTGCTCGATTATAATCTCCAAGAAATCGCGGGTGCGCAGTCCCTTGTTTGTGCCAATGGGGGCAGCCAGGGGCATCACTGCGGCAGCGCCAACCTCTTCGAGGCGCTTGCACAGCACTGGGTCGGCCTGGATGTAGGGGAGCACCACAAAACCGTCTTTTGCCAATTCCTCGGTGGCGCGGAGGGTCTCGATGGGGTCGGGCATCAGATACTTGGGGTCAGGGTGAATCTCGAGCTTCACAAAGTCGGTGCCGAATACCTCGCGGCTCATCTGAGCGGCAAGGACAGCCTCTTTGGCGTTTCTTACGCCGGAGGTGTTGGGCAAGAATTGCACGTGCTCACGGTTGATGTGGGTGAGCATTTCGTCGGTGGCCTCGTTCATCATATTGACACGCTTGAGGGCCACGGTGATCATTTCTGACTTTGAGGCTTTGATGGCCTCGAGCATCAATTCGGGCGAAGAGAATTTGCCCGTGCCTACAAATAGGCGCGATCCAAACTCTTTGCCTCCAATCTTAAGTTTATCCATATTTTGGTTTTTGGTCTTTGGTTTTTAGTTTTTGGAAAAGTTAGACAGTTGGGCGATAAATTGGTGGGTGGCTGAGGTTGGGTCGGGAGCGTTGGAGATGGCTCCGCTCACGGCTACGCCTTGGGCTCCGACCTTAAGCAGGGATGGCACATCCTCGGGGGTCACTCCTCCGATGGCTACCACGGGCATATCGTGGCCGCTCGAGCGCATCCAAGAGAATATCTGCTCGTATCCCTCTATGCCAAGCACCGGAGCGAGTTTCTTCTTGGTAGTGGTAAACCGCAACGGCCCAACCCCGGCATAATCGGCATTAGCAAAGTCGAGATGCTGCACCTGCTCCAGATTGTTGGCAGTACTGCCTATGATCGCCATTGGACTTAAGAATTGGCGAGCTTGAGCCGGAGACATGTCATCCTTGCCCAGATGCACACCGTCAATTCTCGTATTTCGAGCCAATGGCACACAGTCGTCTACCAATAAAATGGCTCCAGCCTCTTGGCACATCTTCTTTACATTATATATAGCGAGCAGCAGGGTCTTGACTTCAGCCTCCTTCATGCGTATCTGTATCCAGCGGCAGCCGCCTTTCAGCACAGCCTTTACTTCCTCCTTGACCTCAGCAGGAGTGGTGCCATTGGTGATATACTGCAGCCCGAAGCGACCGCCACGCCTCATCTTAAGTCTCCTCAACTCCTTATAAGGGTCTTGCGCTTGCCAGATTGCGCCCAACAAGGCCGCACCTCCGAAACCCATCTTCTCCACCTGGTCAAGGTTCTCAATCGTCACCCCGCCCAAAGCAATGACTTTGCCCTTGTGAACAGGGGACAGGTACGTGTGCACATCAGCCTCGGTGTGAACAGGGACCAGTCCCCTGTTCACAGGCCCATACCCTGGCTTTGATATGGAGGGGAAAATGGGCGAAAGAGTGACGTAATCATAATCTTGGGCTTCAGCCAGCTCTTGAATCGAGTGGCAAGAACGCGACAAATGGGACGGGTAACCTTCGTAATTAGGATTTCGGCTATTTAGATGGGGACCCAGCAGACCCAGCTCGCCAATCAACGAAAAATGGTCGTGCAACTTGATGCGATCTCTGAAACAAATAGGAATTTGTTTCAAGATTTCACGCAGTTCCTCCTTATTCAGCCCCGGATGACGCAGATGCATGATATCGACAGCATTGTACTCTAAAGCTGCCGTAAGGATCTCTCCCTCATCGGGATGAGGGGTCTCTGGAGTAAAGAGCAATATTTGGAATTTATCCTCCATAGGCTGCGGATATTATCAGCACATTGTCGTTGGGATTGAGCACTATTGCCTCCCAATCGGCGCGTTTGGCAATCTTGTCGTTGAGGGCAACGGCGGTGCCCCGCTCCGGCACATTCAGCTCCTTTACCAATTGAGCCAAGGTCAAGCCCTCAGCCACCTCTTGTTTTTCATCGTTTACTATAATCTGCATAGTATTTTTCATTTTTCATTTTTCATTCTTCATTTTTCATTCTCCCATCCGTGTCTCACAGAGCCATGGCCATGGCCCAATTCATAATCAGCGCCGGCGGCGATGGCGTGCTGCAGCCAATCGATGGCGCGTTCTACTGCCTGCGGCACATCCTCCCCCTTGGCCAAGAAGCAAGCGATGGCTGTGGAGAGGGAGCAGCCGGTGCCGTGGGTGTTGACCGTGTCAACCAGCGGATGGCGAAATTCGCATTCAGTGCCCTTCCACCAAAGCCGATCAACCAGCACCCGCCCATCGCCATGGCCTCCCTTGACCAACACCCCGATCCAGCCATAGAGACTCGCGATAGCCGATGGCGTAATTCCCTTGGGTATAAATGGCGAAAAGAATCGATCCACCGTCTCCCGAAACGGAGCCTCCTCTCCCACAGGGGACAGGTCAGCGTGGGAGCCCTGTTCTCCCACAGGTACCTGTCCCCTGTGGGAGAACAGGGCGGTTGCCTCGGGGAGGTTGGGGGTGATGAGGGTGGCGAGGGGGAAGACGCGCTTGGCGAGCACGGCGATGGCCGAGCTGTCGCTGAGGGCGTCGCCTGAGGTGGCTACCATCACGGGGTCGAGCACTATGCGTTTGAGTTGGAATTTTTCGATGGCATCAGCTATGGCATTGGCGCAGTCGGCATCGGGAACCATGCCGATTTTTACGGCATCGGGCATCACGTCGGAGCATACGGCCTCGAGCTGCTCAGCCAGAAGCTTAGCCCCGACCGACTGGTAAGAGACTACGCCGCACGTGTTTTGGGCTGTGACGGCGGTAATGGCCGTCATGGCATAGACATCGAGGGCGCAGCAGGTCTTTATATCGGCCTGTATGCCCGCACCGCCAATGGAATCGCTCCCGGCAATCGACAAAACTGTGGTGTACTTTTTCATCTTATCGGCTTTAATAAAGCAAGCCCATATAGATGACGTGCGATGAGCTTTGGCTCTTATCCCTACGGCAGCATTACCTGCATCAGGTTATAAGGGTATAATCTCAGCCGGAGCAGAATCGCCCGACACCCCTTGCGAGCCTTGGCTCGCAGCTATGAGCGGCGCAATTTCCTTGCGCCACCGCAAAATTACAAATTTTTCTCCAACCCGCCTACATCTCCCCACATTTTTTTCTCCAAATGACCGAGGATATGAGCTAATCTTTTCAGAAACTTTTCAGATTGGCTGTGCGTTGTAAGGATACACACATCAACTAAACGACATTTGATTATGAAAAAGACATTACTCCTCATTGCAGCCGCGACACTCGGCAGCATGTTTGCTTCAGCACAGGATTACCTGCTCAACAACCCCAACAATAAGGCATACTTCGGTCTGCGCGCATCAGTAGATATCTCTTGCCCATACTCAAAACCGGGCGACATGTATAAAAATGGTGCCGGCTTCTCCATTGCTGGCATCTACAACACTCCTATCACCGCCAACTTCTACTTTGAGCCCCAATTGCAACTATATTACAATACCTGGGGCGCTAAGAGCAACAACTTCCAGCTCTACGAAGACTGGGATATGACCGATATCTCATTCCGCAACTTCGGATTGGCTATTCCTCTCAACTTCGGTTATCATTTCGACTTTACCCAAGACACTAAGCTAATGGTCTTCACTGGCCCGATGCTGCGCATAGGCTTCGTCAATGATATGCACTTCAAGGGCTACGGCTATGGAGCCGAGGCTGGATATGAGATTAAGGACTATCAAGGCATGTATGATGACAATGGCCTCTTCAACCGCGCCGACTGCGCTTGGAATTTTGGCGTAGGTCTCACTATCCAGAACTATTATATAGGCGTGAGCGGTTCGGTCGGCATGGTCAACCTCTACAACGACCTACCCGACGGTTATAAATTCCGCCAAAACACCGTAGAGTTCACTCTCGGTTACAACTTCTGATATACGCTCTTATCTATACCGAGGCCAAGCCCCACAGGGAGCTTGGCCTCGTTGCGTGTGAACAAAATTATTTAAACTATGTTAGGTAAATACAGAATTGTATCAAAAATCGACAACCTATATAGATTTCTGCCATGGATAGCATGTTTGAAATACTCACTAATCTCCCGCTATTTCGGGGTGTGACCCACGAGCGCATAGCCGCAACCGTGGGAATGGCCAAATTCCATTTCCTCAAATATTCACCCGGCGAAACAGTAGTGGAGGCAGGCGAACCTTGCACACATATCAAATTCATAATAGACGGGAGTGTGCGCATCAGCATTGCCAATAGCGACGACCGTTTCCGCATCAGCCAAACCCTTAAGGCGCCAGATGTAATCAGTCCCGACTTCTTGTTTGGCAGCTCGACCATATACCCCGGCAAGGGCGTAGCGGTCGAGGAAGCCAGCATCGTGCAAGTATCAAAGAGCGACTATGTCAAGATCCTGGCCTCAGACGAGATATTCATGTTCAACTTCCTCAACTACCTGTCGATGAATGCGCAGAAATGCATCGAGGGCGTATTGGCTATGACCGGCGGCAGCATCGAGGAGCGCTTGGCCATGTGGGTAATTGCCCTCACCCAGCCCACCGCTCAAGACATCACCATCACATGCCGGCAGAGAGACCTCTATGCTATGTTTGGGGTGCAGCGCAGCAGCTACATCGCCGCCCTCGACCACCTGGTCGAGATGGGATGCATCACCTACGCCCCCGGCGAAATCACCGTCACCTCGCGCCGAGCCATGCTATCCGTGATGCGCGACGGCATAGAATGATAAATGAAAAATGAATAATGAAAA
>NWBJ01000015.1:33462-43058 GCA_002633115.1 Muribaculaceae bacterium Zag1
TTTTTCATTATTCATTTTTCATTCTTCATTTTTCATTCTTCATTCTTCAACTGCTTCTGCTTCAGCCTCTTCGGTTTCGGCCGAGGGGGTGATGTTGGGAAGCTCAAGGCCAAGATGCTGCTTGGCATCGATGCGCTTGAGGATGATGCCGATAATCAGAGCGGCTACGCCCAGACCGGCCAGCATCACCAGAGGTGCAGTGTAGTTGTACATGGTAGCAGCCTCTTCGGCGGTAATCATACCGGCGGCTTGCTGCTCGAGGATGTCTTGGTTGGTACCATCAAGCACCTTGCCAATCAGCATCGGGAAGAGCCACAGGCCGATATTCTGAATCCAGAAAATCAGCGCATAAGCCGAACCGATTACCTTAGCATCAACCAGCTTAGGCACGCTGGGCCAGAGCGAAGCGGGCACCAACGAGAACGAAGCGCCAAGCACCAAGATGGTGACATAAGCAACAATCACGCCGCCCACGGGGCTGCCCTTGAACATCGGCAGAATGAAAGCGAAAGTCAAGTGGCAAGCAATCAGCAGCAACGCGCCATAAACGAGCATCGAGGCAGCCTTGCCCTTGTGGTCAACAACCTTGCCCAGAATCGGGGTGATGCCCACAGCGAGGAGCGGGAACACTGAGAAGATAGTGCCGGCCGACTGACGCATGTAGCCCATGTAGCAGAATGCCACCAAGCCAACAACGGCCACAGCCAGATATACTTGCTTCATCGGACGCTTGCTGAAGTTGCTGGCAAAAGCGGCAGCAGCCACAATCAGCATCACGATGTATGAAATGATAGTCACACTGTCGCTGGCCCAGAATGAATCGGGAGCCACATCGGTAAAGGTGAGGTTGCACTGCAGCATGTTCACAGCATACTTCTGGAAGGGGAAGATAGCCGAGTAGTACAGCACGCACAGCAGAGCCACGAGCCAGAAGCCCCAGCTGCTGAGGATTTTACCCACATCTGAGATCTTGAAGGGGTCGTCCTTGGCCTCAGCCTCGCCAGTCTGGGCGTCAAGCTTCTTGTCCATAAAGAAGTAAACCACAAACATTATCAAGGCGATCATCAGCAGCACCACGCCGAATGCCACCGAACGGTCGACATCGACCTTGCCGCCAAGCAGAGCGAAGAAGGGCGAGAAAATCATACAGGTAGCTACGCCAAGACGCGCCAGAGCCATCTCTGAGCCCATGGCCAGAGCCATCTCCTTGCCCTGGAACCACTTGACGATGCCTCGCGACACAGTAATGCCAGCCATCTCAACGCCGCAGCCAAAGATCATGAAGGCGATAGCGGCCAGCTTGGCGCTTGCGGGCATGCCGAGATAGAAAGGCGAGATGCCCAGCTCGTCAAATACGGGGATATAATTAAGGTGAGTGTTGAACCAAGCCTCGAGCGAGCTGCCCATAAAGGCCTCAGAGAGGGAATAGTACTGAATCAAAGCTCCCACCAGCATCACAGCGCCAGAGAGCAGGGCTGTAAAGCGCACACCCATCTTGTCGAGGATGATGCCAGCGAATATCAGGAAGAAGACAAACACGTTGAGGAAGGTCTCGGCCCCCTGCATCGTGCCAAAGGCTGTGCTGTCCCAGCCGCGAGTGCTCTGCAGCAAATCCTTGATAGGTGACAAGATGTCCATGAAAATGTAGCTGCAGAACATCGCCATTGCCAATAGCAAAAGCGCTGTCCAGCGTGCCCACGACTTGTCGCGCAGCAGCTCCACCCGGGAGCCCGTCGCTGTGGTTGTCTTTTGTGCCACGTCGGTTGTCATAAAGAGTAGAAATGTAAATTTTTATTGGTTTGTTTCTGATTTTTTGATTTTCTGTGTGCAAATTTAAGAATTTATACTTAACTTTGAAAATTATTTGTGCAACAGATTTCCACAATGAACAAAAATAATGCAAAAACCATCGAGGATAGCCAGCCAGCGTGGAGACGGCCCTATACTTTTGACCGTGTAGTGCGCATGGTGCTCGCCGCATTGCTGATATGCGGCGTGGTGTGGCTGCTCAACCGGCTGAGCTCGGTGCTGCTGCCTTTTTTGGTGGCATGGCTCATCGCGTACATCCTCGAGCCCTTTGTGCAACGCAATTGCGCCTTGCTCCGCACCAAGCGGCGCTTTATGCCGATTGTGTTCACCCTGCTCGAGCTGACCATGCTGGTGGTGCTGGGCGTGCTGTTTATACCCTCGATATTCCAGGAGATGCACCAGCTGGCCGATTTGATACGCCAGTACGCCTCAACCGACTATACGGTGACCATCATCCCGGCCTCGATACAGGATTTCCTGCGCGACCACATCGATTTCAATTGGATATCCGATGAGCTCACCAAACAAGACATGCACTCACTGATCGATATGACCACCCGCTTCCTGGCATGCGGTTGGGAGCTGATCATGGGAGTAGTCAACTGGTTCCTGGTGATATTGTATGTGGTTTTCATCATGCTCGACTACGAGAAGTTGCTCTCCGGATTCAAGCACATGGTGCCACCGAGGCTCAGGAGTTCGGTTTTCGCTGTGACCAAGGATGTCAAAGAGAGCATGAACCATTATTTCCGTGGCCAGTCGCTGGTGGCTCTGTGCGTGGGCGTGCTGTTCAGCATAGGATTCCTGATGGTGGGATTGCCCTTGGCAGTAGTGCTGGGCCTATTTATCGGGTTGCTCAACATGGTGCCTTATTTGCAGCTCATATCCATCGTGCCCACCACCCTGCTGTGCTTGGTGGTATCGGTGCAAGACTCAGTGGCATTCTGGCCCCTGTGGTGGGAGTGCATGCTGGTCTACGCCATAGTGCAATGCATCCAAGACCTATTCCTTACGCCCAAAATCATGGGCAAGGCTATGGGCCTCAACCCCGCTATCATCCTGCTATCGCTGTCGGTATGGGGCTCACTGCTCGGTTTCATTGGCCTAATCATTGCCTTGCCGCTCACCACATTGGTGCTTGCATACTATAATGAATACATAATACACAGGCACGACGGCGAGAATTTCTCACAGCGCCGCACCGATGCCGAAGATATTGACAAAGCCATAGAATTTCCAGATGACTAATCCTACCCCCAAAGGCGACCAGCTGGTGCTGGCGCGAGTATTTGAACATGACGTACCGGCCAACATAGCCATGGGCATGCTGCGTGCCAACGGCATCCCTTGCATCCTCGACCATGAGATAGTGTCAAATGTATTTGGCATACAGCTCACCCCGTGCGATGGCATACGGCTGATGGTGAGGCGCCGCGACCTGCCAGTAGCACTGAAACTGCTACGCGAATGTGACGACTAATCCACTGATTAATTAGGCCCTAAACCACAGATTTCCACAGATTTTCACAGATTCGAGCATCGGAAGCCTTGATTACAAAGCTATGCCCATTTGGAATCTGTGGAAATCTGTGGAAATCTGTGGTTCTATACTAAATAGAATTATTCTGCGGGCTTTGCTTCCCAGCCGAGAGCGCTGGCGCCGAGCACAGCGGCATCAGCCTCCTTGAGCTCGCTCAGCAACACCTTTGGTTTGCCCTTGAAGATGTTGAGCATGCTCTTGTCCATAGCAGTCTTGAGAGGCTTGAGCAGCAAGTCGCCGCTCTTGGCCAGACCGCCAAACAGGATGAATGCCTCAGGCGATGAGAACACTGTCATGTCGGCCAGAGCCTCGCCGAGGATTGTGCCGGTGAATTCAAACACGTCCTTGGCCAGCTTGTCGCCCTGCATAGCGGCATCATACACATCCTTTGATGTGATTTGGTCGATAGGAATGTTGCGGAGCAGTGAGGGCTCGGTGCGAATCTCGAGGAACTCGCGAGCTGTGCGAGCCACACCGGTAGCCGAGCAGTAAGCCTCGAGGCAGCCTGAGCGACCGCAGCCGCAGAGACGTCCGTTGTTGCGCTTCACGATCATGTGACCGAGCTCGCCAGCAAATCCGTCATGGCCGTAGACGAGCTGACCATTGACCACAATGCCCGAACCCACGCCAGTGCCGAGGGTAATCATGATGAAATCCTTCAGGCCGCGAGCGGCACCGTAGGTCATCTCGCCGATAGCTGCAGCGTTGGCGTCGTTGGTGATCACCACGGGGATTTGGAATTTGTCCTCGAGCAGTTGCTGCAATGGAATAGCGCCGCGCCAAATCAGGTTGGGAGCATTCTCGATCATACCGGTGAAGTAGTTGGCGTTGGGAGCGCCCACGCCGATACCGTTGATTTTGTCGACAGCATCGTTGGCTACGATCAGACGTGTCACTTCGTTGTAGAGTTCGTCGATATAGTCCTCGATTTTGGGATGTTTAGCTGTCTTGATTGATGAGCTGGCAATCACAGTGCCACGTGCGTCAACGATACCGAACACCGTGTTGGTGCCGCCAATGTCGATGCCTACTACATAAGGTTTCATATCAGTGTATTATTTTTGATTAAGTAAATTGAGATGCGATAGGTTGGTTGGGTTATGGGCATTTGGAATTGAAATGCCAGCACAAATGTAGCGTTTTATTTTCTATTTGTATTAGCAAATTAGCTAATTTTACATTTTTTTACTATTTTTGCCATTATTCCCTCAGTTTTGTGGGAAGAATAGGCAAGCATCGCCGTAGCTCAGGAATCTGAAATCATGGTCGAGGGCATACTGGTATGCCTCGCGCCATCCCTCGCCGATAAAGGCTGCCACCAACAGCAGCAAGGTCGAGCGCGGCTGGTGGAAATTGGTGACCATGGCATCAACCACCTTATAATCATATCCCGGGGCTATGATTATGCGGGTAGAGCCATGCAGCGTGCCGAGGCCGCTCTGGCGCATATACTGCGCCACCGTCTCCAATGCCTCGCGGCGCGAGAGACGAGGATGATCCTCGGCGTAGGGATACCATTGTGGCACCTCGCCGTCCCATCTGGCCTGACTGATGAGGCAACCGATCTGGTAGAGGCTCTCGAGAGTACGCACCGAAGTGGTGCCCACAGCTACCACTGGCTTGTCGCCTCGAGCCAAATCCTCAATCAGCGCCAAAGGCACGGATATGAACTCGCTGTGCATCTGGTGCTGAGTCACATCGTCGTCCTTGACTGGCTGGAATGTGCCAGCGCCGACATGCAGGGTCAACTCTCTGCGCTCCATCCCGGCATTGTCAAGAGCTTGGAGCAATTCAGGGGTAAAGTGCAATCCGGCCGTGGGGGCGGCTACCGACCCATTATGCTTTGAGTAGACAGTCTGGTAGTCTTGGCTATCCTCGGCCTCGGTATCGCGATTGAGATATGGAGGAATAGGAATCACGCCAGCGGCCGAGATCACCTCGGCAAATGTCAGGTGGGCCGGTTCCCAGCTGAACTCAACTATCGAGGCGTTGCCACGCTTCTCGATGCGCAGCGCACGCAGCACCCCCTCCTGCCCGTCGACAGCGATTGGCTTGGTGAGGGTACCCTCTTTCCACCTCTTTGAGTTGCCCACCAAGCACAGCCATCGGCAATGGCCAGCGGAGGCGAAATTGAGAGCGTAATCAACTGGGTCGACCGGCTCAAGACAGAAAATCTCGATATTGGCCCCCGATTCTTTATTGAATCGCACGCGCGCATTGATTACTCGGGTATTGTTGAATACAACGCGCGCTCCAGCGGGCAGCAATTCTGGCAATTGGGCGAATACGCCCTCGGTGAGCTTGCCATCGGGGGCGAGGGCAAGCAGCTTGCATCGGTCGCGCATAGCCAGGGGGTGCTTGGCTATGCGCTCGTCGGGGAGAGGATAGTCGTAGTCGCTGATTTTTATGTTGGCAAATGTCATAAGTTTCGTTTCAGTGTCTTTTTCGTGTCATATCGGTGACAAAGGTACGAATTTTTGTTGAAAATCCCTACCTTTGACCCAACATTTCAAATAATTTTGGTTTATGGCTAAGACAGGCGACATAGTTAGGTTTCTCAACTCGGTGGGCGGTGGCAGAATCACCCGTATCGAGGGGACGATTGCTTATGTCGACGAAGACGGCTTCGAGACCCCGGTGCTGCTGCGCGAGTGCGTGGTGGTGACCCCGGCCGGAGGCATCCCCGACAAGATGCAGCTCGTAATCCCCAAGGAGGAAATCTCAAAGGCCAAGGAGCCAAAAGCCGAACCAGCACCGACGTTTGAGCTACCCTTTGTCGAGACGGCCGAGGGCGAGACCCTCAACATTGTGCTTGGGTACGAGGCTCAGGATCTGAAGCGGCTGTCGCAAAGCGCCTTTGACGCCTATCTGGTCAACGACTCGAATTATTTCCTATACTTCACCTACCTCACCCGAGGCGATGAGCAGAAGGGTTGGACCGCCCGCTATGCCGGCATGGTCGAGCCTGGCACTCAGGTGCTGTTGGGCGAGGTCGAGCGCGAGCAGTTGCCCTTGATGGACAGGGTGGCAATCCAATACATAGCCTTCAAACAAGGCCGCGAATTTCAAGCCAAGGCCCCGGCTTGGGTCGAGCTCAAGCTCGACACCACCAAGTTTTTCAAGCTGCATTGCTTCCAGCGCAACACTTATTTTGACGAGCCAGTGATCGCAGTGCCGATTGTGCGTTCTGACATTCCGGCTCGGCAAATCGAGATTGACCCTCACGCCTTGAATCGGGCAATGCGCGAAAAGTCGCAGCAAGCCAAGCCGATGTCGCGTCCCTCGCAGAAAAAGCAAATGGCCATTGATGGCCCATTGATAGTGGATTTGCACATCAACGAGCTGATTGACAACACCTCAGGCCTCAACAACACTGACATGCTCAATGTGCAGCTTGACAAATTTCGCGAGGTGATGGACGCCAACCTCAAAAACCATGGCCGCAAGATCGTGTTTATCCACGGCAAAGGCGAAGGGGTGCTGCGCAAGGCTCTGCTCAAAGAGCTGAGCTATCGATACAAAGGCTGCGAAGCGCAAGATGCCTCATTCCAAGAATACGGATACGGGGCCACGCAAATCAAGATCAAATAGTCGCCCCTCATAACCAACTTTTGACTTTTGCCTCTTGACTTTTGCCTTTTGACTCTTGCCTTTTGACTCTTGCCTTTTGACTTTTGCCTTTTGACTTTTGCCTCTTGACTCTTGCCTCTTGACTTTTGCCTCTTGACTTATTTTCTCTCCGGGCTAATGCCCAATTGACAGACGTTACCATAAAAGCTTACCACCATGATCGTGTGCTTCTCCGGCACTGGCAATAGCCGCCACATAGCCGACTTGCTTCAAGACTCTCTCGGCGATGAAATCGTAAGATTTCCGCCCGGCCTGATGACAAATCCCGAAAAGATACGTCTCCCCGTCAACGACGGCCGGATCGTATGGGTGTTTCCGGTGCATAGCTGGGGACTGCCCAATGTGATTGTGCGGGTGCTCAAGCATGCTCGCATCAATAGCCGCACCGAGGTCAAGCACTACATGGTATGCACCTGCGGCGACGACATCGGCCTATTGGACAAGCAATGGCGCAAGATGATGCGCCGGCGCCGCTGGCGCGATATGGGAGCCTACTCGGTCGAGATGCCCAACACCTACACCTTTATGAAAGGGTTTGATGTCGACACCGCCGAGGTAAGAGACCGCAAACTCAATGCGGCCCCGGCACGCGTGGCTGCCATAGCTCAGGCCATCAAGGACGAATCGACCCAGACCGATGTGGTCAGGGGCAAATTCGCCTGGGTCAAGTCACGGGTGCTCTATCCTCTGTTTATCCGCTTCATGACTCGCACTGCCCCATTCCACACCACCGAGGCGTGCAACAGCTGCGGCAAATGCGCTCGCAATTGTCCCATTACCGCCATCGAGATAGTCAATGGCCATCCTCGCTGGAATCCCAAGACTTGCATCATGTGCACCCGTTGTTACCATTGTTGTCCACAGCACGCGGTGGCCTACGGCTCTGCCACTGACGGAAAAGGACAATATATCTGCCAAACCTACTCACTTAAGTAGGGCAAGAAATTTGTATAATTGGCGGAAAGTAATTATCTTTGCAACGCATTTGTGCATCATTTGATTAATCGACAGCTAATGAAACTTACCAAACTCTTGTTTTTGATGGCCGCGCTCATCGCGGTCTTGGCTCTGCCATCGCGCGCCGCTGCCCAAAAGGGCGAAGCCGTATTTGGCGTGCAGACGGGCTACACATCAACCAACGAATCAGCAATCGCTGGCCTTTTCTTCCAGTACGGGCTCACCGAGAATCTGAGAATCGCGCCTGAGCTGGGCTGCGTGTTCCGCCATAAAGACCTGGATGCGTTCACTGCCGATATCAATGTGCAATTTCCCTTGCGACTGGGCACCAATCAGGGCGAACTATACCCACTGGCCGGTCTGGCCGTAGCATCATGGACTCACCACCATGTGATTCCCGACATGGATGATGTCTCGACTCGCTCGACCAAGGTGGGCGCCAATGTGGGCGCAGGCTTCCAATTCAACGCCTCGCCTACCCTCAAGATAAAGATTGAGGCCAAATACACTATTGTGTCAAAATACTCAACCTTTGTGGCCGCTGTTGGCTTGGGATACATATTCTGAGTAAATAAGTAAGGAGTAATAAGTAAGGGCCCAAAATGGCTATTATATTAGGTATAGAATCATCATGCGATGACACCAGCGCAGCAGTGATTCGCGACGGATTGCTGCTCTCCAATGTGATTGCATCGCAAAAGGTGCACGAAGAATACGGCGGCGTGGTGCCGGAGTTGGCTTCGCGCGCCCATCAGCAAAACATCGTGCCGGTGGTGGATGCCGCTATCCGCCGCGCCGGCATCCAAAAGACCGACCTCGATGCTATTGCCTTCACTCGCGGGCCGGGCCTGATTGGGTCGCTGCTTGTGGGCACCAGCTTTGCCAAGGGCATGTCGCTGGGGCTGCGCATTCCCATGGTGGAGGTCAATCACCTCCACGGCCATGTGTTGTCGCATTTCGTAAGAGAGAAAGCCGAAGACGAGGTACCAGAATTTCCATATCTGTGTCTGCTCATCTCGGGTGGCAACTCTCAGATTATCATGGTCAATTCGCCATCTGATATGCAGATTCTGGGCCAGACCATCGATGACGCCGCCGGTGAGGCTTTTGACAAGTGCGCCAAGGTGATGGGTCTGCCCTATCCCGGCGGACCGCATGTCGACCGCCTTGCTGCCATTGGCAACCCCGATGCTTTCAAATTTGCCAAGCCTCATCTGCCAGGGTTGGATTATAGCTTCAGCGGCTTGAAGACTTCTTTTCTCTACACTCTGCGTGACGAGCTGAAAAAAGATCCTGACTTCATCTCTAAGAATCAGGCCGACCTCGCGGCTTCGCTGCAGCGCACCATCATCGACATCCTGCTCGACAAGCTGCGCCAAGCGGCTCATCAGACTGGCGCCAAGACCATCGCCATCGGCGGTGGCGTCTCAGCCAATTCGGGCGTGCGCCAAGCGGTGGCCGACTTCTGCTGCGCCGAGGGCATCAAGGCTTTCATCCCAGCTCGCGCCTTCACCACCGACAATGCCGCCATGGTGGCCATGGCCGGCTACTTCAAATTCCTCGCCTCCGACTTCTGCCCCTACGACGCCGTCCCCTACGCCCGCGTCAGCGTCTGAATCCCTCTTCCAACCCCATAAAAACCCCGATATTCCGCTATAAC
>NWBJ01000015.1:43080-43317 GCA_002633115.1 Muribaculaceae bacterium Zag1
GTTATAGCGGAATATCGGGGTTTTTCATCACGTTGCTAAATTATGTCTCCTCTCCTTTGTTCCACTTTGCTTCAAGAGTAAAGTATTATGACATTCTTCCATCTTCCCTTTTTCTATATACCATAAATTCAATTTTTCTTAATTAATATCCGTTAACAGGAATTTTAACTATATTCAACCCTTTATCTCAATACTAAGTCAAAAAAAATAGTTAATTTCCCATCTTTAGGGGTTAGT
>NWBJ01000016.1 GCA_002633115.1 Muribaculaceae bacterium Zag1
CATAAAAACTTTTTTAATCTGTAAGAACAAAAAATTGTGAAGTCTGGTCACCAGTATATCTTCTATAGTTTTCTATAGCTTCGTTCCACTCAGCTTCAAAATTCTCGGAGTTTGGAAATGGTACTGGAATTCTAAAAGTACCATTATAATTACCTAGTAAATCTTGTCCTGGAGCAATATAACACACATTGTTTTCCCATATGGCCTGATCGAATAAACCTTCATAAGCCCCCGAACATAGAAAATTGCCGTTATAGAAATAATTATTTCTATATACCATTTGAGTACGTCTTAAAGTACTATTTCCCAAGAGATGGGACCTTTTATATCTAGAAGTGTTATATCTGAAGCCTGTCCTCATCCCTGGGTCAAATGAATTGTTCGCCTCAAAAACACAATCGTAAAATAAATCATCTTCAGTTGAACCTCTAAGAAATTCCTCAAAGGATTGACAACAATTGTATATAGAGTTATAACGAAATTTAATATCTATGGCTCGGATGCTATTATTGCTATCAGTGCCTTGAACCGTAAGTCCAGCATCATAACAATGCTTGATAACACAGTTCTCAACGAGACAGTGTTGAGTGTAGGGCGTTTTAACATAAAATTCAATTCCATTTCCAAGACAAACCCACGATGAATAATTAAGCATAATCATCCCTCCAATGTTTTGAACGATACAATTCTCTATCGTTAGGTATGAGCCACCACTGACCCCATGTCTCCCCCAAAATTCTACCGTAATGTCTTCTATGGTACAATTCTTGGCAGTGATTCCTGTAGTCCCCACCGAAACTCCAAGGTCTAAAGCTCTTAGGTCTCCATCATAGAAAACATATAGATAATCAAAATAGTCTTTGGTGGTGTCGGACATTGGAGAAGCAACAGGTTGATAGAAATCAAAGTTTTGAGTACTTTGAGTAAATAACTCAGTGAGGGATTTAACTCTCTTGCATTCCACTAATTCATTGGAATTTAGATTGACCATTCCACCTATATTATTTAACATAGATGATCCGTTGGTACAGAATCCGGAATAGCATTCATTTGGTAGACATAGGGATATTCTCCAGATAAATCCAGAAGAGTCCTCCTCCCATAATCCACCAATCAAAGTCCCTCTTTCCCAGTAAATAGACTTCAATATTTTAAGACCAGATAATTTGGGCTTTTCCCCTACGCCATAAGCCTTAAGATCTATACCATCTATAGCAATGGATTCATAGAAGGTATCCCCACGCCTTAAAAGGATGGTTTTTGGACCCATGGACAATGCTTTGCAAATCGTCTTATATGGGAACTCAAGTGTCCCATTATTAGAATCATCTCCATCATCACTTATGTAAGCGAAACGATGGTCACAAAACTCTGGTCTTACCCAATAGCCTATTTCAACATTGGTTTCAGACTCAGATTTATTCCAAAATATTCTTATTTGGGTAAAGTTATCGGGACATTTGAAGTTGTCAGTTCGAGGAGTAGTCAATGTTTGGATAATTTTCCATTCATCATTATCACTGTTTCTTCCGTCTATATGGACATTCTTTAAATGATTCCCCCCATATCTATACAGAGTAAATCTATAAAAATTGTCTTTTAACAGAATAGGGGTTGGAGAAACATAGGTTCTGCTCCCCCCTAAATAATCAGTTGAAATGAAAGAGTCTTCAATACAATTAAGAACATTAACCATTTTAGGATTCAGTTTTTAACTAATTCTTTTTGTAAAACCGTTGTATACCCAAAAAGTTCAAATTTGAGACCAAAGGTAGTGTAGAATGTTATCTACGGAGGGCGTTGATTTTAACGCTGTTGGGGCGGTGGATGGAGCAATAATCGATGATTTCGGTGGTAAAGGGTCCAAAGGGTGTTTGACCGAAATACATGAAGAGCCAATAGCTGAAACCATCCACATTGTATTCAATGAGTTTGGGCTCGCCATTCTGGTCGAGACAAATATCCTGAGCCAGCAATCTCATGTGTGGATTGGCCGATGCCACCTCAATGGCAAAATCCTTAATCCGATCCCAATGAGGAATCACATGCTCGGTCTTGTCAAAATTCACATTGTTCCAGTCAGTGATCGCGTTGCCATAAGTGTCCATCAGATAACAGCTGAGGCGCCCAGTATGCACATCTACGCCGCAAAATCGCCCTCCACTATGGGCATTGTCAACATACGACCCGTCCTTGCCTATGCGGATTATGGCACATATCACATGCACCTGATTATCAACCACCGAGCGATAGGTGGCCACGCGAAATGTATTTACCGAGGACTCGCAATAGGCCGCAATGTCGGGATGCTGCTGGATTGCCTCTTGCAGCATAAAGTTGGAGTTGTAATTACGCAAATAGTCAAGTGTCAACTCCTGACCCCGAGTAGACACCCACCCTTTGGCAGTTTTGGTAAACAATTCAATGCCTCGGCCCGAACTGCTATCCGTTGATGGCTTAAGAATCAGTTTTTCCAATCCAGAAGGCACATTTAACTCTGTCACAATCTGATTGTTACCATCCAATATGGGTCCACCATCAATGCGTTTGCACACTGTCATGGGCAAAGCCGAGGCTGGCAGGTACATCTCGTACATGTTCTTGTCCTCGTAAAATGTACGGTAACGCTCAGGATTGAGCACCGGCTCTATAAAATCCTTGCCTATATTCTCGGGAATAATATCAGCAGTCGAACCACAGTATTTTGAGAATAGGCGATAGGAATATGGCTCTACCTTCTTGTCAAATTGCGCCCATCTCTTTAGGAATTCATCTTCTCCAGGCACTTTCTTGTCGGGTATGCCCAAGTCTTTGCAATACTGGCGAAATTGCTTTTTGTAAAAACTATAGGTTTGAAAGACCCGTATCGAGAATAATGTCTTCAGAAATGATTCTTTGATTGCCATAGAGAAGTATAGTTAGGAGAGATAAGCATCAAGGTAATTTTTAGCCGTTACCTTGACATCAAAATTTGATAGTATGTGTTGGCGCCCTTTTGCGGCCTTATCCAGGGCTTCTTGATAATGATTATACACCCATTGGACCTTTTCGACCAATGAATCTACATCATCGCTATTGAACACCCATCCGAAACGCTCGCCCTGCGTTACCTCTTCTGGGCCCTCGCCTGAGGATACAATGGTCGGCACCTGAGCGGCCATGGCTTCTGCCACAGTCAAGCCAAATCCCTCATAGCGTGATGGTTGCACAAACAAGTCATAGTCACACAGATGTTCGTATATATACTCCTGGGTCTGATTGCCCAACCAATTGACCCGCGACTGCAGCCCCAATTCTTCGGTCATCTTTTTCAACGCCTCCAAGTCGGGTCCTTCGCCCATAAAATCGGCTACTATATTCTGAGGCAGTTTTGTCAAGGCTCTAAGCAAAATGTCTTGACCTTTTTTGGCGTAGTCCAATCGGCCCACCTGCACCACCCTAAATGTTTCCTTGGGAGCAACGAATTCGCGGCGTTTGAATCGCTCGCTTATGATGCCATTGTATACCAAGGTACTTGAAATCCCGTACTTGTCTTGCAATTGATTTTTGACAGTTTTGCTAATGGCAAATATCTTACGATACTTGTCAACATTGCCTACGCTGCCATTATTAATGCCCCACAGGTTGAAAAGCAAGAATCGGTCGGAGATGAATTTGGGCAGATATTTATTGCGCGTCAAACCGCGAGGCACATCATGTAGAGTTACCACTGCTTTATGACGCATTTTGCGGCTTAACAACCCTAAAGCTTTGCTTGAATGGAAATGGATTACATCGGGCGAGATATCGGATATTTTATGATTAAACCAAGCTATTAGATTAGGATTCTTAGAATTCTGACTCCGCTCTCCGATAATAATCTTAGCTCTGGGGTCAAATTTCTCAATCAAAGTTGGCGCATACTGGTTATTGAGCACCACAATGTATGCCTCGGCACCCAACTTTATCTGTTGGTTTACTATGTTGACAAGCATGGTCTCAATGCCTCCATAGTTAAGATGCCATACGACATGTGCGACTCGCATACTGATACTCCTTTTGAATTACGTCCTCACCAATATTGGTTTAATTTTAACGTGAAAAAATAAGATTTATTATCAATTCTCCCGTGGCAGATAGTTGGCGTTGGTCCACCACTCGCCTATCCGTTCATCCCAGGCAGCCGGGACAAAGGGCACGTTGCCAGAGAAGTGGAAGAAGGTTAGTTCGCCAAAATATATCTTATCGCCCACGCTGTATAGGTCTACCCTCACCTGCGGGAAGGCGGCTGAGAGGCGCCGAGCCAAGTCCTTCATCTGCTCAAAGTTGGCTGGTCGCTCTGGCATAACATTAGCCCAAGGGTGGCCTTGCACAAATGGCAGGTGGTTGAAGTCCATGTCGAAGTAGTCAAACCTCACATCCCGCGCCCGATCGCTCGCTAAGAGCAGCATACGGGGCTCGCCATTGAAGCAGAAAAATTTGTAATCCCTCAATCCGCCATCAGTCAGAGAGTGAATCAGCTGCTCGGCTATAATCCGGGGCTTGACTGCCTTGTAGGGCCACTCGCGATGCTCAAGAAAGAAATTATGACTCAGACTTTTCTCAATCTTGCTCTTGGCCTTAGCCAAATCATCTGAATGTTTGTCTTTTACTATTGCCACGCCGCCGCTGTCGTGAGTGGTCTTGAGCACGAACTCGTTTGGCAGGGCATCAAAGTCAATGTCTTCCCACTTGTCCCAAACACCCAGCGTAGGTATGATATATTCCTCTGACCCCAATACCTCGGCCACATACTCTTTGGATAGGCTTTTGTCAACCACCTTACTGTACAGGGGATTCTGGTCGTATAGCTTCATGCACTGCAATTTGTCGTTGAATGTGGCAGGATTCTCCAAATTGGGAAACTTCTTCATCTGGAAGAAATACTCCCACTTGATAAATGTCTTATCATTCTTAATCAACGACGAGGCCTTGCGCAGCAAAAACCACCCCAACCACCAGGGGTCGCTTATGGCGCGCCATAGCTTCTGCCCCTTGGTGTTGACATTCTTTGGCTGCTTGATTCCTTCTTTATGTGGTTGCTTTGACATACTCTAATTTAAATCGCATGCAAAGTTACCAATAATATTTGAATCTTCCAAACCCTTATGGTGCGGTGGGCATGTCGGCGAGGGAGTCGCAGATGATGAAATGGGTGGTGGTGTCGCCGGTGAGGGCGCGGTATTGGGCGATGGCGGCATCGGTGGCAGCCTCGATTGAGGGATAAGAGCCAGCCGAGGTGGGCACGGTGATAACATCGCGACTGCCAGTGTATTGGCCCATCAGGTCTTGGCCGCGCAGGATGTAGCAGGTGTTGCCCTTCCACACTGGCGAATTGTACATGCCATCGGTCATGCGCCCGGCGCAGTAGTAGTTGCCGTTGACAAACAGATTGTCAACATACTGTATGCCAGTGCGCCGCTTGGTGCTATTCTCTAAGATATGGCAGAATTTGTAGCGCGACTTATAGTAGCGAAATCCTGTGTTTTGTCCGGGATTGTATGACTTGTTATCCCTCACCACGCAGTCGTAGAATATATCCTCGTCGCTGGTGCCGCTCAGGAAGAATTCAAACGATTGGCAGCAATTCTCCAGCACATTGTCATGGAATGTGCAATTGCGAGCCTGCCCATGGCCGGTAGAACTGCCTCCCTGTATCGTCAACCCGGCATCGAAGCAGCGAGAGACATGGCAATCCGACACGTCGCCATTCTCAATCAGTGGGCTAATCCAGTATTCCACCCCATTGCCTAAGCAAGTCCAGCTACTGTAGCCAATTTGGAGGGAGCCGCCGATGGCATCGATGGTGCATGAGCGGATTTTGGCATTGCTGCCGGCGTTGACGCCGTGGCGCCCCCAATGTGTAATCTTAAGGTCGCTGACAGTGCAGTTTTTAGCAGTGATGCCGTTGCTGTATACGGCTACGGCGAGGGGCAGCTTGTTTGGGTCGCTCGACAGGTACATATAGAGATAGTCGAAGGCGGCAACCATCGACAGCGAATCGGGATGCTCCTCCAAGCCCTGCCAGAAGTCGTAGTCGCCCTCCAGATCGGTGATATAGCGCACGCGGCGGCATTGGTTCATGTCATCGGTAGCGGTGTTGACGATCTGGCCAACATTGTTGCCCCTTGACGAGCCTCCGGTCTTAAAACCCGAGTACTGCTCATTGGGCTGCGCCAGATTGGCGCGCCACACGTTGCCCTTTGACGACTTGCTCCAGCGGCCATTCTTGACCTGGCCGCGGGTCCAAGCCTTACTGCCCAGGATTTTCAGGCCGCACACCACGGGGTCATCGCCGGTGCCGTAGGCGCCGAGGTCGATGCCATCGACGCTCACCGCCTCATAGAATGTGTCGCCACGGCGCAGCAACACGCGGTCGGGCTTCTGCGCCACCGCCTTCTTGATGGTCAGCATCGGCTGCGCCATTGTACCCGGATTGCTGTCCTTACCCGCCTTGCTCACATACACATCCTTACCGCTGGCTCCTATCGCCATCACCGCCAGCATCAACAAAACAATTTTCCTTTTCATAAACAACTATATATTAATAATTTAACCACGAAGACTGCGAAAATTTCTCGAAGGCCATGAAGGGGGTCATCCGGATGGCCTTCGTGGCCTTCGCTAAGCGTCAGCGCCTTCGTGACCTTGGCCCCTTCCATCAAACGAGGATATAATCCTTCGTGTTCTTCGTGACCCCTTCGTGGTCTTCGTGGTTTTTATTCCCATAGTGGTTTTTATTCCCATAGGGCTAATTGGTGGCAGCGGGTTGGGGTTGGGGTGAGGTGGATTGGGCGACGAACTCGCTGGGGGTCATGCCAAATTGCTTCTGGAAGCACTTGGCAAAATAGCTGCTAGAGTTGAATCCCACCATATAGCATACCTCGCTGATGCGATACCGCCCATCGACCAGCAGCTTGGCGGCATGCTTCAAGCGCGTCAGGCGCACTAAGTCGTTGGGAGTAATATCCACGAGCGAACGTATCTTGGCATACAGCGTAGAGCGGCTCATATCCATCTCTGAGGCTAAGAAATCAACATCCAGGTCAGGCTTGGAGAAATTCTTCTCAATCACCTGTGTCAGCTGCGTCAAGAACTCATTATCAGCCGAGTGCGGGGCCACGCTCTCGATGGGCTCGAGCGGCGTCTGCGAGTATTTCTGCCTCAGCATCTCGCGCATGTGCAGCAGATTGTCAATCCTCGCCTCGAGCACTTGCAGCGAGAAAGGCTTCTCGACATAGGCATCGGCGCCGCAATTCAGGCCCTCGACCTTGGCGGCATTGTCGGTCTTTGCAGTGAGCAGCACAAAGGGTATGTGGCTGAAATCCTTCTCATTGCGCAGCCAACGGCAAAACTCCACGCCGTCCATCTTGGGCATCATCCAGTCGCTGATGATCAGCGATACCGCATTGTGCTTGAGCAGTTTGATGGCATCGAGGCCGTTCTCGGCCGTCAGCACCTCATATTTGTCCCCAAAGCTGTTGGCGATAAAATGGCACAGTTCCTCGTTGTCATCCACCACGAGCATCTTGCGCTTCTGTCCCTCGGCCACAGGCGCTGCTAGGGCTTCTGCCTCTTCTGGCTCGTTGTTAGCCTCTGGCGTCTCATCGACCTCGGCCTGAGTGATGGGGAGGGTCACGGTGAAGCAAGTGCCGTGGTTGAGTTCTGACTCAATCTCCACCTTGCCTCCGTGGGCCTCGGCCACACGTTGCACAATGCTCAGGCCCAAGCCCGTGCCTCCAGGATTGGGATTGTCCTCATCATGCACCTGATAGAATGGCCGGAATATCTTCTTTTGATTCTCTTTGCTCACACCTATGCCATCGTCCTTGACAGCGATGGTGAATCGGTCGCCATCGCGAGCTATCGTGACGCGTATCAGCGTGTTGGTGTATTTGCGCGCATTGTTCATCAGATTGCTCACCAGTTTGGTCAATGCCTCAGCATCAACATCAACCTGGAAATCCTCGGGCACACGCACATCCACCTCCAGCTCAACGCCCTTATGCTCGAGTGTAGTGCGGAATCTATCCACCACTCCCATCACCAATGGCACCAACAGGGTGTGGCGATATACGATGCGCAGCTCAGAATCCTCTACCTTGCGGAAATCAAGTAGTTGGTTTACAAGGAATAGGAGACGCTGACTGTTGCGCTCGATTGTTGTCAGTTCTTTCGTTGCTGCTGGCGACACTGCATCGGGGTTCTTCATCAGTTTCTCGAGCGGACCGATGATCAGCGATACCGGGGTGCGTATCTCGTGAGCCACCATCGTGAAAAATGACAGCTTGGCCTGATACACCTCGATTTCCTTGTCATTCTTTACGCGGCGCAGCTCCACCTTATGCTTCTCCTCGCTGCGGCGAGCAAACAACATAAATCCCAGAATCAGTGCCCCAGATATTAAGAGTATGTAGAGCAACTTCATCGGCCACGAGGCATACCATGGCGGCAGGATTTCGATGGGCAGGGTGATGGCAGCTTCATTCCACACATTGTCGTTGTTGCTACCGAGCACCATCAGTTGATACTTGCCCGAGGGCAAGTTGGTGTATGCGGCTCGGTTTTGGGCGCCAGCCCTGATCCAATCCTTGTCAAAGCCCACCAATTTATATTTGTACTGGTTCTTGCCGGGGTTGGCATAACTGAGCGAGGCAAAACTCACTGCAAATGAGTTGTCGTGATGATTCATCTTCAGCACCTCCAGTTGGTTGAGATCCTGGGGCAGATGCTTGTCGCCTGGACCGACGGTGGCGTTGTTAATTTCCAATGCCGTAAACACCACCGGCGGCACATAGGCGTTGAGACGTATCTGATAGGGCATGAAGGCGCTAAAGCCATCAGCCGACCCTACGTAAATCTTTCCATTCGAGGCCTTGAGCATGGCATTTGACATGTAAGGCGAGGCACACAGGCCGTCGCTGCTATTGAATACATCCACTGCCCTGGTGCTTGGCACATAGCGCACCAGCCCCGTATTGGTGGTGAGCCAAAGGGTGTTTTGGTCCTCGACCACTGCAATCACCGAGCCCAGCGTCGCCAATGCTGGCTGAGGCTCAAACCGGCCAGTTGCCGAATCAAAGCGCACGAGGCCAGCCACTGTAGCAGCCCACAATTCGCCATGGCTGTCGACAGCGAGCGAATTTACGTGATTGTGGGGCAACGAGCCATCGGCCCCGTTGCGCACATAGTTGCGCCACATCTGCGTGGGACGGTCATAGAGGAATAAGCCGTGCCCCTGGGTGGCTACCCACAGCTTGCCGCCTTCGGTCTCATCGATTGCCACAATCTGCGCCCCGAGATTTTTCACCGCCGTGATTTCATCGGTCTTGGGATTGTAAAGGCTGAGGATATTCTCAGTGGCGATCCACAGATTGCCATCGTGGTCGCGCATCATGGCATAGCTGCTCTTGCGGCCGTGCTCCATCTCGTAGCGGCGCACTCGCCCCGTGGAGATATCCATGCGGTAGATACCGGCGCTGTAGCTGCCAATCCACAGGTCATTGCCATCGACCATCAGGGCATGCAAGTTGTCGCGCCCGGTGGTTGAGAGCTGTATGTGGCTGAATTTGCGCGTAGCGGGTTCATATTTTGACAAGCCTCCATCATCGCTGGCCAAGTAGATATTGCCACGAGGGTCTTCGGCAAAGGCAGATATCACATTGCCGCTCACCGAGTTGGAGAATCGCGAATGTTGGTGGCGCTCAAACATCTTGAGCATCGGCATCATATAATTCACGCCGCCATAGTAAGTGCCTATCCAAATACCGCCTTCGCGGTCGGGACAAATGGGATAGACAAATTGGTCGCTAAGCGAGGCGGGGTCCAGCTCGTCGTGCTTACTCGTGATGCACTGGTAGGTGCGCGGATCAAAGATGGCAAGGCCGGTGTCGGCGCCGATCATCATCATGCCAGAGGGCAAGGTGGTCATAGTGTGGATATGGTCGAGCGGCCCGCTCATGTTGGGAGTAATGCAACGGCTCTCGCCGCTGAATGGGTCGAAGCTTACCAATTCGCCGCTCCAGTCGCCAATCCACATACGATTGGTGGCATCTTCGGATATCGCCAAGGAGTAGGTCTCGATTGGGGCGCCGGTGCCGAGCAGCGCAAACTGCCTGAAATCGTTGGCGCTCTTGTCGTAGCGGTACACACCGCCTTTTCCCTGGTTACTGACGGCCCAGATATCATTATGAGAGTCAACGAATACGCTGCCCACAAAGCTATTGGTATCTTCAAATGGATAACCAGCATATTCCCACTTGTCGCCCACTTGTCGCAGCCGATAGACACCGGCATCGTTGGTAGATATCCATAGGTTGCCATCGCGGTCGGATGTGATATGCCTTACATTGATTATCTGCTCCTCGGCGTTGCCGTCGATATATGGGATGTAGCCGAAGGAATCGGTCATTGGGTCGTAGACGAAGACGTGGGCATCGGTGCCGACCCACAGTCCGCTCTCGCATTGATGAAGAGCGGCAGCAAAGTTGTCATCATGGGCCTTGGTTTGGCTGCAGAGCAGCGGGTAGGTCTTGAAGTTATGTCCGTCAAATCTCACCACTCCCCCATCGGTGGCCATCCAGATGAATCCCCTCTCGTCCTGCGCGATATCCCTCACGCAATTGGATGGCAGCCCCTCCTCCGTCCCATAATGACGGAAGCTAAGCCGCGCTTGCGCGCAGGGAGACCATAAGGACATAAGAAGCATAAGGACATAAGACTTCAAGGACCGTAAGGACATAAGGGACCGTAAGGACATAAGGGAGCGTAAGGACATAAGAAGCATAAGGACATAAGACTTCAAGGACCGTAAGGACATAAGAAGCGTTAGGACATAAGAGATTTGTGCCTTTATTGATGAAATATTTTTTCTCATATTTTTTCCTTGTTATTGTCAAACTTATGTCCTTACGCTTCTTATGTCCTTACGGTCCCTTTACTCATTACTTATTACTTTCACCTGGTAGGGGTATTGCGGGGCTTGGGCTTCGCCCTCGGGGAGGATGTGGTGCTGGGTGGGGGCGCCCATCACTACCAGATAGAGACCGCGCAGCGGAGCGTCGTCGGGGGTCTCGAACTGGGCAATCTCGCCCGGGGCCTTGGCCATCGGGCCATATACCGAACGGCCATCCTGGTCGATGCCAACCAAACCGTAGCGCCAGCCAGCCTCTTCGGCATTCTCGATATGATAACCCTTCAAGCTGGCCAGTTCTTGCAGCTGAGCCTTGGCGGTCGAGCCAGGAGCGGGCACATCAACTGGTATCACATTGAAGCCGTAAGCCTCGGGGGCATGGGCCGAATCGGGACGCATCCACCCATCCCGCTCCTGAACCATCGGCGTAGCAAAGGTGGCAGCGAAATCTCGGGTATAGTCCCATGTGCGCGGGAAATCGAGGTTGACGATACGAGCCGATGTCTCATACATCTCATCGCAGAATGCCTCCTGGTCCTCGCCAGTCACTCGCTTGTAGGTAATCACCGGGTCTTCGCCAATCTTGCCCTCGCGGTATAGCTGGGCGATAAACGGCTTGCCGTGCTTTTCGCCCCATGCCTCTAAAACGTAGGGCGAGTGATAAATATTGTCAAGATGCAGATAGGCGCGATGGGTGAGTTGGCGGAAGGCATCGAAGTGGAATGCCTCGTCGTGCACCCAGTTGGGGTTGACCTGCCAGAGCATCCATTGCGAGGTCATCTCAAAGAATCCGCAGCCTCCCCAAGCCTCGCCTTGGCCGTCGCATGTGATTTGAGCCTGGAATGAGTGGCCCAGCTCATGGGCTATGCAGTTGAGGGTGGAATCGCGCAGACGATTTGGCGTAACCCACAGAGCGCCAATCTCTTGGTCGTAGTCGCCGCCGTAGGCCGTACCCTCGTTTGAGTAGCGCAGCATCACCAGCATGCGGTTTTTCTCAGCCTTAGAGCCGGGCAGCACGAATTGCAGCGAGTCGGTGAAGAAGGCATAGAAATCCTCAAGCTTTTCGGCCAGATTTGGCAGGTCGATATCCATGGGCTGGCCATCGAGGGCTGGCGGATTGGCGAGGTCTTGGCCAAAGCCCTTCTCCCAGAAGATGGCCATATTGGGGGTCTTGAGCATGCGGCTGTAGCTCCAGTCGCTCTGGGGATTGTTGAAATCGTTGTTTACCAGCTCCTGTGGGTGGTAGATGGCTTTTTCGCCGCTCGAGCACGCCGCCAGGGCGGCGACCGCGATGATTGTAGGGAGTGATTTGAGAGTCATATTTAATTGTGTTTTTAATTTTGAGGGGAACGCCGAGGCGAAGCCTCGTGGCACTCGACTGGCCGAATGGACCTATTTGAAAATTTTATGACTTATGTCCTTATGTCTCTTATGTCCTTGCGGTCTTAATATCCATCGATTACGCTGTCGAGATATACTCGCCTGTTGTTAATCCAATTTTGCATGCGATTGAGCTCGGTGCTGTAGGTCTTGCTGATGGGCCAGGTGTCTTGCTCGCGCTGCCAGACATCATCATCGACATACAGCTTTGAGGCCTCCCAGGCCTGCAGCACATAGTCGCGCATATGCTTCCAGCGGGTCTTGTAGTCAGAGACAAATTCCTCAACCCCAAACAGGTCGCTGAAAAATCCTGGCACCTCATAGCTTGTGCCAGCGTGGGTATAGGGATTGGTGCCAAGCACCAGCTCTTTGTGATTAGTAAAAAATGTATGGCCAGTGTACATATTGCTCCAGTCAAAGTCATATCCGGCGTCAAAGTCCCACAGCGGACCCATGTGCCACTGTTCCTCATCCTTGTCGCGGTACATAAACATCGACCTCGGGGCATCAAGCTCGACATTGTAGACCATCTCCTGGATCATCACATAGTCGATAAATGACTCTACGTCGAGCAGTGTCTTCACCAGCTCGTAATCCTTAGCTTTGATAGCGCGCTCGAGAATGGCGAGTTCTGATTTGGCTTCAGCCAACACCTCAGCCGACGGTTCATCGGGATTCTTTACGCATACTGGCATCCTATACACCTCGCTCCAGAAATTGTCAGTCTCCTCCGGGGCCAATTCCGGGCCGTCGTCGCGGTCGAGGCTCAGCAGATAGCCCTCTTTCTCGTCTATATTTACTCGGCCTTTGCCCTGCTGCACCTGTTCGGTGAGCTGATACAGGCCTATGTATTCGCCATTGAGTGTGACCTCGACATAGCGCGTATGGTTGGTGTATTGCAGTCCGGCCAGTTCGCCGAGCTCAAATACAAATGTATTCATCAAGTCGGTCGGGTCGCGGTAGTTGGCAAGCAGCACCCAACTCTTGCCGCTGCCCATGCCCATCAGTTCGGCCTTCTTGTCGAGCTTGATGCGGTAAGGCTTTTTGGGGTACCATTCCCACGAACTGTTTCCTCGCCCACGGATACCGGCTGTTCCCTCATAGTCCCATTCCTCGCCGTCGGCATCGATGGTGACTGTGCATGGCACATATTCAGTTTTAGTCGAGATGGCCGCTCCGCCGGTATCAATCGATAGCTGCGCCACCCGATATTTCATTTCTTTGGTGTTTTCATCACCCTCATCGCCATTGTTTTCATCACCATCCCCCTCATTATCGCCTTGGTTGTCATCATCGTCAGGGTCTTGTGGCGTAACTATTGGCGTAGGCTCATCGGCATCCTTGTCGCTGCATCCCGCAGCCACAACGCCCAGCGCCATTATCAGCTTCCAGTATTTTTTCATAGCAATAAAATTAAAAGGCCGGGCTACCCCGTAGGGGTTGTTTCATATAGCTCTATAGATTCCTTTGTTCCCCCTAAGAGTGCGGCGCTTAGCGCCGCACTCTTAGGGGAAGATGCTATACCCTGGGGCTATATGAAACAACCCTACGGGGTAGCCCGACTAATAGATGTTCATGGTTTTATAAATTAACCTTATGTCCTTACGTTTCTTATGTCCTTATGGTCTTTATGTCCTTAAGGTCTTAGAATTGGAGTTTCATTGTGAAGGTGGCTACGTATTGCTTGCCATCCTTGACATAGACCAAGCAAGGCTTGACGGTGTAGAGCTGACCAGCAACGGTCTGGCCAGGATAGTGGCCCACCGAGAATACGAAGTTGTCCTTGTCATACTCAATCCAAATCGGGTCGCCATTGCCCCATGAGCCAAGATAGCCATCGGCTGTGATATAGAATCCCGAATTTGCGGTATATTCGCCAGCAAATGTGCCGTCGGGCTGAGCCAACATGAATGCTATGCGGCCCTCAGTAGGCTCGACTGTGCTACCTACGCCCACCGACAATGTGCTGCTGGCAATCTCGCTGGTCTGCATCACAAATGCCTGTGCCAATTCTTGCAGAGCTGTCGAACTTGCCAATTCGACTGTGGTGAGCTGCCAATCGGTGCTGGCTGCGTCGCATGATAGGTTGAATGTCAGGTCGAGGTCGGTCGGGTCGGCATCCTTGTTGATGGTCACATTGCCATAGACCTCGGCGCCGCTCACTGTGAATACATACGGCCACTGCACGTCGGTCAGATCGTCGGTGTCCCAAGCGTGGGTATTATAGGTAGCCGGGGTCGGCACTACCACGAAGTAGAGATCCTCAGTACCTGTGGGCACGGTATAGGTAGCTGTGCCAGCGGCATTGTGCTGCATATCGCTGTATTGGGCCACGCCATTAACGATGGCAACATAGCCGTAGCGGAAGCTCGGGTCGCACTGGCCAGAAATCTTGTTGTAGGTCGAGGTTTGGCCTTTCACCACTTCGTCGCCGCCGAGGTAGTCACCTTGGTCGCTCGAAGCTAGGGTGCTGCCCGGAGTCAGAGCCTCGAAGTCGATGCTCACTGTGCCGTTCTCAGGCACATTCAGGCGGATGATGTTGAAGCCCGATGTCTCGGGGGTGCTTGAGTAAGCCACTTGATATTTCGAGTCATCGATTTGGAAGAGGCTGGTCTTGTAGTTGCTTGACAGGCCCCAGTATGTGTCGCGGTATTCGCGCACATCGTCGATATCGTAGGTCACCATGCGGCTTGCATAGTCGTAGTATTCATCCCAGAATTTCTCGTAGTCGCCGCCGCAGTAGAGGCGCACGTAGGTGTTGATCGGGTCTTCGGGCGAGTATGACTCTTTCCAGATAGCGCTGAAAGCCTCCACGCCATGCTTCATCACCCAGTAGTTTTGCAGCCAGTAGCTCTGGTAGCGCATCCACTCGTGGCAGAAATGGCGGTGGTAGTTGACGAGCCAAGGATTGAAGTCCTGGCCGAATTTCTCAGCGGGATAGTCGTACATCGACTGCCACTGTGCGCATTGCTCCCAATAGGTGCAGCCTCCAGTGCCACCCCAGCCGTAGCGGAAGCCAGTGAGGCTGTCATCGGTAGCGCCTTGGTAGAGTTTGTCGGCGTAAACCTGGTACTGGAATGAGTGGCCAATCTCGTGAGCGATGGTTGAGCCCACAGGCTTGCAAGTGCTCGGGGTCACCCACAGGGCACCAATTTTGTTGCCGTAGCCCGAACCGGTTGCTACCCAACCGTCATCGTAGATAAGCCAGATTTGCATCTTGTATTGGTCGAGGTAGCTCTTGCCAACGCCCAGCTCCGACATCTTGAGGATGTTGATGTTGGTGTTGAAGAATTGCTCAGCCTTTACGAGCAGGTCGTCGATATCGACGCGGGCCCACTCTTCGAGGTCGGTGCTGTTGGGGTCATCGCCAAAGCGAGCGTCCCAGAACACGAAGAAGTGGTCAGACTGCTTATAGTGGTACCAGCCGTAGCTGCTGTCGCTGTAGAACATCGATTCTTTGCTCTTGGTGTAGCTGGCATCGCCGGGATAGTAGAACATATCATAGTTGGGGATGTCAGATTCGAGCAGCATGTCGCGGTCGAGACCGTGCTGGGTGATGGCTACTGAGGCTTGCTTCTGGCCCACGCAGTCGATAATCACATGGGCGGTGCGCTCGGTTTTCGAGGCATTTTGCTCTGTCTCGATGCGGATTGTCTGGCCGATACCGCCGGTGCCGCTTGTCGAGAGCAGGGTGATCCAGTCGGCATCATCCTCCTGGATTGAGGCGGTCCAGATGGTACGGCTTATAAAGTCAAATGATGTAAATGTGTCAGTGCAGTCCAATTCGATATTTTGGTATTCCTCATCGATTTGGATGGCATCGTCGGGCACATTCACCTCTTTGTCATCATCGCATGCGGCCATCGGCAACAGCACTGCCGCGGCACACAGCCATTTCCAATATGTTTTGAAAAATTTCATAGTATGGTTTTTGGTCTTTAGTTTTTGGCCTTTGGAAATAAATGTTTTCCTATGGGATAGATTAGGTAAACGTCTATCCCATAGGAGTATTTAGAGGTTAGATACGGCCGTTGTGGGCGTAGGGGCTAAGGGTTGCTTTCTTCACTGCGGGCTTGATGTTCTTGGGAGCGGCATGGCGAGCAGCGGTGCGCTTAGCGGGAGCCTGAGCGGCTGCTTCGGTGTCAGCATTGAAGTCGGGTTTCTCCACTTCTTCGCCTGCGGCCACGTTGAGCGACATATTGAATGTCACCTTGGTGCCTTGGTAGAGTAGGATCAGAGCATAGTTGACTGTGGTGTCAGCATTGGGGAAGATATCCGAGTTGATGCCGCCGCCAACCTCGATATAGCTGGTGCCATCGGTGTAGAAGCCAGAATAGAAGGGCGACTGATCCCAAGCGAGGGTGCTCATGTCACCGTTGAGGTCAATCCAGTATTCGCCATGGTTGGCGTTGTAGGATGGCACTCCGTCGCCCACCTCATTGAGGTAAACCTTCAGGTCATCGTTGTTGAGAGCCTCAAATACCTCGTGGGTAGTCAGGTTGAATGCGTTGCGCACCAGGTCGCGAACATCGACATAAGCATCGGGCCAATCCTCGGTCCACTCGATATCAAGAGCCACGTCTTGTGTAGCATCAGCCGGATTGGTGCCGGGCTTGTCCTCGGGATCTTCGTATTCGGTGATGTTGACAGTGATATGCAGCTGTTCAACCAACAGGTCGTTGATGAAGTAGAAGTCATGCTCGTATACCTCACCGATAGCGGTAGCGTTGGGCATCGGGCATACGCCGATTGTTGATGGATCGTCGGTGAGGCCATAGCTAATCCATACACTGGCATCAGCGCCCCAACTGCCTACATAGCCATTCTTGTCATACCAGAAGCCATTGTCGGCATTCAGATAAGTCATCAAGTCGCCATTGGCATCATAAGCGGTGATGTTGGTCGACGGGTCGATTTCATCAAGCCCAAGGTCGGCAAGCACTTGTGCCAAGTCAAATGCCACTGGAGTAGCAACATACAGACCGGCATCGTCGGGAGCGATATTGGCCACCAGGTCTTGGCGGTTGACTACGGTCACCTCGCCAATCTTCTCAGCCTCAACCACATTGATGGTGATGTTGAGCATATAGATGCTGCTGCCGCTGATGAAGCCGAAGTCATGCACATATACATCGCCAGCCGAGGTTGCGCCAGGCATCAAGCAGACGCCTACCACATTAGGCACGATGGTCTCTTCATCGTCCTCAAAGATTGCGCCGTAACTAATCCAAGCGCTGGCATCGTCGCCCCATGAGCCTACGTAGCCGTTCTTGTCAAACCAGAAGCCGCGGTCGGCATTCTGTTCGTTGGCGAATGAGCCATCTTCATTGTATGCGGTCAGATCGTTGTCTGGATCGATTTCCGAAATGCCAAGAGCTGAGAGCACTGCGTCGAGGTCAAATTCAACAGCAGTCGGATCGTAGCTATTGGGATTCTCAGGCAGGGTGACTTCCAGATACTGGGTACCAACCACGCCGCCCGAGATTTCGCCGCGCTCGATAAGCTTGTAATTCACGGCCACGCAGACGCGCTTGTCTTGGTATTGGAGGCACTCATAGGCTGTCCATTCCTGAGGAGTTGTAAACTTGTCGGGGAATTGGCCTACGTTGAAGAAGTCATAGTCAGGATCGCGAGCACCAGTATCCTCATCAGTATTGCCTTGCCACTCTACATAGAAGGCAATAGTTCCTAATGAGATAAGATCATCCCAAGTGCCGGCATCGGCATTGGTGTCAAACCAGTGGCCCCAAGCGCCAGCGGCGGTCTGTGAGCCTTTATAGTCGGCATGGGTAGAACCATTGATACAGAATTTGGTGATGTCGGGAGCGCCGTCCAAACCGATGATACCATCAGCTACTTGGTCGGCAGTGAGGCCGAGCACTTCGCCAATGCCCTCCATATCGATGTAGAGCGACTTGAATGTCCATTGGGTTGAGAGGTAATCGGTGACCTCATAGTAGAACACCGAGTCGGCGTCGATGTATTTGAGCATCTCCTGGCGGATTGAATCCTGCCGGGCCAGCTCTGCCAGCTCATCGTCGGTAAGGACGTGAGCCAAGCTGAAGTCCGTGTTGTCGCCGCACGACTGGGCAAACCCCGCCAGCAGCATCAGCACCGGAAATATATATAGTAGTCGTTTCATGTTGGTCTTTAGTTTATGGTTTATGGAAGTGAATGTGAAAGCGAATCAGAGCAAGCCATTTTTCACTTTTCATTTTTCATTAAGAGTGAATCGCGTCAGCCCACTTTATCACTTATCACTTATACTTTATCCCTTTACTCCGCTCCAGTATATCCAGGGTTCTGCTTGAGTTTGATGTTAGCCTTCATTTGGGCCTCTGGAATCGGGAAGATTTCCCAGTGGTTGTCTGTGGAGGCTTCCTTGCAGAAGTAGCTCTTGCCGGTGAAAACGCTGCGGCCATCGGCCATCTTGAAGCGAATCATGTCCTGGCGACGATGCTCCTCGCAGGCAAACTCCCAACCGAGGTCGTCAAACAGACCGCCGAGCTCGATGTCGGCACCGCCTTCATGTGTGCGCACGGGACTGGTCCAGTCGGTATAGTCGACAAAGGTGCTGTAATATTCCAGACCGTAATTGTACACGCTGCCACCTTCCAGGTCGGCCACGGTACGGGTAGCCTTGCTGCTGTTAGAGCTGAAAGCGCGTTGGCGCACCTGTGTCACCAAGTCGGCAGCCACTTGCTTGTCGCGACCGAGGCGCAGCAGACACTCTGCCTTGATAAAGTAAGCATCAGCGAGGCGGAAGATGCAGAGGTCGTCGGCCGAGGTGCCGAAGTTTCCAGATACGATCTCATATTTGTGCAGGCGGTAACCCTCTTGCTGGTAAGCGCCATCGATCGAGTGCACATTGCGGTTGTAGTTGAGGTAGCCAGTGCCTGACCAGTCATCCTCTATAAATGGGATTGGGTCGCCCGATTGGGGCACATAGTCGCCATTGGCATCCTTGACAGCGGCATACTGTATGCCATGAGCCCAAGTGTCGTCAAAGCGGCTGTCGTCGACATCGTAAGTGTCAACAAACTGAGGGATAGCGTTAGAGCCGTTGGTTGCGGTAGCAGTACATCCGTAAGCAGTCAGACCATCCTGAGGCATCAGATAGGTGTGGAGGTTGAAGGTGATAGCGTGAGTGCGATCGCCGGGGTTGCAGAAGATTACCTCAGGGCTGTCGCTGATGTCCTCGCGGAAGTTGTCGAGGTAATTGGTAGCCAGCGAGTAGCCGCCTTCGTCAATTACGGTGTTAACCTCTGCCAATGCGGCCTCATAGCCCTCGGTGTTGTCAGAGAGACCGAGATATACGCCGCGGTTGAGGTACAGTTTGGCTAGCACCATGCAGCAAGCATACTTGTTGGGATAGCCGTGGACATGCTCGGTGCCGATAGTGTTCTTGATCTCGGTGAGCTCGCTGACGCAGAAATCATATATTTCTTGGGCTGTATTTTGCTCGGGCAGGTAGCCATCTTCGATTTCCATAGTGGTCTCAAGAGGCACATTGCGGAACATATCCAGCAGATACCAGTAGATAGTAGCGCGGAAGAAACGAACTTGTGAGCGTTCGGCCTCATCAATTTCCTGTGAGCCTTCGATGTTCTTCATTGCATCCAGCACGCGGTTGCAATAGCCGATGCAATTGTAGGCATAGCCCCAGTTGTTCTCCGACATGCCATCATTGTAGTTGAGGGTGTGGCGGTGGTGGAGGATATAGAGGTCGCCCCAGCCGATGCCTATGCGTTGCGGCACGCAATAGATATCGGTCGACATCTCAGCCTGGTGGAAATAGCCAAACCAAGACTCGTGGAAGTAGCGGAACTGAGCGATAGCCTGGCCCTTGAGCAGGCTGATATCGGTCGGGTTGGTGAAATCGAGGTTGGTCTCGTTGAGCTGGTCGTAGAGCGTTTCGTCGAGGTTGGTGCAGCCGGTGATTCCTACTGCAGCCCCAGCCAGCAGCCCAAGAGCCATGTATTTTAATGTTTTCATGTCAGTGGTCATATTTAGAAGTTAACTGTAAGACCTACAGTGTAGCTACGAGTAGTAGGATATTTGTCGCGACCGTCGATACCCGGGTAGAGGAAGTAGTTATCAACCTCGGGGTCGAGACCAGAGTAGCTGGTGATGCAGAACACGTTGCTGGCCGAGGCATAGATGCGGCAATTCTTAATGTAGTTGGTGATAGCGCCCTTAAGCGGCAGGGTGTAGCCCAGAGTAACTGAGCTGAGCTTGAGAAAGTCGCCCTTCTCGAGGTGGTCGCTCCAGAAGCCGCGGTCGACAGTGCTCGACAGTTGCACCATCATAGGCGAACCATCCTCGTTGTAGAGCTTATTGCCATCGAGGTCGATTGCCTGATGATAGTCGCTTGCGCTGCGCAGACGATTGTAAGGCTGGTTGTTGTTTTCATAGAAGCAGCGCTGCTCGTTGAGGATCTTGTAGCCGAATGCTCCAGTGAATTGGAGATTCAGGTCGATGCCTTTGTAGAAGAATGTGTGGCCCCAACCAAGATAGAGCTTAGGCATACCGGTGCCGAGGCGTTGGCGGTTCTCCTTCACATTGTCGTCAGTGCTCCACTCTTTGAGCACCCAATTGCCATTAGCATCTTTCACTTCTACTACGGGCACGCCGTTGGCACTCAAGCCATGGTATTTCAGACCCCAGTAGTCGCCGAGAGAATGTCCTACCTCCATGCAGTGGGTCACACCGTAGATAGGCTCGTCGAGGCCACCGACTTCTTGGAAGTTGTCGGTCTCATAGAGGTCGTTGCTCAGTGAGACAAGCTTGTTCTTGTTGTGCGAGAGGGTAAGAGTGGTGGTCCAGCTGAAATCCTTGGTCTGTACAGGTATAGCGGTGATAAGGAGCTCAATGCCTGTGTTACGCATCTTGCCCACATTGGCCAGAGTGTAAGCGTACAAGTTTGGAGGCACGGGCACTGCATAGTTGTAGAGCAAGTCATGGGTCTCCTTGATATAGAAGTCAAAGGTACCATAGAGGCGGTCATTGAATAAGCCGTAGTCGAGACCGAAGTTCCATTCGTGGGTTGTTTCCCATTTCAGGTCGGGGTTGGGGTTCTGGCTCACCTCAAGGGTCTTAATCCAGCTGCCCTCTTCGCTGAGGATGTCGCCGTAAGGAGCGAAGTCATATAGGTTCTGTGCCAGGTAGCTCGATGTGGGGGTGATACCGGTCACGCCGTAGCCAACGCGCAGACGCAGATTGTTGAGTGTAGAAGTATACGGCTCCATAAATGACTCGTTGGTGATATTCCAGCCGAGTGATACTGATGGGAAGTTGGCCCACTTGTTGTTGGCGCCGAATTTCGAGCTGCCCTCGTGGCGGATCGAAGCGAGGATGTTGTAGCGGTTGTCATAGCCGTAGCTGATACGACCGAAGAAACCAATCAGCTTGTCGTCAGACTTGCCCGAACCCATACCGGCGTGGCGGTCTTCCTCGGTGAGAAGGGTACCGTTGCCGAGATTGTTCCATTTGAAGGCAGTGGTTGAGAAGTTGCCGTTGCTGGCGTAGAAATTGTCATACACATTGTAGAGGTAGCTGTAACCAACCAGGGCATCAAAGCGATGCTTGCCATTGAATGTAGCATGGTAATTAGAGGTAATCTCAATATTGTCGCTACGGCTGTTACCGCTGCTCTGGCTTGCGCTGCCATTGTAATCGTCTTGGATTACTAAGCTATAATGGTTGGGAGATGTCCATGATGTGCTCTCATAGCTATTCTCATTCATCATGAGCATGATATTGGTCTTCCATCCCTTGATAGGCTCAATGGTGAAGTTACCAGCCATTTGATAGAACTTATTCACTGCTTCTCCCTCATACTCGTCTTGGATGCCGACTGGGTTGTAGTAATAGAGGCGGTTGAAGTTTTCATAATAAGAGCCGTCGCTATTGTAGATAGGTTCCGACGGGTTGCGGTTAATAGCTTGGCGATAGGCGTAAGCATTGTTGTTCAAGGAATATTTCTGGCGTGAGGTCAACACATTGAAGTTGAATTTCAAGATGTCGTTCCAGGCATATTGGGTATAGTCAACTTGCATCTTGATGTTGCGGTTGTCACTCTTGCGCAGCTTGCCGTCTTCGTCGCTGTAGGTTACGTTGGCCGAATAGGTAGCGTTTGACGAACCGCCGGTCACTGACAGCGAGTGGTTGTGCTTGAAGCCGTACTTGCGAGAGATAGCCTTGAGCCAGTCGGTGTCATAGCCGCCATACGAGAATGTGGTGCGGCCGTAGATGACATCGTTGGTGTCCATCATGTCGAGGGTGTTGGCCCAGTCGGTCCAAGAATAGTAGCTGCTGTAGGTGATGTTGGCCGGAGCGTCGCGGCGACCAGTCTTGGTAGAAATAAGGATTACGCCATTGGCACCGCGGGTACCGTAGATAGCGGCTGCCGATGCGTCCTTCAGCACGTTGATTTCGGCAATGTTCTCAGGAGCCACGGTGTTGAGGTCGCCCTCTACGCCATCGACGAGCACCAGAGGTGTTACTGAGCCCAGTAGAGTGGTAGTACCGCGCAGCATGATCGAGGATGATGCTGTCGGGTCGCCCGATGAGTTGGTAACTGACAGACCGGCGATCTTGCCTTTCACAAGCTCTGCAGCGTCGCCAATCTTGCCCATGGTAAAGTCCTCAGCCTTGACCGAAGACACGGCCGATGTCACATCGCCCTTCTTCTGGGTGCCGTAGCCGATGACCACCACTTCGTCCATCACTTTTGAGTTGCTCTCGAGCTGCACGGTGATGTGGGAATCTGCGCCAACTTTCACTTCCTTGGGAATCATGCCGAGATAGGTGATCTCGAGCACGTCGCCCGGCTGGGCCTTGATTGAGAAGCGGCCGTCGATGTCGGTGTTGACACCGCCCTGAGCACCTTTAATTTTCACATTGGCGCCGATGGCGGGTTCGCCATCTGAATCTAGCACTACGCCCGTGATAGTGCCGGCTTGCTGCGCAGCCACCATCGGCTCGGCAAGCATTGCTGGCGCGCCGACCGTCCCGGCCAAGGCCACGCACATAGCCAGCCTCAGCGCAGAGCGCTTAAGGCCGAGGCTACTCAGCTGTTTTGCATTGGATTTTTTCATTTAAGGATATTTAAGGTAATTGTAATTGTCATTTTTTCAGCAGCCTCTTTGCTCCTTTGTGCCTTTGCTCCTTTGTCGAGACCAGTGCCCACAAAGGGGCAAAGGTGCAAAGGTGCAAAGAGGGGGGCTGGGATTACTGCACTTTCCACTCGATTACGCCGCCGCTCTCGCCCTCGCGCAGCTTGGCTGCCACTTTCAGGGCTTTGGTCTTGACCGGCTTGAATTCTACATGGTTGTATTTGTCTTTCTCGGTGCCGTAGGATTGGCCGTCGGCCAATTCCACCTCGCGCCAGCGATTGCCATCCTGATAGTAGAGGGCCCAGCTCTCGGGGGTGCGGTAGTTGCCATCGTAATGGTCAAAGTCGAGCCAGTAGATGTCGGTGCTGCTCACCTCGGTGGGTTCTGAGAATCGGTAGCAGACATTCTCGTTGGTGCCGCGGCGCAACCACCAATAGTGGTAAGGCTTTGAGGTGTCAGCGCTCGACTTGGGCTCCCATTGGTCGTTGTATCCCCATGCCCACTGCAAGTTGCTGGTGGCGGCGGGACGGTCGCTGTTGATCGAGGTCGGTTCTGAGAACATCTCAGCCTGAGATGCCTTGGTCGGAGCGGGCTTAGCCTTGGCGTGCTCGGCATCCTCGGGGATCCACACTGCCATCTGGTCGGCACCGCGGTTGCACCAGGTGCTGTAGGGGATTGCGCGGAAATCGACGTCCTGGGTCGAGCCGTCGGGGTTGACTTGCTGGGCTGTGCCTTGGATGGTCATCACTCCGCCGAGCAGGGTGGGCTCAAAGCGGGTCTCCATCATGCCGCCAGCCGGGATGAATTTGTTGAACACGTTGCTGTCGGGCTGGTCCTTGCCCTCGAGGCAGTATACCACGGGGCCGCGCTCGATAGCGAGTTTGCCTTGGTCGTCAGCCACGGCCTCGGCGGCGCGCACCTGGCGTATCTTCATCGGCAGGGTGAGCTCTACCTCGTCGCCAGCCTTCCACTCGCGGTCGAGGGTGGCGTAGCCCTGGCCGGGTTGTGCCTTCACTTCCTTGCCATTGACCTTGAGGCTGTAGCTCGGAGCGCTCTGAGCGTAGCTGTAGAGGCCGGTGCCCACTGGGTCGTCGCTCAACCAGCCGGGGATGCGCATGCGCAGAGCGAAGCGGCCCTCCTCTTTAGGATTGACGGTGAGCTTGACAGTGCCGTCCCAGGGATAACTGGTAGCTTGGGCAAGCTCCACTTCGCGGTTGGCGGTCTTGACATCGGCCTTGCCTTGGATATAGAGGTTGACGAAGATGTCGTCGCCCTGGGTGGCATATACGTATTGTGGCACGCTGGCGATAAAGCGGGTCACGTTGCCCGGGCAGCATGCGCAGCCAAACCAGCGCTCTCTCTCGTGCTGGCCCATCGATTCGAGGGGATTGTCGTAGAAGAATTTGTCGCCCGAGAGCGAAACGCCCGAAATCACACCATTATATAGTGCGCGCTCGTAGACATCGGCGTATTTCGAGTCGCCGGTGGCGAGGAACATGCGGTAATTCCAATATACATTGGCGATGGCGGCGCAGGTCTCGCAGTAGGCGGTATGGTTGTTGAGTTCGTAGTCAGGGCCGAAGCCTTCGCCTTGGGCGCGGCTACCGATGCCGCCGGTGATGTAGAGCTTGCGGCCGGCCATATCGTCCCAGATGCGTTCGATGGCGCGCTGGTAGGCGGTGTCGCCGGTGAGAGCGGCAACGTCGGCTACGCCAGAATAGAGGTAGCCAGCGCGTACGGCGTGGCCCACGATCTCGTCTTGGTCGAGGATGGGCTTATGATCTTGCGAATATTCGCTGGGGCTGTGGCCATCTGTGCAGCGGCCTGTCTCCTCAACAAAGTATTTGGCCTCGTCGAGGTATTTCTCATCGCCAGTGGCCTTATACAGCTTGGCGAGAGCCATCTCCACAATGGGGTGGCCCGAGGGGCGATGGATCTGGCCCTCGTTAGGACCGAAGGTCTTGCACACCAGGTCGGCGTTTTTGATGGCGACATCGAGCAGGGTGCGCTTGCCGGTGGCCTGGTAGTGAGCCACGGCTGCCTCGTAGAGGTGACCGCTATTATATAGTTCGTGGCTGTTGATCCTCTCCCAGCGCTCTTTGCCCCACCAGCCCGAGAGGCGTTCGCAGCGGTTGGTGACGCAGGTGGTCAGGTAGCCGTCGGGCTCTTGGGCGGCGGCGATAAGGTTGATCACGCTGTCGAGGTAGGCGTCGAGGTCGGGATCATAATGTACGGCCAAGCTGTAGCTGGCGCCCTCGATAATCTTGTAGGGGTCGGTGTCGTCGAACGAGAAGTCGCCGCGGTGCTCTCCTTTCTTAAGGCCTCCGGCGATGGCAAAGTTGTCAAAGCGCCCATTCTTCTCACATTCGCCGAATGCCGATGGGATCGAGACGGTGCGGTTGGTCTCGATGCGCGGGGCCCAAAAGTCGTCGGCAAGCTGCACCTGTGTGAATGGCACTTCCTCGATCGATGCCTCCGGGGCCTGGTAGGCCTTTTGCTGCGAGCAAGAGGCCAAAGCGGCTGTGGCGAGCAGAAGCAGATGGGTAGTCTTCATGGGTGATAACGATTGCTGATTTAATGAATTTTAAAATTTTGTCGCAAATATAGACATTAAATCTTCCTCGCAAAGAAAACTTATGTTCATTTCTCTGTAAAAATCGTCTAATCCCACTCCAGAATAGCACTTTTGCACAAAATTTTCCAAGAAACGTAAGCACGTAACCTCAACGTAAGCACACCTAAGCCCCCACCAAGAAATTTCTTGCCATCCTTTTTGTTATATTAAATAAAAGCATTAACTTTGCAAAAAGTCCAATTACAATGGAATATAATAAGGAAGAAAAAATAGAAAAGCTGAGGCTAGAAATAAATGAAGGATTCAATAGCGAAGATGTTGAGGATTTCGATCCAGAAGCTTTCCTACAAGAATTAAAGAGAAAAAAATAGAGTAGGACATTTTCGTGTGATATCTGACATTTTTGCTATGGGTCGCACGATTTTTTTGCGATTTGGGCATTTGTGTTACCACATTTCTCAAAAATATTACTTAATTTGCGCCTGAAATCGATTATTAACATTTGCCATGAAATATTGCCTTACAGCCACAGCCCTGCTGTGCGCCTCAATCATCGCTACCGATGCCAATGCCAAAACCGGCCGCCTCGCCTCGCCAGACGGCAACCTGAGCGTCATCGTCTCTGACGACACTGGTTCACTGTGCATGAGCATCGCCCGGGGCTACGACCTGCTGCTCTCCCCCTCCCAGATCGGCATAGACATCCAGGGCCTCAAAGCCAACCCCACCATCAAGAGCATCAAGACCGGCAAGCCAGTCACCGAGACTATCGCCTCGCCCTTCTACCGCCAGAGCGAGTTCGAGACTGCCTACACCCAAATGACTGTCACCCTCACCAACTCGGTAGCAGTCGAATTCCGCGCCTACGACCAAGGCATCGCCTACCGATTCGTCACCAACCAAAAGGGCGAAATCATCATCGACAACGAGATCGCCAACTACGCCTTCCCGAGCGATGTCACCGCCTGGCTCCCATACTCGACCAACGATGACAAGCCCATGGCCATGGCATACCAGAATGTCTACGATCAGACCCCGCTGAGCCAAGCGCCCCAGAAGCTCGCCTTCCTGCCAGCAACTTTCGACTGCGGCAGCGCCAAGCTTACCCTCACCGAGAGCGACCTTGAGGCTTACCCCGGCATGTTTATCCAAGCCGGCGCCTCGGCGCTGACCGTCAAGGGCGTATTCGCCCCCTACCCCGCCACCACCGACTTCTATCCCTGGCGCAAGCAAGAATATGTGACCTCGACCGAAAGCTATATCGCAAAGACCGAGGGCAAGCGCGCTCTACCCTGGCGCATCTGGGCAGTCACCACCGATGACCGCCAAATGCCCGTCAACAACCTGGTCTACGCCCTGGCCTCGCCCAACCGCATCGGCGACACCGCCTGGATCAAGGGCGGCAAGGTGGCCTGGGACTGGTGGAACGATTGGGGCCTGAAGCAAGTGCCCTTCAAGGCTGGCATCAACATGGAGACATATAAGTATTATATCGATTTCGCATCTGAGAATGGCATTGAGTATGTTGTGCTCGACGAAGGGTGGTACGACCCCAAGAGCGGCGACATGCTAACCACCATACCCGAGATAAACCTGCCCGAACTGATTGCTTATGGCCGACAGAAGAATGTTGACCTGGTATTGTGGACTGTATTCAACGTGCTTGATTCCCAACTGATTGAGGCATGCAAGAGATACTCTGAGATGGGCATCAAGGGATTCAAGGTCGACTTCCTCGACCGCGATGACCAGACAGCCGTTGAGATGGTCTACCGCATCGCCCAGGCCACGGCCGAGTATCAGTTATTCCTCGACCTGCACGGCATATACAAGCCCACCGGCCTGAATCGCACCTACCCCAATGTCATCAACTTTGAGAGCGTATTCGGCATGGAGGAGGTCAAATGGACCGACCTCGAGAACAATATGCCGCTCTACGATGTCACCTTCCCCTACATCCGACTGCTCGCCGGTCCGGTCGACTACACCCCCGGTGCCATGCGCAATGCCACCAAGGCCGACTGGAAGGCCATCTACTACCACCCCATGTCGATGGGCACGCGCTGCCACCAGCTCGCCACATATATAGTGTATGACTCGCCATTTACAATGCTCTGCGACGCGCCGTCAAATTACAAGGGCGAGGAGGAATGTGTGCGCTTTATGGTCGGCACCCCCACCGATATCGATGAGACGCTGATACTCAGCGGCAAGATGGGCGAGAGCATCGTCACTGCTCGTCGCTCGGGCCGCAACTGGTGGGTGGGAGGCCTCACCAACTGGGATGCGCGCGATGTCGAGGTCGACTTCTCGTTCCTGCCGGAGGGGCAGTACCAGATGACGCTCTTCCGCGACGGCCCCAACGCCAACAAGAATGCCGAGGATTACGCCATCGACCACCGCACCATCACCCCCGCCACCAAGATTACCATCCCCATGGCCAGCGGCGGCGGCTTCGCCCTGCAACTTAGACCCCTATAGACCACGTTTTACTAATAGATACCCTTAGTCAAACTATACACAGATTACCCAGATGTCACACAGAGACAAAATAGACAATAAGCATTCCATAGAGGGGCTTAAGCCCCTACAGATGACACAGACCATCCGCATGGCATCTGTGTTATCTGTAGGCGTGTTCACGCCTCTAAGAAATTTTACTCCCAGACGTAGTATCTGTGTGACATCTGTGTAATCTGTGTATAGTTGTTGAAACCAATCATTCTCAACCTGTCAATTTAATTTATCATGAAATATCTGTGCTTATTTGCGGCTTTGGCCGTGGGTTCCTTGCAATCCATAGTAGCTGATGTGCCGTACAATGCCCAGGGGGCATTCAATCCCGTAATCCCGGGCTATTTTGCCGACCCTACGGTCAAGAAATTTGGCGACACCTATTATGTCTACGCCACCACCGACGGCAGCGGCGCCGGCTTCGGTCCGGCTCAGCTGTGGACCAGCAAAGACTTTGTCAACTGGACCATCATGCCCATGAATTGGCCTGACAGCCACTGGATTTGGGCCCCCGATGTGATGCAGAGCGCCACCGACGGCCGCTACTATTACCTGTATTGCCAGCCCTGCCAGTTGCATCTCGGCGTGGGCGATTCGCCCCGCGGCCCCTGGCAGAATGTGCTCGGCGAGAGCGAGGCAGTGCTAGTACCCGACCGCTTCGTCACCAACGCCATCACCCTTGATGGCCAGACATTTGTCGACGATGACGGCCAAGTGTACATGTATTGGGGCACCTGGGGCATCTACGACGGCTTTGGCTGCGGCGCGGGTCGCCTCAATCCCGACATGAAGTCATTTGCCGAGACTCGCCTGATTCCCAACACCGAGGTCACCGACTTCTTCGAGGCTCCCTTTGTGATCAAGCGCAAAGGCACCTACTATTTCATGTACTCGTCGGGCTCGTGCCACGACCATACCTACCGCGTGCAATATGCCACCAGCAAGAGTCCGCTCGGCCCCTACACCTACAAGGGCTGCATCCTTGAGACCAACGATGATGGCACCGTCCATGGGCCCGGCCACCACAGCATACTCCAGGATGGCGACGACTACTATATCCTGTACCACCGCCACGACAACCCCCACAGCAATCGCGGTTTTCACCGCCAGCTCTGCATCGACAAGATGCAATTTGACAAAAAGGGCAACATTCTGCCTATCACCCCCACCCACAGCGGCATCGGTGCTCTTGGCGACCTGACCATCAAGTCGGCCAACCTTGCCCTCGGCAAGAGCGTCAAGGCATCGTCGCACTACGATGCTGACTTCCGTCCCGAATACGCAGTCGATGACAACAATGGCACCCTGTGGCGCCCAGCCACCATGGGCCAGGAGTGGCTTGAGATCGACCTCGGCGAGGTGCAGCCCATAAAGACTGTGATGACGCAGTGGGAATATGGCACGCAATTCTACCAGTATCTAATCGAGACCTCGACCGATGGCAAGCAGTGGAATATCTACGCCGACAAGCGCGATAATCGGCTGGCTGGCAGTCCGATGGTCGACTTTGGCGACACCCAGGCCCAATACGTGCGCATCACCTTCACCGGCGGACAAAAGCGCGGTTTCCCCGGCGCCATCTGGAATGTCAAGGTCTACGGCGAGACCGAGGATAGCTGTCCGCAACAGTGGCTCGGCCTGACCGGAGCCGACTGGAACGGCACCCACTGGGCCAACCGACAGGGCATGCTCGGCGGCGAGTTCTCATTGCTCCAAGGCAAGGCCGACAGGCGCCGCATAGCCGGCCGCGACGCTGTGGTGCTGCAGCCCGGCACCAAGCTGAAATTCTCCCACCCCGGCATCAACCCCTCTGCTCCCCACACCATCAGCGCCATGGCTTACAACAATGGCAAATGGAGCCCCATCAACCTCGAGACAGCCGTCAGCGATGGCAAGATTGTGATTGAGAGCGGAGTGCAAGAGCTGACCCTCGCAAACCTGCGCTACTACAACTGGGAGCTATCAGATGCCGAGAAGGGTTTTGACGCTACCACCGATATCGTCAGCCCGGCTCCCGCTGCTACTCGCAATGTCGGCACCATCGTTGACCTCGATTTCAGCGACTATGCCGAGGGCGACACGCTCCACTACTTCCCCAATGGCAAGAATGGTCTGAACGGATATTTCGAGGCTCTGGGCCGTCCGTCGATCGTTGAGACTGTCAAGGGCCGCAAGGCTATGCGCTTTGACGGCGACAATGTTTACCATAGCGACTTCCCGATGCCCGCCACCCTGCGCGACAACGCTCCCTACACCCTCGATGCTTGGCTGCTCAACCCCGACATCGCTGAAAATGAGTGCATTGCCGACTTCACCACCAGCCACGACGAGCTTGAGAAAATCATGATGGTCAACGGCTATGAGCCGCGTTGCGGCGTGATGAACCACTATGGGTGGTACGAGGATGCCGGATATCCCGATGTCAAGGACCTCGCTGGCGACTGGCAGCATCTCTATGTGTGCTTTGATGGCCGCATCGAGCGCGTCTACATCAACGACCAGCTGGTGAGCGAGAAAGATATGCAGCTGCTCGTCAAGCCCTCGCAATACGCTGTGCTCGGCCGCAACGCCGAGCGCGAATGGCCCTTCACCGGCTACCTCCACTCCCTCCGCCTCTACGACGAATACCTCCCTTATTAGTTATGAGTTATGAGCTATGAGTTATGAGCTATGAGTTATGAGCTATGAGCTATGAGCTATGAGCTATGAGTTATGAGTTATGAGCTATGAGCTATGAGTTGTGAGCTATGAGTTATGAGCTATGAGCTATGAGCTATGAGTTGCGAGTTGTAAGCAAATAGCCAAAAAGTATCCCCTCCCGGTTCTGTGGCGCGCCGCTTGGCGGCGTGCTTCCCCTCGCCGCTTAGCGGCGTGCTCCCCATCTTTCCAATCCAATAATGAGTCCGCTTTAAAAAGTCGAA
>NWBJ01000017.1 GCA_002633115.1 Muribaculaceae bacterium Zag1
GTGCTGCTTTTTGCTTCCTGGGCCTCATTTGGAGCCGCTGCCGCGCTTTTGGCGAAGCATTTTTCCAAAATCGGCCTCAGAAAAATTTTTATGCCACAGCGAGGATTTTGGCCTATGGTCACACCTCGCCATCCTTAAATCTTAAAAATTACACTTTTTAAAGTGGACTCAATCTTTCGTCATATAATAATTTCTCACTAAATTTGCAGTAAAATTGACTACAAAGTTACGGCTTTAAATCCATATATACTAACTTTCAAACGTTATAAACACTTAAAAAGTTTCAAATTCCGACCCTATGGGTCCAAACACTAAAAACTAAAGACCAAAAACCAAATATGACCCATCTTAGCGTAAATATTAATAAGGTAGCCACCTTGCGCAATGCGCGTGGCGAGAATGTGCCAGATGTGCAGCGCGTAGCTGTCGACTGTGAGAAGTTTGGGGCCGAGGGCATCACCGTGCACCCGCGTCCCGACGAGCGCCATATACGCCGCGACGATGTGTACAAGCTGCGCCCGATTGTCAAGACCGAGTTCAATATCGAGGGTTACCCCTCAGAGGATTTCATGCGCTTGGTGCTGCAAGTGCGCCCCGAGCAGGTAACTCTGGTGCCGGATGCGCCCTCGGCGGTCACCAGCTCGAGCGGCTGGGATGTTGAGTCCAATCTTGACTTCCTGAGTGGCATAGTCGATCGTCTCAAGGAGGCAGGCATACGCTCATCGATTTTCGTAGCCCCCGACGAGAAGCAGATTAAGCTTGCCGCTAAGGCTGGAGCCGACCGCGTGGAGCTGTACACCAAGCCTTATGCCGATCAGTATCCTACCGACCCAGAGGCAGCCGTGGCCCCCTACGTGGCAGCCAGTGAGGCGGCTCATCGTTGCGGCTTAGGCGTCAATGCCGGCCATGACCTCAATCTTGAGAATCTGGCATTTTTTCGTCAGCACCTGCCATACCTCAACGAGGTATCAATCGGCCACGCCCTCATTTCAGATGCCCTCTATCTCGGCCTCGAGGAGACCATCAAGCGCTACAAACAATGCCTAATTAAATGAAAAATGAATAATGAAAAATGAAAAATCCCAAAGAGTCTGGAATTTTTCACTTTTCACTATTCGCTTTTCATTCCCTAATTTTTCATTCCTCATTTTTCATTTTTCATTTGAATTGTGGAGATATCAATTTGGCAATTATGCCTCGAGGGAGGCTGGATAATGATCCCTCTGGCTCTGCTGGCCATCATCAGCATCTACATCCTCATCGAGAGGGCGATTGTGATACACCGCGCCTCGCAGGTCGATGAGACGTTTATGACCCGCATTCGCGATTATATTCACGAGGGCGAGCTGGAGAGCGCTATGCGCCTGTGCAAGAGTTCCAACTCGCCGTATTCGCGCCTCATCCTCAAGGGCATCAACCGCATTGGTCGCCCCATGAATGATGTGCTGGTGGCAATCGAGAACACTGGCAATCTCGAGATTGCTGCTCTCAGCCACGGACTGCCTTGGTTGGCCACCACGGCTGCCGGCGCGCCGATGCTGGGATTTCTCGGTACGGTGATCGGCATGGTGCAAGCTTTCTACTCGATTGCCTCGGCTGGAAATTCAGCCTCGATTGGCGACTTTGCCGGCGGCATCTATACCGCCCTGGTCACCACGGTGGCTGGCTTGATTGTGGGCATCGCAGCCCTATTTGCCTACAACTACCTGGTGGCCCGCATCAACACCGTCATGAATCTGATGGAGGCCAAGACCATGGAATTTATGGACCTCCTCAACGAGCCCGCCCGATAACGGGCCCCGGCCCGCTATCGGGCGGGCTCGTTGAGGAGGTCCGTTTTTGGATTATAGTTTTTGGTTTTTGGAAATATTACATTAGTTTATCTGTAATCTGCTACAAAAACTTATTTTAGACTAAATTACAACCCTAAATGTATGGCTTATAGAGATCATAGAGACCTGATAGTGTGGAAAGATTCGATGGAATTGGCTAAATTTACCTATGCTCAAACAGCGATGTTTCCCCCTTCTGAGAAATATGGATTAGTTTCTCAGATGCAGAGATGTGCCGTATCTATTCCATCCCTTATTGCTGAAGGAAATGGTAGAGGGAGCAATAAGGAATTAGATCATTACTTAAGAATGGCTAATGGATCGGCTTGTGAATTACAAACACAAGCAGAGTTATCCTTTGCATTTGGGTATATTACTCGAGAAATTTTAGATTCCTTCAATAATCAAATAGAATCTATAATGCGTAGGATGTTTGCCCTGAGAAAAAACATCCAATAAGCATTTGTTTCCAAAAACCAAAAACCAAAAACCAAAGACCAAAGACTAAAGACCAATAACATGCCACTCAAGCGACAACAAGATATTATGGCTGCATTCTCGATGGCGTCGATGACTGATGTCATCTTCTTGCTGCTGGTGTTTTTTATGGCCACGAGCACATTTGTGTTCCCGACCGCCATGGAGATAAATCTGCCGCAAGCCTCAGAGCAGACAGCCCAAAAGCCTACTACTCGCGTCTACATCGATTCGATAGGCAATATAGCTGCCTCGTATGCCGAGGCCGAGCCAATCCCCATGGAGGAAGAAGAATTGGCCGAGTTCCTAAAAACCGCTCTCTCGCAAGACACTACCCAGACAGCCGTGGCCATATATGCCGACCAAGCCGTGCGCTACGGCCGCATCGTGGACGTGTTGAATGTCGGCGCATCAAATGGCATAAAGATGGTATTGGCCACCCGACCCAAATAATCTGCCGATGAGCCTGTCACCCAGAATACAAGCCTCGATTGGCACCACTGTAATAGTGGGGCTGGCCTTGCTATTGATGTTTTGCTGCCATCTGGGCCTCGCCTCGACCAAGATTGTGCCCGAGGAACAGCCCACAATCTTTATGGACGAGGAATACATCGATATCCTGCAGATGCCCTCTGCCCCCGACATGAAGGGCGATGAGCCATCGCGCGCCCAGGCTGACGAGCAGCTGTCGGCCCAGCCCACGCCCATCTCAGGCACAGATGTCGAGGATGCTGGCTCGGGCGTGGATGCGCCTAAGGTCGTGGCTCAAAAAGAAGAGTCGCCCATGAAGGTAAAAGAGAAAGAACCCGAACAGCCGGCTCCAGCCGTCGATAAGAAGAAAAAAGAAGAAGAAGAAATCCAGCGCCAGGCCAACAACGAGATTGCCAATGCCTTCAACAAATCGCAAGGCAAGCACAACAATGCCTCGGGAGCCTCAGATGATGGCAACAACGGCACGCCATCGGGCAACTCGCCCCAAGGCACTCTCACCGGCAGCGGCACTGGCACCGCCGGCGGCGGCTGGTCAATCCCCTCGTATGCGCCAGTGCTAAGCACTGTCACGGGCAGCGTAAAGATGGTGGTGACCATCGACCGGTACGGCAATGTCACCAATCTGCGCTTTGACGGCGGCGATGCCCCGGCTGCAACCAACAGCCAGGTGCGCCAGGCTTGCGCCGCCGAGGTGAAAAGCCGCAAATTTACTCGCGCCAATTATGAAAATGCCCCCGAAACCTCAACAGCTTACATAACATATACATTCAAATGAAAAAAATCCTTATTTGCCTGATTGCCATTGCTGCCCTTGCGGCCATAAGCTGCAGCCGCAGCCCTGAGCGTATGACCCTGATCGATGACGATTGGGAATTCTGTCTCGATGGCGACAAACACTGGACCCCGGTCGACCTGCCTCACGACTGGAGCGCGCTATGCGATTTCGACAGCCTCGCCCCAGCTGGCAATGATGGCGGATACTTACCCACTGGCAAAGGCATCTATCGCAAGACCCTCGCGATTGACAAGCCTAAGGCCGACCGCCGCTATGGGCTGCTGTTCGAGGGTTGCTACATGGATGCCAAGGTGTATCTCAATGGCCAACTCGCTGGCGAGTGGCCCTACGGCTATTCGTCATTTCATGTTGACCCGACCCCGTACCTGCGCTCGGGCAACAATGCTCTGGAGGTGCATATCGACAATTCGCGACAAAAGAATTGCCGCTGGTACACCGGCTCAGGCATCTATCGCCATGTATGGCTAACCAACACGGCCGACACTTATGTTTCGCCTTGGAGTTTGGCCATCACCACCCCGTCGCCTACCAAGGATGAGGCTACCGTGGATGTGAAATTCAATATCATCAATACCAATCCTGCGCCCCGGTATGTCAAGGCCAAGGTGAGCATTGCCAAGGACAACCGCACCCTCGGCCACGAGACCCTCGAGGTAGCCGTGTCGGATACCACCGAGGTCAATGTGTCGCTCAAAGTAGACAATCCCGAGCTATGGAGCCCCGAGAATCCGGCCTTGTATCAAGCCCAATTGATATTGACCGACTCAAAAGGCGTGGTCGATGAGTATTCCACCGAGTTTGGAATCCGCCAATTTGACTATTCCGCCACCGAGGGCCTCAAGCTTAATGGCGAGTCCATACTGCTCAACGGCGGATGCGTGCACCATGACAACGGAGTGCTGGGCGCAGCAAGCTATGATGCCGCTGAGCGCCGCAAGGTTGCTCTGCTTAAGGAGGCTGGATTCAACGCAGTGCGCACAAGCCACAATCCTCCGGCTCCGGCTTTCCTGCGCGAGTGCGACCGTCAGGGTCTGATTGTGATTGATGAGGCATTTGATGGCTGGAAAGAGGCCAAGAATCCTAATGACTACGCAGTGCTGTTTGACCAATGGGCTCTGATGGATGCCGAGGCAATGGTACGCCGTGACCGCAACCACCCGTCAATCCTGGCTTGGAGCATTGGCAATGAAATACTCGAGCGCAAGGCTCCCGAGGCTGTAGAGATAGCCCACGAGCTGGCTGAGTGCTGTCGCACTGCCGACCCCTCGCGCCCCGTGACCCAAGCTCTGGCCTCGTGGGATGCCGATTGGGAAATCTATGACCCATTGGCTGCCGAGCATGATATCATCGGCTATAACTATATGATTCATAAGGCCGAGAGCGATCATGAGCGTGTGCCCGACCGTGTGATGTGGCAGACTGAATCGTATCCGCGCGATGCTTTCCAGAATTGGGAGATGGTCAATGACCATCCCTACGTGATTGGCGATTTCGTATGGACAGCCATCGACTATCTGGGCGAGTCAGGCATCGGGCGCCATTACTATGAGGGTGAGAGTGAAGGTGAGCATTGGGAGCGCAACCAATGGCCGTGGCACGGAGCTCTGTGCGGCGACATCGACCTTACCGGCAACCGCCGACCAATATCTTATTACCGCGAGATGCTATACAGCACCCAGCCCAAGCTTGTGCTGGCTGTGCGCGAACCCAACGGCTACAAGGGTCAAATCAAGGAGACCCTGTGGGGCACCTATCCCGCCTCGCGCTCTTGGAATTGGCGCGGCCACGAGGGCGAACCCATCCAGGTGGTGGCTGCCACCAAGGCCGACAGCGTGACTCTGTACCTCAACGATGCCGTAGTGGGCAAAGCCGCTGTGGGTCGTGGCACAGCATACAAGGCAGTTTTCACTGTGCCATACACTCCCGGTACTCTCCGCGCCGTGGCAAGCGATGGACAAGAGCAAGTGATATCCACTGCTGGCGAGCCTGTCGCTATACGTCTTGCCTCAGACTGCTCCTCACTCAAGGCCGACAATCAAGATTTGGCCTATGTGATAGCCGAACTGATTGACGAGGATGGCCGCATAGTTCCCGACTCTGACATGGTGATAGACTTTGACATCGAGGGCAATGGCAAACTGCTCGCTACTGGCAGCGCTGATATGAAGGATCCGATGGGATACCATCGCTCATCGCGCCTCACCCACGAGGGCCGCGCCCTGGCTGTGGTGAAGGCTGGCAAGCACAAAGGCCAAGTGCTGCTTAAAGCCAAGACCGACTCAGGCCTTGAGGCCCAACACATTATTACCATTAAATAATATAGACAGGGTAGTCGTGTGCCACGAGGCTTCGCCTCGGCGGTCCCATTGCTCCCTTAAATCTTAAGATATGATACAAAATCTGCTATTTGACCTGGGCGGCGTGATTATCGACCTCGATCGCAACCGCTGCGTTGAGGCTTTCACGCGCTTGGGTTTGAAGGATGCCAACAGCTTTTTTGGCGAGTATAGTCAGCAAGGAGCTTTTGCCAAGCTCGAGGCTGGGCAAATCACTGTAGACCAATTCCACAACGAATTGCGCAAACTGTTGCCCGATGGAGCCACTGATGCCGAGATTGACTATGCATTCGAGCAATTCCTGCTCGACATACCCGAGCATAGGCTGATTGCGCTGCAAGAGCTGAGGCAGAAATACGGCGTGTATCTGCTATCTAACACCAATCCCATACACTGGAACTCTATCATCTCGCGCCAATTCACCAAGATGGGCCTCGAGCTCGATGGCTATTTTGATGGCGTGGTCACATCGTTCGAGGCCAAGTGCTGCAAGCCAAGCGCTGAGATTTTCCAATACACCATCGACCAATTCAAGATCAAGCCTGAGGAGACGCTGTTTCTTGACGATTCGCTCAAGAATCTGCATGCGTCAGAACCATTCGGTTTCCACACTCTGCATGTCACCGAGGATTTCACCAAGCTATTGCCCAAGCAATTCATAAAATAGGTGATGGTAGCTGCGGTTGGTACATTTGATGGCGTGCATCTGGGTCATCGGGCTTTGATTGGCCAAGTATTGGCTGAGGCAAAAGCCCGAGGGCAGGAGTGCGCCATATTCACGTTTGCGGGCCACCCCTTGGACGTGGTAGCTCCCGAGCGTGCGCCGCGCCTAATCACCCCCATCGAGGAGAAAATGAGGCTGTTGCGCCAGGCTGGCATCGACAGGGTGATTAGTCTGGGATTCGATCAGCGGATGCGCTCGCTCACCGCTCGCCAGTTTATGGAGATGCTCAGGGATGAGCACGGAGTGCAAGCGTTGGTAGTAGGATTCAACAACCATTTCGGTCGCGACCGCGAGGGCAATTTCTCGACTTACCAGGCCATAGGGCAAGAAATCGGCATTGATGTGATTCAGGGCAAGGAGCAAGCACTCAAGGTAGAGCGCGGCCAGATAGTGCCAGTCAGTTCTTCATCGATTCGCGTAGCCCTGTCGCGCAACCAAATAGAGCGGGCTAATCTGATGCTCGGTCGTCCCTACCGCCTGTGCGGCACTGTGGCTCAGGGCCAGGGCATAGGGCGTACCATAGGCTGGCCCACGGCCAATGTGCAACCGTCAGAGCCGCGCCAACTGATACCTGCGCGAGGTGTGTACGCCGCGGATGCATATACCGCCGATGGACAGCGATGGCCCGCTATGGTCAATATTGGCAAGCGGCCAACCATAGCCGACAATCTCGATCCAACCATCGAGGCCCATCTGATTGGGTATGATGGCGACCTATACGGGCAGCCCATCACCCTTGATTTCCTCCGCTTCATCCGTCCCGAGCAGCGCTTCCCCTCCCTGGCTGCTCTCCAGTCCCAACTCTTACAAGACCGTAAGACCATAGAGACCGTAAGGACAAGGACCATAAGGACATAAGAAACATAAGGACATAAGGAACATAAGGACATAAGGATTTTGTACTCCTTATGTCCTTATGTTCCTTATGTCCTTATGTTCTTTGTTGTCCTTATGGTCTTTTAAGAGCGAAGCCCAGGGTTAGGGTGGTGGATGAGTTGGGGCCGTAGTAGAGGGTGTATTGGCCGGGGATGATTTCCATTACCTCGGTTTCGGGATTGAAGGTCGACAGGTCATCGCCCGATAGGGTGAATCTGACTGTTGCGGTTTCTCCGGGATTGAGATGCAGGCGCTGGAAAGCGCGCAATGACCGGTTAGGGCCAGCTGTGTCGGCATCGCGGCGCAGATACACTTGGGCCACCTCGTCGCCAGCGAGGGGTCCGGTGTTGGTCAGGGGAAATTCTATTTCTACTATTGGTTCATCACCATCAGTCACCTTGGCCGTAGCCTGTCCGTATTGAAAATCAGTATAACTCAACCCATAACCAAACGGATATTGGGGCTCTTGGCGCAGATAGCGATATGTGCGCCCCTCCATAGCATAATCCTCAAAGGCTGGGACTTGCTCTGTGCTTTTGTAGAATGTGACCGGTAGGCGCCCCGATGGATTGTATTCGCCCATCAGTACTTGCGCGATGGCTTCGCCTCCGGCTTGGCCGGGGTACCAAGCTTGCAGCAGAGCGTCATATAAGTAGGGGTCGATTGCCATAGCCGAACCCGAGAAATTTACGATCACCACTTTTTTCCCGGCCTCGCGCAGAGCGCGCAACATACGGGTTTGTACATCGGGGAGTTCGATTTTGGTGCGGTCACCTCCTTTGAATCCATCGATGCTGATGGGCATTTCTTCGCCCTCGATATGGGGAGTGATGCCTCCGGCCCAAATCACAATGTCGGCATCGGCTATCCGGGCCAGCGAGGCTGGTATGTCTAATTCTTGGGTGACGAGTTGCTCATTTGGCCGCGGATCGTCAGAAGCGTGGTCTTCAGGGGCTACCAATTCGCTGAGGCCATCGGCAATGTCGCATGCGCGATCATAAATCAGATCGCTGCCCAATCTATCGGTCAAGGCTTCGAGCAGGGTGATGGTATGCGATGGGGTACCATTGTAATTCCCCCATAGCATCACCGAGTCAACCGCATTGGGGCCCATCAGAGCCACCTTTTGGCGCCTATTTAGCGGTAGAATGTTGTTATTGTTAGCCAAAAGCACTATTGACTCCAATGCCATCTGCAGAGCCAATGCCTTATGCTCAGGGCTGTCGACTACGCTAAGGGGGATGTTCGTCCAATCTGTGAGAGAGTCGGGGTCGAGTTCGCCTAAGGCGAATCGTTGATACAACACTCGGCTTAGCGCTTGGTCAATGTCAGTCTCAGAGACTAATCCTTGCTCCACGGCCTCGCCCAGACGCTTGAGGGTTACGCCGCACTCCAGATCAGTACCGGCTCTTACCGCCATGGCTCCCGCCTCAGCGGCAGTTTTTGTCACGCCGTGATATTGCGGCTGATGGAAGTCAGAGAGAGCCCAACAGTCTGTAACCACAAGATATTTGTAGCCCCACTCTTTGCGCAGAATCTCTTGAAGCAGTTGGTCGTTGCCGCAGCATGGCTTGCCGTCAAATCGCTGGTAGGCGCACATCACCTGGCGCACATCTGCCTTGGTGACCAAATCTTTGAATGCTGGGAGGTAGGTTTCCCACAGGTCGCGTTCGCTAACATCATCGATATTGACGCTATGTCGTGTTGATTCGGGGCCGCTATGCACTGCGTAATGCTTGGCGCAAGCCAGCGTCTTGACATGCTCGGGGTCTGGTCCCTGTAGACCTCTTACCACCGCTTGGCCCATGACCGAGGTCAAATAAGGGTCTTCGCCGTAGGTCTCTTGGCCGCGTCCCCAGCGGGGGTCGCGAAATATGTTGATGTTGGGTGTCCAAAAGCTGAGGCCTTGGTAGCGTTTGAGGGGCTGCCCATTGTGGCGATAAGCGCTGTTTTTGGCGCGAGCTTCGTCGCTGACTGCCGAGAATACTTGCTCAAGCAATTCTGGATCCCACGAAGCGGCCATGCCTATTGATTGCGGAAAGACTGTAGCCAAGCCGCTGCGCCCCACGCCATGCAGAGCCTCGTTCCACCACTCATAGTGGGGGATGCCCAGGTGTTCGATGGCGGGCGATTCAAAACTAAGCAGGCTTATCTTTTCATCCAATGTCAATCGAGGCACCAAGTCGGCCACGCGCTCATCGATGGGCGCACTGGCATCTTTCCATACCTCCTGGCCGCAGAGAAATGAAAAACTAAAAATGAAAAATGAAAAATACAGTGCTCTTGTTTTCATGGTGATTAGAGGAATGAAAAATGAAGAATGAAAAATGAAAAATGAAAAATGAAGAATGCCCATCCGGATGGTATTATTCATTCTTCATTTTTCATTTTTCATTAAGTGGCCATCCGAATGGTTATTTTTCATTTTTCATTCTTCATTTTTCGTTTTAGTAACGGAAGGAGGAGCCGCCGAGGAACTCGCGGAGCAGTGAGGTCGAGGGGATGTTCTTCTCCTCGATGGGGAGGAAATAGCTCAGGAATTTGCGCAAGCGGTAAGCCTCGCCAAACTCTGGCACATCGCGCGGTACCTGGCTTAGGATCTCCTCAGCGTAATTCTTCATCACGCCCAGCTCGAAGATGAGCGAGGAGTTGAAGGTAGCGTCCGCATTCTCTTGATATGGGAATATCCATTTCTCTTCACCTCGGCGCACTGATGGCCAACGCTTTAGCGTCTCTTCGGCCGATGAGCCGCGATATTTGTAGTCGCGGATGATGCGTCGCAGCAGGCGGTTGTCGGTTGTCGGCACCCAGTTGTGGTCGTCAATCGAGAGGGTGGTGAGAGCGGATACGTACACGCGGAATTTCATCTTCTCATCGATATGTGCCGTTAGCTCTGGGTTGAGGCCGTGGATGCCCTCGATCAGCAGCACCGAGCGGTCTTCGAGCCTGATGCTGTCGCCCTTGTATTCGCGGCTGCCAGTCTTGAAATTGTAGGTGGGTAGGAATACCTCCTTGCCATCGAGCAAGTCGCACAGGTCTTTGTTGAATTTCTCCAGGTCGAGGGCATAGAGCGATTCATAATCGTAGTCGCCAGTCTCATCGTGGGGAGTATGGTCCCGATCCACAAAGTAGTTGTCGAGCGACACCATCTGCGGCTTGAGCAGATTGGTCATTAGCTGGATGGCCAGGCGCTTGGTAGTGGTGGTCTTACCCGAGCTGGAAGGACCGGCGAGCAGCACAATTCTTGCTCCGCCCTCGTGGTAGCGGCGAGTAATCTCATCGCTGATGCGGCTCAGATATTTGTCATGCAGAGCCTCAGCCACATTGATCAGCAGGGGAGTGCGCCCAGCAAGCACGGTCTTGTTTAGTTCGCCCACATTGCGTACGCCTACGATGTTGTTGAATTCGATGTAATCGGTAAATGCCTTGTACATCTTCTCCTGGGTTACATGCTGCGGCGGCACGTTGGGATTTTCCTTGTCAAAGCCGGTGAGCAGGAAGCCGTCCTTGTATGGGCGCAGGTCAAACACATTGAGCATGCCGGTGCGCGGCGCCAAGGTGCCGTAGTAGCTGTCGCATAGGCCGTCGAGCTTGTAGTAGACGGTGTATAGTTCGCGGATTGTCTCCAACAGGGTTACCTTGTCATCGAGGCCCTGGTTCTTGAATATGGTGATGGCATCGCGGGTGAGGCGCTCTTTGCGCTGGAATTCGATGTCGGCATCGACGATGCGCTGCATCTCTTCCTTGAGGGCTGCCACCAGCTCCTTGGTGATGAAGATGTTGCCATTTTCATCAGCTGGGTATTTGGGTGAGCGTCCGATGAGTTTGCCGAAATAACCCTTTGATATCGAGTGGGCTATCTTCAGGCGAGTGCCGGGGTAGAGATTCTGCGAAGCCTTGTACAGCACCATGCACAGCGAGCGTATGTAGCAACGGTTGCCGCTGCTGCTCTCCTTCGACAGAAACTCTACCTGCTTGGGCGTGAATACCGGGAAGTACAGGTTTTCGGTCTTGTTGTTGACGCGGGCGCAGATAGGCTCAAAGTCAAGATTCACCATCTTGGCAATCTCCAGCAGGGTTTCTCCGCCGTTTATGTCGACGTATTGCTCGATGTTCTTGCAATACACTTTCAGTCGGTTGCTCATAAATACGATAGTTGTGTGTAAGTTGCAGTGCAAAAGTACAAAAAATCAACCACATTAAAAAATTATTCCCCATTCTTGACATATTTTTAATAACTTTGCACCAAAATAGGAAAAGATATGAAGAATGACAAATCAATAAAGACTAATGCGGCGCGGCTTTTGGATAAGGCCAAGATTGAGTATGAGCTGATACCCTATGAATTTGACCCAGAGGATTTGGCTGCGCAGCATGTGGCGGATGCCCTTGGCGAGGACATTAGGCAGGTGTTTAAGACCCTGGTGCTGCATGGCGACAAATGCGGCTACTTTGTGTGCGTGGTGCCGGGAAATATGGAGGTTGACCTGAAGAAAGCAGCCAAGGCTGCCGGTGCCAAAAAGGCCGAGATGATACCCATGAAGGAGCTCCTCCCTCTCACTGGCTATATCCGAGGCGGATGCTCACCGGTGGGCATGAAAAAGCCTTTCCCAACCTATTTCCACACTACAGCCCTCGATTTTAACCACATCTACGTCAGCGCTGGCCAGCGCGGCCTCCAATTCAAGGTCGCCCCACAGGCCCTCATCAACTATGTGCGCGGCACCGTTGCCGATTTGTGTTAGGTCTCGATAATATCGATATTATCAAGAAATTTTTCATTATTCATTATTCATTTTTCATTTTTCATTTTTCATTTTTCATTGATTATGAATACTTTTGGCCGAGCCTTTAGGCTCACATCTTTTGGCGAAAGCCATGGCCCCGCCATCGGCGGCGTAATCGACGGCATGGAGCCCGGCATAGAAATAGACCTCGACAAGGTGCAAGCGCAGCTTGACCGGCGGCGCCCGGGCCAGTCATCAATCACGACCCAGAGGCGCGAGGCGGATAGGGTGGAGATTCTCTCTGGCATGTTTGAGGGCAAGACCACTGGCACCCCCATCGGATTCCTTGTGCGCAACGCCGACCATCACAGCCAAGATTACGACAATCTGCGCTCGGTGCTGCGCCCATCCCATGCCGATTATACCTATTTTGCCAAGTATGGCATCCGTGACCATCGCGGCGGTGGTCGCACCTCGGCTCGCGAGACAATCGCCCGCGTGGTGGGAGGTGCCTTTGCTATGCAAGCCTTAGAGAGGCTGGGCGTCACTATCTATGCCTATACCTCACAGGTTGGCGATATCGTGGTTGACAAGCCTTACACCGAGCTTGACTTGTCGCTGATTGAGAGCAATCCGGTGCGCTGCCCCGACCCGGAGGTTGCCGCAACCATGGAGGCATTGATCAAGGAGGTACAGCGCGATGGCGATACCATCGGTGGTGTCATCACCTGCGTAGCCAAGGGGGTGCCTGCCGGCTGGGGCGAACCGGTATTCAACAAGCTCCATGCCATGTTGGCCTCGGCCATGATGAGCATCAATGCCGCCAAGGGATTTGACTATGGCTTGGGATTTGCCGGTGTGGGTCGCCGAGGCAGCGAGATGGCCGATGCCTTTATTCCTGGCTCCAAGCCGGGGCAGGAGCGTGTGCGTACTGCCACCAACCACAGCGGCGGCATCCAAGGGGGCATCAGCAATGGCGAAGACATCTATTTCCGCGTGGCTTTCAAGCCTGTCGCCACCCTGCTCCGCGACATCTCCACCATCGACCTCGACGGTAATCCCGCCACCGTCCACGCCCGCGGCCGCCACGACCCCTGCGTCCTCCCCCGCGCAGTCCCCATCGTCGAATCCATGACCGCCCTCACCCTCTACGATGCCTACCTCCTCAATGAATAAGTAACAGTGAATAGTGAATAACGGGCCATCCGGATGGCTTATTTCCGGATGGCCCGTTATTCACTATTCACTGTTCGTTATTCACTTATTTTTGTGGTCGGAAGTGCCAAAAGATTTGCCTAATTGTTATAATTGTTGTTAATTACCACAAATTTAGCTAATTTTGCGGCATGAAACGTCAATGGTGCGTGTTTATAATGGCTCTGATAGTTGCGGCCCTTGGTTGCAACGGCCAAATCGTATCTACTCCCGATGAGGTGATCGACGCCGACAGCGTGCGTCATGCCTTTGACAGTCAGCCTTATTTCGGCATATACAAGGACAACTACTTCATCTTCGGACCCTCGGTAGGCAAAAAAGCTACCAAGGAGAACACCAATGTGAAATTCCAAGTCTCAGTGGCGCAGAAGCTCACCAAGAGCACGCTGCCCTGGGGCACATACCTATACCTATTCTATACTCAAAAGGTATTCTGGAATGTGCTGGAGAACTCTATGCCGATGACCGACCTCAACTTCAACCCAGGTCTTGGCCTCAGCAAACCCCTGTTCTCGGGCAACCGCTATATTGGCAAGCTCACATTCATCATCGAGCATGAGAGCAATGGGCGCGATGGCGATGAGTCGCGCTCATGGAACAAGGTGTCGCTTGCCGCCAACATCATGATTGATCCCAACTTGATGGTGCATGGCAAGGCATGGATACCCATTGTCGATGGTATGAACAACAAGGATATCCTCAAATACAGTGGTATCTACCAGATGGGCGTGCAAGTGATGAGCAATGACCGCAAGTTCATGGGCAACATCACTCTGGTGAAACGCAAAGGATGGAATCTGAATTACAACACCATATTCGAGTTGGGCATGCGCATGTGGAAGAATGCCAACGAGTATTTCTTCCTGCAATATTACAACGGCTATGGCGAGGGACTCCTCGACTATAAGCAATTCCACACCCAGCTTCGCTTTGGCATCCTCATCAAACCGGACCTCTTCTCCGATTTCTAAAGATTATTCCCTTGAGGCAGGGAGGGCCATAAGATATTCTGGGGCAAAGTCTGCTCCGTTCTCCCATTCTATAGTATTAAACTTAATAGAGAATCTCTTGAAAACCTCCAAATCCAGAAGAGGCTCGAAGACTAAGCCCTTAAGGGAAGCCTTAAGGTCAACTACCTTTTCAACCTGGTTATTAAACCATAGTTTAATCCTATAACCGCCCATGTATTGGGCCTTTACTACTTCTAAGAACATATTTCCTGGCATTTCTCCTTTGACTACTCCATCCTTTATATTAACAATGATCTTGTATTCATTGTACCATGCATGGAAATGAGCAGGGGCATGGTCTGAGAAATTCATTAGTATAATGATACCGTAGAAATGACTTATTTGTGGCATACTAAGTAAGTGGTCACTTTGAAGTTAAACAAAAACACGGAGAGCTCGGAGATTCACGGAGGCCACGGAGACTTTTCTTTCTCTGCTTTATTTGCGATCTGGAATCGGTCACGGAGATCGCTGAAGCGGTGCCAGAGGTCGCGGAGTGTGGGCGGTGTCCTTTTGATTCCGGGGCCGGCGAGGGCGCCAGGCCCTCCTCCGCCGCTTTTCCTCGCGCTCCGTGACCTCTGCTGCGGCTTCGCCGCCTCAGTGACCGAATTGAGAACGCAAGAGACAGAGAGGGAGAAATCTCCGTGGCCTCCGTGGTCCTCCGTGCTCTCCGTGTTTTATTTATTCCCATCATAGTTTAATTTCAAATTGACCACTTACTTATTCTGTTTTTAGGTCACAAAGGTAAGGATTTTTAGTGAGATAAACTACTGGGGGAGAAAAAATATCAGTGTGAAGAGAATTTTTGGGAGAATTTTTTGGATAAATTGGAAGAAAAGCATTAACTTTGTGGTTACTGAAAACCGAAACACTAAAACTAGTCGAATCATGAGGACCAAATACCAACGAGTGCTGCTTAAGCTAAGCGGCGAATCATTAATGGGACACCAGCATTACGGCATTGATACCCAACGCCTCAACGAATACGCGGCCCAAATCGCGGCCGTGGCCAACGAGGGAGTGCAAGTGGCAATCGTCATCGGCGGCGGCAACATATTCCGCGGCCTGTCGGGAGCCTCAAAGGGCTTTGATCGTGTCAAGGGTGACCAGATGGGGATGCTCGCCACAGTGATCAACTCCTTGGCCCTCAGTTCGGCTCTGCAGGTTGCCGCTTGTTCGGCCAAGGTGTTTACGGCAACCAACATGTATCCCATCGGGGAATACTACAGCAAGTGGAAAGCCACCGAGGCCCTGAGCAACGGCCAAGTCGCCATCATCGCCGGCGGCACCGGCAATCCATTCTTCACCACCGATACCGGAGCAGCCCTCCGCGCTATCGAGGTCGAGGCTGATGTGATGCTCAAAGGCACACGCGTCGACGGCATCTACACCGCCGACCCCGAAAAAGACCCCAACGCCAAGAAATTCACCGAGATCACCTACGATGAGATTTACAATCGCGGTCTCAAGGTGATGGACCTCACTGCCACCACCCTGTGCAAGGAAAATTCCATGCCCATCATCGTATTCGACATGGATACTCCCGGCAATCTCCAAAAGGTGATTGATGGCCAACCCATCGGTACACTCGTATATTAATACTTAAACCTACATATCCATGGCAGAAGAAAACGTAAGCACCTATCTCGACCCCGCTGAAGAGAGCATGGAGATGGCTGTAGCCTATCTCGAAGACGCTCTGACCCACATCCGCGCCGGCAAGGCCAATCCTCGCCTGCTTGATGCTATCCGCGTCAACTACTATGGCAGCCAAGCCCCTATCTCAAACGTTGCCAATATCGCAGTGCCTGATGCCCGCACCATCACTATCACCCCCTGGGAGAAGTCGATGTTCAAGGAAATTGAAAAGGCCATCATCAACTCGGCCCTCGGCATCACTCCCGAGAACAATGGCGAGGTAATACGCCTCACAATTCCTCCACTCACCGAGGAGCGCCGCAAACAGCTGGTGAAGCAGAGCAAGTCAGAGGCCGAAAACGCCAAAGTGAGCGTGCGCAACGCACGCCGCGAGGCTATTGAGGGTCTGAAAAAAGCCATCAAGAAAGGCATGCCCGAAGACGTAGAGAAAGATGCCGAAGCCAAGGCTCAGAAGCTCCACGACAAATATCTCAAGAAGATCGACGAGCTATTCGCCCTCAAAGAAAAAGAAATCCTCACCGTATAAACAGTGAAGAATGAAAAATGAAAAATAGCCATCCGGATGGTTATTTTTCATTTTTCATTATTCATTCTTCATTCTTCATTTTTCATTCTTCATTCTTCATTCTTCATTTTTCATTCTTCATTCTTCATTTTTCATTTTTCATTTTTCATTTTTCATTAGGTAAAGAGAATTGCGACGGTAGTCGCAATTCTCTTTTACTTGCTACCTAAAATAAACCTATGAATGATCATCCAAAACTAATCCTAACGAAGAAGCTGTCTGTTCAAAATATTACTTTGCGAGTGGTGGTGCCTTGGTTGACGAGGTAGAGGCCGCGCAGTGTGTCTGAGGGAGCTACCTCGCGACCGCTGAGGTCGAAGATGCGCACCGGCTTGCCAGAATCATCGATATCATCGACTGCTACCGACTTAATGCCATTGGGGCGCTGCCAGGTAGGCTCGCTCACCTCCTCATCGACATGGTAAGTAGCCAGGCCGTCGGTGCCAATCTTCTGATATATGCGCACATAATCAATCAAGTAATAACTCGGGAATGTGGTATTGGCTAAGCTGCCGCCGTTGTTGCCGCCGAGGGCGAGGTTGAGCCAGCACATCTGGCGCACATCGCGGAACGGGTTCAAATTGTCGATATTATACCAGTCGGTCCCGGGATTGACGTTGACAGTGGTGTTGAGGTCGATATCGTTGATCAGGATATCATCAACCCACAGCTCCATGTGGTCATAATCCCATACCATCTTCCAGGTGTGGAAATCTTGGTCCCAATCGGCTGGAAGATTGCTCATCGAGTAGGTCTTGCTGTTCCAGCTGCCTCCCCAACGCACACCGTTGCCCCAGCATACATTGGCATGCAGCTTGTTGCCGTAATATTCCATGATGTCGATTTCGCCCCCCTGAGGCCATTCATATTGTTCGCCAGTGCTCCAGATAGCCGGCCAGAGGCCAGTCTCGGCAGTAATCTTGGCGCGTACCTCATAGATGCCGAATAGCCAGCTGTAACCGCCATTCCAGCTGCCCTTGGTCTGCAGCGAGGCCGAAGTGTAGGGGAAGGTCTCAGCCTTGCCCGAGTGAGGATAGTAATCGGGATTTGGCAGATCGTCCTTGCGAGCCTCAATCACGAGGACGCCATCCTGGATGTAAGCGTTTTTGAGGCCCCACAATTGGCCATTGGTCGAGTTGGGATTGAGATAGTATTGGTCCTCGTTGTTGCGCAGGCGGTAACCGTCCTCAAGATTCCAAATGTCATAGTCAGGGTCGCCATCGGTGCTGAACTCCTCGGCGAATACCAGCTTGTAACCCTGATGGGCATCTTTGCGCACATCGTCATCGGGCAAGTCATATTCGCTGTAATAGTCAGTCACGGCTACAGTCACTTGGCAAGTGGCCGACTTGTCGCCAGCGGTGACAGTGATATCAGTCGAGCCGCCAATTAGGCCGCGCACCAAACCCTTGGTGTTGACTGAGGCCACGGTCGGGTCGGACGAGGTCCATTTAAGACGTACATTTTCGCTGTCAGCGACAACCTCAGCGGTAAGCTGTACTGTATCGTAGATTCCAATCGTAGCCTCGGCTGGGTCAATGGTCACAGATTCGACATTCACCTCCTCGTTGCTCAAGGGTATGAGTTGCCATATCGAGAGTGCACCGTCAGATTTGTCGGTATATACTGCGGTGTTGCCGCTGTCTTGGCCAAGCATACCGCTGCCTCGATTCATGCCCTTGCATTTGATATTGACATAATCCGAGTCGTAGCTTGATGTTATCAAGGTATATTTTGCCAGGTCAGATTCAGGTGAGGAGGATATCACCGGGGTCCAGCCATTGGACTTGTCGCCAGCCAGCACCCCATCGATGCCTTCAAAAATAATATTGTAATATTCGCCATCGACATCGGCAATCTCAAACCTGATGTCTTGGTATTCGCAGTCGCCCACCGGGAGGGCTCTAAGAGTGCCATTGTCCCAAGAGAGCACATCGCCCTGGGGATTGGCAATCTGATAATAATTTCCCTCAAAAGGCTGGGTGATGGGCTCAGCGCTTGCCGCCAAAGCTCCAACCGCTGCTAAAACAAATAGATTCACACGTGTCATAACAATTTAGATATTAAAGAACGTAAGCAAAACGTAAGCACGTAAGCTTTACGTAAGCACACTGCAAAGGTAAGAATAATTACTTACTGAGATATAAAATTATACTTCTTTGTACTTCACTAAAACAGTACATAGAGTGTTTGATACAAGCATTAGTGTGCTTACGTAAAGCTTACGTGCTTACGTTTTGGGTTTTAGAAGATTACTTTCTTTGAGGTGTTACCCTGTTTGCGGATGTAGACTTGGCCCTGGGTCGGGTTGGCCACGCTCATGCCCTGCAGATTGTAGTAGGTGACAGGAGCATTGTTGTCAGACACAACGCTTGAGATGCCGTTGACAACGATGCCATTATCCTTGTTGTACTGAGCCTCTTCCTTATCATAGAGACGTGCGCGGTCGACCATCACATACATGTTGTCATGATCATTGCCCTCGCCCCAAGGCAAGCTCAGGTAGAACTCTACATAGATGTCGGCAGCGGTAGCTACAAAGTCAACGCCGTATTCGCCCCAGTCATAGTCAGAATCGCTGGTGAAGGTGTCCTTGATGAGCTTGCCGGCGGTGGGCTCAGATTTGGTAGTGTCGAGTTCGTACACGGCATAGCCAAAGCCCGGGGTACCCCAAGGATCCCATGCGCCAGTGGTGCTAATAGCCATCATGGCTACGAAGTCGAAGGTATAGGTCTTGCCAATGGTTACATTGTTGACAGCCTGGCCTACCATGGTGAAGTGGTCGGTCCAGCCATTGTCTTTGTAGCTCTGCAGGCGCAGATAGTTCAGGTCGTCCTCGGGACGCAGATAGTCGTCGCCTTCTTCCTGGCCGATGTAGCACCAGCCCATCCAGGTGCTGTTGCCGATGTTGCACCATCCGGGCAGCTCAGAGAGGGCCATCCAGGGGTCTGCTCCGTCGGCAGCGGTGTGATCATAGAATTCCCAGGTGAAGTCACTGATGATGTCTTGTACGTAGGCGGCATCCTCGAAGTCGCCGTTTACGAGCAGGTTGGGGACATATTCGTCCTCCATGGTGCGCTGAGCGCTTGCAGCCATGGCCACTGCGCCAGCGGCTGCGAGAAGTAGAAATTGTTTCATAATAAATTGGTTTTGGAATCTTTTTATTTTTGTGTCCTTATGTTTCTTATGTCCTTATGGTTTTATGGTTCCCTGGCCCGAACCCGGGCCAGGGCTTGGATTATTTTTCGGCACCGGTTTGCTGAGTGGTGCTGAAATAGGGGTTCTGATAGAGGGGCGAGGTGTCTTTTGACACGCCGTCGGTCGAACTCTCAAGGAAATGGTTCTCAGCGATGGGGTTGAGATAGTGGCCCAGATGCCAGGTCATGCCGCAATCATACCATTTGCTGGTGTTGGCCACGCGCATCAGCGACCAGTATGAGGGATCGCCGTTGAGACCGCCTTCGGTGTCAGAGGGAGAGGAGACATTGTTGTTGGAAACTACAGCTTGGTCGTATTTCAGCTTATTGTTGGGGAAGTAGTTAAGCATCGGTCCGAATATCTTGCAGCCATGCAGATAATAGGGCTTCTCGATCAGCTGGTCGAGGGCGCGCCAGCGTACCAGGTCGTCATATCTCATGCCTTCGCCCATCAGCTCGCAGCGGCGCTCGCGGCGGATGTTGTACAACACCTTTGAGGTAATGCGCTGTCCGGCTGAGTACAGGCCGAAGTCATGGCTGTAATATTCCTCTTGGTCCAGGTCGGTTGCATTGATGGTGACATAGGGGTCGGAGGGCAGACCGGCGCGTTCGCGCAATTGTCCCCAGTAGGTCCAAGCGTCGGCGTCAAGTCCGTCGCCGTATTTCTCCCAAGCAGCCTCGATGTAGATAAGGTAAGCCTCGGCCGAGCGGAAAATGGGAGCTGCGGTCTCGTCCCAGCCGCCTTTGGTGTAGGTCTGTTCTTTGGTCCAGCCTTTGCCCTTGGTGTAGCCAGTATTGGTGGTGATAGTGCCGGTATAGATGATAGGCACGAGATAGTCGGGATTCGACTTATTCTTGTTGATGCCGATGCGCTGAGCGTCGTCGCCCTCATAGAGGTATTCGCCCGGAGCTTTCATGAAGAGCTGCCAACGATAGTCGCGTCCGGTCTTGGTATCGGCCACATAGTCGTCGCCGCCATAGCCCGAGTTGGGATCATAGATGGGCAGACCATTCTCCATCAGGAAGGCGTTGCAGAACTCTTGCGTCCAGCCACGGCCACCGCGTATGTATTGGTTGAGGCAAGAGCCCCCAGCCACATCCTTGTCATAACTGCGATACATCAGTACCTCGTCATATCCCGACACATCCTTTGAGGCAAACATGTCATAGTAGGGATTTGCGGGCATTGATGAGTAGGTTGAGCCAAGCACTTTCTTGTTGTTGCTGACCAGAGTGGGGTGGTTTTGAATTACCTGCTTGGCGGCTGACATAGCCTCGCCCAGGAAGTAGCTCACCTCGGCAGCATTGTCATAGCTGTAGTTGGCATTGTATTCCTTCTGAGCACCAGGCCAACCGGCAGCTTTGTCGGGCACAAAGGGTGTCCCAGCAAAGTATTTCTCAAAGGTAGCCTCATACAGGGCCACGCGGGCCTTGAGGGTATAGGCCACATCGCGAGTGATACGATTGCGTGACAGGCTATTGCTCAGCAGTGTAGTGGCTGTGTCGAGGTTGGCGATGATGAAACGAGCCACTTCGTTGCGCGGTTGGCGCTTGCTGATAGAGATCAGTTTCTCGCGATCCAGGTCCTGACATTCCGTGACGATTGGGAAATCGCCAAGGGCGCATAGGCGCTTGAAATAATCGATGGCGCGCAGCACATATCCCTCACCGATGTAGTGGTTGATTTCCTCCTCGTCGCCAGTGATGGTGCCTGCCTCAAGATTGGCTTTGGCTTGCTGCAAGAAATAGTTGATTTCGTTGATGGTATAGAAATCATAGTAGCCGCCGGTGGCTCCGACTTGCACGCCCTTGTCAGAATAGAAGCGGTCGTTGGTGGCAAATTCATTGTCGGTGCCCATGTCATCGTCGAAATATGTCTCATACGATGAGCCGCCGATGCCGTGGTGCGGGAAAGCGTTGTTGCCGCGCTTGCCGCTCACAGCGCTGCTGGTATAGTAGTTGATGGTATAGGCTGCCAGCTGCTCGGGAGTCTTGAAATACACCTCGGGGGTAACGTCAGACGGAGGCGTCACATCAAGATAATCGTTGCATCCGGTCATCAGCGCGCCAGCCGCAAGCAGCGCACCCATGCCTAATAACTTATATTGATTTTTCATCCTTGTATAATTTTAATGGTCTTTTTGTTGGTTTAGAAATCTACAGAGAGACCAAACGAGATAGTCTTTGACAGAGGATATGACGAGCCGGATTTCAAGGCCGAAGTCTCGAGCGACTCGGGGTCGATAACCTTTGACAGGTTGGTCCAGGTGTGCAGGTTCTCAGCTGCGAAATACACTCTCAGTTTGGTGATTGAGAGCTTCTCCATCCATTTCTGCGGGAAGGTATAGCCCACTTGCAGATTCTTGAGACGCACATAGCTGGCATCCTGCATGTATTTGGTCTGGATTTCGCGGTTCTTGTTGGTGTAGTAGAGTGGGCGAGCATAGTAAGCGTCATAGTTTGCTCCGAGCAGGCTGCTGTCGTCACGCCAGTAGTCAAGGTGCTCTTGCAGGAACAGTGACTCATAGCGTCCGCCCGAGGTTGCTCCCCAGAACACTGCGCTCTTGCCCCAGGTGCCTTGTCCGCCATTGGGATCAAAGTAGTAGTCGCGCTTGAGCACGCCCTGGAAGAAGATGTTGAAGTCGATGCCTTTCCACTCGGCAAACAGGTTGAGGCCGAAGCGGTAGCGAGGCGAGGTGTTGCCAAGCAGCTTGAGGTCGCCCAGGTCGTTGAGAGTGGTGCCTTTAGTAATCTTGCCATCGCCATTGATATCAGCGTACATCATATCGCCAGCCATCCACACGCCTGAGTCGAGATATGATTGGTCAACAGTGGCCAGGTGAGCGTCCATTTCTGCCTGGGTCTGGGCGATGCCCACGGTTGTGAGGCCATAGATATTGCCAACCAATTCGCCAGCGATGTATTTGCTCAGATATTGCTCAGCATTTGGATATTCAAGGATACGGGTCTGGTCGTCGCTCAGGTTGAGGCGAGCCTGGTAGTTGAAATCGCCGATGCGGTCTTGCCAAGTGAGTTGGAGTTCCCAACCGTAGGTGCGCATTGCCAAGAGGTTCTCCTTAGGCACATCGCAACCCAGAATCTTGGGGTATTCTACGCCAGCGCCCACCATGTCAAAGTTTTTGCGCCAGAAATAGTCAAACGATCCGAGGAAACGGTAATTGAAAGCGGCCCAGTCAAGACCGAGGTTGGTGGTGCGGATCTTCTCCCAAGTGAGGGATTGGGTGATCAGAGCGGGGAATGAAGCAGTGTTCTGCTTTAGGCCATCGACCAGCCAGCTGCTGCCCTGATTTGTGACACTCATGATTCGGTAGGTAGGATACCAGTTGGTGGTATTTTGGTTTGCCAATTGGCCATACGATGCGCGGAACTTGAAGCTGGGGATGTATTTTTGCAACCCTTCCCAGAAAGATTCGCGAGCGATGTTCCAGCCAAGTGATGCAGAGGGCGACCATACCCAGCGGCGATTGGAGCGGAAGCGCGAGCTGCCGTCGTAGCGCAGGTTCACCTCGATCAGGTATTTTGAATCGTAGTCGTAATTGATACGGCCGAAGAAACCAGCGGTGCGCCATTTCTGGTATTGGCCTCCGAGAGAGTAGGAATCAGACGATGTGGTGAGGTTGAGCACTGGCAGATCCTCGGTGAGCATATCCTCGCGCGAAGCGTTGAGGTTTCGGTATTTGAAATCCTCAAACTGGCTACCGACCATGAGCTTCACATTGTTCTTCTCGGCAAAATTAGCCATGTACTCGGTATAGAAGTTGTAATTGAGGAATGTCGAGCGATATGAGTATTCATATACGCTGTCATGGCTCGATGAGTCGAATGCTATGTGCATAGTCTCGGATGAGAGGCCCTCGAGGGCGTCGCAGTCGTGAGCGTAGACGATATTGGTGGCCTCGTGGGTCCAATCGCTATTGACGCGAGCGTTGAGTTCGGCTATGATGTTCCAGTTCTTGACCGGGGTGATCACGAATTTGAGCTGGTTGGTGAACACATCGTTCTGCTCATTGTGCTTGCCGCCATTCTCAAGATGCTCGATATAGTTGTAGTCGGCAGCGATGTAGCCGTTGGGGTCATATTTGGGGTTGGTAGGCACGAGGCGGCGCAAAACCTTCTCGTAGAAGCCGCCAGTCATGATTGTCGGGCGTTGATAGTCGGTGCGGATCCAGCGGCCGGTGTACTGCACATTGAGCCAGGGGAACATCTGGGTGTTGATTTTGCCCATCACCGAGTAGCGCTGGTAGTTGTCATTACCGTATTTCATGAAGCCGCCTTGCTCCAGATAGTTGCCGCTTATATAATAGGTGGTCTTGTCAGAGCCGCCGGTGAGCGTCACGTTGTGCTCTTGCGAGAAGGCTGTGTCTTTGTAGAGCTCATCAATCCAGTCAACATTGGCAAATGTGCCGGCGCACTCGCCAGTACCCCAGCGATAGTGGGTGCCATCCCATTTGTTCTCATAGATATAGTTGTCGCTCTGGCCGGTGTAGTAAGCGTAGGCTTGCTCCACAAAATCCTCGGGGAAGCAGGTCGAGCCGGGGCTGGTATTGGCCGAAACATCATTGAGGTAGTTGATGTATTGCCAAGAGTCCATCATCTTGAGGGTAGTCAGAGGCTTGTTGAAGCGGAACGAGTTGTCATAACGCACGTGCGACTTGCCAGCTGTACCGCTCTTGGTGGTAATCATAATTACGCCGAAGGGGGCGCGAGAACCATAGATTGAAGATGCGGCGGCATCCTTGAGCACCGAGATTGATTCGATATCATTGGGGTTGATGGTTGAGATATCGCCCTCCATGCCGTCGATGAGTATTAGAGGCTCGCCGCTCGAGCCATCGCCGATGGTGGTCATACCGCGCACATTGACCTGCTTGCTGGCGTTAAGCTCGCCGCCGCTGGTCGAGTTGCTGATGTTAAGACCCGGGATTACGCCTTGCAGAGCGGCTGCGGCCGACTGCACTGGGCGACCCTCGAGGTCCTTGCTCGAAGCCACGCCCACCGACCCGGTGAGATTAATCTTTTTCTGGGTACCGAAACCTACGACAACCACCTCGTCGAGCACGTTTGAATTGTTTTTGAGCTCGATTCTAAGTTCGTCGCCGGGAGCGGCCTTTACAGTCATCGGGTCATAGCCCACGTAGGAAACCACCAGATTGCAAGGCTCTGAGATTTTCAGGAAGAATTCGCCATCGATGTTGGTTACCACGCCGGTCTTTTGTCCCTCGGGTACCACCGAGGCGCCGATCATAGGTTCGCCCTCTTCGTCGAGCACTACGCCGCTGACGGTAGAGCCGGCTTGCGCTCGCGCTTGGGGGCCCCACGCCACTGTGGTGACAAACATTCCTATAATAAGGAAGGCAGCCATCAGCCATTGGCGCATGCCATGCTTGCACTGTGAATGTAGATGCTGATTCATGTTAAAAAGGTATAAGGTATAAGTGAAAAATTGTAAGCAATGTTGATACTGGGTTGCTACGGGAGTTGTGGATAAATGATTAGGTATAAGGTAAGACCTTGCGGTTTACATCGACAAAGGTACGGCCGTTTCAAAATTTTAATAGTTATGTTTTTCTGATACTTTCGGTGATTTTTCTGAATTTCAGACCCTATCAGAAAATTACGCCATATTTTCCGAAAAATCGGCGTAAAATATGGTGGCTTTTCATTTACTTTGCAGTACTAAAAAATAATTCTATCTCAGCAATGCGCCTCAGATCTGATATCTTCTGCATATTTCGGCTTTGCGTCATCCTTAGCTTGGGGATAGCGCTAAAGGCTTACCCCTCAGATCCGCCACAGACTCAATCCTTGCACTTTCGCCATATCGATACAAAGGGCGGCCTCCCCGACAACTCGATCAACGCCATGGCCCAAGACGAAAAGGGTTTTATGTGGTTTGGCACCTGGTGCGGCCTGTCGCATTTTGACGGCACCACCCATCGCATCTTCAAGCACTCTGATGCCGATACCACCACCTTGGTTAATAATATGGTGCGCAGCTTGTGCTCAGCACCCGATGGCATGTGGATTGGCACCGACAATGGCTTAGACTTCTATTCATTTGCCGACTGCTCGTTTCATCACTGCTCGGCCATAGGGGCCGACCCGCAGGAGGAGGCCTCGCGTATCACTGCGCGCATTAATCAAATCACCATAGTCGGAGGGCGGGTGTATGTGCTTACTATCCATGGACACCTATTCGTACAGTCAGACAATTGCGTGTTTTCACCCATTCCAATCGAGGAAACCAGTTGTTGGGCCATGACGCCCTATATCCACGACAATCTGATTCTGGTCACAAATCATGGATTGCTGGTGCTCGACACCTCAACCAACGAGCCCGTGGCTCGCTATGATGCACATATCAATCTTACGCGCCAGAACTGCAATGTGCATTACAGCGGCAACACCGGCTGCATCTATGTGGGCAATGGCATAGGCTATCCCAGCTACGCCTTCACCATCGATGGCGAAAATCAGATCACACCCTCTGCCTCGTTTGTCCCAGCCGACTTGATGCAAGCCATCGATGCCCGGGGATGCACATATTTCGCCACCGATGGCGATGCCCTTTGGCGCATCGACCCCACGGGCGAGGTAGTGCATATAGCAGATGACAATTCCAATCTGCAGGCCCCAGCCCTGTATTCACTCCATACCGATGCTGACCAGAATCTGTGGGTGGGCAGCTATCGGCGCGGCGTATGGATTTATGCCGATGCCTACAATGTATTTCACTTGGCCAATAAGCAAAATGGATTGCTATCCCACGACATCGTATCCAGCATCCTGCCCTATCCCGATGGGGTATATGTCGGCCTTGACGGAGGCGGACTGAACATCACCTCAGCCTTAGGTGCCAAGCGCAAGGAATATACATCAGAAAACAGCCGCCTTTCTGGCAACAATGTGGTGACCATGCTGCGCGATGGCCGCAAGCTGTGGATGGGCATCTATACCCGAGGGTTGGCATGCCTCGACCTCGAGACTGGGGCGGTTGAGACCTTTACGGTGCCCAATACCCAGTATGACAGCAACAATATATGGATGCTCTGCGATGACCCGCGCGACGACCAGCTATGGATATGCTCGCGCACACTGTACACATTTGACAAAAAGACCCATCAATTTCAGGAGGTCGATGGCATGCAAGACAAAATATGCATGGGCTGTCAAATCCAAGGCCATTACTTGTGGGTGGCCACTCTTACCAACGGCCTCTACAAGATTGACCGCAATCTGCGCAAAATCGTGGCCCATTATAATAATGGGAGCCCAGGTCTGAGCCTCCCCTCCAACCAAGTGAATGTGCTGCTGGTAGACCACCAGGGCAAGGTGTGGATAAGCATAAATTCCTACGGCCTGTGCTGCATCGACGAGGACGCACAGACCTACAAGCTGCTGAACTCAGAGCAGGGGCTGACTGAGAATCGCATCACCTCGCTTACCGAGGACCAAAACCATGTAATCTGGATAGGCACCGAGCGTGGCCTGTTTCGCCTCAATCCTAATGAGGAATATGTGTTGAGGATCGACCATCCGGTGATTCCCGACAATTTTGTGTACAACGCCACCGCTCTGCGCGGCGATACCATGTATCTCGGCACTACCGAGGGGCTTGTGTATTTCAACACTCGCGAGGTATTGCTAAAAAATCTGCCCGATGGCCCTATGATGCTCGGCCTAAGGGTAATATCAGACCATCCGCGCTTGATTAAGCGATACGATGAGCGCCCCGAGGCGATTGTGCTTGACCCAGACGAGAATTTCTTCACGGCCTTCTTCGCTGTGCCGCAACTGCTGCAAGGCGACCTGGTGAGATACAGTTATCGTCTTGACGGGTTTGACAACGATTGGCACGAAGCCGGCCACTCGCCCGAGGCCACCTATAGTAACCTGCCGGCAGGCAAATACTCATTGCTGGTGCGTTGCGCCCAGCCCTCGGGAGAGTGGAGCCAAGCGTCGATGCTGCCCATCACGATTCTGCCCCATTGGTACAATACCTGGTACATGCGGCTGATATGGGTGTTGCTGGGATTCGGGTTTATATTCCTGGTATTCTATATCTACAACCGCACAATGCACATACGCCAACGCATGCGCATTGCCGAAATCGAACGCGAGGCTCAGAAAGAAATCAACGATGCCAAGCTTGATTTCTACGCCCAGGTCACCCACGAGCTGCGCACCAAGGCATTCCTAATCTCGGCTCAAATCGAGCATCTGCTCGAGAGTCCAGGTAATGTAATTCAGACACGGCGTCCTTACCTGGCTGGCATGCTCCAAAACTCGATGAAGCTCAACAAGATGATCAATCGCATCATCGACTTGCGCAAGATGGATTCGGGCAAACTCAAGCTGGTGTGCGCCAAGATGGATGTGGTCGATTTCATCTCTCAGCTCAATCCCGACTATGAGATGCTGTGCGAGCAGAAAGACATCGAGTACACCTTTGTGCATGACCCGCGCCCAATATTGATGGATATCGACCCTGACAAGCTCGAAATGATCATAAGCAATCTGGTGTCAAATGCGTTTAAGTACACCCTGGAGCAGGGAGCCATCACCCTCACCGTGCGAGACTTGGGTGAGAGGGTTTCAATTTCTGTAAAGGACAACGGCATAGGCATCGTCAAGGAGCAGCAGCAAGCTATCTTTGAGAAATATGTGCGCACCGAGCGCGGCCAACAGCACACCAGCGGCGACGGCCTCGGCCTCGCCGTAGTCAAGGAATTGGTGAATCTGTACGGAGGCGAAATCACTCTGGCCAGCCAACCCAATGTGGGCTCGGAATTTACCATAATCCTGCCCAAGCGCCAAAACGAAGAGGAAGAGGGTGAGGATGAGGCAAAACCAGTGGTCACCAAAGACCCTACCGAAGAAGAGGAACTTGAGGATTTCGCTTTCAATCCCACAGCGCCATATACTGCGCTGATTGTCGATGATGACAAGAGCGTGGCCAATGTCCTGGCACATGCGCTCAACGATGATTTCAAAGTCTACTGGGCCCGCAATGGGGCCGATGGCCTGGAGATGGGTGCCAAGCTTAAGCCCGATTGCATAGTCACCGACATAATGATGCCAAAGATGGATGGCATCGAGATGCTCGAGCATCTCAAAAACGACAAGGCTACCGCTAATATCCGCACCGTGGTGTTTACGGCTAAGGATTGCGACGAGGCGATGAGCAAGGGATATGACTTGGGCGTCGATGCTTGGTTCACCAAGCCGATGTCGCTCGCCTTGCTCAAAAAGCACTTGCTCACTATGTTGTCGTCGACCGAGATCACACCCCCAATGGTAAAAATCAGCAGCAGCGACGAAGGGGAGCCACAAGCTACCTATACTCGCCAAGAGCAGGAATTCTTGATGCAATGCCGCCAAGCCATCGATGAGGCTGTCAGCGATCCGAATTTCAGCCTCGAGATGGTGGCTGACAAGCTTAACATGAGCCATTCGACCCTGTACAAGCGCATAAAAAAACTCACTGGCATGACTCTGCTCGAGTTTGTCAATGAGTATAGGGTATGGAAAGCAATCGATATCATCAAGCGCGGCGAGGAGAATGTGACCCAAGTGGCCATAATCTGCGGTTTCCGGGATGCCAAATCATTTCGGGAGCTATTCAAGCGCCGCATGGGCATCTCGCCCCGGGCGTATATACAATCATTACACAATGAAAAATGAAAAATGAAAAATGAAAAATGGCCATCTGGGTGACTCGGCCACACAGTGGCCGAGCACAGTAGCCGCCATCCGGATGGTATTTTTCATTTTTCATTTTTCATTTTTCATTTTTTTTGGAATTCGGTGGGACTCATGCCGGTGATGTGCTTGAAATATTTGCCAAATGAGGATTGGGTCGAGAAGTTGAGCTCGTAGGCGATCTGCTGGATATTCTTGTTTGAATAGCGCAGCATATTCTTGGCCTCCTGGATTACGATGTCGCCAATCAGGTCAGAGGCAGACTTGCCCGTGGCCTCCTTGATTAGGTGCGACAGGTATTTGGGCGATATAAACAGCTTGTCGGCGTAGAACGATATCGAGCGATGGCGACGATGATGCTGTTGCAGCAGCTGCATAAACTCTTGCACATACACGCTCTGCCTCGATTGGGGCGATGAGGCGGCAATCGATGAGCGCTCCTGGGCGCGATTGCGCTGGTCATGAAACTCAAGCATCTGATAGAATAACATCTGGGCGATGCAGCGAGCCGAGTTTTTGGATATTGGCGAATCGGGGTCGCTCTTGGCGATTAGGCGGAATAGCCCCATCACGTAATTCAGCTTCTCGAGTTCCAAGTCGGATAGGTCGGCCATCACCGGTTCGGGTTTGCTCTCAACCAATGAGTGCAAATCTATGGCACTCATGTCAAAATTGAGGTCATGGAGAAATTGGGTCGAGAGAAACAACACCTCGGCCTCAATTTTGGCATGGCCGTCGCTGTTGATGTGCACCACATTGCGGCCGCCAAAGAGCAGCACCGATTTAGGCTTGAGTTCGATAGGCTTGGAATCGACCTCCCCTACCAGTTCTCCCTTGTGCATTAGGCACACGGCGAGAGCATTGATGCGAGCCGGGAACCCAAACACGGTGGGTTCGTTGACCGGCGGCTCGAATCGGCAATAGATGTACTCGTTGCCAAATTGTATGTATTCGCTTGATAGGCGCTTTATGCCCGACAGTTGCTCAATAGTGATATTTTGCTCCATTATGATTGGTCAAGTGATGACAGAATTTGACGAAGTTCGGCCTCGGTAGCGGTGAGGCGATTGCGGCACAAGGCGAGCAGCTCGGTAGCGCGGCGCGTCATAGCCGCCAGTTGGTCGATGTCGCATTGGTCGCCTTGCATGGCTTTGAGTATTTGCTCAAGTTCGGCCAGGGCCTTTTCGTATTTTATCTCTTTTGGTTTACTCTCTTTCTCTTCCATTGCTGATACTTTTTACTTGTGATAAGATTGTGCCTTGGGCAAAGACTGTCTCCACGATTTCTCCCTCGCGCAGGTCGGCCAGTCGGGCCGAGTGCCCGGCAATGCGGGTGATTGTATAACCTCGGCGCAGTGTTGCCTCAGGCGATAGGGCTTTGAGCAGCGTCTCTGAGGCATCGAGTTTTTGTCGCGCTCGGTCGATGGCGTAGGTTGTGGCTTGCCGCAGAGTTGAGGCGTAGCTGTCTAATCGCGCCAACTGGGGCAGGATGCGGCGGTCGGCTATCGAGCCTACGCCCATCTGTGCGGCCTCGAGGCGCTTTTGCGCTCGCATCAAGGCGTTGGTCGCAGCAGCCGGGAGTGCACCCTCGATAAAAGCGAGTTGCCGATGGCATCCGCTCAGCCGATCGGTCACCGCTTGCAGCATGGCCGAGGCTATGGCTTGCAAGTTGCCAAGTGCTTGTTCGCCTCTCTGTATCAGCCATTCGGCGGCAGCCGTTGGCGTCTTCACTCTCATATTGGCCACATAGTCGAGCAGGGTGATGTCGCGCTCGTGGCCTATGCCTATGATCACTGGCAGTGGGAATTGGGCTATGTTGGCTGCCAAGTCGTAGTGGTCAAACGATGCCAAATCGCTCGTGGCCCCGCCCCCTCGGATTATCACCACGCAATCCCATTGGTCTTGCTCGGCCGCTATTTCCTCAAGAGCCGCTATGATCGATGGGCCGGTGCGCTCACCCTGCAGCACTGCCGTGAATAGGCGAGTGGTGAATCTCAGACGCGAGGCGTTGCTGTAGAGTTGGTGCATAAAGTCGCCATAACCGTCGGCTCCCTGGGCCGAGATGATGGCTATCCTCTGCGGCACGGCTGGCCAGACCAGGGTGCGGTTCATGTCGATGATGCCCTCGTGACGCAGCTGCTCGATCATCTTGGCTCGGCGCTGCATGGCATCGCCAAGGGTGAACGCCGGATTGATAGCCACAATATTGAGAGCCAAGCCGTAGACCGCGTGGTAATTTACGGCTACGCACACCATCACCTTGAGGTCGCTGCGGAATTGCTGACCCGTCTCGGCATAGAATTTCGCAGCCAGCATCCTGAATGTGGTGGCCCAGATTGTGGCGCGGGCGCGGGCCAATTGTCGCCCCTGCTCGTCCTTCTCGACCAATTCCAGGTAGCAATGTCCGCCGCTGACGCGCACATCCATGGTCTCGGCGGTGATCCATACGTTTTGCAGATACGCGTCAGCTGCCACGAGCGTGGTGATGCGTCGTGACAGCTGGCTTAGGGTGTAGGCTTGGGTCTGGCTCATTTCTTCATGGCTCTGAAGAGTTTGCCATTCCATTGATACGATATCTCAGGATACAGGAGCGCCAGGGGGCCGTCGCCCTCGCCGAGGGCGAAATATTGGTCCATGTGATGGGCAGCGGTCAGCACCCCGGTGGCGGGGTCGTAGCTGTACGATGCCATGATGAAGGGCATGGCGTCGGTCACTGTCGCTGGCGATTTCTTGCCGTCGGCATTGAGCCAGTCGGCCAATTTAGGCTCGATGGCAAGGGCCGATTGCGGTTGCCAACGCGAGTCATAGATGGTGAGGCGGCTATCTGGGATAGGTGTAGGAATGGTCTCGATGATGCCAATCAGAGGAGAAGCCGATGTGGGGTTTAGCACAAAAATCTGGTAGGAGATATTGTCGGTGGCGAGCAGCGACAGCGACTGAGGGGTCTCAGCGGTGACGCGGCAGGAACCACCGTAATCGTTGGTCGATTCCTTGTCGCTGCCAGCCCGGAAATAGTCGAGCATGTCGAGGCGCGTATTTTTCGAGGCGAAAGGCAGCACATCGGTTGGGGCCTCGACAAAGCATTTAGCTGCTGTGAGGGTCACCGAATCGGTGGGCTGCTGAGCCCGGCATGAGAGCAGAGCGCAGATTACGCACGCCAGCAGTATGTATGGTCTTGTGATCATTGCAATTCGATTTATAATTCGATTAATGCGGTGTGCAAAATTAGTGATTTATTTCCAAATATCCAACTTTTTGCCAAAAAAGTCGGATATTTGGAGAGGGTAGGGTGTCAACGGCGGAACTTGCGCGGCGACTTGCGGGCCTCGCGAGTGCGGCGAGCGGGCGAGCCATCGCCCTTGTAGTCCTTGTCGGGGTCGGCGATTTCGCTGAATAGGTGCTTGTCAAAGAAGTTGCTGCCCTTGAGTGCTTGCACTACGCGGCGAGCATCGGCATCTGGCACGTCAAATAGGGTGTAACCTGGGAGCAAGTCGATACGGCCAACGTCGACGCGCTTGCCCGGCACGTTCTTGTTGAGCAGCTCGATCAGGTTGCCGGCAAAGAAACCATCGTTCTTGCCCACATTGACATAGATGCGCGACATGCCCGGCTCGGCGGTACGGCGATCTTTGTCGGTGTCTTCAAAGCGTTTGCCTTTCTTGCCGCCTTTGTCGCCCTTGTCTTTCGACTTCGACGGCTTTTCGTCGATAAAGTCGATCTTGGGAGCATCGGCGTAGTAGGCGAGCAAGCGGTTGAACTCGAGCGAAAGCACACGCTTGAGCAGGTCGTCGGCCGACAGCCACGACAGCTTGCGGCTCACGCCATGGAAGTACTTATCGATTTCATCATCGTGTACCTCGACCTTCTCCAAGCGGTCGGCCAGGCTGTACAGCTGCTTTTCGATGATATGTTCGGGAGTAGGCACATCCTTGCGTTCAAACTTCTTGCCGATGATGCGTTCGATTTCGCGCAGACGGCCCTGCTCACGGCTGTGGATGATGGCGATTGACACGCCAGTCTTGCCGGCTCGGCCGGTACGGCCCGAGCGGTGAGTGTAGATTGAGGTATCCTCGGGCAGACCGAAGTTGATCACATGGGTCAGGTCATCGACATCGAGGCCACGGGCAGCCACATCGGTAGCAACGAGGATGGGTAGCACGCGGTCGCGGAATTTCTTCATCACCAGGTCGCGCTGGGCTTGCGACAGGTCGCCATGCAGGGCCTCGGCGTTGTAGCCATCGGCAATCAGATGGTCGGCAATCTCTTGGGTGTCGCGGCGGGTGCGGCAGAATATGATGGCGTAGATATTGGGCGTATTGTCCACGATGCGCTTCAGGGCCAGGTATTTGTCCTTGGCGTGGACCATATAGTAGATATGCTTTACGTTGTCCGATCCCTGGTTGCGGTTGCCAACCACATATTCCTCGGGATTGTGCATGTAGTTTTTAGCAATTTTGGCAACCTCGGCCGGCATAGTGGCTGAGAACATCAGGGTCTTGCGGTCCTCAGGTACATGGCGCAGGATTTCGTTGATGGAATCGACAAATCCCATGTTGAGCATCTCGTCGGCCTCGTCGAGCACCACGGTGTGCACGTCGCCGAGTTTAACCACTCCACGGTTGATCAAGTCGATCAGTCGGCCCGGGGTGGCTACGATGATCTGTACGCCCTTTTTGAGCTGGCGTATCTGGCTCTCGATCGAGCTGCCGCCATACACGGGCAGCACCTCCAGGTCGGGCACATACTTAGAGAAGTCGGCCAAGTCGCCGGCTATTTGCAAGCATAGCTCGCGGGTAGGGGCGAGAATCAGGGCTTGAGGCACGCGGCGCGAGGTGTCGATGCGTTGGATTACAGGCAGGCCGAATGCGGCGGTCTTGCCGGTACCGGTCTGAGCCAGTCCCACTACATCGTTGTCACCAGTGAGCAGGGCTGGAATTACTTTTTCTTGCACGGGCATGGGATTTTCAAATCCCATCTCTTCTATAGCTTTGCGCAAATTCTCATTTACGCCCAATTCTTCAAATGATGCCATGACATTTTATTTATGTTTGTAAGATATTTTCGGTTTAGGTATATAAGTTATAAACGTACAGAGAGGGTATAAGTTTGGGAAAATAATGAGCAGATAGTGGAGATATCGGGCTGTAGATTTTGTGGATTGAGAAAAAATTGGTAATTTTGCAGTGTAATGGCTCGCACAGAGAGCCATCGATGTCAAACTAACAATTCAAGATTTTGGATTTCGACCCTTTACCGGCCCAACCTCTCAGTATGGTTTTGGCCTCACTTATGACCCCTGAGTTCGGAGCCGCCCAAATCACCGCATTGGCGATTGCTCTCGTTGCTCTCCTCATCTCTGGCTTTGTCTCGGGCAGCGAGATAGCCTTTTTTTCACTCTCCGACAACGACCTTGGCGAAGATGGCCAAGGCGACGCTAAGATTGCGTCAATACGCAGCCTCCTCTCTACCCCGGAGCGCCTGCTCGCCACAATCCTTATTGTCAACAATCTGGTGAATGTGACGATTGTCGTGCTCACCAACTTCGCTCTCGGCCCAGTGTTTGAAAATATGCACCCGGCGTTGAGCTTTATCCTGCAGTCGGTAATTCTTACATTCCTGATTTTGCTGTTCGGCGAAATCATCCCCAAACTGTATTCCACCAACTATCCCCTGAAATGGGCTCGCTTCGCTGTCGACGGGCTCCGGTTTTTCTATACCCTGTTTGCTCCGGTGTCGAGCATGCTGGTCAAGTCTACCTCGATTGTGGGCAAGGTTGTGACCAAGAAAGCCAGCGTCACCGCCGATGAGCTATCAGATGCTCTCGACATCACCAATGTCGAGGCTAAGGATGACAAGCAGATGCTTGAGGAAATCCTTAAATTCGGTGATACCACTGCCTCGGAAATCATGACACCGCGCGTGTCGATTGTCGGCATTGACATCGACAACACATTCGACGAGGTGATGGAGATAGTGCTCGACAAGGGATATTCGCGCATGCCAGTCTACGAAGAGACGATGGACAACATCAAGGGTGTGCTCTACTCTCGCGACTTGCTCCCCTATATCCGCAGCCGCTCGGCCGGGTTTGACTGGCGCACCCTGCTGCGCGAGGCTTACTATGTGCCGGAATCGCGCCAGATTGATGACCTGCTCGAGGATTTCCGCACTCTCAAGCGCCACCTCGCCATCGTGGTCGATGAGTTTGGAGGCACCCAGGGCATCGTCACCCTCGAGGATGTGCTTGAGGAGATTGTTGGGGATATCAACGACGAGTATGACGAGGACAAGAAATACTATACTCGCCTTGCCCCCGATACCTACAATTTTGAGGGCTTGACCCCGCTTACCGACTTTTTCCGCATCACTGGTCTCGACGAGGAGGACTTTTCCCCCGTCACCGAAGATGCCGAGACTGTCGCCGGCATGCTCCTCGCCATAAAGGGAGACTTCCCCAAGGACAAGGAGCCGCTCAGCTATGGGCGTTGCCGATTCTTGGTGCTGAAGGTGGCTGACCACCGCATCACCAGCGTGAGGGTTAACATACGTCCCGCCGATGAAAATAACCAATAATGTGTAGGATGGGACAAATGAGACAGATTAAAACCATGGGCATAAGACGAATTAGACCAATGAGGCGCATCGGAGCTGTAGGACAGATGGGAATGACCATGGGCTTGATGGTATTGTGCATGATCATATCGCTATTGACGGTGTCGTGCCAGAAGACGGCCGACGACCGCCCTGTGCCGCGTCGCGAGGGTTATCCTCGCATCGAGCAAGAGCCGGTAGAATATGTGGCGGCTGAGGAATTTCCCTTGGCGATGGAGATTAACAAGCGAGCCTTTGTCACCACCAAGGCTCTGGAGGATGGCGGACTGTGGGCTGATGCCTCTCTGCCGCAATACGGAGCTATGGCTTATTATACCTTTACGCCGGTCAACGGCTCGACCATCCACTCGGTGATTTCTAACCGCTTAGACCGCATGCTGCTCAATCTGGGCGAGGCAGAACCGGAAATTGACGACTTCACCTCGGCTGGGGGTGCTCGTGTCACTGTGATCACAGCCATGAGTGCAAATTCTACGCCGGTGCAATTCGTGGCCGCTCTGCCGCAATGGGTGGTGTCGGGCAGTGTGTTTATGCCGGGCGTCACTCAGGCCTCGCCGGTCGATTCGCTGGCTCCCATCATCGACGCGCTGCGCTCTGACATAGTGCACAGCCTATCAACCATCGCTCCCAAATGACCAAATGCAAGTAAAAATCAGAGAGATAGCCAGGGCTGACAATAATCCTTTGAGCCGACGCCAGCGCGAACGCGAGGCGGTCGGGCGCATCTTGGAGGAAATTGCAGCCCCGGGAGCCACGGTTGAGCATAACGCCGATGGTGCCCCCATTGTAAAGGGCATCCCTTACATCTCCATCACCCATAGCCAGAGGTTGGCAGCTGTGGCCACCAGCGACACAGGACCTGTCGGCATTGATGCCGAGGAGTGGCGCTCGGCTTTGGAGCGAGTCAAGACGCGATTTCTCAGCGCCGAAGAGCTTGAATGGTGCGATGACTTGCTGCTGGCTTGGACTATCAAGGAGGCTGTCTACAAAGCCTCCGGCATCAAGGGCCTCACTGGCCCAGAAATCAGTATCTCCCCGGATTACGCCAGTGCTTTTGCTGCTGGCATAACCTATAAAATTACCACTTACATGGAGGGCCCAACTCGCATCTCCATAGCTGAACCACAGAAAATTATCATAGAAGAAACCCCAGATAACCATAATAAGAAACCACAGATTTACACAGATTTACACAGATTTCATAAAGGGTAATCCATAGCAGAATCTGTGAAAATCTGTGTGCATCTGTGGTTGGAAAAATAACTCACTCTATGGTCTATTACAAATTATAAATAATAGTTATGAAAAGTATATTTCTTTGTTTAGGGATATTAGTGGTTTTGGCTGGATGCCATCAAGAGCAATACCGCACCGCATCGGGGGCGACATGGGGTACCACCTACCATATAACTTATAAGAGCGATTCTGACTTGAGTGATTCTATAATCCATGAGATGCGTAAGATTGACATGTCGCTGTCGGCATTTGAGGACAATTCGCTTGTCTCGCGCATCAACGGGGGCGACTCGACGGTGCGAGCCAACGACCAAGTGCGCGATGTGATGGCCCTGTCGCAACAGGTATGTTCAATCAGTGGCGGTGCCTTTGACCCCACTGTCGCCCCCTTGATTAATCTTTGGGGATTTGGGTATCGAGATAACCAGCTTGACCGACCCACTCAGGAGATGATAGACTCGGCTCTCGCTACAGTTGGCATCATGCAATGCGCAGTGCTTGATGATGGCACGGTGGTCAAGAAGACCCCTGAGACGGAATTTAATTTCTCGGCCGTAGCCAAAGGTTACGGAGTGGACCAAGTGGCGGCTATGCTGCGGCGCAATGGCTGCGATAATTATATGGTCGAAATTGGTGGCGAGATAGCCTTGGGGGGCAAAAGTCCGCGAGGCGGAGCCTGGCATATCCAGATTGACGCACCGATTCCGGATTCAGGCGTAGGTGTTGACCATTCACGCCTGAGCGTGATTGAGCTGACTGACCGCTGCATCGCCACCTCGGGCAATTATCGCAATTACCGTATGACGGCCGACGGCACCGTGGGCCACACCATCAGTCCGGTGACTGGCATGCCGGTAGCTACGCGCACCCTCAGCGCCACTATCATAGCCCCAACCACGGCTTTGGCTGATGCTCTTGCCACAGCGGCGATGGCCATGCCAGCCCCCGATGCCATGGAGATGCTGCAGGGCCTCTCGGCAGTCGATGCCATGCTTGTCCTCTCCACCCCCGACAGCACCTACCAAATCGTAGTCACTCCCCTCTGGCCATAGAACGTAAGCACGTAAGCTTAACGTAAGCACACAGATGATGTAAGCTATTAACTTAAATGAATAAAAATTCCTAAACAAATAAAAAAACGTAAGTATCCGTTAAGATACTTACGTTTTTTATTATCTGTGTGCTTACGTTAAGCTTATGTGCTTACGTTCTACTTGGCGATCTTGGTGGTAGCGGTGGTGCCGTCGGTGTAGCGGGTGAGGCGCACATAGATGCCGGCAGCGGGATTAGCCACTTGGCGACCCTGCAGGTCATAGTATGTCACGCTTTCAACCTGACGACCATTGGCGCTGATTGTGTTGAGAGCCGATGCGTCAACCTTGACATCGCACTTGCAGGCGTTGACCACTGTGCCGTAGCCAGAGCCTTGGAGCACAAAGGCCACTACCTTGAGTTTGGTCTTGTCGTAGGGGATTGTACCACCCTCATCGCAAGGAACATACTTACCGTCGAAGGTATAGGTATGCTCTGTAGCTTCGTCGGCTGAAATTGATGGGATAGATCCAGTTACACCCTTCAGACCTGAGGTGAGGAGAGCCACATCATTGAATATCAGGCCGCGCACTGAGCTTGAACCATAGTCGCCGCCGCTGCCAAAGTCGCACAGCGGGTAGTCGAGTTCATCGTAGCTATAGTTGCTGGGATAGTAGTTTGTCTGCTTCCAGCTGGCATCATAGAGGCCATCGCCAGTGAGCACATACTCGATGCGGTAGTTGGCTGTAGCAACATCGCCCGGCACGGCTGCCCAGTTGACAGTTGACTTAGCGGTAACAATGCTGTCGGCATCCATTTCAGCCTCAACTGAGATTTCTACCGGAGTAAAGCCTTCGCATGCTTCAGCCCATGCCTCGGGCAGGCTAAAACCATTCATTGTATCGATGGGGTAGTAAACATCAACCTCATCGCCACGGTTGATACGGCCACTGGGATAACCCGAGCATGACTGATGGCCCTCAGCAAGGGCAATCTCATCGCTGTTGTGATAAGCGATGCCTACAAATTCAGGATAATTCTCGTGCATGTATTCCATAGCAGCATAGCCGCGTGTGCACCATCCGCACCACATGCCAGTGTATTCCTCAACGAGGCCAAGACGCTTGGGTATGAAGGCTGCGACAGCAATTGTGCCAACAGTTTTTACGGGTGTTGCGAGTTCTTCGCCGTTAACCTTGGTCACTGCCAATTCCAGGTCGTAGCTTCCGGGTTCTGCAATAGCGGGGAATGTGAAGGTGGCATTCTTAGCGTAACCCATGATAGCAGGAACGGGATCGGCAAGAGTCAACTCTTCGGTGAATGAGTTGCCAGCCACTGTAGCAGTGTACTCGAGCGAGTTGACAACAGCGGTGCCCTTGTTGATTACGCTTACATCAACGGTGCCGTTTTCGCCTTTAGCGTAATAGTTGAAGGGCACATCGCCCAGACTGATGTTGTTTTCAGCGATTTCACCTTCCAGCTCTACTTGCACCATCAGGGCAGCGCCCACCTCAGATGAGCGGTCTTGCCAGTTGCGATACGAACGCGAGGTGTGGATGCAGAAAGATCCGTCAGATGCTCCGGCAGCGGCTACGATAGGATATTTGGTGACATTATCGAGCACGCTAATAGTGAAGCTGTAGCCCACATAGAGGCCCTCAGCGGGGATAGGATAAGCCTCGTCAAGGGTATATGTGACATATTGCACATCGCCCTCGGTGGGGTAATCCATGCTCCAGCTCTCGAGTGTCACATTGGTGTTTTTGCCATTGACGAGCTCAAGCTGTAGTTCGTTGGTAATCCAGATTGAGAAGTCAGAAATGTTTTCGGTGGGGACCACTGGCACTTGGATTGATTTTATCGACAATCCTACGAGTGCGGGATTTGTCAGGGCAATAGCCAAATCATAAGTTTCTGACTTGCCTGTGCCGAGCAGTGTAGGGTCAGTGTCAGCAGGAGCATAAGAGAAAGTGATTACCTGCTGGGCCATCACCACGCTTGCAGCGCCAAGAAGCAGGGCAGAAAATAAAAATTTCTTCATAAACAAGGGGTTAATTTATTGATAAGCAAGTAGCCTATGCATATTGAGCATAGCCTACTTGCCATATTCAAGTTTTATGTTTGTGTTATTTCAAGACTAATACTTATTTGATAGCAACTTTCTCTACGCGGCGGGTACCGTCGGTGTAGGTAGTAGCCTTGATAAAGAGACCGGTCTTAGGATTAGCGACGCGTTGGCCAGCGATGTTGAAGTACTCTACGCTCTTCACTTCGGTATTGGCCTTTGCAACATTGATGCCCAAGAACTCCTCGATGTTGACATGCACAGCATTTGAAGCGTAGGTGATGCCGTCAGTGCCCACATAGAATGATTGGCAACCAATCACGTCTATGCCAGAATCGTGGAGGTAGAGGTCGAGTTCGGGTGCGGGATAGTAGATGTCCCAGCCATCGGTGAAGTCGTAAGGAATGTCAATCATGTCATACGGGAAGTCTGTATAAGTGTCGGTGTAGAACTCATAAAGCTCATAGTTGGCATAGATGTTGTAGTACATGCGCGATGTGTCGAGCAGAGCGCCATTGACATTGATGTTGGGGATGTACCAACCATACTGGTCGCCGTAGCCGTAATCCTCATTGAAATACAGGAATTCGGGATCCAGAGGATTAGCGTTGACCATTTCTTCGGTCTGGTAGAAAATTCTGGGATTTACATATTGAGAGATGTAATAGATGCGCTCAAGCGAAGCATTAACCCATAGTACTTGGTCGTTGGCTGAGGTAAATGTCAGAGACTCAGGGTCATAGTTGAATTTGAGGTCTTGGAATGTGTATGATACGTCACCATATTCATCTTCTTCGCCGCCATTGGTGCCCAGGATGCAAATGATGTAGCCATAAGCTTCGTAGAATCCGAGAGGCTGGTGGGTAGGCACGGTGAGCACATTGTTTTCATCAAGTGTACCCTTGAATACGCCGTCGGGAACATACGAGGTGAAATTCCTGAAGTAAACGTCGTTGCCATCGATAGCGACTTCTACATTGCGTGAGTTGTCATTCTCATCTGTGATAACATAGCTGTCAGAGAACTCTACGCCCTCAGGCACTTGCACCAGATTAGCCTCCAGGTCATAGGGGGTGTAAGTTTGGCTCCAGTCGCCAGCGCTCCAGTAGATGCTTTCTGGCTCATCAGAATAGATATGGTATTCGCCAAACATATACTCGGGATAAACGAGATAGCCGTCTTCATCGTAGGTGTAGTCATATTCCCAGCCAGTGGTATCCATCACGATGGTGCCGTCTTCTTGGATATTCCAAACGATTACATTGTCTTCGTCAGCTACGGGCACGTAATCTTCGACATACTCCTGATAATAGGAGCTCCAGACTGTCTCATAGTGCATCTTAGATACGTAGAAATCAATGTCGTAATAGTCGGGCCTGCTATAGAAATCAATCTGTTGGGGGAGCTGAGCGGTAATCTTGTCACCGTCTTTTGTGCCCTTGATGTATGCTCCGGTAGCGTAGCTGATGATGGGGTTGAGGATGTACACCTCGTTGTCTTCGGTCTCTACGAATTTGGTTGCCCCAGTACTGTTGCCGTAAGTCAGCCAGTACCAGTACACATAGAAGCCTTCGTTAGATACGTTGTAGTAGGTGGTGGTGCCTGCGGGAGCCTCCCAGATGACATCATCCTCACCGCGCGATTGCTTTTTCACGCGCTCGCCATACTTGAGAGCGTCTTGGAGACGTTGCTGGTCGTGAGAGAGCTGAGCATCGTTCATTTTGATGGGAGCAGTGCGTTCAACCGAGGTTGGACCCTGGATTTGTTGCTGAACCAGACGGGGTGCAGCGGCGCTGGCTGACAGGGCAGCGGCAGCAGCAAGGCATAGAGTAAAGATTTTTCTCATACGTCTAAATTTTGTGTTAAACAATAGTGTTTTATAATTTATTAGGCAAAGTTATAATAAATTTTCAATAAAAACTATAGTTTCATTACAAAATTTTTACAAAAACCTAAAAAATAATATCATTTGAGGGGTTTTAGACAAGTTTTCACTCCAAAAAGCCGGGCGCCCTCTCTTGAGCGCCCGGCTCCCTTTCCAACTCGGAATCAATGGAAGAGGGTCAAGGGATGGCAACTTTCTCTGTGAGCCGTGAGCCATCAGCCATGGTTGACACGCGCAAATACAGGCCTGGGCCGGGACGGTCGACGCGCTGTCCCCTCAGGTTGTAATAGTCAACGCGCCTCACCTCCATGTCGGGCTTGGCCACATTCATCCCCAGGAATTCCTCAAGATTCACGTGTACGGGATTGGAACGGTAGGTCACCCCGTCGCTACCCCGATAGAAAGATTGGCATCCTATCACATCGATACCCTGGCAGTGCAAAAACAAGTCGAGGTCGGGGGCTGGGAAATAGATGTCCCAGCCGTCGGTGAAATCATAAGGTATATCCACCATATCCTCGGGAAACTCCATATACTCATCTGTATAGAAGGTGTACAGCTCGTAGTTGACATATATATTATAGTACATGCGCGAGGTGTCGAGCTGGAAACCGTCGACATTGACATGGGGTATCAGCCAACCAAATTCCTCGCCATAGCCCCAGTCGGGCAGATAATAGACAAGCGATGGGTCAACTGGATTGGCCAAGTCGTCGCCGGGGGTCTGGTAACTGATGTGCGGGTCGTCATAGTAAGCGTAGTAGATAATGGTCTGCAAGTTGCCGCTAATCACCCATGAGTATTCCTCGATGGGAGTAAAGGTCTTGGCATCGGCATCGTAGACAAACTCAATCTCATCAAGCAGTTCGCGCCAGTCATAGTCGGCCACAATCAGGTAGAGGAAATATCCGTAGTATTCGGTGTAGCCGAGGAATTGATCTGATGGGAATCGAGCCATGCCGTCAGTATCGATTTGGCCCTTGATGGCTGCATCGGGGAATAGGTCGCAGATGCCCTGCAGGTAAACGTCCTCGCCGTCAAAGCCAACCTTGACAAATCGAGTGCCACTGTCGCTCGCCAGCACCCAGTTGGGATCCATATCTACGGTGTCAGGGATTTTCACCTCCAATTGATCGGGGTCGACCAGAGTGTAGGTCTGCTGCCAGTCGGCTACGCCGTACCAGTAGCGCTCGGTGCCGAGGATTTCGCCTGTGTCTTCGTCCTCAATGGGCATGTCATAGTAACTGCCAAGGATGTACTCGGGCAGCTCGACTAACTGATTATTGGCGTTGATGTTGGCTCGTGGCCAGTCGAGAGTGATAGTGCCGTCGGCTTGTATGGTATAGGTGGCGTAGTTGTCCTCATCGGCCACTGGCACATAGTCGAACACCATTTCGGTCTCACCAGTGTCGGGATTTTCGCGTTCCCACTGGGTGAGCTGCATCTTGCTTAGGTAGAAAGGCACAGGATTGTCGGGGTAAAAGCCGTCATCGTACAGGTCGATTAGTTGTGGCATCTGCAGGGTGATCTTGTCGCCATCGACATGGCCCACCGAGTAGGATTCGGTGCCGAGGTTGGTGAGGGGGTTGTAGAAGTACACATCGTCGTTGGTGCCCCATACGATGTTGGTGGCAGTGGAGGTGCGGCCGTAGGTGATGCTGCCCCAATAGATGTAGAATCCCTCGGAGGTGAAGTCGTAGAGGCGTTTTTCGCCCTCGGGGGCGAGTATCAGTTGGTCCTCGGCGCGGGATTGTCCGAGGCGTGGGGCGCGATGCAGGTCAGAGCGGGGAGGTGTCTTTTGGATGAGGGAGGGCGTTGCTGGGTGCTGGGTTTGGGCGTCGGCTCCGATGGCTGTGCCGGGGCGCTGCGGAGCAGGGACTTTGGCTGTGCCTGGGTGTTGGCCCCAGGCGGTCATCAGCGAGCCGGCGAGAATCAGTGTTAGGATTTTTCTCATGGTCGGTTGTGGTGTTTTGGGTTAGAAAAAATAGATTAACAGATAAGGCGGCAAAAATTCACGTGCATATTTGTCGACAGCAAATATAGCCATACTTTTCCACAAAAAGCCTCCCTGTAGAGGATAATTTTGCCTCCTCCCCCCATTTCTTCATTTACCTGAAAAATCAGAACGTAAGCACGTAAGCTCAACGTAAGCACACCCATAGAGGATTTTTTATTGTTAGGTGTGATAAAATGAATTTGGGTGTGCTTACGTTGAGCTTACGTGCTTACGTTTTTTACATAAAATTATCCATGAGTGGATGAGGTTTCAGAAAAAATCACTAAATTTGTTGGTTGAAAAATAATACCAATCAGAAATACCGAATACAGTGGCAAACAAGATAGTGGAAACCCCGCTGATGAAGCAATACGTCGAGATGAAAAAGAAGCATCCCGACGCAGTGCTCCTATTCCGCGTGGGCGATTTCTATGAGACTTTTTCTGACGACGCCATCACCGCCTCAGAGATATTGGGAATTACCCTTACGCGCCGCGCCAACGGCGCCGCGCAATATGTCGAACTGGCCGGCTTCCCCCACCACGCCCTCGACAGTTACCTGCCAAAGCTGGTCAGAGCCGGCAAGCGCGTGGCTATCTGCGAACAGCTCGAAGACCCCAAGCTCACCAAAAAGCTGGTGAAGCGCGGCATCACCGAGCTGGTCACACCCGGCGTGGCCATGAACGACAATGTGCTCAACCACCGCGAGAACAATTTCCTCGCCGCCCTGCATCATGGCAAGGACAAGGTGGGGCTGGCGCTGCTCGACATCAGCACTGGCGAATTTCTCGTAGCCGATGGCTCGATCGACTATATCGACAAGATAATGACCAATTTCTCGCCCAAGGAATTGCACATCGAGCACGGCACGCGCCAGAGGGTCGAAGCCGAACTCTCGGCTCGATACATTACGTTTGACCTCGACGACTGGATCTTCACTACCGATGCGGCTATGGAGCGACTGCTCAAACAGTTCGCCACCTCAAGCCTCAAGGGGTTTGGCATCCAGGGGATGCCTGCCGCCATCATTGCCGCCGGGGCAATCCTCCACTATTTGGATATCACCCAACACACCCAGATAAGCCACATCATCAAGATATCGCGCATCGAGGCTGACCGCTATGTCAGGCTCGACAAATTCACGGTGCGCAATCTCGAAATCTCGCAACCGTTGGCCGAAGACGGCAAGAGTCTGCTCTCGGTAATCGACCGCACGGTCAGCCCCATGGGTGCGCGCATGCTCAGCCGCTGGCTGCATTTCCCACTCAAGGATGTAGACAAGATCAACGAGCGTCTCGATGTGGTGGAATATTTCTTCCGCCACCCCGATGAGCGCGAAGCCATGATCGAATCACTGCGCCAAATCGGCGACCTTGAGCGCCTGGTTGGAAAGGTAGCCTCGCAACGGATTACGCCTCGCGAGGTGGTGCAGATGCGCACTGCTCTCGAGGCTTTGGTGCCAATAATGCAAATCTGCCGCGCCTCGGGCCAAAAAGCCCTGATGGCGATAGGCGATAGGCTCAACCCGTGCGAGGCCCTGTGTGAGAGGATAGCGCGAGAAATTCGCCCCGATGCTCCCAACCAGATCAATAAGGGTGATGTCATCAACGATGGCGTCAACAAAGAACTTGACGAAAATCGCCAACTGCGTGACCATGGCACTCAATATCTCCAGAACTTGCAAAAACGCGAAAGTGATGCTACCGGCATCTCATCGCTCAAGGTTGGATATAATAATGTGTTTGGGTATTACCTGGAGGTCACCAATACCCACCGCGAAAAAGTACCTAAAGAGTGGATACGCAAGCAGACCCTGGTCAATGCCGAGCGCTATATCACTGAGGAACTCAAAGAGTACGAGACCAAAATCCTCAGTGCTGGCGACCAGATAGCCATACTTGAGACTGCAATCTTTAATGCCTTGGTGGCCGAAATCGGCAAGCACATACCGGCATTGCAGATCAATGCCTCGCAGGTGGCGCAGCTCGATTGCCTTTGCTCGTTCACTACCGCCTCGCTTGAGAATAAATATAATCGCCCGGTGGTCGACGATTCGCTCGACCTCAAACTGGTCGAGGCGCGTCACCCGGTGATTGAAAAGCAATTGCCGATAGGAGAGCCCTATATCGCCAACACCGTAGAACTCAACAACGAGGCCACGCAGGTGATGATGATCACTGGCCCGAATATGTCGGGCAAGTCGGCGCTGCTGCGCCAGACAGCCCTGAATGTCTTGCTGGCTCAGATTGGTTGCTTTGTGGCAGCCGAGAGCGCTAAAATCGGTATCGTTGACAAGATATTCACACGCGTGGGCGCCAGCGACAATATTTCGCTCGGCGAGAGCACGTTTATGGTTGAGATGAACGAAGCCGCGGCTATCATCAACAATATGAGCCAGCGCTCGCTAATCCTATTTGACGAACTGGGCCGAGGCACAAGCACCTACGATGGCATATCGATTGCCTGGGCTATCGTGGAGCATATCCACGAGTGGAGCGGCATACACCCCAAGACGCTATTCGCTACCCACTATCACGAACTCAATGAGATGTCCAAGTCGCTCGCCAGGGTTAAGAATTTCAATGTGTCGGTACAGGAGATTGACGGCAAAGTGGTGTTTTTGCGCAAACTCGCCCCGGGTGGCAGCGAACACAGCTTTGGCATACATGTAGCAAAACTGGCTGGCATGCCGCCGAGCATAGTGGAGCGTGCCAACCAGGTGTTGCGTCAGCTCGAAAAGGCCAACGAGCACAGCGAGATTACCATCGAGGCCGCGCCAGGCGATGACGGCGCACAATTGCGCCTATTCCAACTCGACGACCCGGTGCTGGGCCAGGTGCGCGACCAGATCCTGGGCCTCGACATCAACAACCTCACCCCAGTCGATGCCCTCAACAAGCTATCCCAAATCCGCCAAATCCTGACAGGGAAATGAAAAATGAAAAATGAAAAATGAAAAATGGCCATCCGGATGGCTCGGCCACGAACTGGCCGAGCACAGTAGCCGCCATCCGGAGGGCCATGCAATGAAAAATTAAGAATGAAAAATGAAAAATGGCCATCCGGATGGCCATTTTTCATTTTTCATTTTTCATTCTTAATTTTTCATTTTTCATTGCATATAGCTGAGGCTGCGGCGGCATTGGTCTGAGATGTAATCCCAGTCTGAGGCAGCGATGCGGTCGGCGGGGAATAGCTTGCTGCCCATACCTACGCACATCACACCGGCTTTGCGCCATCCTTGCAGATTCTCCTCGGTGGGCTCGACCCCGCCGGTCACCATCAGGCGCGACCAGGGCATCGGGGCCATCAGGCCCTTGACAAACTTTGGTCCCAGCACATCACCGGGGAATACTTTGCACACCTCGCAACCCGCCTCTTGGGCGTTGCTGACCTCAGTGACTGTGCCGCAGCCAGGCACATAAGGCACCTGGCGCCGGTTGCACACGCGTGCTACCTCGGCATTGAACATCGGACCCACCACAAAGCATGCCCCAAGCTGCATATATATTGCGGCTGTGCCGGGCTCTACTACCGACCCGACGCCGATAGCCATGTCAGGGCACTCGGTGGCAGCCCACTTCACGATTTCGCGGAAAGGCTCTTGGGCAAAGTCGCCGCGATTGGTAAATTCAAAGCAGCGCACACCGCCTTCGTAGCAGGCTCTAACCACCTGCTGGGCCACGGCTGCATCCTTGTGGTAAAACACTGGCACCACCGGTGCCTGTGCCAGCTTGGCCATCACGGCCATTTTGTCAAATCTTGCCATATGTTGGTCTTTGGTTTTTGGTTTTTGGATCAGAGAGGACGCTGTTGGTTTTTGGTTTTTGGTTTTTGGATCAGAGAGGACGCTTTTGGTTTTTGGTCTTTGGATCAGAGAGGACGCTGTTGGTTGTTGGTAATATTTCCAAAAACCAAAAGCCAAAGACCAAAAACTATCTATAGTTTTCTGCTATTATTTCCAAAAACCAAAAACCAAAGACCAAAAACTATCTATAGTTTTCTGCTATTTCGCGCACGGCGTAGAATATGCGCTTGTCCTCCTCGGTGAGCTCGACGTGGCGGCGCGCCATCATGCGCGAGGCAATCTCAAAGAATTTTGTCATTGATACATCGCTGTAGCCCACGCCGGCTCCGCCGCGTTCGCTGAACGATGGCACGAAATTTCGCGGGAACCCCGAACCGTGGATGTTGCAACCCACGCCGAGCACTGTGGCGGTGTTGAGCATGGTGTTGATGCCACACTTGGTGTGGTCGCCCATGATTACGCCGCAAAATTGCAGCCCGGTCGACAGGAAGCGCTGTGCCGGATAGTTCCACAGTTTGATGGGGGTATAGTCGTTTTTGAGATTCGAGGCCACGCATCCGGCGCCGAGGTTGCACCACTCGCCGATCACGGCGTTGCCAAGAAATCCATCGTGGGCCTTGTTGCTGTAGGCTTGCATCACCACATTGTTTAGCTCGCCGCCTACCTTGCACCACGGGCCGATGGTGGTCTCGCCATAGACCTTGGTGCCCATATTGATCACGGCGTGGTCGCAGACTGCGAGGGGCCCTCTGAGGCAGGCGCCCTCCATCACGATGGCTTCCTTGCCGATATAGATTGAGCCGTGCATGGTGTTGAAATAAGCACCCTCGACCCAGGCTCCGGGTTCGATAAATATCTTGTCGCTATCGCCGACTACGGTACAGGTCTTGCTGATTTTCTGACCCTTGCGCTTAGCGGTGATGGCCTTGAAGTCAGCCTCGATGGCTGCGCCATTGAGCTGGAAGATATCCCATAGATGGTTGAGCTCGCCTACCTCGGGGATATGGTGGGCTGGTATAACTTGGGGCGTGCCCTCGACTATGCAGGGAAATTTCTCTGACAGGTAGTCGACTGTTTGCCAAGTGCAAGGAGCGCCGAGTTTGCGTTCCCATTTTTCGCGTATGGTTGTTATTCCGACCCTTATTTCAGAGATAGGGCGAGTGTAGGTGATTGGGAGCAAGTTGGCTCTCACATCAGGATCATCGGCTAAGATATAAGTAACCATAGAAATTAAAAATTAAAAATGAATAATGAAAAATGAAGAATGAGGGAGTATTTTTCATTTTTCACTTTTCATTTTTCATTATACTGTATTTGATTTTGTTTCGGGTTTTGGGGGATTTGAGGGCGAGGAGGATGCGGTGGAGCGAGCGCCAGTTGCGGCTTAGGCGCTGGTCGTCGGCGATGGGTAACTCTTCGGCCTCGGCCGTGAGCTGGGTGGGATCATAACTGAGGGCATAGGTTGATTCTCCTGCGGGGATTAGGATTTTGCCTTCAGACAGGGTGGGGGCTATCTCGGTGAGCAGCACTATCTGGGTGGGGCCGGTGGCCTCGGCGAGTTGGTAATCTTCGGTGACGGTGACGGATTTGCCTCGATTCAGGCTGATTGTGCGCAGCCATTTGTCCACCTTGGCCTCGGCGGGATAGGCTGAGGCTATGTCGACCGAGAATTGGGCGCGCGACTTGGTGAATTTTGCGGTGGCATTAGAGGCAGAGTATTCTTTTCCGGCTTGCTGCTCCACGCCGTTGATGATTGGCAGGTTGTGAAATGCCGAACGGGTGTTCCACTGGCTATAGCGTTCTGAGGTGAATGTCTTGCTGTTGTATGTTGCGGCTCCGGCATCGACAAGCAGGGGGTGGCCGTCGGCGTAGATGATGAATGTGCCCACATCGTTGTGGTTGTGGCTCTCATCGTTGTGGCCGCCCTTGGCGGCGAAATATAGTCCGCGTTGGCTATCGGGGTAGGAACGTGCGGTGGCAACCTGTATGCGCTCTAAGTATGAATCAAAGGGAAGGGCAGAAGCTGAATGTGATGCGGCTTGTTGATAGGCGTTGATGTGGGATAGGAGCATTAGTTCGCGTCCTAATGGAGCATAATTGTCGTTGGTGAATGCTGGCACCGGATTTGAGATGTAAGCCTCGGCTCTTGATTCGAGCAGTGCTGATAGGGCTTGGTTGCCTACCGCTCTGGCTCCGGGCCACCATTGTGGCTTGACATTGATCGAGGGAGAGGCATCGGCGAAGTTGACAAAGTGCTGGTTGTCGATGTTGACCTTGCAGAGGTGTTCGGCTATGGCTTGCACCTTGGGGTGGTCTGCGAGGGTGACTTGGCCGTTGGTGGCTTGGCTCAGCAGGGAGGCGCAGTCTAAGAGCGAACCAGCAGCGCGGTCCCAGTAGGAGGCTCCTTCATCGCAACCGCCATCGTCGGGATAACCGGTGACGAAGCCGTCGAGGGATGCGCATATCTCTTGCAGGGCTTGCTGTTGGCGCTCGGGGTCGGTCTCGGCAATGAGGACGCAGGCGAGCCAGTTGGAGCAGATCCAGGTGTTCCAGTTCATCGACGCTCCGCGCCACCACTCGCGGTGGTTGAGGCCCTCGTCGAGGATGCGGCGCTTTATCTCGGTGCGCAGGCGCTTGGGCAGGTTGGGAGAGAATTGTTGCAATGGCTCTTCTAATTCGTAGAGTATCCAGGCGGCGAGACTGCCGGTCTCGGCTGAGAATAGGTCCATCGGTTGCTCATCGGGGTCGGGCACTGCCGGGCCGTAATGGGCCGGAATGCCCCACCAGGTTTCCTCGCAGAGCGATAATACGCCGTTGGCGATGTCGGGGAGGAAGCGACCCTCGCCCTCAATTATTTCTGCCATTGCTATAGCGGCGAGGCGGTTGCGCTTGGAGAAGGTCCAATCCTCATAGTTGGTGCGGTTACCGGTAGTGCGGAATTGCGAGAACAGCGAAGCCGGGGTGGATTCCCAAGCTTTGCCCAGGTATTTCTCTCCATGGGTGATGTAAGCCTCGCGCATACTTTGTGGCACGCTGTCGCGCCAATAGGCGTCGCCCCAGCGGGGCAGTGTCAAAGTTTGGGGTATGCTTATGCTCTCGGCCGCGCATTGCTCAGCGAGCGACTGCTGCCCGAGGATAGCAGTTGGGCATGATATTAGCAATAGGGATAATATAGTAAGCAGATGCTTAGTCATTGTCGAAACGTGCACTTGATTGGAAATCAATTGTAATCTGTCGTGCAAAGTTAGCAATAATTTTTCCAACAACACCCTATTTCTATTCAAAAATATTAGCCTCATAATCCATGAATTCCTAATTTCTTGCTTTTTATTGGGTTTTGAAGAATTAGGACGATATTAGGAGTAGGTTTTGCCGAATCTTTGTCCCAAATAGATTTATATCCGAGGATAGGAAATAAATTCGTAACTTTGCGGCGGTTTTTGAATTTAAGGAAAGAAATGACTTCGCTGCAAATAAAGGGGCACACGGCTATGCTGGGTGCCAATGTTATGTGGGGGCTGATGTCGCCCCTGTCAAAGATGGTTATCGTCGGTGGCATAGTCACCCCGCTGGTCATCACTAACCTGCGCATGGCGGGAGCCATGGTGCTGTTTTGGATTACATCGCTGTTTGTGCCAAGAGAGCATGTTCCACTGCCAGACTTGGCGCGCCTCTTCTGTGCCGGTATGCTCGGCGTGCTAATCAATCAGAGTTGCTTTATGATGGGCGTGGGCCTCACTTCGCCTGGCGATGCCAGCATAATTACTACCAGCATGCCGCTATGGGTGATGATATTGGCTGCACTTATCCTCAAAGAACCTATTACCGCCAAAAAGGTCGGGGGCATCGTATGCGGAGCCACTGGCGCACTGCTCCTAATCCTGAGCAGCGGCCACGTGGGCGCAGATCGTGCCTCTGGCATCTGGGGTGACCTGCTGGTGCTCACTGCCCAATTCAGCTATGCTCTCTACCTCACCCTCTATAAGAATTTTGTGGCTCGGTATTCATTGGTGACATTGATGAAGTGGATGTTCACTTTTGCATTCCTGGTCAATTTCTGCTATGCAGCCCCGTCGCTTTATTCTACGGTGTGGAGCGCGCTGAGTTGGGCCGAAATCGGTTCGCTCGCCTTCACCGTGGTCTGCGGCACATATATCGCTTATGTGTTGATAATGATAGGCCAGAAGACCCTCAGGCCCACCGTCGTTGGCATGTACAATTATTTCCAACCAATTGTGGCTTGCATGGTTGGCATCTATATGGGCCTCGATACTTTCAATCTTGAGAAGCTTGCAGCCATCCTGCTCATCTTCTGCGGCGTATGGCTCGTGACCCGCTCTAAATCCCGCGCCCAAATGCTCGCTGAGCAATCCCAACAACAGAAAACGATAAATAAATATGGAACAAAAGCTGCATTTCGAAACTGATTATATGGCTGGGTGCCACCCGTTGGTGCTGGAGGCGCTGGTAAAGACTAATATGGCAGAGACCGTCGGTTATGGCGACGACCATTATACCGCCGGGGCGCGGCAGATCATCCTTGATGTCTGCGGATTGACTGCCGAAGAGGCTGAGGTACAATTCTTCGTCGGCGGCACTCAGACCAATGCCACCCTCATCGATGGCCTGCTCGGCAATTGCGAGGGAGTAATCGCTGCCGACAGCGCTCATATCAATGTGCATGAGTCGGGAGCCATCGAGCTGTCAGGCCATAAGGTATTGTCGTTGCCTCAAAAGGCTGGCAAAATCCAAGCTAAGGACTTGGAAGAATATCTCACCCACTTCTACGCTGATGACACCTGGCCCCACATGGTGATTCCTGGGATGGTCTATATCACCCACCCCACGGAATACGGTGGGCTTTATTCGGTGGATGAACTAAAAGCAATCCGCGACATTTGTCAGCGTTATGGCATTCCCTTGTATTTAGACGGAGCTCGGCTTGGTTATGCCTTGGGGGCCTCGACTACGGCTCCAACCCTTAAGGATATTGCCGCGCTGTGCGATGTCTTCTACATCGGTGGCACCAAATGCGGAGCCATGTTCGGCGAAGCTGCTGTGGTGAGGCGCGGGCTGATTCGCCATCTCTTCTCTCTGATGAAACAGCATGGGGCAGTGCTCGCCAAGGGGCGCCTCCTGGGGCTGCAATTCCGTACCCTCTTCACCGACAATCTCTACGAGCGCATCTGTGGCCAAGCTGTTGCTTTGGCGCAAGAGCTACGGCGCATTATGGTCGATGCCGGCTTCCCGGCTGTCATCGACTCACCCACCAACCAGCAATTCTTCGAAATGCCCAACGAGGCCATTGACGCCCTTGCCCAGCATGTCGGCTTTGAATACTGGGGGCCGCGCGGCGCCACCCACTCCACCGTCCGCTTCGTCACCAGTTGGGCCACCCCTCCCCAATCTATCACCCAACTCGCAAACATTATTTCTACACCCTCGTAATCATGACTGCAGCGATAATTATTGCTCGCTTTATCATTGACCGTATGCTGCGCAAGGGCAGTGTAGAAAAAGAAAAACTCAGCGAGTAATCCGAGCCTAAGCAATCTTTCAGATAACCATGCGGTAAGTTACCGCATGGTAACTTACCGCATGGTTAGTAATAAGTTTATTACTAACAAAGTTATTACTAACTCAACATCTCATTATGGAGAGAACTGTTACCAGACATCGTTGAAATTGACGGTGTATGTTTCTTGGATGCGCTGTAGCTCGGCATCGGTGGCTCTGCGGTATGTACTGTAGGAAATGACATTTTCGTTATTACCGCGCACACCCATCCACTCGTAGGCTGTGAAAGTGTCTTCATCGACCGACAGCATTATGAACTCCCAATGATTGTCGAGCTTCCAATTCGGCCATTTGGATAGCCATAGCTCGCCTGTCTCAGGCTCATAAGTCATCGGGGACTCTCGATACATGTCGGCAGGGTACCAATCGGCCCAGAAATATTGTACAAGTGTGCTGTCGTTTTTGAAGTAATATGTCGATGGGCCAGCACCACACAACTCGGCATAGTATTCTTGTTCTTCGAGGCTGCCATCAGCTTTTACCTCATAGCTCGACACATGCATCCAGCCGCTCCCTACTACCTTGGTGGAGAAGTCGGCCGCAGTCACATAGTCGCTGTCAGAAGAGTCTGTAGTGTCCTCGCCCGACTCAGTCTCTGCCTTCGAGCCTTGCTCAGTATTTTCATCATTTGAGCCCAGATTCAGGGCTTCTTCATCACTTGAGCACCCGGCCATTGCTAAGGCTGCCGCAAGTGCAATCATTACTTTTTTCATGACGAATGAAATTAAGTTGGTTAGCATTCCAGAGAGCCTCTTGCTCCCTCACCGCAAAATTAATGAATTATTTCCATTCCCCAAACCTTTTTCATCAAAAATCAGGGCTTGAAGAGCTTCCCCCATCTTAGTACCCTTAAAGTATAGGTCACTAGTTTTTGAGTATTGGGGGAGCCCCGCGTGCTTGCCCTTTGTGTATGATTGACCGTTTGCCATCAGATATCATCAAAGTTATGTTCGTACTCTACTCCCTGATAATCACGTTCGCGGAGCCAGTCCAATAAGGTTAGGTTCCTGTTCAGGAGCCCAGCTGCTTTTAAATTGGTCATTAAGGCATCATTGAGGTTCATGGTATGAATCTCATGTTCGGGAAACTGATCGTTGCCAATTATATATTCATCAGCATTAACACGAAGAATATATATATGGTCAGGATTGTTATCTTCTGACATGACCAGATCATTAGCTGTTGCATAATTGTTAAGCTGCTTATAGTGCTGGACGTCAAAAAACTCTCGTTCACGCTCGCTGATAGCTTCTTTTGCCATCTTTGCGAATAGTTCTTTGTCAACGTCCCAAAGGTCATTGTCTTCGGTGACGTTACGTTTGATATAGTATTTCATAGTTCTCTTAACTTGTCATGAATATAATCACCTATAATGGTAACCGGAAGATCCACTGGGATTTCAAGGTGAGGGTCACCATAAATTATTAGATGAGTAGGATGCAATGTGTTCACTACAGTTATGACTGCATACTTCCATAAGTTCCAAGCACCTTTACAGTGATGGCAACTAGTAGCAGAAAAGGCAAGGACGCTATCCATCGGAAGGCCTTCCAAGCAATATTCAAATGAATCCACATTTCCCCAACTAACTAAGGGTACTGCAGGAAGTCCACAAGCTTGCCATAGTGCGCATACCACTCTAGACTTGAACACTTGGAATCGGTTGAAGGTATTAAGCCACGGATCAACAAAGAGTGAGAAGTCTGGTGCAATGAGCAATTGGCAATCCTTGATTCTTGCAGTGGTTTGTTCAAGTCTTTGCCAATAATAGCTCTCCAAGTCTTTGTCTTCTCCAAATCCATGAATTCCATAGTTGTTTCCCAGTCTTTTATTCCAAGCTTTGATAGGGTGGAAAACAAAATCTGTTGGACCATTGTAAGCGGTCAAAACTGGGAAGCCATTAGTTGAAGAAAACGTTAATCCGTTGAGTAAGTGAAGATTGTTATACGTTGACAATCTTCTAAAGTAGCCATGACCTCTACGTAGACAAGCGATTAAGCCGCCCGGGGTCAAGGACATTTCATACATATCTTTACGTGAGAATATTCCCACATCTTTCCATGGGGGTATTGGGAGTTTACCTCTCATATTTTTATTATTAGAGGGTTTAACATTATGTTAACCATCTGAAAAAATGCGTAGAGGTATTGTACAAATAACTAAAAATTAGTAAATTTGCACTGAAATTCTTATACGTCTACGCATCTTGTGGTGAAGAGCCACAGATGGGAAGGCTTCTTCGAGATCCCTTGCCATTGCCGTGGCGGGGATCTTTTGGTTTGTTGCTGTTTCTTTATGTTTTCATTTCTCTTTTCTTTTTAATTGATACACTCTCCCCATAAGAGTTGCGTCGTATTCTGCTCTTCTTACGAGGTCAAAAATAATCACGCCTTCTTTGTAATTATATCCGAAGGCATCAAACATTAGTTTGGTCGGCAGGTAATAATATTGCCCCGACTTTGTTACTCTGAAGGAGTTCGAATCTTCGGTTTCTGAAAGAACCAAAAACAACGAATTCTCTTGTTCGTCGTCCATAGCAAAGCGTGCACACAAATCGGTAGATAGATTCAGCACTCTTGCTGTTTCTTCCGTGAAACCAAGGCGCCCGGTCTTTTGTATGGTGGCCTTAAGCCTCACGTTGAATTGAGATGTGTCTATGATTCTTATCATTTCCCTTCCTTTTTTTTGTTTGACGTAAAATTACGAAATAGTATTTAAACTACAAAACTTTTTACCAAAAATTTGTTGATTTTTCTGAAATCATTCTGGTTTCTTGCGATTCCCTTGTCGATGTGGTGTGGGTTTCTCACCATTTAAAAAACTTATTTATGATTCCCTTACTCTTCCTTGTTACGTTTCTTTATTGTGGTTTGTACATATTCATAAGAGATAAAACTAATTCCCTGAGGATAGTCTCTCAAGGTTCTCCCAATTTCGTTGATGGGCAGTACCCTTGGATTGATAGTATGGTGTATATCAGAGAATGATTCAAATAATTAGATGGTAGCGTACCATTTTGTCCATTGAAATCGGCAGTAAGTCGCTGCCGATTTCAATGGACACTAAGATTCACTTCACACCTTTGCCAAGAATTGGTTGTGGACAGGTAAGAAGCGCAGATGAGGGAAGAGAGTCTAAAGGGACTAGGTGGAATAGCAGATATTTTTGAGGAGATATATGTCGACTACTTGAAGTTGGATAGTCGAGTTTCTTTAAATCCTCTTTCTCCACGATTTCATACCCCTCGAGCTTGAAGAAGCCTATTGGCTTAGAACGGTGCATAAGTATTAAACGTTTTGCTCCAATTAGAGCCGGGAAATCCTCACCATCTGTACTACTGATGGGGTAATTGTAAAGATTTTTCTCCTTTATCCACGAAATTGCGCTTTTCCGACATGTGCCAATTAGCATCGAGGTGTCAGATGCTGATTGATATAGACATTCTGGATCAAAAGCAAAAAGCAATTGAACTGGTTCTTGTTTATAACCCTTTAATTGGGTTTTCACTTTTGGCTTTTGAGACAAGAATGACTCAAGATTAGGTACTTGTTCTAATCTTAGCTTTATTTGAAGAGCAATATGGTAGGCAAGATTGACTGGCACTGCATTGCCTATCATCTTGTAGCCCATATTGACATCTGTATACAGGAATTTGAAGCTATCTGGAAAGGTCTGGATTCGAGCCACTTCTCTTACTGTCATGCGCCTATAGAGATGTTCTGATCCTTCTACAAATTTTTGGACGTTGTTATCCACTTTCTTCATCTTTGGTGCTTGAGGATGCAGTTGGCATTGTCTACCGCTCGCCTGAACCGTAAAACCTGGTTCATCCCAACAGCGAACTCTATTGCGTGACATGAATATTGAGGAGAAACTGCCGGTAAAATACTCATGGTTCGCGACTATACATTGCTCACCGTTAGTCTTATTCTTATCCAGGGCTGGAATAGCAGTATCTTTCAAATCCCAAATGGCTTCTCTAAGGGTTGGACGATGTATTTGAGGAGAAGGATATTTAAAATCCTTAATCTTCAAATCCTTACGAAATCCTATGTAGAAAATCCGATCTCTGTCTTCTGGCACATCAAAATCTTGTGCATTGAGCATTTTTAGATTGACATCATAGCCTACCTCATCAAATAAGGATAAAAAGTCCTTTACTGCCACAGCATTCCTTTGAGCCAGCATTCCAGAAACGTTCTCCGCTACGAAGAACAACGGTTGTTTATCTCGTAGTATACGTATATATTCATAGAAAAGCTGTCCGCGAGGGTCGTCTATGCCTCTAAGCGAACCACCTTCACTCCATGATTGGCAAGGTGGACCACCTATAATTCCGCAAATATCTGATGGGAAATCAGAGGAGGCTATTTGTCTTATATCACCCTCGATGAGTCTTACATCGGGGAAGTTAGCCTTATAGGTAGGACATATTTTAGGATCGTATTCATTTGCAGTAATCGTACGGAATCCAGCTCTATGAAACCCCAAGTCCATACCGCCAGCCCCACTAAAAAGGCTAATTAGAGTCCAATTTTGATTTGCCATAGATTACTGGAAAAGATGTTGAGTGAATAACACTGGGGGATTTCCAATCAATTGGATGTCAAATTTGAGAGAAGGCTCAACTATTGTGCTAGCACTATGAATCCGGAATGAGATTTCCCATCCGTTGTCCAGAACCATATTCAGAGTCGTGCGGGAAGACGCCTTCAACTCAAATTCTATAATACGAGTGGGATAATTGATTTTAGGCACTTTAAATTCTGGCCGCAAATTACCTACACTTTTGCCTAATAGGTTGTCGAGATTAAAGGCCTTAACCACCACCAGATTATGATTGTCGTCCTTTATGATTTTGTAGAAGGGATAGCGTCCAATAAGATACTTAATGAGCCGCTCAGGCACATAAGGTTGGGTCTGATTAAGGTGTAGCAATTCCTTTCGGAAAGCTTCAAGGATAGGCAGATAGACCACTTGGCCTTTGTCTTGAAGTTGAGACCATTTTACTTTCTTTTCTTTCAACTCTCTGAGCCAAGAGAAAATGGGGATGACTTCTCTCCAATATGTATCAGAACAAGGATACCCTATCCAAGAATCCCCAAAATCTATGTCGGACGATAGACGAGAATGCTTTACGGCTTCATGATTGTTTTTGGCAGAAAAACCAATTTCCCATGCAGGGTGTAGTCGACGAAACACCACATCCCTCACATCTCCATATTGGCCTTCAGCATCCTCAGCCATCGAGATAAGCAGTGGATGCTCCTCTTCGCCCTTAAATCTTAAACCGGGTTCTAATTTCAAAAGGCTCCCAATGGTGTTAATGGCTGCGCGATCAAATTTTTCTTGAGCTTCTTCGGTGCGTGATTGGTAACACTTTCGCGCAATTTCATAAGCACGGTTTTTAACCATTTGAGTCGAGATATGAAGAGAGCTCAAAGCCTCGGCGTATTGCGTGGCTAAAGCAAACTCAAACGCTTTACCATTTTTTACTTGTTCGGTATTTTCTGGCATGGATGGCTCAAAGCAGGAAGCTATAATGTGTCGACAAGATCCCTGAGCCGACGGGATAAAAATGAATAGACCTTATAATAACGGAAAACGTGGGATCCGCTTTTTGCTCGTCCCACTTGTAGAGGCCTTCGCATTGCCCTGGATAGAGAACGAGCAACGCAGAAGCCCACGTGTGGCAATATACAGAGCCGCGCGTGGGCCAAAATAGGCTACACGTGGGTCATACAAGCCATCCGTAAGCATCCTGTCGCTGCTAAGTCCTTGCTATCCAAGAAAGTTGCGAAGTTTCTACAAGTCAAGAACAAAGCGCAAAAAGACGCTTTCTGTTATGTAAAGAACACCAGAGAAATCTCTTTTTCTCAAAATGCTCCGCAAAAGTAACAAATTCCTCCCATTCCACAAAATTTATAGAGAAAAATAATTTACGTGTCAAAAGTTAAGAATAATTTTGGTGGATTGGAAAATAAGAGTTAACTTTGCTGCACCAAAGTGGGCCAACTTTGGTGCGAAGTTGCACAAAAGTGGCTTATCTTTAGTGCAAGACTGTACAAAAGTGGCTCATATTTGGTGCAAATTGACCTAAAAGTGGCTCTAAAAATTTCCAAATGTATCTTAAACGTAAGATTGACAAGTATTTAGAAGATTGGGGGAACCAACCTCATAGGAAGCCCCTAATAATCAAGGGAGCGAGACAGATTGGCAAGACGGAAAGCGTACGCCATTTTGCCGCGGGCAGGTATGCCAATTTCATTGAAATCAACTTCTCGGAACGCCCAGATTTCAAGAACATCACCGCCCAGGGTTATGATGTGGCCTCGGTCATAAGAAACATATCATACGTTGACAATTCATTCAAACTGGAGCCTGGCAAGACTCTCATATTCTTTGATGAGCTTCAAGACTTCCCTGAGATTTCTACGGCATTGAAGTTCTTTAATCAAGATGGGAGATACGATGTGATTTGCTCCAGGTCGATGCTCGGTTTGAACTACCATAAAATTGAAAGCAACAGCGTAGGCAATAAAATTGACTATGAAATGTTTTCTTTTGATTTTGAGGAATTTCTATGGGCTAAGGGATATGAAAACGACACTATAGAGGAACTGTATGGCTACCTGACCAAAATCCTCCCCATCCCCGAACTGCTTCATAATAAGATGATGACCCTCTATCGGGATTTCTGCATTTTGGGGGGTATGCCAGAGGTAGTAAGCAAGTATGTATCCACCGACTCATTTCAGGATGTGCTTTCCATCCAAAAGCAGTTGATTCTTGACTATAAGGAGGATATCAGGAAATATGTGACGGGCCTTGACCAGACACGTATTCTCAATGTCTTTAGGCGCGTGCCAGTGCAATTAGCTCAGGAAAACAAGAAATTTCAAATAACCAAGATTGCCTCTGGTGCTAAGACCCGTGATTACTGGGGGTGCGTAGAGTGGTTGCTGGATGCTGGAGTAATTAATATCTGCTATTGCCTCAACTTCCCAGAACTCCCGCTAAAAGGCAACATCGACCCTTCTAAATATAAGCTCTACATGGCCGATACTGGACTGTTGGTAGGGATGCTGGACCCTCATGTCCAGGCCAACCTCAAATCAAACACAGCTTTGGGTACATACAAAGGAGCTTTGTACGAAAACGCCGCAGGTGAGGCTTTGCGCAAATCCGGTGCTCAGCTCTATTACTATAAGCGCCAAGATTCCACCCTCGAGGCCGATTTCTTCTTGCGTTCGCTGACCCACTTGGTGCCAATAGAAGTAAAATCGGGCGACAATCAGTCAAAATCCCTCAGAACCCTGATCCAAAGCGATAAGTATTCCGACATCTCCTGGGGCATAAAGCTTATGGATGGCAATATAGGATGGATCAACCAAATCCTCTCCCTACCCATCTATTACGGATTCCTCCTCAACCGCTTCCTGACCGAATCTGACTCGATTCCCAAGAAGTAGGCGCAATAGACCCAGCCAACCACTACTCATCATCGGCCTTTGGCGATGAGGCGATGGTTACTCAACTGACACAGTCAAGTAAACAAGAAAAAATCATCAGAAACGGCTATTTCTAATTATGGCTATGGAGAACAACTTCAGAGGATGGGATGACGAGTTGGGTGGGCTGATTGACGAGTTCGGCGAAAAGTGATAGGTTTTTGTTGTGATTGAATTTAATTTTGCAGATATAATAACCCATAAAATTAAGGAATATTATGACAAAAATTTACAAGTTACTAACTATTGCTCTGGGATGCTTGACCATCTGTCACTCCCACCCAATGCAAGCCCAAGAATCATCTGGATCGGTGACTTGGGATTGGACTTCGGTAATCGATATTGCCGAGGGAGGCACATCGTGCGAAGATGGCCAGCTCATCCCCACAAGCGATGGCAACTGCGTAGGCATCTATACCACTGGTGGAGGAGGCAATATTTACGAAGGTCGTATTGTAAAGCTTGACATGGAGGGCCAAACTCTATGGCAGCGCCAAATCCAAGCCATTACTTCTACCACAGCGCAACGTGTGGCAGAAGGGCCCGACGGCACTCTATATGTAGCCGGAACTACAATGGATGGGGCTAACCTCAAGCCTTATGTTGTCTCTTTCGATAAAGATGGAAATGAAAACAATGCAATTGTGCTTGAAGATGCAGAGGACAAAATTTTGATTGGAGCTCTCACGGTGCTCTCGGATGGATTAGCCATTCAATACACTACTCGCAACAACACTACTTACAAAGGGAGCTATTACTATAAGTACTTTGATTTCGCTCTCGAAGAAAAGGCATCGAGCCACTATACTTCCTCTTCAACAATTAGCGTACCTGTCAACGTAGTGGCTAATGACAAGGCTTTAGTGGTGGTTTTGGCAAGCGGATATTATGTGGATGGACAAATCCTTGTGTTCCCCACAGGGAGCAGCGACTCGCCAAAGACCTTCTCTGGCGATTACCAAGCAGGCTATGCCGATGCGGAAGACTTCTACTTTGTCAAATCCACATCCAACGCCTATGCCGTTGAGCGTTGCGCATTTGAAAATGGCTACTTCAACACAAAGTGGAGCACTACATTAGAATTTGAGTACAATTATTATTCTCCCATGGTAAAAGCATGCGAGGATGGCAATGTGTATTTCTGGCACAAGACCAATTCGGTGCACCGCATAGCCAAGCTTTCTGCTGAAAATGGCTCTATAGAATGGACCAAACAATTGGTGATTGACGATACCGACATTTGTGAAGGATATGCCTACACCCTTGGCGTAGCAGAAAATGGCGACTTTGTAGCTGGTGGTCACACTGGAGATTTCAAGGTGTTCTGGTATCGTTTAGCATCAAGCGATGGCGCCTACGTGTCGTCGATCAGTGAAGTAGTTAACGACGAGTTCGCTTACGCTTACACATACGATGAGATGTCGTCATTCTCTGAAGATACTTTCTTTTTCTGTGGTTTCTTACGTGAACTTGACTACACTGCTGGTCATACGCCATTCTTTGTGGCTTATGATATTGATTACCCGGACCAACACCTATGGGTTACAATGCCAGAATGCGGATATGTTCCAAGCGATTATCCGGGAGAAGGCTTAATTGCTACTGATGGTAGTGTCTATGTGGCATTAACAGTAAGCAATTCCCCTGCTTTGGCTAAATACAGTGAGGAAGGTGAGTTCTTATGGTATTCAAAATGTGGTGAGGGTATAACAGGCAAAGGGCTTTTCCTTAACCTTAACGAAGACGGCAGCATTACTCTGGTAGGTACAAGCGAGGGCGATAGCTACAGCACTACCTATACATTAGTAGCTAATTTCACACCTGAGGGTTCACTGATTTCTTCAGTTACTTTATCAAATGATGTGATGATGCCATCGATGCTTAACGCTCATTGGATGGAGGATGGGAGAATAGTGGTCACAACAAATGCTTACGACTCAATGTGGAATCGTTCCATACTAATAGAAATCATTTCTAAAGATGGTAATGTAGAGTCAATCACTATTCCGACAACAATAAATTTGAATCCTTATTCCGCCATGATTGACCAAAACGAAAACATTGTTGTTTTTGGTTATTCTTTCGATGCTGAGTATGTGTATCATCCGGCTGTAATGAAAATCGACTTAGAGGGCAACGTAGTATATGAAACTGAGTTGTTGGCTAACGGTCAGTTATGGGATGCCTGGAGTGATTCAGAAGGTCGAACTTATGTGGTGGGAAGTTGTAATGACAACTATGCGTACTATGGCCTCCTTGACGCAAATGGTAATACTATAGAGGAAGTGGAAACTAAGGATCTTGGATATTACGAACAAGTAAAGGGTGAAAAAGATCAGCCTGTTATCGTAGGACCTCTTGCTCTCGAAGGCACTTATAAAATTATTGGTAGAATAGCAGCCCTTGTGCCAGGCACTACCACAATGCAGTGGATTAATGACATTGAATCTGCGGAAAATCCTACGTATGTTCTTGCCGTTAATGTGATGGAGAATGCTTATGCTGTGGCAGGATATGAAGACATGGGGTCTCAAGTGGCGGAGTTTCTTGTATTAGTTGATAAAGAAGGTAACCTTTTAAGCAAAGAAATTGCATCTGCCATACCAAATAATAATGATGATTATTATATTGCCTCCCTAGCCACCAACGCCAATCAAGCCCTTGCGCTATCATGTCGCTCGATTGCGAATCTCATCTATGTTGGCTATGCTACGAAATACAATATCACTACTGGCACTCAGCTTATCCAAGCGGTTGATGCCAACGCTCAAGTGATTTCAACTGAATATTATGATATGCAGGGACGCGCAGTCAATGCTCCTGCCCATGGCCTCTTCATCCAAAAGCGGGTAATGAGCGATGGCTCAGTGCGCACCCAAAAGGTTATAAAGTAAAGTTTTCTCATAAACAAATGGTAAAATGAACTTAGGGGAGGACTACCAATGTCAAAGTCCTCTCCTTTGTTTTAATACATTTTCAAGTGACTGACAGCATATTTGAATATTATTTCGTACCTTTGTGGGCAAAAAATTCACAAAACATGATGGTACGTAAGGAAAAAGTAAGACGAATTGCTCTGTATGTGCTTGGAGTTGTGGTGTACTATGCTTGGTTTCAGGCATTTTACAACATGGTGCGTTTTGAGGATTTTTTCTACTATGAGACCTTTAACGATGTAATGGTTGGTGTTGGATATAATTTCCTTCCCATCTTAGCCCTGTTTCTTTTCAACACTGCCATTGTGTTTTGGATTACACCACGAGTGCGTCCAGAGTGGTTAAAAGCAATTTTGGATATTGTGCTTTCCATTGGAGCCACTACTATAGTAAATCTTTGTTTCTTAGGGATTCAGGCTTGGCTATTTCATCGACAGGGCAATGTGGATTGGGCAGGTACATTGATGAGCGATTTCTCTATTCTTCTTATAAATGAAGTGATTTTCTTCATTATGCATTATCGTGAGTCGAAACTGCGAGAAGAACAACAGAGGCATCTTGCCACTCGCATGCAATATGATATGCTGAAGACCCAAGTGAATCCTCATTTTCTATTCAATTCACTGAATATTCTATATTCCCTTTCAAGCATCGATACGGAAAAATCTCGTGAGTTTATTCTTAATCTCACTCAGATGTACCGATATATCCTCACCCAACAGCAAAAACAAAAAGTTAAGGTGAGAGATGAGCTCGAGTTTTTGAATGCATATATTCATGTGTTGAGCATGCGCTACCCCGATAGCTTCTTTGTCAATATTACAGACAGAGAAAAAATGGAAGATAAGGAGATTATTCCCTACAGCCTTCAGCTGCTAATTGAAAACATCACTAAGCATAATGCCATTCGTGCATCTCAGCCTATGCACGTGGAAATCAATATTGGACCTTCGCAAATAACCATTTCCAATCCAATTTATCCCAAGCTTAACTCCAATCCTAATGAATCCACTGGCACTGGGCTTAAGTACTTAACTGATCTCTACACTTATTATGGCAAGGACTTCAAAACCTCTACGGATAATAATATCTTTGCGGCCACAATTCCTTACCTCTAAAATTATATGAATATGAAAGTAGTGATATTCGAAGACGAGCTTTACGCACGCGAACAACTTAAACGTAATCTCCAACGTTTAAAGCCAGATTATGAGATTATCTATGAAAGCGATTCCCTTGTCGAGGCAATCAATTATTTCAATTCAGTTCCAGAAGTTGATTTGGCCTTTATGGACATTGAGCTTGCCGATGGCAATTGTTTCGACATTTTTGAGCGAGTGAATGTACCTTGTCCAATAATTTTCACCACTGCTTACTCAGATTTTGCATTGAAAGCCTTCCGTACTGATAGTGTAGATTACATATTAAAGCCGGTCACAGAATCAGCCCTATTGATGGCAATCAACAAATTTGAGTTACGCAAGGGTAGGATTGAATCAACGGAAAAGAAATCAGAGATCAAACGAATCCTTTGCACCAGAGGCGACAACTATTCAGCCCTTGACATCAACGATATAGCTTGGTTGCAAAGCGAGGATAAATATGTGGTGGCTATCACAAATGATGGTGTACGTCATCTCACCTCGTCGAACAATCTTGCCAGCCTCTCAGAATCTCTCAATGCATTCGATTTCTTCCAATTATCACGAAATTGCACTGTCTCGTTCCGTGCCATAAAGCGAGTGTCCAAATATTTTCGAGGACGCCTCTCCATCACCCTTTCAGCCGGTCCCGTCAACGAAAAAGTCCTGGTCAGCGCCCTCCGCCGCGAATCCTTCCTCAACTGGTACGCCTCTCTCTAATTTGCTCCACTGCTTTCCATTTAGAGATATTATGAGATGTGGAGGAGAAGACAACGCCTACTTTATAAAGCTTTCGATCCTCAACCTCATAGGGTATCTCTACCAGGCACCCATTCACATCACCAGAAATCTATTCATGCGCAATAGACCAGCCAACCACTACTCATCTAAGCGGCCTTTGGCTATGAGGCGGTGGTTGCGGAAGATGAGGTAAATGGGGACAAGGGAGGTGTGGCCAAGCAGGGGGCTGTTTTCGAGATGGGCATCAGAGATGTACTGACGCAGTTGGGTGCAAGCCTCTTTAATCTTTGCATCGGGCGATTTGGAGCGAGCCGGCAAGTGCTTTAGTTCGAATAGGTAGCTATATCGGGCCGGATTGTTAGGCACATTTTTAGGTACCAATAAGACATCGCAATAGCCTTCGCCCAGTTCCAATTCTGGCCAAACGTCATAATAGTCGTTTTGGCAAAGGACACCGCGGAGGAAAGCCTGTTCGTTTGGCTCGGTGTTATTTCGCAAGCTCGAATATTGCTGACACAATTTACCCAACTCCTCAGCAAAAGGTTCCCAAGCCCCCTTAACCGCAGCCTCAGCGATAAGCTTGTTGAGCACACGCAATTGACCATTCAACACGAATCCCTCCTCTTCGATTACACGCAACATGTATCTAAGATAAAGATCTCTCATAGTCATATTGGGCACAATCAACATGCGGCGTCCATATTCATCGAGAGGTCCAAAAGTAAGAGTGCCGTAATAATAGAGCAGACTCTTGAAGTTTTTTTCTTCTCCCGCCTCCCCGGCTTGAAAAGCAATCTCTACATTGCCCAGAGTGTAGCCCTGAGTACAAATCTCTTTGATAATCGAAATTTGTTCTTTTCGGTCGCCCAGATCTTCCGACATTACCAGGAAGTGTAACTTTTGCGGATCTACGCGTGCGCTTACATCGATAAGAGGCTGAGGCGCACGACCTCGGTTCACCAAAGAATGCATATAGCGGACCACCATCTGAGTATTGTAGATTGTAGGAGCCACGCCATAACACTCCTCAGAGAAGCAGAAATTGTCGTACCAAGGCTTTATCTCAGAAATGATTTCTTCGGATGACTTTTCTAAAGCACCCTCATTGCGATAATATTCAATCATTTCCTTAAGCTCGGTTTCTGTGACACCAATGGTTTGGTCGAACCAAGGCATAAGCGATACCAAATCGGCTATATTAAAGCCTGAGGTGAGGTCGTCGTAAGTAGCTGGGCTAACACCCGTGAGGAATATGCGATCGAAAGTGCCTTTCAATCCGCTGAAGAAGGATCGATAGAAGCCTTCGCCATGAGTTATGTCCTTGTGAGTCTTCACTCCACGGGCTGCTAACACCGTATTAGTGAAATTATCATATTCATCAATGGTGAGGAATAACTTATGCCCTTTATTATGGGCAATTGCCACAAGGCGTACAATAGCGCTCTTAATGCTGCGTAGGGCTAAAATTTCGGTTCTTTCCTCTTGGGTATATACCCAATCGTATCTTTTCAGGAAGTCAGATATACATATTTTGCAGTATTCATTAAATTGAGCCTCAAGAAGATCAATGTCAGAGTTGTCTACATGGGAAAAATCAAAGCGCAAAGCCAAATACTTGTTAGCCCATTCGGTAGGATTCTTTCCTATAGCCAAATCTCCAAAGAGTTCTTGGAATCTGTCTTTCAGGTTAATGTCGTAATAGGCCATCAGCATACTGGAGAAGAGTGTCTTGCCCATGCGTCGAGGTCTCACTAAAAGAATGAATTTCTTCTGATTCTCCAATTCGCGTATGTACCCACTCTTATCAAAGAAATAATAGTTTTCTTCTCTAAGAGTCACGAAATCATAAACATCAGTAGGTATCTTTTTCATTTTAGTTCTTTTGAGACATTTCCTCACAAAGTTACGAAATATTCTTTAAACACCAATAAAAAAGCAAGAGTTAAGGAGGCGTAGCCCTATTTTTGTAAGTGGTTTCCATCAGGTTAAACTCTTTTTGTTCCAAAAGATAAGAATTGGGGAAATTAGGATTTTAGGAGGGTGGGGAAGATGATATACCTTTGCAAGGTGAAAAAATATTATCATGAAAACAGTTAAATTGAGAAAAACTATAATCTGCGGCCTCTGCGTCATGGGCATTTATGGCGGAGGGGTGGCCCAAAATGCACTGTACGACGGTTTTGTCGATCCGCCCCAGGAGGCACGCCCCCGCGTGTGGTGGCATTGGATGAACGGCAACGTCACCAAAGATGGCATCTACAAAGACCTGATGTGGATGCAGCGCGCCGGTATAGGAGGATTTCACGCCTTTGATGCCGGCACCGTGTCGCCACAGATAGTTGACAAGCGCCTGATATACATGGACGATGGCTGGCGCGACGCCTTTGCTTACGCTACCCATCTCGCCGATTCGCTCGGCATGGAGATGGCCGTGGCTAGTGCCCCGGGGTGGAGCAACACTGGAGGTCCGTGGGTTACGCCCGAACAAGCCATGAAAAAACTCACCTGGCGCGAGACAGAAATCAATGCCAATGGCAAGACGCTGAATGTAAAGCTGCCAGAGCCATTTACCACCACTGGATTTTTCCAGAATGTGCCCCCGGCCGACAACGGCACCGAATTTTCAACCGCCGATGTCGATAAGCAATGGTATCGCGACATTTCCGTATTGGCCGTAAAGCTGCCAAAGGTCGACCAGACCATGCAAGAATTGAAGGCAAGGGTGACCTCAAGCGGCGGCTCATTCTCTGTTGCTGAGCTTACCGATGGTGACTTGCAGTGCGCCAATGGCCTCCCTGCCGAGTCCAATGGAAGTGCATGGATACAATATGAATTTCCCAAGCCGGTGACCATGCGAGCCATGACCGTCAGCGATGGCAACGTGCGCAACGAATGGGCCTGCGAGAGCGCCGAGGTGCTTAAGCATCTCTACGCCAGCCAGGATGGCAAGAATTTCGACTTTGTATGCGATGTGCCCCATGGTGGCACCTATCGCCAGACAATCACCTTTGCTCCCACCACAGCCAAATATTTCCGCCTTGTAGTCGACAATCCTACCGCCAACGCCCTCTATGACGAATTTTACGGCATCAAGCCCAACCAAGAGACCAAGGTGGCAGAGTGGGTGCTGTATCCAGTGGCAAAGATCAATCATGCCGAGGAGAAGGCCGGTTTTGCTACTCCCCATGACATGATGGATTTCCATACCCCCAATGAGGCCGACTGCCCGTCGGCAGCCGAGGTGATTGACATCACCCAATATGTCGATGCAGATGGCAATCTACGCTGGCAAGCGCCTAAGGGCAAATGGAGAATTTATCGTTTCGGTTATTCCCTCACTGGCAAGAAGAACCATCCCGCACCCCCCGAGGCCACTGGCCTTGAGGTGTCGAAGATTGACAAAGATGCAGTCAGAAGCTACATCGATCATTATCTCGACATGTATGCCGATGCCACCCAAGGCATGATGGGAGCCCAGGGATTGCAATATCTGTTGATTGACAGCTATGAGGCTGGTTGGGAGACTTGGACCCACGACATGGCTCAGCAATTCCAGGAGCGTCGCGGCTACGACATCACCCCGTGGATACCCGTGCTAACTGGCCAAATCATCGAATCAACGGAGCGGAGCGAACAATTCCTGCGCGACTGGCGCCAAACCATTGGCGAGATGATTTCAGAGGGTCTCTACGACATCTGCGCCCAAGCAGCCGCCGAGCGCGAAATGAAGACATATTTTGAGAGCCATGAGAATGGCCGCATGTACCTTGCCGACGGCATGCGAGTCAAGAAAAACTCAACCATCCCCATGGCTGCCATGTGGGCATTGGAGGGAGCCGGAGGCGCAAATCATACAATGAGCGAGTGCGACATACGCGAATCAGCGGCCGTGGCCCATATTTATGGCCAGAATCTGGTGTCGCTCGAATCTTTCACCTCCAACGGCCTCGCCAACCGCGCCTACTCATTCTCACCATCAAACCTCAAGCCGGTAGCTGACCTGGCTATGAGTTGTGGTGTAAACCGCTTTGTGGTGCATGAGAGCGCCCACCAGCCAGTCGATGACAAGATGCCCGGCCTGGGTCTGCTGATATTCGGCCAGTGGTTCAACCGCCACGAGACCTGGGCCGAGCAAGCGAGAGTTTGGACCGACTATCTGTCGCGCAGTAGCTACATGCTGCAGCAAGGCCGCAACGTGGCTGACATCCTCTACTACTATGGCGATGATAATTGCATCACAGGCCTATTCGCCAATGGGCTCCCTTCAATCCCCGCTGGGTACAACTTCGATTATGTCAATACTGATGCTTTGGTCAATGCTCTGAAGGTTGATGGCAATCAGCTCGTTGCGCCAAGCGGATGCGCTTACAGTATGCTTGTGCTCGATGCCAATGCCCAAAATCTCTCAGAGGAAGCTGCCAAAAAGATTGACGCTATCAAGCAGGCTGGAATTCCTGTAGTAAACGCCGGCGACGATATTGCCGCTGCCTTGCAAGCCAACGGAATCTCCCCCGACTGCGAAGCAAATGGCCTAAGATATGTCCACCGCACAACTCCCGACCAAGAGATCTACTGGCTCTGCAATCTCAGCCAAGAGGCTATGCAGTTAGTGCCCACTATGCGCGTCAAAGGCCTAAAACCAACCCTCTGGCATCCCGAAACTGGAAAGTCGGAAGAGCTTTCTTATCGCCAAGTGGCAGATGGCACCCAAGTGAATCTCAACTTAAATCCCCAAGATGCAGTATTCATCGTATTCGAAGGCGAAGGGCTAACCGAGTACCAAGCGCCGCGCCAAGCCGAATCTCTGGCAAAAGCGCTAAGCGGCGAGTGGGAGGTAACATTTACCGATCCCATCACCAAGAATACCTTCTCGCGCAATTTCTCCAAACCCATATCTTGGACCGACAATGCCGACCATGCAGTGAAATATTTCTCCGGCACAGCCGCCTATCGTCAGACAGTTGACTTTGCTCCTTGCAGCGACAGCCAGTACCTCATAGACCTTGGCAAAATCGGCGCTCTGGCTGAGGTATTAGTGAATGGACAATCATGCGGCATCGCATGGAAATATCCTTACCGACTTGACATAACCTCAGCATTGCAAAGCGGACAAAACGATATAGAAATCCGCGTGACCAATCTTTGGGCCAATCGCCTGATTGGCGAAAAGGTGCAAGGCGAAGGCACCACATTCGCCGCCTTCGACTTCTTCAATGCCCAGTCGCCCCTCCACCCTTCGGGTCTATTGGAGACTCCGAGAATACTGCAAATCGATTCCGCTCCGGCTCAATACGCCTCAATCCGACCTGGCGCCGCTTGGCTCGACACCGACGGCAAACCCATCCAAGCCCATGGGTTCTCAGTGATTTATGACGACGAAGAGGGCTGCTATTATTGGTTTGGCGAGGACAAGGAGCACACCGTGACAGGGAGCAATGTCTGGACCTACGGAGTGCGCTGCTACCGCTCAACTGACTTCTACAATTGGCAAGATATGGGCCATATCGTGATGCCCGACACCGATAATCCCCACTCCCCCCTACATTACTCGCAAGGACTCGACCGCCCGCACATCATCCATAACCCGCGCACTGGCAAATGGGTATGCTGGATCAAGAATCTCAGCGATGAGACACAATTTTATACCATCCTGCAAGCCGACCGATTCATGGGGCCTTATGAAATCGTAAATCCAGCCCTTAAGCCAAACGGGTATGAGGGAGGCGACTTTGACCTATACGTGGATGAAGAAACTGGCAACGGATACATCTGGTGGGAAAGGCCGCACTGGGAACTCATGACATGCCAACTCGATGACACATTTACGGGCGTGACCGACAAGATGGCCCACAACTATGTAGGGAAAATACCACCCTACACTCGCGAGGCCCCTACACATTTTGAGCGCAATGGCAAGCATTTCCTCTTCACCTCCGGTACCTCAGGATATTATCCCAACGAATCGCTCACCTCGACATTTACCGACTATCTCGGAAAATACAAGAGCTTGGGCAATCCCCATCCAGGAGACAAAACCCACACCTCGTATTACTCCCAAATCACCGAGGTGATAAAGATTCCCGGAAAGAAGGACCTGTACGTAGCTCTCGCCGACCGCTGGATGCCGCAAATCGTTGGCACTGACGCCGCTCAGGGCGAATGGCAGCGGATCACCGACCGCTTTGTGGGCCATCAGCCTCATGATGTAACCACCGAACCAATCGCAATCATGGATCGAAGCGATATCGTGCGTTCTGACTGGGATGTGACCAACAATGCCCGCTATGTGTGGCTCCCGATCAGATTTGAAGGCGAAAAGCCTATTATTGACTGGAAAGACGAATGGAAACTCGAAGACTATGAATAAAGCAATCATCTCCGCTCTGCTTGCTTCCCTTGCAGCCTGGGGAGCAAGCGCCCAATCGAGCGACAATGGCAACGGCACATTCACCAACCCGGTGATTTGGGGCGATTTTCCCGACCCCGATGTAATCAAGGTTGACGACACATACTATTTCGTGTCAACCTCAATGCACTATTTCCCTGGAGTCACCATCTTGCAGTCGCAGGACCTGGTCAATTGGGAAATAGGCGCAAATGTAGTTGACGAATTTAAGGAACATCCCGGTTATGACTTGGCCGATGGCCACAACCGCTATGCCCAAGGGCAGTGGGCCACTTCGCTACGCCATCTCAATGGCAAATTCTTGGTGCTGTTTAACACCAACAGCGAGGGGGCTTTCATCTACTCCTCGCCAAGTATCGATGGGCCCTGGGAGCAGACAAAAGTTGAGGGTCATCAACTTTATGACCCCGGAATGCTCGTCGACAATGACGGTCGCCTGTATGTAGTGCACGGCAACACTGACATATTTGTGACCGAACTCGACACCGTAACCTACCAAGAAAAAGGCCCCGCTCGGCAGATTTACCGTTCGCATCGCGGTGGGCTTGAGGGCAATCGCGCCTACCATATCGGCGACTATTATTATGTGTATTGCACCTACGGCGGCGATATGTCGGGCGAGACCTGTCTGCGCAGCCGCAATCTCTATGGGCCCTATGAGGAGCGTGAGGTAATGTTTGACCAAGGCAATCGCGCTCGTTGCGTGCTCCACCAGTCGTGCCTTGTGCCAGCAGATGATGGCCAGTGGTGGGGCATGATATTTCAAGATACTCAAGGTTTGGGTCGCATACCTTGGCTCATTCCCATCTATTGGGTCAATGATTGGCCACTGATGGGACATCCCACAGATGGCATCATCACCATGGCTAAGCCAAAAACCAGGAGCGCTTCAGTCCTCCCGAAAGATGCGCACCGCACCCTTGCCGGAAGCGATGGTTTCAGCTGCGACGAACTGGCATTGAAATGGCAATTCAACCACAATCCCGATGCCAGCAAATATTCGCTTACCGAGCGCCCGGGCCATCTGCGCCTCTATTCAGCCACTCTCACTGATTCTTTGGTTAAGGCTCGTAACACTATCACTCAGCGCATATTCGGCCCCTACAGCCAAGCCACTGCCAAGATTGACTTCTCGCATCTCAAGCGCGGCGACCGTGCGGGATTTACCATCCTGGCCAAGCCGTTCGCAACGCTTACCTATCAAGATGGCAAGTTGAGCATGACAGTCGACGAGAATCCATTGGCCACAGTTGATGTCAAAGAGCGAGTGCTGTGGCTGCGCGCTCAGGTCAACGGCCTGACCGACATGGCTACCCTTTACTACAGCGCCGATGGGGAGAATTTCCAACAGCTTGGCCAGCCATTCCACATGGAATTCACCAACAAATATTTCTGCGGCAATAGGTATGGCCTATTCAACTACTCGACCAAGAAAACTGGAGGATACATTGATGTTGACTACATCGACGTAGAGCAGCAGCCTCTCTTCGCTCGCACCCTTGCTCCAGGAGATGTCATCGAGGCTGAGTGGGCCGACTATTGGTGGAACGCCGAACCGGAATTGCTCACCGATGGTGCCGAGACTTACAATCAGGCGGTCAACTTTGTGCATGATGGCGGCATGATCGCTTTTGACGGCTTGAAATTCTCCGCGCCTATCAATAGCGTGACCTTGCGCCTCAAGAATCACGATGCCCATAATGTGATGGCTGAGCTCCGCGACCACAAGACGGGCCGCGTGCTCGCTACTACAGACCTCCCCGAACCGGCTGACCAGTATGCCTCGGTCACCATGCATCTCTCCGAGCCACTGCCCAGCGACACTCGCCTTGAGCTCCGCCTCTGGAACAAGGATTGGAATCAATTCTCAATGGGCCTCCTCTCCATCGACCACATCACCCTGAATTAATAGCTAAAACCACGGATTGCACGGATTACACGGATTCCATCCGGATGGTATCCGTGCAATCCGTGCAATCCGTGGTTTTTTTATACTACCATTATCAATCCGTGTAATCCGTGCAATCCGTGGTTTTTTATACTACCATTATCAATCCGTGTAATCCGTGGTTTTTAAGAAAAAATAATCTAAGTGTAAAATGAACAGATCTTTCGTTGTACCTATTACTCTCTGCATCCTTGTGGGGTGCACGACCTCGCGCCCTCATACCGATGAAGCATTGTTTTCGCACTTCGTGTATAATGGGCATGACGCAGTGTATGACCAGAATCCGCTGACATCGCCCTCGCAAGCCTACAATCCCATTTTGCCGGGCTGGCATAGCGACCCAAGCGTATGCGCCGACGGCAAAGGCAATTATTACCTGGTCACTTCGACATTTGGCTTATATCCCGGTGTGCCTCTCTATCACAGCCGCGACCTGATGAATTGGCGCCAAGTGGGCAGCATCCTCACTCGGCCGGAGCAGTTGCCTCTCGATGGCCAGAATATCGGCAAGGAGGGCATTTACGCCGCATCAATTTTCTACAACCCAGGCAATGCCACCTACTACATGATTACCACCAATATGGGGCGCATGACTCATGAATACAAGCCTGGCACCTTGGTGGTTAAAACAGCCGACCCCGAGAGCGACTGGAGCGACCCAGTGTATCTCGAGAATATGGGCGGAATAGATCCGTCGATGTTCTTTGACGAGGACGGTCGCGCTTACGTGCTATACTGCCGCATGCACAATCGGGAATGTCCGGGCCACAACAGCATCATCATGCAAGAATACGACCTTGAGGCCGATTCGGTTATCACCTCTACCGCCAAAGTAATTGCCGACAAGGGCGCTAAGCCAGCCGACCAGCCTATGTGCCTCGAAGGTCCGCATCTATACAAGGCCAATGGCTACTACTATCTGCTTTGTGCCGAGGGCGGGACAGAACTGGGTCACTCCGAGGTGGTTTTCCGCAGCCGCGACATTTGGGGGCCTTATGTGGCTTGGGACAAGAATCCCATCCTCACCCAACGCACTCTCGGTGAGCGCGAGAATGGAGTGTACTGCACTGGTCACGCTGACATATTCCAAGACCAAGATGGCCGCTGGTGGAGTACATTCCTCGGCACTCGCATGATTGACGGCCAATACGAGAATCTGGGCCGAGAGACCTTCTTGATGCCCCTGCAGTGGACTGCCGATGGTTGGCCTCGTATCCTTGAGGATGGCCAAGAAGTGCCAATGGTGGTGGATATTCCCGGCGCAGAGCGCCAAGCTCCCACTTTCGGAAATTTCTCAGTGATTGATGATTTCGCCGATACCGAATTGGCACCCTATTGGATGACAGTGCGCAACGATGCCCGTGACAAATATTCGCTCACAGAGAGTCCGGGAGCATTGACTATGCGCTGCGACTCCCTGACGGCATCAGCCATTAATAGCGCGCCCGCTTTCATTGGCCGCAAGCTGCAGCATCACAGTTTTGACGCCTCGGTGCATATCGATTTTACGCCTACCGGAGATAACAAGGCTGGCCTGTTGCTTCTCAAGAGCGAGGACCGCCAGTATTTCTTCGCACTGGCCTACCAAGACCGTTCTCCGGCTCTGCACGTGCTGAAAATCAGCAATGGCGGCAAGGCAGAAAAAATAGCCTCGACTCCTGTCAAGGCTATTCCGATGGATTTGCGCATCTCATCAGCTGATGGCCGCGCCTTTGATTTCGCTTATTCCCATAATGGCGAGGACTGGATTGAGGTGGCAAGCGGCGTGCCGGCCTCATATCTCGCCACCAATGTCTTCGGCACCGCCGATTCCTATACCGGTACCCTCATCGGCCCCTACGCCACCTCCGGCCTCAAATAACTCCGCAAGGGGGAAATAATTATAAACACAAGTTTTTTTGACCTGAAATCAGACTTTANNTAAAGTCTGATTTCAGGTCAAAAAATTGGAATTATCATTGATTATCAGTGACTTTGCAAATTAAAGGTTGAAAAATTCTTGACTCCTCAAAATATTTTTAGAAAGAATAGAAAATGTATTGAATAAAATTCCTATCTTTGCTAAAAATTTAAGACGATGGAGGAAGACTTGGAAAAAAATCTAAAAGCATCAGAATCTTTTGAAACTAATATTTACTTTGAGATGGCGCAAAAACTTTATGGCACTTGCGCATCTCAATGTGAAGAATTATATAGGGTGTCCAAAATTTTGTG
>NWBJ01000018.1 GCA_002633115.1 Muribaculaceae bacterium Zag1
ACAACCCCTACGGGGTAGAAGGGAGGGGGAGCGTCCATTAGGCTAGATGAAACAACCCCTACGGGGTAGAAGGGAGGGGCGTCCATAAGGCTAGATAAACCAACCCCTTCGGGGTAGCGGGGAGGACGGCACCCAGAGCCCGTGGTGAGGATTGAGAGTAAAAAAACAAGAGGTGAACCGAAATGCAAAAATCCCTTAAGTGTCTTTTTTGAGCACATTTAGGAGGAGGGTAGTTACGTAATGATTTCATATCACATTGGTTGACAATACGATATGGCGATATTAACCAATCTAAAATTTTGCAAAATTGTAAGAGATATGAAAATTTGATTTTTGTTAAGCCTCTCCGAGGCTCGAGGGTGGGTGGGGTGCAATGACCCCAGGCAGCCTCGGCGCGGTGCGCCTCGGCAGCCTGGGGTTAACGTTGTTAAGCCTCTCCGAGGCTATAAGTGGCAGAGCCATAAGTAGGCATCCGCCATGCTACCCCGTAGGGGTTGTTTCATCTAGCATTGAGAGGCCCCAATCCAAACCTACCCCGTAGGGGTTGTTTCACAATGAATGAAACAACTCCTACGGGGTAGCAGGGAGAGTCCATTAGGTTAGATGGGGCATTTGCCTTTGGCGATGAGGCGATGATTGCGGAAGACGAGGTAAAGGGGGATGAGGGTGGTTTGGGCCAGGAGGGGGCTATTATCCAGATGGGCATCGGCGATATATTGCCGCAGTTGGCTGCAAGCTTCTCTGATTTTTGCATCTGGGGTCTTGGCCCTCGCGCCCATGTGCTTCAGCTCGATGAGATAGCTGTAGTGTGCTGGATTGTTAGGAGTATTCTTAGGTACCAAAAGAATATCGCAATACCCCTCGCCCAATTCGAGCTCAGGCCATACGTCGTAATAATCATTTTGGCAGAGTACCCCGCGCAGAAAGGCTTGCTCGTTAGGCTCATCGTTGTTGCGCAGACTGGAATACTGCTGGCACAACTTGCCTAATTCATCGGCCAGCGGTTCCCATTTGCCCTTGACGGCAGCCTCTGCAATCAATTTGCTCAATTGGCGCAACTGCCCATTCAACACCATGCCCTCCTCCTCTATCACTCTCAGCATATATTGCAGATACAAGTCTCCCATCGTCTTATTGGGCACAATCAGCATGCGGCGTCCATACTCATCGCAAGGCCCATAAGTAAGAGTACCGTAATAAAACAATAGGCTCTTGAAATTCTTTTTCCTCGCCAGCGCTTCCGGCTTGAAAAGCAATTTCGACATTGCCAAGAGTATAGCCTTTGGAGCAAATTTCTTTGACAATCGAAATACGCTCCTTGCGATCGCCCAAGTCGTCAGACATTACCAAGAAGTTGAGCTTCTCGGGGTCTACACGAGCACTGGTATCGATTAGAGGCTGTGGGGCGCGTCCTCTCGTAACCAGCGAGTCGATATAGCGTACCACCATCTGAGTATTATAGATAGTTTGCGCAACGCCATAGCACTCCTCGGCAAAGCAAAAATTATCATACCATGGCTTCATCTCCGCAATGATATCGTCGGCAGTGCGCTCAATGGCCCCTTCGGCTCGATAATACTCTAACATATCCCTAAGTTCGCTCTCGGTGACACCTATGGCTTGATCAAACCAGGGCATAAGCGATACTATGTCGGCTATGTTGAAGCCCGATGTCAGGTCATCATAAGTGGCTGGGCTGACGCCCGTCAAGAAAATGCGATCAAAGGTGCCTTTAAGTCCGCTGAAAAAAGCACGATAGAAACCCTCGCCATGGGTAATATTCTCATGGGCCTTTACTCCACGAGCCGCGAGCACGGTGTTGGTGAAATTATCATACTCATCAATGGTGAGGAAAATCTTTTGGCCTTTATTATGGGCTATCTCTACCAGCAGGGTGATGGCATTCTTAAGGTCCTTTACCGAAAGAATCTCAGCGCGGTCGGATTGGGTGAATACCCAATCATATTTTTTCAGGAATTCAGATATCCGTATGCGGCAATATTCATTAAAAACAGACTCAAGCTTATCGATATTGGCATTATTGACATGCGAAAAGTCGAAGCGCAACGCCAAATACCGATTGGCCCACTCGGTTGGGCGCTGGCCTATGGCTAAGTCGCCAAAGAGTTCTTGGAAGCAGTCCTTCAGATTGATGTCATAATAAGCCATTAACATGCTCGAAAAGAGAGTCTTGCCCATGCATCGGGGCCTAACCAGAAGGATGAATTTCTTCTGGCGCTCTAATTCGCGTATGTATTCGCTCTTATCGAAGAAATAGTAGTTCTCTTCTCTAAGGGTCACAAAATTATCGACGTCGGTGGGGACCTGTTTCATATTCCATGGATTTTACCACAAAGGTACAAAAATTTATCCAATAATCTGTAATTGGAGAGAGAAAAACATTGTTGAGCCTCTCCGAGGCCCGCTGGGCGCGGGATGCAATGACCCCAGGCAGCCTCGGCGCGGTGCGCCTTGGCAGCCTGGGGTTAACGTTGTTAAGCCTCTCCGAGGCTATAAGTGGCAGAGCCATAAGTATGCATCCGCCCTGCTACCCCGTAGGGGTTGTTTCATCTAGCATTGAGAGACCCCAATCCAAACCTACCCCGTAGGGGTTGTTTCACAATGAATGAAACAACTCCTACGGGGTAGCAGGGAGAGGGAGGCCTCCATAAGGCTAGATGAAACAACCCCTACGGGGTAGAAGGGCGGATGGCATCATCTGTGCTTACGTTGAGGTTACGTGCTTACGTTTTCACTCGGTGACGTAGAGTTTTTGGGAGCGGCGGGAGCCGTCGGCGTGGATGGTGACGCGGATCACGGTGCCAGAGGCGGGCTGGGAGATGCGCATGCCCTGCAGGTTGTAATACTCAGTGGCGACGACCGGAGAGTTGTCAGCGACAGCGCTGGTAATGCCAGAGAGGTCCATAGCCTGAGCCATTTCGCTGGCCGAGAGAGCGTAGTTGTAGACACGCGCATCCTGCACATAAGCATTGAGATAGTCGGCGTCATAAGCCATAGGCTTGCCCAGATAGCATGTGCCGGGAGCTACGGCTGCCGGGGTCAGCGCTGCAGAATTGGCTTCGCGAGCTACCTCCTCGCCATTGAGGTAAATGGCAATTTCATCAGGGGTAATGGTGTAAGCAACATGAGCCCACTCCTTGGCGGTGAGGCTGCCACCCGATACGCTTATCTCATCATCGCCATTCTTGATGGTCACGCCCAGATTGCCAGCCTCATTGATGCCGAGCCAGCAATAATGGTCAGCATCGCGCTCGAGGCTGAAGATAGCCTGGTTGCCGCCAGTGGTGCGCCAAGTGAGCCATGCGCAATAGGTTGCCTCCTCGCGATTGCCGAGAGCATAAGGCATAGACACAAAGCGGTTGCCAGCCACATTGAGGCTGTAGGCATCATTCTGGCCCTTAGCATAGCGCTGGCTGAGCGATGAGGGCGACAACAAGTTGTTGCCATTGGTGGTACAGTCGGTGAGCTCTTGGTCGAGCATCCATTGGGCGAGCAGCGCATGGCTGTCGCTTACCCTACCCTTGACCGGCTCTGATGCCTCAGAGATATTGCCGGAATAGTCAACAGTCTTGACCTTGTAGGAATAGGTCACGCCCGGCAATGCCATGTTGTCAAAGAAATAATCAGTGGCCACATCCCTGGCGATAGTGTTGTATTCGCCATCCTCGCCAGCGCGAAGGATGATAGCGGTGGTCACGCCGCAATCGCAGCCAGTCCAGTCAATCCAGACACCGCCGGGACGGCTCTCAGTTCTCAGATCGATAGGCACTGCCGGAGCCTCTTGGGTGCACTCAGCATCGACCGGCATGAAGCGCCACAACTGGGCATCATCGTCGGCCCATTCTTTCTGCACGATATACACGCCATCGTCGCCGCTATTCTCCTTAAGCGTCAGGTACAGGGCGCTGTGGCGGCTGAAAATTCGGAAATAGCCGTCGCCAGCGTATTTGAGGCCCCATTGCTCATTGTTACCAAGTCCGCCATCATAGAGGATAATCGACCCACCATCCTCCAGGCTCCAGTTGGTGACATCGAGCTTGAAGTTGTTCTTTGAGGCAAGATTGAAGGTGAAATAGCTGTAGTCGCCGCCGATGCCCTCATCGACAGGCTTTACCTCCCAGCCAAAATCAGTGCCATCACCATCGGTGTACTGTGTGGGCACCGACCAGTTGGCGGGTGTGCCCTTGATGCCCATGGGTTTGCCGGTGAGCTTGTTCATCACCTTGTAGTTGCCGTCAATCACCGGCTGCACATCCTCGCCCCAAGTGATATTGATCACACACTCGGCGTTGGTCTGTTTGTCCTGATAGTTGGTGCCACCGGGGGTGCTGGTGTAGAACTCGCGCGATGGGCCGTAGCCATTGTAGAATACATCCCTATCCTTCGACACAAAGCGGTAGCCGCACTCGAGGGCCTGACGCTCGGATGTGCCAACAAATCCCTGGATCTTGCCATCGGGAGCGCGGTACACGCCAGCCGATGTCCAAGCCTTGCGATTCTCGTCATAAGCCAGACGCTGGCCGCCGCTGGCCTTGCAGAACTCGCCGCGGGCATATTCGGCAGTGCCCCACCAGATGCCGGTCTGCATGCCGTAGGTCACGCCCACCATGGCCTCCATGATATTGTGCAGCTCATCGGCTGTGGCATACTTGCCGTCGGCGCGGACGTTTTCAAAGAATGAGGCGTAGTTGTCAAACACGCCAGCCAGCTGGTGGGTGTTGCCCTCGTCGATATAGTCGCGCAGGTAGTCATACCACGGCTGAGCCTGGTCGCAATTGAGGGTGTTGCCGCCGCTGATGCGTATCGAGCCGTCGCTGAATTGCGGATAGGTTTTGAGCTTCTTGGCGATGGCCAAGAAGTCGTCCTGCGAACCCTGCAGGTTGTAGATGTAGTCGGGCTCGTTGAGGGGCGAGGCTGTGATTACCTCCCAGCCTTTTTCCTGGCACGAGAGAGCGGTAGCATAGATTACGTTGCAGTAAGCCTCGCATGCAGCCGGGTCGGTGGCTGAATTGGCGAGCGATTCGAGGTACATGCCTTCGGGGGTGTCGTTGTTGAGCACAATCTTCACTCCCCCTACCCCATTGATCAGGGCTATCTTGCGCAGACGCTCTACCAAGTTGGCCTCTTGGCGGTCAGAAAGGACTGCCTCGGTGAGGAAGTCGATTGGTTGGAACGACACTCGGGCCACGCCGATGATGTCAGAGCCCATGTAGCGGATGCCTCGGCGGATGTTCTCCTCGCTGTCCCAGGCGGTGTCGAGACCCCAAAGGATAGGATAGGCCTCGCCTTCGTCATCAACCGAGAAGTAGACGTTGATGTCTGACACCGGGGCGGGCTCAAAGGTCGTGCTGGCCGTCTGCGCCATCATAGGCATCAGGCAGCTGGCAAAAATAGCAGTAGAAATGATTCGCATAATCAGGTATCTGTTAAGGTAATAAATTGTCACAAGTGATAATGTGTGGCAAAAATACGAAAAATCCTTTAAATACAGGTGAAATAATCAGGAAAAATCACAAGATTAGCAATGTAGAGGATAGAAAAATTAAAAACCACAGATTTCCACAGATTTCCACAGATTCTGAATAAAAATCTGTGTAAATCTGTGTAAATCTGTGGTTTTTAATTCAGTTGATACGGATTAGCGGATGACTTGCTTGGTGACCTTTGAGCCTTGCTTTACGATGTAGACACCCTGGGTGGGTTGAGCTACACGGATACCCTGGATGGTGTAGTATTCAGGAGTAGCCTCTGCGTCGTTAGCGATGCTGCTGATGCCTTGGGTGTTCTTCTCTGTCCAACGCTCGAGCTTGAAGTCGCGGAAACATGTCCACTGGCGGCTTGCATCGCTGTTGCCAGTGTCACGCTTTACACCTACCCATGCCTTAGTAGCTTCAGGAACCTCAACTTCTACCGATACGCGGTAACTCTGAGGATTGTTAAGGAAGTAAGAAATCACTTCGTCGAAGTGGCCATTGTTCTGGTCTTGGTGTCCAGTTGCATTGGCATAAGCAGCCATGCGCTCGCCTTCGTCAGCGATTTGGTCAACTACGTCGAAAGGATAGTCATTTACGATGTCGATGTAGTCATCCATCTCCTCATCGAAGATACAAGGCAGATTAGCCTCTACATAGAATGCATTCTCGTTGTCCAATAATGCATCTTCAAGGTCGAGGGATTTGTATTGCTCTGAGTCTTCACCATCGAAGATACCACCACTTGTGAAGTAGATAACTGGGAAGAGACCCTCGTTGCCATTATTGTGGCGATCAAGAGCAGTTTCTTTCTCGGCAGGAGTAGCAAACGGCGACTTGTAGTCAACGCCCCAGCCAGAGTGGTTTGCGTCTACACCGGGGCAATAGAGACCCTGGATGCTAAGACGATATGTGCCAGGTTCCAAGTCAACAACTTGACCATAGTTCCAACCTGCGCAGTTGCACTTTGAGTAGAGAGCGCCAGCGAGATTGAGCTGCGGCATCTTGACAGCATTTTCATAGTTGTAGGGGTTCCAACGAGTGGGGGTGAACACTTGGTCCCACCATACATCAACTGCGTCGTTGTCGCCAGGGTTGAAATCAGATGAGAAGTCAGCGTTGACGATGCGATCGGTCATGTCGCCGTCGGGTCCTTGGAGCTTGACATTGCCGAAGCATGTCCACTCGTCAACATAGCCGCCAGTGCTGATCACGCCGATGGTGAGAGGACCTTCCTCTGAGAGAGTGCAGCTCACGGTGTTGACGAACTTGCCAGCTTGGAAAGCTTCGTTAGCCTCAGCACGGCCACCAGGCACTACATCCTCGGTGTTGTAGTAAGCCATCTGCACCTTGTTGTCGTTGATGAAGACCCAAGCGTTGTTGGTTTCGTTGGGGTCATTCCAGTTGCGATAGAAACCGCTGATCGAGAGGGTGTAGTCGCCAGCAGGCATGTCGTTGAGCACCTGATAGAGCTCGATGCCGCCATTCCAAGCCTCGGCTACGTTGTTGTCGGCAACTGACACAGCGCCTGACCAGCCCTTGATGAATGCGGGGTATTCGAGAACCTCGTTGTTGAGGTTGCGCCAATAGCCATCGGCCATTGCGCTGCTGCCGCAGAGAGCGGCCACGCCCAGCATAAGGGCGCCCTTAATGTAGTTGTTCATCATAAAATGGTTAGTAATTGGTTTATATTAGGGTTATATCTTTTGAGGGGGGACGGGGACCCCGAGGTGGAACCTCGGGGCACTCGACTGCCCTATTTTTTTATCATTTGAGGAGCCTAAGGACCCCGAGGCAAAGCCTCGGGGCACTCGACTGCCCTATTACTCATTACTTATTACTCATTACTTAATACGAGGGGTTTTGGCTCCAGTTGGTGTTGGTACTCATTTCGCCTGAGGGGATGGGGAAGAGGCGCTTGTTGACATCAGCCATCGATGCGGGACTCGAAGCTACCTTCCAGGCGCAGCAGTTCTCAAACTTGCCATAGCGAATCAGGTCGTTGCGGCGCCAAGGCTCCATAATCAGCTCACGGGTGCGCTCGTCAAGCAGTTCGTCGAGAGTGATTGAGGTGCAGTGGGGAGCGGAAGCGCAGTCGCGCACAGCGTTGACCAGGCTGGCCGGGGTATCGCCATTGGTAGCGGTAGCGCCACGCAGGATGCACTCAGCCTTCATCAGATAGATGTCGGCAAGACGGAACACGGGAATATCGTTGCTTTGGCCGATATAGTTGCCCGGGGCGATGGTATCGTCGATGGGGTTGGCGGGATATTTGAAGCAGCGTGCGCCCTTCATGCAAACCTCCAGGTCGTCGCCAGCGCCAACGTTGAGCATCGAGATGTCCTCCCATTCAAAGTCCTTCTTGAAGTCAAGCGGACCAAGCTCGCGGCGGAAGCGAGTATCGTTGTACACGATTACCGGCTCGTCGGTGATGTTGAAATCGCTATCCCATACGGTCTGCTCGCCTACTGCGATAATCTCGTTGCGCTCGTCGCCCTCGAGGCAGAAGCGGTCGACAGCCTCAGGAGTAATCAGGTATGTCCCTGCCCTGGTGGTGTTGGGATACCAACCCCATTGCACTGGGCTGCAATATGTGCCCTTGCGATAGTCGCAGAAGCGCATCATCGAGTGAGCGGCCGAATATTTGTTGTTGGCAAAGTCGAGCACGGTGGCATCAAAAGGCACTGCATAGATAAAGTCCTTGATCTGCACGCCATTGTCGGGGAAGAATTTCTTGCGATAACCCTTGCCAATCTCAAACACGCCACTGTTGATCAACTCGTCGCACCAAGCCACGCAGTCGTTGAGCTTTTCGTTGGGAGTAGAACCGGTGACGGTAGTGATGTCGTTGGTGTACACGCCCCAGTTGAGGTAAAGCTTAGCAAGCAGGGCCTCGGCCATCCACTTGTTGGGGCGACCGTAGGTGTTGTCATTGTTCTCCTCCGACAGATCGGGGATCACAGCGAGCAATTCGCTCTCGATAAACTTGGCGATGTCGGCGCGAGGCTGGCGAGTGATTTCTTCGTCATCGTCGTACACATGGTCGAGCAGAGGCACATCGCCATAGATATCCATCATCCAGAAATGATAGTAGGCGCGGATAGCGCGCAGCGGAGCCACGATTGGGTCGGTGCCGTCAGCGCCGCCATAGAGCAGGATGCGCTGGTTGGTGTAGTTGCAACCATTCATCATGTCGCCCATCAGGCCTACGCCGGGATTCTCGGTGCGGAAGTCATGCACCGTCGGGAAATAGATACGGCCATTGTCGTACCAGTCAGCGTTGAGGCAGATGCCAGCAGCCTCGTCGGTGCAGAGGAACATGCCCTCCCAGAAGTTGCGGCCAAACCAGGCCTCATTTCTGTGGTAATAGTAGCAGCCCTCAAATTCGCTGCTCACCGCAATCTCGTTATCGGGAAATTCGGTGTAGTATGTTTTGATGTCGGTATCGAGGTCGGTACAAGCGCCCAGCGCTGCGGCCATCCCCGCCATCAGTATATATTTCTTCATTTTTAGTGGTCTTTGGTTTTTAGTCTTTGGCTTTTGGAAACATTACCATAGTTTCCACCAGCCCTTTTACTTATTACTTCTTACTTATTACTTTTTAGAAGTTAATCTGGGCTCCTACCAGCCAGGTGCGGGTGCGCGGGAAGTGGTCGTGGCGCGAGTCATGACCGGGCATCAGGCCGTCGAGGCAGATTTCCGGGTCACGGCCGCTGTAGCCGGTGATGCAGAAAACATTGTTGCCCGACACATAGACACGCAGATCCTTGAGCCAACCATTGAAGCAGTTGCGGAAGGTATAGCCGAGGGTGACGGTGTTGAGCTTGAAATATGAGCCGTCTTCGAGCCAGCGGTCAGATGGCAACGAACTGGTAAGGTCATTGTAGTTTTGCACAGTAGCAGCCTCCTTGAGGATGTTCTGGCCCAAGGTGAGGAATGTGCCGTAGCTGTAGTAAGCCTTAGGTTCGTTGAAAATCTTCTGGCCAAACACGCCGGTGAAGAAGAGGTTGAGGTCGAAATTCTTCCAGGTAAAGGTGTTGTTCCAACCCATTGTCAACCAAGGCTGAGCATTGCCTACGATCACGCGGTCTTTCTTCTCCGGGGTAGTAGTGGTAACATAGTTGCCATTCTCGTCGACGATGCGCTCACCGTATGTGTCCTCGTTGGCCTTGTCATAAGTGTAGTAGACCGACTGGCCATTCTCGTCATAACCTGCCCATTCGTACATATAGAATGTGCCGATAGGTTCACCCTCGATGATGCGCTGGGTGTAGCCCTGGCTATCGCCCTTGAGGTTGGGCTGGTATTCCTCGATGATGCCAGCGTTGTATCCGGCCGATGGGTCAGAGATGCTCTTGATCTTATTCTTATTGTGCGAGAAGTTGAGCGACACGTTGTAGTTGAAATCGCGGCTCTGCACGATGGCAGCGTTGAGCGACAACTCGATGCCTCGGTTGCTCATGCGACCCACATTGGCTACCATCGAGCCCACGGGATAGCGAGCTGACGATACGCTGTAGGTCCAAATCATGTCCTTGGTATCCTTGTCGTAGTATTCGATTGTACCGTTGAGACGGCTGTTGAAGAAAGCAAAGTCAAGGCCGACGTTGAGCATAGTGGTGGTCTCCCATTTCAGGTCATCGTTGACGTTGCGGGCAGCGGTGAGCTGCTTGTAGCTGGTGGTAACGCCAGTGTCGGGATCGGTGTAGTCAAAACGCTTGCTTGCGTCATAGTAGAAGCGAGCGGTGTAGATGTCAAAGCCCTCAGAGTTACCGCTCTGGCCCCAACCCACGCGCAGCTTGAGGTCGCTGAGCCATCCGCGAGTGCCTTTCATAAAGCCCTCCTCGCTGAGGCGCCATGCGACAGAGCCCGAGGGGAAGGTAGCCCACTTGTTGTTGCTGCCGAATGTCGAAGCACCGTCGCGACGCACAGTAGCGGTCAGCATATAGCGCGATGCAAAGCTGTAGTTGGCGCGGCCGTAGAATGAAATCATGCGCACAGTCGAGAGGTATTTAGTATAGACCGGGTCAGCATCCCAGCTATTGGCCATACCTATATTATACCATTTGAGGGAATCATCATAGTAGTTGTAACCCTTGGCTCCGAAGCCTTCGCCGTTGTCTCTCTGCTCCCAGCTGTAGCCAGCCATGAGAGAGATGCGATTCTCGCCAAATTCCTTGTCGTAGTTGCCGTAGAGCTCCATCAGCTTGGTGTAGTCAGTCCATTCACTGCGCTCTACCTGGCCATTCCTGCCACTCAGGATTTCTGAGAGAGAGGTGTCGTAAGCCTTGTATTCAGTGGTGTTGGTCTGATATGAGAAGTTGCCATTGAAGAGAAGGCCTTCGATAATCTTAAGAGAGAATTTGCCAGTCACCTGCAGACGCTTCATTGTGCTCTTGCTCTGGTCTTCGTTGATCATCAGGATTGGGTTGTAGTTGCGCGAGATCGAGCTATCGGTATAGTAGCTGCCATCTTCGTTGTATACAGGCACGAGGGGCGAATAGTAGTACATAGCATCGTAAACCGACTGGCCGTTGGTGCCGCGCGATACTCCCCATTCGTTTCTTACATTGCCGTTCACGCCGAGGCCGAAGGTCAAGCGATCCTTGAGCACCTTGCTCTCGACATAGGTGCGGGCGGTGAAGAGGTTGTTGCCCACGTGTTTGATCACGCCATCGCGAGTGGTGTAGCTGACCGATGCGTTATAGGTAGTCTTTGAGTTGCCGCCGCTGAGCGAGAGGTTGTGGTTCTGGGCGAAACCGGTGCGCTGCACCTCGTCTTGCCAGTTGGTGTCGGCTCCCTGGTCGTTGATCAGGTTGAGGCCAACCTCTTGGGCGAAGGCGCGCAGCTCTGATGCGCTGAGCATCTCATGGTCGTTGGCGATGCGGTCCCACGATGCGTAGCCGCTATAGCTGACGTTGGTAGCGCCCTCTTGTCCACGCTTGGTAGTGATGATGATAACGCCGTTGGCAGCCTTAGAACCGTAGATTGCAGTGGCTGATGCGTCGCGCAGCACGTCAATGCTCTCGATGTCGGCCGGGTTGACCAGGTTGAGCTCTACGCCGGGGATACCGTCGACCACATAGAGCGGAGCAGTAGAACCATTAAGGGTCGAAGCGCCGCGCAGCGTCATTGAGTTGACGCCACCGTTGGGGTCAGAGTTTTGCACTACCACCAGACCGGGCACCTTGCCTTGCAGCAGCTGGCCGGGGTCGGTGTAGGCGCCGACATTCAGGTCTTGGGCATTGACTGTGGTGATTGAGCCGGTGACGTCCTTGCGCTTCATGGTGCCGTAGCCGACGACAACGACCTCATCAAGCACCTTGTTGTCTTCTTTAAGGGTGACGTCGATGTGAGTGCGGCCATTGATGGCTACCGTCTGACTCACATAGCCGACAAATGAAAACGTAAGCTCTCCCTGTGGCGAGGCTTGGATTGTGTAATTGCCATCGATATCGGTGTTGACACCGCGCTGCTGGCCTTTCTCTATGATGGAAACTCCAATCATAGGTTCGCCTGCCTCGTCGGTGACCGTACCGCTGATTCTCGATTGAGCGTAGGTGAAGGCCGCGCACAGAGCCAATGCGAGCATTAGGCTGAACCGGCGGCCATCATTGATGATGTTACCCATTGCGAAATGTTTCATTCTTCAGGTGTTAGTAGTTGGTATATTAAGGAAAAATAGTAGTTGTTCTGATCTAATCCTGTGTCTCCAATTCTGATTTGTCTATCCTGATTATTCTCATAAATAAGCAGCCATCTCTATGGCCCGAAAATGAGGCCACAGGCGTGGCTACATTTTTTCATACAGCAAAGTTAAGGTATTTATAGTTAAAGCGAAATAGA
>NWBJ01000019.1 GCA_002633115.1 Muribaculaceae bacterium Zag1
TGGATATAGTCCGTTTTTTGCACCTTACCAGGCTAACTAAATATAGTGAAAGTGATTATGAGATTTTCATAGAATAATGACAGAAGTGGTTAAAGCATTTGGATTTATGGGAAATAATGAGTAAATTTGCGATTCATAAATCGTAAATTTTAAATGTAATATGGTAAAGCACAACGGGATGCGGCCACAAGACATAGTGGTGCTGCTAAAGATGGTGGATTACGGAGAGGAGGAATGGCTCAATGTCGACATGGCCAAAAGGCTCGGGCTGAGCCCGGCTGAGGTGACAAATGTGCTTGAGCGATGCCGAATAGCTCGGCTGGTTAGCGATGACAAGAAAAGGGTCAACACTGTGGCGTTGCTGGATTTCCTGCAGCATGGGCTCCCCTATGTGTTTCCAGCCATAACTTCAGCCCCAAAACGCGGCGTCCTCACCGCGGTGTCCTCCGAGCCTTTGGCCTCATTGGTAGCCCAGGGCAAGGATAAATACGTCTGGCCCTACTCTAAGGGAGATGCCAGAGGGATTGCGGTAAGCCCCCTGTACCCCACGGTGCCCGAATTGTCGCAAGAGGATTCGGGAATGCATGAGCTCCTCTCCTTGGTGGATTGCCTGAGGATGGGGCGCGTGCGCGAGAAGGAAATTGCCGTAAACCTGTTAAGAGAAAAATTCAATACCTACAACAATGCTTAATATCGAACGAATACAGAAAATTGCCACAGCCTTAGGCGAGCTAAACAGTCAGGTGGTGTATGTAGGCGGTGCCGTTGTGGAGCTCTACATTGCCAATCCTGAACTGGCTGCCCTTGTGAACACGGGACAGGTCCGTTTTCACATCTGATGGTTTTCGGAGTATCGACCTCCTCTCCACCCTGGCCGTCTGACGCAAATAAATAGATTAGGGGCACCCCAGTTTATAAGATTTTATGCTGCCCCCTCTAAATCCACCCCATAATGGTTGCAATATTTCAGAAATACCGATTTTTCCAGAAATATTTGCTACCTTTGTGGAGTTGAAAGTCTTAGAGGGCTTCTGACTGATTAGTATCATGTTTAACGATTCAAAAGACAATGCCTATGGTCTATGCTTCGCTCACAACCTACGACTATTTCAGATTGCTGGTGGAACAAATAATCAAGAAGGGATTGCAAGAGGAGCAATACAAACTTGACACATGGGGGAGAATAGGTTTTCTGGGCTTAGATATTGACGAGCGTACCCTTAGAAAGGCCATGGATGACATAAAGAGAGCCTATGGAAAATATATAGTCTATAGGTCGGGTGGGGAGTATGGATTTAAAATTGACCAGATTCGTAAGGATTTCCCTCAGTTTGCCTATAGCCCACAAGATACGACCCAGACGCAGAAGAAAACCATTGTGAACCGAGAGACTGTAAACCAAAAAGCGGCTCTTGTCAACTCCAAAGCTAAGACTCCTGTCAAGAAGCCCAGAGTCTTCAAAGCTCCCACCAGCTTCCCATCCCTGCCTAAATCTTCTCACCCTTCCGACCTGTTTGAGTTTGCGGTGAAGAGATTGGCTTATCATTGCCAAAAATACCCTGACTATCTGGAACCCAAGACTTTTAATGAATGGGTCGGTATCTGCTTTAGCAAATCTGATGTCCAAGACGCACTGAAAAAGGATTATATGAGTAAGATAAAGCAGAACAATAAACCTTACTTTATAGAAGATAAAGGCAGGCGCTTCACTTGGAATGTCGAGGAAATCGAGGCCGATTTCCCCCAATTCTTCAAGGCTACCGCTGAATCTGTGCAGGGTTTGTCACCCATTCAACAAATGGTAAGAGATCTGGAGGTAGAGGCTAAATTGGCTCGTAATCCTAAAGTGGCTAACTGCTGCCAATTTGAAGATTTAAATTTAAGAGATCGGGCCAATAAGATATATCAACTCTCATTGATCTTGAAAGAAGACGATGTGTTTGATTTCTATGAAGGGATAAAACTCAAACTCAAAATTGACGATTACTATTATGATGCCGAGGGAATAGAGTTTGAAGAGGAGGATGAAATCCTCTTTATCTCTACCAAGGAAATTCTCCCTCCCAAGAATTCAGGCTTTTTGTGGAGCGATACCTCTTTTATTCTATTAGCCCTAAGAGATATCTTGGAGCCACTTATCGCGAGCCGCTGGCCAAATTCTTATCCTCTTGAAAAATTATTCACCAAGGAAACTGACCATCTGGTCAACTATCCGATTCGGCGCCTTGCCAATGAGATTGCGAAAGTACTGGATTTGGACGATAGCCAATCAACAGCGCTTATCCAATCTGTAGGGCATGATGTATCCTTTATTTGGGGACCACCCGGTACTGGCAAATCTTATACCCTGAGTGCCTTGATTGATACTTTCTTCAAGCTTGAGGAAAAGACTTTGGTATGCTGCCTATCAAATGTTGCGGTTGACCAACTTCTAAACAAAGTATTAGACACTTTGGCTCCAGTTGGTATTAAACCTTTGGATGGGCAAATGCTAAGAGTGGGTTCAACTATTGATAGCAGAATCTTGTCAGAAGATTTTCTATTTCCTAAGGATGCCTATACTCAACAAATTCGTCAAAGAATAAGAGCTATCAACCAGAAAATAGAGGCCTTTCAGAAAATCTCCGGTGGCGCGTCGGCCATCCTTGCGCTTAAAAAGGAGAGGACTGAATTACGAGAAGACCTGAAGAAACGTACCGAGAATATCATTACAAAAGCGAGACTAATATTCTCTACTAATGCCCATTTCATACTATCAGACACACTTAAGGGGGCTTCCTTTGACAATCTGATTGTCGATGAGGCCAGTATGCTTAGTGTGCCATATCTCTTGGCTCTTGCTAAAAACGTATGTCGGAGGATAATCATTGTGGGAGATCCCAACCAACTTGCTCCTATCGCCTTATCTTCGAGCAAATGGTTGACCACAAATATTTTTGCTTATTGTAAAGTGCTGTCTAATGAGCCGATCTCTTTGCATAGACTTCTGGTCCAAAGACGTTCTCATCAACTGATTGTTGGGCTTACCAATAGAATCTTCTATGAAGGGAAATTGCAAGCGCCTAATACCTATATCCCTCGATGGGTAGATAAATCTCCATTCCAGGGAAAAGTAGTCAAGGTAATCAATGACGAGGAGATTGTAAACAGTGAAATAAAATGGATGGGTCGTACTCGAGGAAATATAACCAATTTCCAAAGAGTGATGGACATTCTTGATAGATATGAACCCCTATGGTATTCTATTAAGGATGGAGGATTCTCTATAGGGGTAGTGACTCCCTATAGAGGCCAGGTGAAGAATTACAAAAAGGAAATCAAGAGAAATATAAGATCTTCCTATCATTCTGACTATTGGAGAAGTATTAAAGTGGGTACTGTTCACACTTTCCAAGGGTCGGAATGTGACCTTATCATTTTTGATCTTGTCGAACATCATTCAGAAGGAATGGGTAAACTTTGGGAAAGAGAGAAAGGAGAGCAGTTGATAACAGTGGCTCTAACGCGTGCTCGGTATCAGTTAATTGTTGTGGGTGAAACTCAACGATTTGCCCCTCCCGGTACCCTCTTAAGTACTATGTCGGCCAAATCCGCTGAGGCTCTATATCGTTTAAAGGATTTCCCAAGATGAAAGATGCCGTACCTTAAATTTTTTTATTTGAGGTGGGGCGAGGTTTATAAAAAATGTAGTATATTTGCACTTTACTTGAGCGAATTAAGAGGGAGAGGTAGTCTCTGATCCCTTACCAGTAAAAAAGTAAACTCTGATATGGCATACTCTTAACATGGGAGACCAGTTAACATACAAGTGTAAAAAGTGTGGGTTTCAGACACAAGATAAAGATAAAGCTCTGAAACACCTTGCTAAGGAGAGACCTGGAATGCATCCAGATTTCTTAAAGGTTTATTTGCCTCAAGATATGGAGATTATAACCAGCTCTAAGAATAAGGAAAAGATTGAAGGGGTAGAGCTTTTTACTCCACCAAAAAATCCGCCTTGTGAGAATGAAGAACAGATAAGCTATAGCATACATTCCCATATAATGCATGAGAGTAATGGCCCACACAGAAACCGAGCCTTTATTCGTTCATTGTGTACCTTAGGTGGAGGAACTCCTTGCCCAGGGGCCAACATAGTTTGGATAACTAACCAAGAAATCCAACGAGATCCAAACACTAGGAAAAAGAATGCCTATACTGAGGATGGGTTAGGAGTATATAAGAACACTAAGATGGGGGAGATTCTTATGAATCGCCCAGATGGTATATATTCTTACAATTCCAGAGACGCACATACAAAACGTCCCATCACAATTTATATTCAAATTCATAATAGAGCTTTTTATACTCCTTTGTGGCAAGATGCCGAGGATTTGGAACTCCATCTTCCCGAACTCTCTTATCCTATTAGATATAGAAAACTATCAGAGTTAATTCGTCAACTCGATAAGCGAGAACAGGAGAAGAAACTGCAAAAAGAGCGTGAGGAATTAGCTCGCCTAAAACGAATTGAAGAGGAAGAAAGAAAACGCAAAGAAAAAGCCCGGTTGGAGGAAGAAAGAGCTCGGACCGAGGCTGAAAAAGCCAGACGAGAAGCCGAAAAGATTCGATTAGAAGAACAAGCTCGCGCCGAGGCTGAGAAGGCGAGAATAGAGGCTGAAAAAGCTCGTGCTGAGGAAGAAAGGCTAAGGCAGATTGAAGAAGAGCGTTTGGCCCAAGAGGCCAAAGTGCGCGAAGCCGAAGAAGAGGCTCAGCGATTGGCTCAGATTGAGGAGATGGCTAAAGAAAAGATTAGCCTTATCCAAGCCTCGATGCGTAAAAACGCGACCTTGCGTCTTCAACATCTGCTCGACAGATTTCAAGACCAAGCAAAGCGTTCGCACATATACGATAGTGTACCTGTGGTGATCGAAGGTGGTCCCGGTACTGGGAAAACCACCACTATGATTCAGCGTCTGAAGTTTTTGATATCCCCTGACGCATTGACAGACTATGCTCTAAATGGAGAAACCAGTCTAACGGAAAAGCAGATAGAATGGTTGACTGATCCAGAAAAGCTGAAAGAGCGTTGGATTTTCTTTTCACCAACGGAGCTACTCTTAGAGTATCTGAAAAATAATATGAAGGAAGAGGGTTTGTTGGCTTTGGATGATAATGCCAAGACAATAAACAAGATGCTTCTAAAGGTAAGAGTCGAATATGGATTATTCGACCCCACGAGGCATTTGCCTTTCACTGCCTATAGAGGGGTTGAAACCAATCAGCCTCTGATAGTAGAGCCCAAACTGATTATTAAATCGTTTGAAGACTATATTATTGCCTCCTTTAATGAAAAACTGTCCAAACGCATAGAAACTCCAATAGCTGGTAGCCTATGGAGTGAGGATGGGCTGCGTATTCAAGAGGTAATTAAAAAATATTGGCCTCTGAAGAATTTAGAGGAGCTCATTAATTTTCTCTACGTACTTTCAGAAAAAGAAGCAAGCGTAGTGAAAAAATGGAACGATTCCCTAACTAACAAGATAAATGTCTTAGCTGTATCCCTTAAGAACTTGATTTTAAGTGACAATGAGCTTTTGGCCTCTGTTAAGAACTTGGTGGAGAGCTGGAAAAAGCAGACGAAAAGCACATCAGGCTCTGAGGATGAGGAAACCCAAGCTGAAGAGGAGAGCTTTGAGAATATATCCAAGTTGGAGGATGTAGATTTGGAGGCTTTAATCTTCCCCCAGCTCAAATCATTCATACGCCAATACGCTCTACAATTTCAAGAGCCCACTCAGGCTCTGTCAAAGCGTAATCAAGCTTTGTTTGATTTGTTGGGTACCAAGTTGGATGAAGATGATCTCTCATGGTTGGAGATAGGTGAACTGCTGGTCTTCATGAGGGATTATGCCAATTTATGTGATGGCATGGAGAAAATTCTATTTTCTTCGCTCCCACAGTTGTACAAGGCGTTTAGAAAGTCTCAAAAAGAGTCCAAGGTCTACAACGTAAAGGCACTTGCAAAAATCATACAGAAAGATAATAATAAGTGTCTCCACCCTGATGAGCAGTATTTCCTCATTGGTTTCATCAATGAGATACTGAACCGAATGGCCAAAAAGAATCTTAACAGATTCAATGCCTTGAAATCAAGTTTTGCCGAGGCCTATAGGCAAAATGTTAGGACAGTCATAGGAATTGATGAGGCTACTGATTATTCTCTGATGGAATACTATTTCATGTATTCGTTTAGAGATTATCGATTGGCAACTATTACTCTTTGCGGCGATTTGATGCAAGGACTGAATCAAAATGGCATCTCGGGATGGAAGGTGTTGAAGGATATACTCCCTGGTCTTGAGGTCAATAGCCTCAACATAAGTTATCGTCAGATGCCGCCTCTGTTGGAGGTCGCAAGGAATCTGTATAAAGATGAGATTGGCAAATTTCCAACATACTCCAGCAATATCCCAGCCAAGGATACCGATCCGGTTCCCCAAATATTCATATCGGATGATATGTATGAAAAGGCTGACTGGATATCGAAAAAGATCAGTGAGATATGGAAGGATTATGGAAAAGAATTCCCATCAATAGCCATATTTGTCAAGGATAAAGCAACTGCCTCAGACTTGGTGGAATGCCTGAAGGAAACTGAAATTGCCAGCAGCCTGGATATTGTAGAATGTTCGGGAAATTCTAAACTGGAGGGTAAAGAGATGGTTAGAGTCTTTTTGCTCAACGAGGTCAAAGGTATGGAGTTTGCTGCAGCGTTTTTCTATGATATTGATACTGCAATCGCAGGAAGCAATATCAAGTTGATGAGGCGCTATCTCTATGTGGGTATTTCTCGTGCCATCAGTCACCTCTATGCCACAATGACATCCGACGGTGATGAGGACTTGAAAAAGTACTTCAAAGAGGATACTCTGTAGGTGAGAGCATAATTCCGCGCTCAATATCCATTTCGGAGCATCGTCGCCCACCTATTCGATGTCAGAATGGGAGTACAGATATAAAAATCCATAGTCGAGTTGTCGGCTATGGATTTTTTACCGTCCTTGTGAACACGGGACAGGTCCGTAACTACCCTTGTGAACACGGGACAGTTCCGTGTTCACATCCGGCGTCTCCCCATCCAGCTTGGAAATTTGGAAACAACTTGTTTCCAAATTTGAGTAGTGTACACAGTATAAGGCACGGAGCAGAATGACAATTTGAGGATTTATATCCTTTTTTCTTTAATTTCTTTGGAAAATTGTGAACACGGGACAGGTCAATGCACACATCTGATGAATTTAGGAGCATCGTCACCCACCAATTCGATTAGGGAATCGCAGTGGGTGAAGAGTGAAAATTTCCTTAGCCGATGGCCGTGGCTGTGGAAAAATTTTCTTAACTTTGCCAGCGGAAGAATCAATAAAGCGATTTGCGTATGGCGATGCTGATGGAATACATGCAGATGCAGCCTCAGCCCTCGACCTCCTCTCCACCCTGGTCGGCTGACAATAGATAGAGTGTAGGGTATAAGATTTTATTCTGACTCCTATAAATCCGCGCCGGAAAGGTTAAGTGGCTTGATTGCTTATCATTTTGAAAATTGGGATAAAAACATTAACTTTGCGGTAACTAAAAAGAGAAAGTATGTGTGATGTAATAGAAATGACTACCAGAATAACAAAGCTTAGTCAATCAGGATTCAACAATAGACTTAAGCTTTTTATTCCCAAGGGTATTGGCAGCTTGCGCACTTTCAATCGCAGGATTGAAAGCCTGGTCGATGACACCTATGATGTGATAAATGAGATAGGCGAGGCTGAATACGCTGTGATTCAAGAGCCTCTTGATCTTTTGATAAGCGTTGTTTCTGATTTTTTACTGGCCTACAAAAAGCGCTACAATGTAAATCAGGATGCAGAAGACTTGGAAGGAATGCTCTCTTATCTGCAAGAGCTCCGCAATGACATTCAAAGATTCCGTCTGCCTTCTTCCCAAAATAAGGCGTGGACCCAAAAACTTGAATCCATCTCTAATCTAATGCGCAGCCATCGAGTATGATTTTGTTCAAGTCCTGCAGTTGGTTCAGGGAAAGCTTATCTTCGCTGCTCAAGGTGAAGCGAGGGGTTTAAAGTGTGTACACGGGACAGGTCAATGCACACACCTGATGAATTTCGGAGCATCGTCACCCACTGGTGGGAGGTGACAAGGGTTTTAATCAAAGGCGCGGAGGGTGAAGGCGGTGTTGTAGGAGATAGGTTGGGAGGGGGTGTCTTTGTAGGTGAGCCAGGCGTCTTCGGCATGGCAGATTTCTGAAATCTGGCGGCTGTTGCAATCCTTGAATCTTTCGGCCACCTGGCGCATCACCTCCAATTCTTCGGGCTGGAACACCTCGGAATCGTAATCCTCGAGGGCGACAAGCAGGGTGTTGTCGCCGTTTTCGCGCTCATCGATTTCATCGAATAGGGCGTAAATCTTCTTGAATCCGTCGGGCACTGCGCCGTAGGGCAGGGCGCAATAGCTGAGGCCGCTGATGCCTCGACCCTCGCGGTTATACATCAGGAAATCGGAATAGAAGAGCAGCTTGTTGAGCACGGTCTTGCATTCGCCTCCGCGTTCTTTCAGGAAGAAAAGAATCATGTTCATCACCTTCTGCACCTCTTGGGGGCAACAGCCGCTGCTCAGGCCTACGCGGTGTCGGAAGCAGACTTTTCGTGCTTTTGATTCCTCTATCCATAGCTCTATCTCAAAAATGGCTCTTTCCCTTTGGGAATAGGTCATTGCGTCAGAGCGGTTGACGAGGAGCAAGAGGGCTTCGGGATTGTCGATTAGGGTGCGCACGTAGCGGCCGTTTGACACCGATGGCATGCTATCGCTCTCAAATTCGGACCATTGGTTCTCTCCGAATCCAAGCAGGCGTGACATGCCCACTTTTGACAGGCCCAGGCGCCTCCTGAGAGCGGCAAATTCCGAGGGGTAGGGGATGCCCATGTCTTGCCGGTATTGATTCCACACTTGCAGAAGCGAGGCGTCGCCCGACTCTTCGGTATAGAAGCCTTCGCCGGTGGCTTCGCACACGTAGACATAGTCGCAATATCTGTATTTGCGACCCCGATACTCTTGCTCTTTCCATGTAGGGGTAAGCACCGCTCTCTTCCCCGGCGCCACCGGGCTGTCTATATACTGCTTCATGTTCTTCCACCACAAAATTACACAAAATAGTTGGATTTATAAATAAAAACCTATGATATTCTTAAAAATATCCACTTTTTGGTGGAGCAAGGAACCTTGTAAACCCGGGCTGGGAATAAAAGCATTTGGATTTATGGGAAATACGTGTACACGGGACAGGTCTGTGTTGTTTAAAGCTCCCAACTAACCATGTATATCAGATCAGTGTGCCGGTGCGCACGATATCGTAATAAAGAGGATTGGCTTCGTCGGCTTCCAACATGACAGGTTCTATCAGAGTGCTTACCTGTCGGCGCAGTTTCCATAGAGCAGCCCTTTTCTGAAAATTCTCATCAGATAGGTCATCAACCACGATGGCAACATCAATGTCGCTATCTTGGCTATAAGTCCCTTTGGAGTATGAGCCGAACAAATAGACGCACCTCAATGTGAACACGGGACAGGTCAGCGCACACATCTAAGGATTTTTGGGACATCGTCACCAACATATAGAGGGGTTATGTATCGATTTTTCTTTGGGTGATGGTGGAGATGTAGAAATTAATTCTTAACTTTGTGGTCGCAGTGTGTGTCATATAGATAACATACTTAATCCCATTTGCGAAACCTTATTTTTTGTGCCCATGGTAGATGATATACTTGAAAGTTTGTCGGATTATCCACTCCTCCAGGAAATAGTAAGTAACCTATACATAGTGGTTATGTGTATAATATTTATTGGTGGTCCTATTGTGGGTATTTATGTTGTCGGCAAGAATTTGAGGAAAGATTATTTGGTCCCGACTTGGTATTTCTGGACAGCCTATGTATTTGTAGGGCCAGTTGTAGCCGCACCTCTTTTACTCTTCCTCTCCTGTTTCATGGACGACCCTAAAATTGGTAATTATGCACCTCTGATCTTTCTTCTACTCAACTCCTATTCATTATGGTTAATAGGAGGTTTTTCCCTATCCTTCAAAATGTATAAGAAATGCCCTAAATTCATTTCTCTGTGGCCCTCATTTATGTCTTGGGGTTGTGCCGCTGGGGGGATTTGGCTCGGGTTGTCTTTAATGGGAATGGTTTAGGCTTGTGAACACGGAGCAGGTCTACCCCACATTCCGTGCTACGCACTCCATTTGGGGTTAACAGACAAGAGCCGTGCTACGCACTAACAATACATTATCATAATTTAAATTTAATCTGAAAACTTCTCAAGTACCCAATAGAAACAAAAGAGAAAAGTGAATAGGCTTATGGATGATTATGACGATATGCTGTATAGGGAGATGAATCCCCATGACCCGTATTATATGGGTCCAGATGACCATGATAATTACAGTTCTGACGATGACGAAGAGGCAGCGCCGGGAGGATATTACCGTAGGGATAAGGGTATCCAGAAATGGCCCTCGGCGCAACCTGCCAACCAAGACGGCCAGCAGCCAACCAATCAGAACGGCCAACGGCCTGCCAATCAAAACGGCCAGCAGTCTACCCGCCAGAATGGCCAGCAGTCAACCATCCAGGGCGGTGGGCAATCGTCCAGCCAAAGCATCACCCAGAAGTCCAATCAGAGCAGCGCCCCGCAGAACAAGCTGGAGCCTATGGTGCCGAGGCTGTGCCATTCGCTGCATGAGCCGCCGGTCAAGCGTCCGCCAGTATTTAGCCGCCAAGGCTTACGCATCGCTGATGTGACCATCGACTGGGTAGCCTTTTCGATCTGTGTCGCCACCATCGCAGGGATTATTGCCGTGCTGATGATGTAGGCAATCACAGCCATGCCCTCATGTAGAATCCTCACAGCCCTGCCCCCTCAAGCCGCCCTCCCGCCGGTGGTAAAACCTTTTTGCCAAAAGTCGCGTTGTAAAATTATACACCACAAAGGTTTCAACTCACACTAAGGTTTCACCACTGATTATTTTAGGCACTTATGGACAAGCTCTCCGTACTCAACAATTATCTATGGGATTACGTCGTAATCCTCGCCCTGCTGGGCTGCGCCCTATGGTTCACTTTGCACAATCGAGGTGTGCAATTCAGGATGCTGCGCGAGATGTGCATCCTGCTTTTCTGCCCCTGGAAACTCACCAAGGATAAAAAGCGCAAGAAATCGGGCAAAAACGAAATCAGTTCGTTCGGCGCCTTCGCTATGGCCCTGGCTGGCCGCGTAGGCACCGGCAATCTCGCCGGCGTAGCCTCGGCAATCTTCATCGGAGGTCCCGGCGCAGTCTTCTGGATGTGGGTAGTGGCACTGCTTGGTGCCGCCACCGCCTTTGTCGAGAATACCCTGGCTCAGCTATACAAGCGCAAGGGCGAAGGCCGATTCTACGGTGGTCCAGCCTATTATATCCAACACGGCCTCGGCGCCAAATGGCTGAGCGTGCTGCTCGCCATACTCATCACCCTCAGCTTCGGCTTCGCCCAGCAGCTTGTGCAGAGCAACACCATCAGCGAATCCATAGCCTACACCATGGGCGTTGACAAGATATGGGTCGGGGTAGGCATGTGTGTACTGACCCTGCTGATCGTGTTTGGCGGAATCCATAGGATCAACGATGTGTCATCCTACGTAGTGCCATTCATGGCCATCGCCTATATCATCCTGGCCATGATCATCGTGGTCATGCACATCGGGCAATTGCCCGGGGTGATAGCCCTGATTGTGAAGAGCGCATTCGGCATCGGCCCAGCCGCTGGCGGCATTGTGGGCGTAGCCATAAGCCAAGGAGTCAGAAGAGGACTATTCAGCAACGAGGCCGGCGAGGGCTCGTCGCCCAACATCGCCTCCACCGCCGCAGTCACCCATCCCGTAAAGCAAGGACTGGTGCAAGCCCTCGGAGTATTCACCGACACCCTGGTTATCTGCACCTGTACGGCCTTTGTAATCCTCCTCTCCACCGACTATACCGCCGCCGATGGCATCGTGCTTACTACCCAAGCCGTCGAGGCCAACGTGGGCCACGTGGGCCGATACTTCATCATGGTGGCGATATTCCTATTCGCATTCACCTCGGTGATGGCCAACTTTGTCTACGCCGAGACCAACGTGCGCTATATCTTTGGCGGCTCTGAACGGAGCATATTCTGGCTGCGCCTATTCACCGGGGCCATGGTGCTGGCTGGGTCGATGATGGCGCTGCAAGAGAGCTGGGTGATCGTGGACATTTGCATGGGCGTGATGACCCTGTGCAACTTGGTGGCGCTGGTCAAGCTGTCGCCCCAGGTGGCGCGCCTGCTGCGCCACTATCGCGAGCAGCGCAAGCGTGGCGAGGATCCGATATTCAAGCGCGAGCACATGCCGGATATAGCGCATAGATTGGAGGCGTGGGATTAATACCCTCGCCTAATTGGGCCCGCGAGGGCGCCAGGGCCCCACACGGCTGACCGGGCCCACCAGCGCCATGGCACCCCACTATGCGTTGGCTGAGACGAGCTCGAGCATGTCTTTGACGGTGAGCTTGCCAGCGATGTCGGTGCCCTCGAGCAGCGAATCGGCCAGGTCGCGCTTGGTGCGATGCAAACGCCGTATCTTCTCCTCAATCGTGTTTTTAGCCACCAGGTGGTAGACCGTGACATCGCGCTTCTGCCCGATGCGGTAGGCGCGGTCGGTGGCCTGCTGCTCAATGGCGGGATTCCACCACGGGTCGAGATGCACCACATAGTTGGCCTCGGGCAGATTGAGGCCCAAGCCGCCAGCCTTGAGGCTGATTAGGAACAGCGGACACTCGCCCTCGCGGAACCGCGTGACCATCTCCTCGCGCTGCTTCATCGTGGTTGAGCCATCGAAGTAGAGATAGGGGATCTTAGCCTTGTCGAGCGCATCGCGCACTATCGACAGGAACGAGGTGAACTGGCTGAACACCAGCATGCGATTGGTTCCGCCCTGAAACTCCTCGACCAAGTCGAGGAAGGCCTCCACCTTAGAGCCGCCGCTCTTGCGCGTCGGGTCGATGAGCTGCATCGAGCACGCTGCTCGCCTGAGGCGCGTAATCTCGGCCAGAGTGTTGACATCGACCTGCTCGGCATCCTCGATAGCCTGGGCGGCGTGCTGGCGTATGGCCTCGTACATCGCCATCTCGTCGGGCTGCAGTTCTACTGGCAGCACAATCTCGGTCTTGTCGGGCAGATCCTCGATTACGTCAGCCTTGGTGCGCCGCAGCATGAATGGGGTAATCATCTTCTGCAGCGAGCGCAGCCGATCCTTGTCGCCATCGACAGTGATAGAGTTGACAAATTTTGTGCGGAAAGTCTCGGCCGACCCCAGCAATCCCGGGTTGATGAAGCGGAACAGATTCCACAACTCGCCCAGATGATTCTGGATAGGCGTACCGGTGAGAATGTATCGGTATTTGGCTTGCAGCTGCATAGCCGTTTGCGACATTTTAGTCTCTTTGTTTTTGATTACATGGGCCTCATCAAGACAGATGGTGGCCCATTGCTTTTGTATGAGATTGTCGCCCTCGGTATTGAGCAGCCCGTAAGTGCTCAGCACCACTTGGCGCGGCCCAGCCCCGCTGATGCACCGCTTGCGGTCGGTGACCTGGTTGAGGATCACGCATTGCAGCGATGGGGCGAATCTCTCAAGCTCGGCCGCCCAATTGGCAACCACCGATGCCGGTGCAACCACCAAGGCCGGGCCCTCGTCGGCCTTGAGCAGCAGCATGGCTATGGTCTGCACAGTCTTGCCCAGGCCCATATCATCGGCCAGACAGCCGCCGGCTCCCCAGCTCGCCAAGCGAGCCATCCACTGGAATCCCTCGACCTGGTAGGGGCGCAACGTGGCTGTGAGGGCGGTTGGCACCTTGGGTTCATAATCCTCGCTCTTGGATATGCGCTGCTGCAGCTGTTTGAGTTCTTTGTCGACCTTGGCATTAAACTCGGTCTCGAGCATCTTTTCGTTGATCAGCGGAGCGTTGAATTGCGAGATTTGCACCTTGTTGCGGTTCTTGACGGTCAGGGCTTCGAGTTTCTCGAGCTGGCGGCGCAGCTTGCGGTCCATGATCAGGTAGTCCTGGTCGCTGAGGCGTATGTACTTGTCGCCTCGGTTCTGGCTGAGCAAATCGAATAGCTGGGCCATCGACAAGGAGTGCGCCTCGTCGATCTTGACATCGCCCTCGATGTCAAACCACCCATTGTTGGCCTTGACCGACATGTTCCAGCCAGCGCCAGCCTGTATCGGCTTGATGCTGACCTCCTTGCCTTCGGGCCATGCTACCGCCAGCTGGTCGGAGGCAGAGCGGGCGAAGCTCAGAATCTCGAGCACCGCGCCGATCGAGGCCTTGGTCGAGAACTCCTCGTCCATATCGTCCTTGATGGATGGCAGCGAATCGAGGATATCGTTGTAGTTGCGCACCTCGCCCTTGAGGTCGCGCTTGATGCGCGAGTATTTGCCTTTGAGATTGTCGTAGAGCACGGCGCGCCCCTCGCCCGGCGGAATCGAGAAGTTGAATCCCTCGGCGGGCGTAGCCACGAATGTCACCGAGTATTGGCCTCCGGCAGCCGGGGCTATCTTGGCGGTAATCAGGTCCGAGCCCTCGATGACCGGTACCTCCTGGTCGCTGACCAATATTGAACGCACCTCGATCAGCGGGTCGAGCTTGGCCAGGAAGTCTTGCATCTGGGCTTGTGCCTCCATCGGGAAACTGCCCAGTTGCAGCAGGCGCTTCATTATGTTCTTTTTCTTTTCCGACAGCGGGATGATGCTGTAAGAGACGGCCGAGTTGCGCTTGACCACGCAGCCGTGGCGGAAGTGGTCGTTTAGGTCTTTGGCTTGGAAATTTGCGTATATCTTCAGCCGGTTGCCCCATTTCTTTAGTTCGACAAATGGCTCCTCCTTTTCAATCTTCACTGGGTCGCCAAAGCCCTGGGGGCTGGTGGTCACCACTCGGTCTGAGTCCACCAGATAGGGCGCGATGGTGTAGATTGATGGCTTATCGTAGTTGTATTGCGAATAATCCTGGTGTTGGATAGTCTTGGCCACCTCCAGGTCTTCGGCGGTTATGCCGGGCACGTCGCCGCTCTTGAACTTGGCCATTGACAGAGGCTTGGGCGCGCTCCAGCGGCCCGATTTCAGCCAGTTTTGCTGGTATATCTCCACCTTGCTGTCGGGGGTCACGGCATATAGCACGCGCGATTCGGGCTGCTGGGCTATGCCGGTGATTACCTCTTCGGTATTAAGCTCCTTGACCAGATCCTCGATAGTCCATTCCCAGGCCTCCTTGCGCCTGAGCGAGGAGAGCAGGGGCTTGGTGCCGTATAGGGTCTCGGTCTTTTCCTTGACCCTTGGCTCCATGGTATTGTAGGCCGACAGCTCATGACGGAAGATTCCTACCTTGGGTATATAATCCGGGCCAAAAATCCCAGTGGTGGAGTGGTTGAAATAATATTGGAGCATCGCGGCCGCCATGCGGTTGTAATTGGGGATGGGCGAATAATCGTTGGCTGTAGCCTTGACCATGCGCCTGAGGTCGAAGTCGATGGGCTGATGCTTGTCTGATAGGGCGGCTTGCGCCAATTGCGCGGCTATGCCCTGCCTCCAGTCGTCGTTAAAACCTTTTTTGCGCATCAATACCTCCAGTTTCTTCAGGCTTGGCGCGTTGCCTATGTGCATCAGGGTGAGCACGTAGCATATCGAGGCGTAGAAGTCGGTGAAGACATTCTTGGTTTCGGCTGTCAGGTTGAATACCTTAAGGGCTGCGCCAAAGCAAGAGTTGGCATCTTCGTATCTGCCCAGATTGGCGTTTCGCACCGCGGCGAGCATCCAGCCGTAGCCATCGTCATCGGCGGGGATGATGCCTTTGGGGATGGTGCCGTCTTGCAGATACAATACGTAGCGCTTGTAGCTCTGCATCTTGCGCTTGAAATCCTCGTCGGTGCTGTCGATATTGTCAAAAAGGACCTTGATCGTCTTGGAGGAGAGAGGTTCATCGGCAAGCTCCATTCTCATCACCTGGGCATCGATTATCTGCAGGCGCATTTTGTCGTTGAGCAAGCCCAGCAGCCTGATTTGCCACGTCTCAGTGATGGGCTGCTTTTCGAGGGGTTCGTACCATTGGGGTTGGATATAGGGGCAAATGGCCCGGCTCCCCTTATCGGTAAATAGGTAGGTAGCCAGGGTCAGCATATTGCTGAGGATGCCGCTTTTCAGGAAGAATGCGTAGTAGCTGTCAAAAAGCTCACGGTCATTCTCAGCTATGAATTTCATCACCCCGAGGCGCTTCTCCTCAGGCACGCCGTAGCCGTAAGAGAAAAATCCTCGGTTGAGCAGTTCTTTTTCGACCAGGTGCTGGGCGTGGATATCAAACTCGCGCGGATTCCATTTGAAATACTTCTGGAATTTATCTCTGAGCGACGTTGAGGCATTGAGCCCAGCGCAGGCATAGTAAAAGAGAACTCTTTCCTCTGAGGGTTTTAAGGATTGAAGCGTCGATTCAAGCATCAGACAAAATTAAGTAGCGTGGTGTAAAAACTGCCTACAAAGTTACGAATTTTTCTCCGCCCCACAATCCTTTTAACCAAAATAATTTTACAGGGGCCTTTTTATTTTATGATTAAAATAAGGTAATGTATTATCCAGTGCGTGGCACGGCTCTTGTCATACGTGATGTTATTCTGTGATAGCGAGAGCCGTGCTACGCACTCATCCCAAAGAAAAGTTTTCTTCCTGTACCCCACATTCCGTGCTACGCACTCCATGTGGGGTTAACAAACAAGAGCCGTGCTACGCACTAGCCATCCGGATGGTCTGTAATGGCGTAATTTTCTGACGGGGATTGGCGTAATTTTCTTACAATGTGGTCAATTTATCGACAAAATTGGAAATATTTGAAATAATTTAAAAATTTTTATGAAAAAATTTGACAAAAACAAATCTAATCGCTATTTTTGCCGATGGAATCTCTAAATCAACCTACCAATGCCTCCTGCGGGGATAAAGCATCCCAGCCCCGCAGGAGCCTCACCCCCGGGGATGCACACATAGGCAAATGAAAAGACACTTACCGCTTCTTGCTGCTGCCGTGATCGTTTCGGCATTGGTTGCCCCAAGCTTTACTGCCAACGCAGCTCTGCCTAAAGCAACTCCCAAACTCGCGGAGCGGACCCATGTCAAGGCCCCGGCCAAGGGCCCGGCCAAAACTCAAGCCAAGCAGATTGAACTGCCGCAAACTCGCCAATGGGCCAAGGGCGCAAACCAGTTTGCTCCGGTAGCAAATCGCCCAAAGCACCTGTCGAGCCTGCGCTCAGTTAAGAATGCTCCAGCCCTTGCTCCTGCCGCCACCGAGGTGTACGGCGCTATGATCTACAATGCCGACTGGGAAGAAGACCAGACCGGCATGTACTCGTTCTCAACCGGTACGAGCTGCGTAATCGATCAGGTCGTAATTGATCCCTATATCTCGCCCAGCGGCGGGGGCGCTATGACACCTGATGGATATGTATGCACCAATTATTTCAGCCTTTGGGGCTGGGTCTTCATCACAAATTATACCTTTGATGAGGATTGGAACCTAACTGGCGAATATGACGGCGAAAATTCGAGCTTGGCAACCGATATGGCCTACGATGCAACAACCGGAGATATCTATGGTTGCTTCTACACTGATGACCTGTCGGGCTTCCAGTTCGGCATACTCGACACTGAGAGTTGGTCATCGAGCCAAATAGCACTGCTCGACCGCCGATTCACCGGCGTGGCCGCTTCGTCAAAGGGCGAAATCTACGGCATCGATGTGGATGGCGTGTTTGTGAAATTTGACAAGACCACTGGCGCATACGAGGAGATTGCCAGCACAGGCATTGAGGCTGTCTATACCAGTAGCGCTGCTATCGATCCGGCTACCGACGTATTCTACTACATGCCTTGCGGCGAAGCCGGCGTATCGCTCTATGCTATCGACCTTGCCACTGGCCAGGCCACAGAGCAATATTATCTTGGCGATGCCGAGGTGGTGGGCATGTACTTCCCAATCGTGACCACACCCGACGACGGCCCGGCTCCTGTTGAGAACGTAGTGCTTGACTTTGCCGATGGCAGCCTCTCGGGCACAATATCGTTCACTGCTCCTGCTACTCTCTATGACGGCACCACTCCCGCCGCCGACGCTACCCTCAACTACACCATCACAGCCAATGGCGGCGAGGTGGCATCTGGCACTTGCGCTTATGGCGAGCAAGTGACCGCTCAGGTGACACTCCCGGACAATGGCAATTACAAATTCGTAGTCACTGTGAGCAACGAGGCTGGCGCAAGCCCAGCTGTCAAGGCTGCTCAGTACATTGGCTTTGATACCCCCAAGGCTATCGATGAGGTGGTTGCCTCTTATGCCGACGGCACGATGCGAGTAACTTGGACCCCAGTCGATGCCTCGGTCAATGGCGGATACATGGGCGCTATCAGCTACACAGTGAGCTGCAATGGCGAGGTGCTGGCTCAGGCCCTTACCGATTGCGAGTATGAATACGCTGTAGCCGAACCCGAGGCTCTCACTGTATACCAATACTCGGTACAAGCAGTAGCCGAAGGCTTGGCTTCAGCTCCTACGCTGTCTAATGCCGTAACTCTTGGCCAGATTATTCCTCCGTTCACCGAATCATTCTCTTCTGATCCTCTGCAAGCTGGCTGGACAGTGATCAATGTCAATGCTGACCATCGCGAATGGACATGGGATGGCTCAGAGATGATGATTACTTATACCAATTCGGGCGTATATCAAGACGACTGGTTGGTGACCCCGCCCGTGCGTCTCGAGGAGGGCAAATACTATGAGTTCTCATTCCTCACCACCAACGCATCGAGCTATTATCCCGAGCGCATCGAGGCTGCCATGGGTACCGAGCCTACTGCCGACGCTATGACCACCATCCTGGTTGAGCCTACCGACCTCATCGATGGCACATGGCTGACATTGAGCAAGGGCTTCATCGCTCCTGCCGCTGGCACCTATTATTTCGGCATCCACGCTATCAGCGACCCTGACCAGTACACCATCTATGTGACTGACGTGGCTATCTCTGGCGCTAAGGAAGCCGCTGCTCCTGCCGCTGTAGAGAATCTGAAGGTTGCCAACGCTACCGACGGCACGCCGACTGCCACCATCAGCTTCACCGCTCCGACCCAGACAATAGGCGGCGCCGACTTGGCATCAATCAGCTCAATCGACGTATATTGCGATGGCGAACTGATCAACACCGTGCCTAATGCACAGCCTGGCTCAGAAATCTCATGCACTTATGCAGCTCCTGCTATGGGCACATACGAGTTTGAGGTTGTGGCCACCAACGATGCTGGCGTTGGCCTCTCAGCTACCGTTTCGGCTTATCTCGGCATCAATATCGCTGCCGCACCCGCCGAGGCTACCGTGGTTGAGACCACTCCTGGCGTGGTTGAAATCAACTGGACCGCTTCTGACACCGATGTTGATGGACAGCCGATGAATCCCGCATTCGTGACTTACACCATCATCGACTACAACGGCATCGTGGCCGAGGGTCTCACCGACACCTCTTATACCTATCAGGCTATGGCCGAGGGCGAGCAAGATTTCGTATCTTATGCTATCTATGCAGTGACCGAGGCTGGATACAGCCGCTCGTACACCGAAACAAATGTTATCGCTTGCGGCACACCGTGGGATGCCCCATTCGTTGAGACATTCGCTGACGGCGCACTCGCTTGGCCATGGGCTGTACAGAATAATTACGGCTCGGTTACATTTGGTGTTGTTACCGACGGATACTTTGAGGATGTCAACTCGGCAGCTGGCGACAATGGCATGCTCTACATGTCGGGCAGTGGCTACTATTATTCCGGTTCGCTCATCTCGGGCAAGATCAATGTCGACCTCGACAGCCCAGTGCTCTCATATTACTGGTATAGCCTCGGCCTTGAGAATGAGAACACCATCGATGTGCAAGTGCTCTGCGACGGCGAGCTCACGACTGTCAACTCTCACGATTTGATAGCCGACCGCGTAGACTGGTACCGCACTCAGATTGACATGAGCGCATACAAGGGCAAGACCGTACAGCTATACTTCACCATTACGGTCAACGCTTATGTCTACACCTTCATCGACGATATCCGCCTCGAGAATCCTCTCGATTATGACTTGGCCGTGACAGGCATCAGCTCAAATGCTTCGACCGTCAAGGCTGGTTCAGACATCGAAATCTCGTACACCTTGGCCAACTATGGCGTCAAGGATGCCGAGGGCTACACCGTAAGTCTCTATTGCAATGGCGACCTGGTGCAGAGCGCCGAGAATCTGCCTGCTATACCATGGACAGAGACCTATACTGGCACATTCACCCACTCATTCGATGCCCTCAAGGCTGGCACTTATGAGATGAGCGTTGAGGCTTATCTGCCTGGCGACGAAGACCCGGACAACAATGCATCGACCACAGTACAGATTGTTGTTAAGGCCTCTAACTATCCATCGGTAGACCTTTCGGGCGAATATGTCGATGGTCAGGGCGTAGTGCTCACTTGGGAGGCTCCGTATCTCGACACCGCACCGCGCACAATCGTTGAGGACTTTGAGAGCATCGACTATGAGCCGTTCACCATGGAGAGCTTCGGCCCCTGGACTCTGCGCAACTACAATGATGACTACACCTACTCGATGTCCGGCATCTTCTGGCCTAACGCTGGCGAGCCCTTCGGCTACATCCTCTACTGCCCCGAGGAAGTAGAAGACAATGATCCCGGCATGGTTGGTTATGGCGAGGATGGCAACTTCCTGGCTGCTGTGGCTCACGAGAGCGGCGCCAACGATGCTTGGCTGATTTCGCCCGAGCTGCCTGGCTCAGCCCAGACCGTGACATTCATGGCTCGCTCGTACAGCGACGACTACGGCTTGGAGGAAATCGCTGCTTACTACTCGACCACCGACAATGAGCGCGACAGCTTCATCGAGATGGAGATTGGCGGCTACAGTGACAGCGGCGTGCCGACAGACTGGACTCAGTTCTCGCTTGACCTGCCCGAAGGCACCAAGTACTTCGCTATCGTATCTACCTCGTATGATATCTGGATCCTCATGCTCGACGACATCAGCTACGTGGGCTACAGCGACTTTGGCAACCTGGTTGTCGAGGGCTACAATGTATACCGCGATGGCGATAAGATTAACTCTGAGCTGGTAACCAACACATCGTATGTCGACACCGAGGCTACCGAGGGCACATACATCGTGACTGTGGTTTACGCACAGGGCGAATCGGCTCCGTCGAATGCTGTTGAGGTTAAGACCCAAGGCATCGAGGATCTGATGGCACAGAAGGCTCGCGTACAGGTAGTCGACCACACCATCATCGTGCTCGGTTCTGACAATGTGGTGATCAGCGCTGCCGATGGCAAGGTAATCCGCTCGGCTAAGGGCCAGGCACGCGTCGAGGCTACCGTAAGCACAGGCGTGTACATGGTCAAGACCACCGACGGCGTAGCCAAGGTAATCGTGAAATAAGCATTAGTTGCTGTCTATATAAAAAGAGGGCTGACGCACCGGCGCGTCAGCCCTCTTTTTACTATACCAAAATCAATAACTAATTTGAGGAATAGAACATAACACCATAACCTACATAACAACATAGAGAAGATAACCTATTGAATTAAGACGTTGATTATAAGTTAATTATTTATTACACACTTTGTTGTTATGTGTGTTACGGTGCTATGTTCTATTCCTAATCAGGTGCTTAATTAATTCCACGCTAGGTTTGAGTCGGGAGTGATAGAGGAGTGGGGCAGGAAGAGAGTGGGGAGCTTGTCGCCATTGAGGGTGATGCTCTTCACCTTTTGCGATTTGAGATTATTGATTATGCGGAACTCTCCGCCTTGGGGCAGCGAAATTACCGCCTCCTCAACCATGGGGATGCCCAGGTCGTATTGGCCGCTGGCGGGATTGACGGGGTAGAAGCCGAGGGCCGAGAAGATATACCATGCCGACATCTCGCCGCAGTCGTCATTGCCAGCGTAGCCCGAGCTGGTGTTGTCGTACATCTCATCCATGATGCGGGCCACCATGGCGCGTGTCTTTTCTGGCTTGCCTATGTAGTTGTAGAGATAAGCCACGTGGTGCGAGGGCTCGTTGCCGTGAGCGTATTGGCCGATGCAGCCCGAGACATTGTTGTTTTGCTCGCCGCTCTGGTCAGTGAGAGTGAAGAATTGGTCGAGCTTCTGCTCAAAAGCTTTTGCTCCGCCGGTGAGTTCTACCAGATGTGCCACATCCTGAGGCACATACCAATAGTATTGCCAAGCGTTGCCCTCGGTGAAGGCTGAGCCGCCGTTGCCGCCATGGCGCAGAGGGTCGAATGGCTCAATCCAATGGCCTTGCTCGTCCTTGGGCTGGAAGAAGTGGGTATCCTCGTTGTAGAGATTTGCGTAATTCTTGGCGCGCTTGCCAAAATGCTGGGCATCGCTGTCGTGGCCGAGGCGCTGGGCAAGCTGGGCCACGCACCAGTCATCGTAGCTGTCCTCGAGTGTGATCGATACCGACTGGGTCTGCAGGGGCTCGGGCATGTAGCCGTATTTTTCCCACACTTGCCAAGGCGAATTGGGGTGAGGCGTGAGGCTTGTGCCTTTTACGGCAGCCCAGGCGCGCTCGGCATCGATGCCGGGGATATCCTTGAGCACTGCATCTACCACCACAGGGATGGCGTGGTTGCCAATCATGCAATAGTTGTCCTGGCCCCAGAGTTGCCAGATAGGCAGGTAGCCGTAGGCCTCGTAATGGTCGAGCATCGAGTTGACGAAGTCGCGCGAGCGCTCGGGGTCGAGTATGGTGTAGAGGGGGTGAGCTCCGCGGTAGGTATCCCAAAGCGAGAAGGTGGTGTATTGGTTCTGTCCCTCAGGCATTTGGCGCACCGTGAAGTCAGCACCCATGTATTGGCCGTTGCAGTCGCTATTGAGGTTGGGCTGGATCATCATGTGATAGAGGGCGGTGTAGAATGTGGTCATCTTTTCCTCTGGGGCCTTGATGGCGATTTTGCCGAGCTGCTGTTCCCAAGCGGCATCGGCTTGGGCCACATAGTCGTCAAAACTCCAGCCGGGAGCCTCGGTCTGCAGGTTCTCTTTGGCGTTCTCCCATGATACGGGCGAAATGCCGACTTTGCACACCAGCTGGTCCATCTGGCCAAAATCGACCCAAGCCTTGAGGGCGCGGCCGTTGATTACCTGTCCCGGCTCTTGGCGGTCGCCATCGCTGAGAGCGAGATGGCGGATTGGGGCAGAGAACTCGATGTAGAAACATACCTTGCGCAGCTTGGCCCAGCCGGTGATCCAGCGGTAGCCGGCCAGGGCGTTGGGCGACACTTGGCGCAGTTGGCCTTGGATTATTTGGCGATCCCAGCTGCCTTTTAGGGCCGAGTGGTCGATGTCGACCAGCAGTCGGCACTGTTGCCCGGCAGGGTAGTCGTACTGGTGTATGCCCACGCGCTCGGTGGCGGAGAGGCTGGCCTGGATTCCCTCATCGAGCAGCTGCACTCGGTACAGGCCCGGGTGCGCCTCTTCTTGCTCGTGGCTGAATGCCGACGAGGTGCGGTCGGTGATGGTGGGGAACAGAGATATGTCGATGAGGTCGCAGGCGCCGGTGCCGCTGAGGCGTGTGTGGCTGAAGCCGTAGATTGTCGAATCGTTGTAGTCATAGCCCGAGGCGTTGTACCAGTCGGGGGCGGGATGGGTGTCGGGGCTGAGCTGCACCATGCCGTAGGGCATCGTGGCACCCGGGTAGCAGTTGCCGCAGAGGCCTCCCTCGATGGCTCCGGTGCCGATGAATGGGTTGACGTATTTGGTGAAATTTCCGGCGCAGGCTCCAATCGCAGCCGCGGCCATCATTGCAAGGGTTAAAGTGCGCATGGGTGGTATGTGGGTTTTAAGGATTTGCATCACGGTAACATTCGCTGGATTGCCTCCGGGCCATTTCCGCTCTGGCCTCAGGCATTTTCCATGCCGCAAAATTACTGCCAAATCCCCATTTCCCCCTACCATATTTGATTCTTTATTTGCCACAAATCCACCATTCCTCAATGCCTATAGACGCAATTGGCACTTATGCGCCACATCATTATGACAGATTGCCGTACCAGCGCAAGAATTGGTCGCGACGCAGGGCGCTGACAGTGACGCGCTCGGTGACGGCGCCGGCGCGGAGGGTGACCGAGAGGCGCCCACGGAAATATTTGCTCACCTTGGCTATGGCGCGGATAGCTACTGTGCAATTGCGGGAAATCTGGAAAAAGTCATTCTCTACGAGTTGCTTTGAGATGGCCGAGAGATTGTTGCTTAGAGCGAGACGCTTCTCGCCCTCGTTGGTTACTGCCACCACATATTTGTCTTCGCTCTGCAGCCAAGCAATCTCCTCGGCGGGAATCGAGAAATAATTGTCGCCGCTGTTGCATAGCAGCCGCTTGGGAGCAGAGGTAGCCGAGACTTGCGTTTGGCGTTGTCGCCGCTGAAACTTATTCAGGGCCATCAGTAGGTCGGCATCCCCGATGGGCTTTAGCAGATAGTCGATGCTGTCGGTCTTGAAAGCCTGGAGGGCGTATTCAGAATAAGCCGTAGTGAACACAATAGGCACATTCACATTGGCGCGGCTGAAAATGTCGAAGCAATTGCCATCGGCCAACTCGATATCCATAAAAGCCAGGTCGATGTCGGGGCTATTGTCGAAATACTCGATAGCATCGGCAAGTGAGTCGCTCTCAAAATCCACTTCGATTTCTGGCCGCAGCCTCAGCAGGCTGCGCTTAAGCTGCTCTCGCGATATGGCTTCGTCTTCAAATATGGCAATCCGCATGGTGGTTTTGTTATGGTCTTAGGTTCTTAATCATTTTGCTGTAGAATTAGAGGTAGGGGAGCTCGGCGACAAAGGTGCCTTCTCGGTTTTCGGCTCGGAATTGGCGGCCGTGGTAGCGGCATAATTCGGTGATGTAGCGCAGGCCCATGCCAGTGGATGACTCGACGGGAGCGTTGATTTTGGGATAAACGGGATTGCTGACCACAATCTTGTCAGCATCCATCTTGATGGAGACACGCATCGGGTGCTCAGCGCGTATGGCATTGTGCTTGGTGATGTTTTCTATTAGCAATTGCATGCAGTAGGGCACAACCTCGTGTTCGCCTGCCCGCTCCTTGCCCTCGAAATCTACAAAGAAGCTGTCATGATAGCGGATCGAGAGCACATTAATGTAAGATTCCAGAAATTTTAATTCGTCTTTGACTTTTACCTTTTGCATCTGTTGCTGGGACAGCAGATAGCGGTAAACTTGCGAGAGTGACATGATGAATTCTTGCGACTTAGCAGTGTCGATGCTCGTCAATGAGTAGAGAATATTTAGAGAATTGAACAGGAAATGGGGATTGATTTGCACCTTGAGCATGTCGAATTGCAAGCGCGTGGCCAGATGGCGCTGTTTCTCCTCGCGCAGCATCGATTCGCGGTAATGAAGGATGAAAAAGACCACCTCGTTGATGAGCAGCATCAAAAAATCATTGATCAATGTGCCAGCCCAATCAACCTTGCCTTGGCGGTGAAACAGCCACGACTGCACGCCGAGAAATGCCATATTCACTACAGCAGTGGCCAAGATAGAGAGGCCGACATCGATAGTGGCTTTGAGCCATTCGGGCTTTACTTGCGCCGTGAGTTTGAAAACAATCAATGTGTTGAGGACGAAGAGCGAGAAGATAGGCAAGAAATTATAACCAAAGCCCTCCAAGAGCATTGAAAAATCTTCATAGGGAAAGATGTCGTCAAAGGCCACCATATTGTAGAATGTCTGAAACCAGGCATAATACACTATGACGCCCACCAGATACCAGGCCGTGCGTTTGACTTTTTCCTTATGCTCCATCTCGGTAAGAGAATAGTTAGGGCACAAAGTTACGAAATTAATTTCATTAACCATCGGTGTCAAGGATAAAAAAAGAGAGAGGCGATGCCCGCGCAGGTATCGCCCCTCTCGGGTTTATGAGAAAAACTTTACTTCGGCACTAAGGATTATTTTGTAACTTTGCTGGTACGCATTGAGCCATCGCTCATCACTTCGCGCTTGATGCACAGGCCGCGATAGTCATTGCCCAACGGGCGACCCTGGAGGTCGAAGTACTCGATAGCAACAGGCACGCCTACTGACTCTATTGCCTTGACAGATACTGTGCCGCTCTGGACGGTGTACATCGAGGCGTAGCCCAGATATACCGAGTTGGCCACTGAGCGAGCGCTCAATACCAGAGCTTTGTCGCCGCGGGTCGAGAAGTTGGAGATGAAATAGTCGTCTTTAGGATTTGGGATTGCATCTGCCACACTCTTGTTAAGCGCCTCGCCTTCAGTATTCAGGATGGCTAACATTTCGCTTACGCTTGAGCCATTGGTCTCATAGCCAGCCACAACCAGAGCGTTGTCAGTCACTGAGAGTTCCAAAGCGTAGGTGTAGAGGGATGAACTGAGGTCGGTAATCCATTGGGCATCAACGGTGCCGGCAGCGAGGCGCATCACTCGGCCCACAATGGTTGTGGTGCCAGCTGGAGTAACGGTGCCCACAAGGATTGGGTCATCGTCGATGCCGCTGACTGTCTCAAAATATCCTGAGCAGTCGGTCTTTACATCATCAATCAGTTCGCCTTGTGCATCAAGCAGAGCGTAGTAGGCGTAAGCGTTGTTGGTGATGCCAGCGGCATAAGTGCGCCCTTGGCTGTCGCTCCAAGCATCGTAGAATTGGCCATCGACGGCTGTAGAGATATAAGATTCATATGCCAAGGTGCCATCAGCCTTGATTTTTGTAATGCATGGGTGTAGAGCATAATCAGAATCATAATTGTATCCAAATACCAGGATGTCGCCATTCTGATCTATCTTGGCGTTGTAAGGGGTGAGGTTGACAGTTGAAGGTACAAAGGCTGAGGTAGCTGTGCCGTCAGATGCTATATTCTCAATGATGATTGCGCGATTCCACATATCGTCATAGCCCGACGATACCACTACGATTGCGTCATCTTCTGTCCAAGATGCGTAGAGCAGGGTGGCATAATAAGAGTCGGTGGTGAGGATATTGGTAGAGATTAATTCGCCATCGGCGGTAAATGAGGATACTACAGTTGGGTATTCATAGTAATTGTCGGATTGACCAGCACTTACCAAAGAGATTGAACCGTCGGCATTGATGTGAGGGAATCGCCCTTGGCCCATCAGCCCGGAGCCGCATTTTGTGCTCCATACGAGGTTGCCATCGGCATCATATTTGCCCAGGGCAGGCTGATTGCTGATGGTGAGGGCCACATAAGCTGAACCCTCGGCATCGATCACGCCGGCGCCGGGATAGTCGCAAGGCACGTATCCGCACTCGGGGATGGTGCACCACAGATGCTCAGAGGCATTATCGATGTCGTAAGCCGCAAAGAATGGGGTATTACCGGTATTGTTGCCGCCATCGCGCAGGAAGCCGGCGAAATAGAAGGTGTCGTTGGTAAAGGATGACATCTCATCATAGGTATAAGCCCAGAGGTAATTATCGTTGGTTAAATCAGCGATTGAGGCTACATAGGCACCATTGTCGGCTGCCAAGCGATACCAGAACACCTTGAAATCGCCACTATGTCCGCCAGCCACGAAGTCACCATCAGCAGCTACGCCGAGGGTGTAAGCATACCCTTCGCCGATGGCAGTGTGGTCTAAGCCGGGCACTGTGGTCTGGCACCAAACTACGGCTCCGTTCTCAGCCGAGAGCTTGGCTACTCGGTGTGTGGAATTTGACTTGTGCCAAAGATAAACATTGCCGTCTTGGCATGGCTTTACTACCGGGGTGTAATAGTTGGTTTCGAAATTGAGGGTTTCAGAGGTCCATTTGGTACTCAGAGAGCCATTTGCAAAGGAGCATCTCTCAACAGAATAGCCAGCCGAGCCTTTGAGGGCGAAATAGAAATCCTCATCGTCGGCTGCGCCGGAGGAATAATTGCCGCTGCGCAGCTTAGGAGCATCGCTGCTGCCAGTAGCGAAGGTGTAGGTTTGGCCTTCGACATAGGGACCTGTCTCTATTACTGCCACGGTAGCGTATTGGTTGGTCGCCACGCTTACCGGCACTGCAATAGAACCAGAAGGCGAATAGTCGCTGGCTGCCACTTGTTCAAGGTCGTAATTGTAATAGCGATAAAGGTAAGTGCCGCGGTATGTGGTGTTGCTGCGGGTTGAGGCGAAGAAAGCCAAGCCATCCTGCAAGGCTGTGAAATTTCCAATCATGCACACATCGGCTCCGAAATCGATTACTATGGAGTTTTCGATTTGGCCATCGGCCGAAATCTGGGCGATGTAGGGCTTTGTGGCTGTGCCGTCGAGCGTGGTGCCAGTCACATAGAAAGTGCCGTTAGGGGCCTCGACTACTCGTTGGGCAGTGGTGGAGGTGATGGTTTGGAGGGTCTGTTGCCAGATGGTCTTGCCCTCCATGTCCATCTTCACGATGCGGCCAGCGTAGATGTCGCCTTGTCCGCCAGTGGTGTAGATGCCCACGCAATTGCCGTCGGCTGTGGGTATCAGTTGGCCGTCTTCGCACGATGTTGCGCC
>NWBJ01000020.1 GCA_002633115.1 Muribaculaceae bacterium Zag1
AAGGAGTTGAATGAGTGGATGAAGGGCACCCGAATCACGCCTGTCTACCTGCCTCCATATTCCCCAAATCTCAATTTGATCGAGCGCCTTTGGAAGTTCTTGAGGAAGAAAGTGATCAACACTAACTTCTACAGAACCAAAGAGCTTTTTCAGAGCGCCATCAAAAAGTTCTTTGACCGAATAGGCGACTATAAGGCAGAGTTGGAGTCCCTTCTGACTCTCAGATTCAGTTTGGTCAATTCGCAATCTATTTCGCTTTAACTATAATTTATATCTTTGTGTATCGGCCTAAAGGCCAATTTGGCTCCGGCCCTAAAGGCCGGCGAACAGTGGCGCTATGGCGGCATCCCGGATGGCTACCTTATCACTTATCCCTTATCCCTTATCCTTTATCCTTTATCCTTTATCCTTTATCCCTTATCCTTTATCCTTTATCCTTTATCCCTTATCCTTTATCCTTTATCCTTATAAGGGTATCTCATGGGTGCCCCCGTCCTCCATGTCCTCGACCGAGGCGTCAAAGCCGCTGTCGGGGCGCCCCATGGGCATCGGTATCTCCTTGACGTCGAGCTCAATGGTCAGCACTCCGCCCTTGTATCGGGTCTGCACCTGCTCGGTGACATCAAACACAAAGGTCGAATCCTGGCCGTTGACGAATTGCATCGTCACATCCATCAGGTGGCTCTTGCCATCCTCAACGCGAGCCGGAGTGCCGTCTTCGCTGCGCTGCGCTACGCGGTTGGCGTTGAGGTTGCACATTCCAAAGGTCAACAGGCGACCCCCGACGATGTCTACATCTTCGCCCTCCATGTCGCAGTGGCGCTTGAGGCGGGTGTTGTAGAATACATTCACCGAGTTTGAGCCTGACAGGCCGTCGTTGACACGCACCTCGTGGGCCATGCCCGAGAGGTTGGCGTTGCCGTCGACGCCGGTAATCTTGCCGCTATTGTTGTGCAATATCACTTGCACCAGATATATATAGGTGATGGGCTCGAGCACCATGTTGAGGGTCTTTACCCATACGTTGCGGTCGGAATCAAATATGAAGTCGGTCATGTCCTCATCGACCTCGATGCCGTACTCGTAGGCGGCAAACAGCTCCTCGGGCTGATAATATGAATTGGTCGAGGCGAAGGAGGCCGTAGCCATCGTGGTACCGGTCGAGGCCATGACATGCTCGAGGGCTGACTCGTCAAAGCGCAGACTCTGCACGCCGTCGCTGGTCTGGATATCGTTCCAGACGAGGATGTCCCAGAATCCCCAATTGTATTTGGCCTCGTAGAGGTTGCCATATACCACAGCCGAGAGCGAGGTCTGGTGCGCGCCATACTGCTCATCGCCAGTGTAATAGCGGCGCAGCTGGAATATTGATGGCTCCTCATAACCGATATGGCCGAAAATCTGCTCGTCGGTTTCGTCCCAGCCATAGTACCACTCCTTGGTCCAGTCGTATTGACCGTCATACAGATCGGCATAGTCCCAGTAGGTATCGAGGGTCACGGCGATGATGGGCAGTTCCACCTCGATCGGCTCATCGGTATGCAGATACAGAGGCGGCTCCCTCCTGCACCCTACCAGACAGAGCATTACCACCAGCACCACCAGCACTATCAGGCGACTACCGGCGTACTGCGTCAGCGTGGTGGGCCCAGCGCCCTCGCGTGCCCTCAGTATCCTTACCATACTCCGCCTCCTTTCTCCCACTGCCGCAGGCTCACTCCCCGTCTATGATTCTTGCGATACAGCAAGTCAAAGCTCAGGGTCACATTTATCCCCGTAGGCCCAAACCATGTGAAATGGTGCTGGCGCTTGCGGAAAAGCGACGGCCCAAGGGTTGTCTTATAGTAATACTTGTGGTCGTTTTCGGTCGGGTCAACCGGGCACTCATACTGATACGGGTCATATTTGGTCCAGAAGAATCCGAACTGCGCGCCAAATTCCAACCTCCAGCGGCTCTGCTTGCCCCCAATCGGCAATACATAGCCCAGCCCGAGGCCAGCGCCGAATCCCTCGCCCATCCAGCCGCGATGCTCACTAAACATGATGCTGTAGAGCGCGGTATTGACGTAAGCCTTGCCGTACCAGCCCCGATAAGCTGGACCTTCGCCCGGCTCGTTATGCTCGATACAGCCATTGCGCAGGTAGTAGCGAGCCTCAAGCTGGTAGTTGCGCACTTGCATGTATTTGTGGGCGTTGTAACTGCTCCACCATGGGCAGTCAAACTCGGCTGCGTAGGTGAAATGCCCATGCAGCGGGTAATACTCGACCTCGACATTGGGTATCGGGCACCAGCGGTCATAGCCGGGCATGTAGGCCACATCGTACAGCACATTGGTCTTGATAGACAGCAGTTCTCGGCGCGGAGCTATCAACGCGCTTGTTTCGATTGGCCGAGCCACCTCAATTACGGGCTCTGGCACATACTGCGCCATCTCGACTGGCACCAAGGGGACTTCGGCTGCAGCCGATGGCTCAAGGTCGAGATTGGATAGCACAACAAATACTACCCTGGCAGCACGCAGCGAGGGGAAGTACTCGCGGTAGAGGCGTTGCCACAGCTGTCCACGGTTGATGGCTTTCAGGTCGCGCTTAAGCGCCCTCAGGTCGGTACCATACTTGTCGAGGAGGATCTTGACTTGTGGCGCGGCCGGGTCGTCGGCATCGAGCATCATTAAATATAGGTACTGGTAGTCCTCAGGGACATCCTCCAACACCATTATCTCATCGCGCGAGGGCATCTCGAGGTATTCTGACAGCAGATCATAGAGGGCCTCAAGACGCTTCTTGCCGAGGAAGCGGTTGAACTCGAGCGGGCCCTCGGGCGAGGCGGCGCCGCGCATGATGATGCGCTAGATAGTGAAGTTGCGGTCACGCAGCCGGGGTAGCGCCACCTCGGTAAGTTCGCGATAGAAAGCCGAGCGCCGGTCTATACCATATTTATTTACGGGGAAGATGACCGAGCCAGCGATGCGGTAGAATGTCTCATCGTCGATCTCGACCGAGTCGGGACTGCTGCTCTTCAACAAGTACGACAAACCCAGCTCTTGACCCTGTACGCTCAGCGCAGCCAAGAGGAGGAGCACAATTATGTATGCACTGCGATGTACTTGTATGTAGTTATGCAAAAACACTGTTTACAGCAGTAGTGGTATTATTTCTACGCAAGAAGAAACCTTAAGTGGTAAGTAAAAGTAGTTAGAAGCGGCCGGCATACAACGCCGGTAGCGATAAGTAAAAGTAGTAGCTGTTGCCTCGGGGAGAGGTAGTAAAAGTAGTTTGTTTACGAATGCAAAGTTAAACATTTTAAATTTATCGACCAACAATTATTACAACTCTTTAATCCCCTTTTGTGTAACCAATTTCTATACAAACCCCAGTGTGCCACCGCCTCCGCCAAAAACTAACAATGTAGGGTGATATCAGATATTTTCATCTCAGGGCGGAGTCGATTTGCATTTGCTCTTCTATATATTCTAATATGGCAGAGTCCGCACTTAGCACTTTTGCCATGGATAAAGAAAAACCGCCAATCCCGGGAGGGGGATTGGCGGCTTTTGTGGGTTTTATGCCTGATTATTCGGCGGGGAGGATAGTTTGAATAATGGTTAAATATGTAAAAATGTGATGATTATTGTTGCGGTTTTTAGAAACTTTTTGTAACTTTGCAGTGTTGTTAATAACGAATATATGAAATACCCAATACCAGATAAAGGTAATCATATCAGAAGAAGTACAGACCTTCGTTGCTTCTCTACCGGAAAAAGTTCAAGATAAGATTTTTGAAAATATCCGAAGAGTAGCTGGAGGTGAACGAAACGTGGAAATCTTTAAGAAGTTGGAGAACTCGGAAATATGGGAGTTCAGAACTCGCTTCTTAAAGATGGCTTATCGCATCTTGGCATTCTGGGATGAATCACAAGAAACCTTGGTTGTAACAACTCATGGTTTCATCAAGAAAACTCAGAAGACGCCACCTAAAGAAATTGAGAAAGCAGAAAGAATAAGAAAAGAATACATTAGCAATAAACGTAAAGATTGAATATGGAAAAAATCGGAAACACAACATATTATACCCTTGATGAAGTTATCGACAAGCAGATTGGCCCGGTAGGAACTCCTCGCCGTGATGAATTTGAACAAAGGGTTGATGATGTTCTTGATGAATACTATTTGGGTCAATCCATCAAAGATGCAAGAGAAGCTCGCCATCTTACCCAAGAGGAACTTGGAAGATTGGTAGGCGTGCAGAAGTCCCAAATCTCACGCATCGAGAGAGGCCATAGCATTTCTTTCTCAACCATTAAGAAAGTTTTCCGTGCCCTCAATATGAAAGTATCCCTCCAAACAGAGCTGGGAGCCTACCCTATAGCATAAGGTGAATTTAATTCTCCTCTGAGGATACTCAGAAAAATCCCAACTAATTGGTGGGCAATTAGTTGGGATAAGTGCGTTTTATTCGCCGGGGATGATGGCGTCGTTGGGGCAAACGCTGGCGCAAGTGCCGCAGTCGATGCAAGTGTCGGGATCGATCTTGTAGATTTCGCCCTCAGAGATAGCCTCAACGGGGCATTCGGGGAGGCAGGTGCCGCATGCTACGCAAGCGTCGGTGATTACATAAGCCATAGCTGTGTTTTCTTTTTTTTGGTAGAATTATACGAAAATTGTTGATAAGTCAGTTTTGACACTGCAAATGTAGGGATAATTTCTGAATCCTACAAAAAATTTCCCAATAAAATTAGCTGATGCGGCTCCAATCGGAGGTGCGGGCCAGGGATTGCTCGACAGCGCGGCGCAGGGGAGCGTTGGCGGGAGAGATGAGGTCGGGGTCGGTGTCGAGCAGACGCTCGGCTGCGTCGCGCGCCATCTGTATGATCTGGCCGTCGGTGGCCAGATTGGCGATATGCAGCTCGAAGGGGAGACCCGACTGCATGGTGCCCTCGATGTCGCCCGGTCCGCGCATCTTCATATCAGCTTCGGCGATGACAAAGCCATCGGTGGTCTGCGTCATCAACTGCAAGCGCTGACGCGTCTCAGCCGCAATCTTGTATTTTGTCATCAGCACGCAATAGCTCTGGTCGGCTCCGCGCCCCACCCTGCCGCGCAGCTGATGCAACTGCGACAACCCAAAGCGTTCGGCATTCTCAATAATCATCACCGAGGCATTGGGCACGTTCACTCCCACCTCAATCACCGTGGTCGCTACCAGGATATCAGCTTGATGCGAGGCGAACAGCTCCATCTGATGGTCCTTTTCGGCCGGTTTCATCTTGCCATGCACAAACGCCACGCGATGATTGGGAAATGTCTGGCAAATCATCTCGTATCCCTCCTGCAGACTGAGCAGGTCGAGTTTTTCATTCTCCTCAATCAGTGGATATACGATGTACGCCTGGCGCCCCAGCGCCAACTCCTTATATAAGAATTGATACAGCTGCTCGCGCTGCTGGTCATAGCGCATCACCGTGGTCACCGGCTTGCGGCCGGGCGGCAACTCATCAATGACCGACACATCCAGGTCGCCATAGACAGTCATGGCCAACGTGCGCGGTATGGGCGTGGCCGTCATCACCAACACATGGGGTGGTATCTCATTTTTGCGCCACAGCTTAGCCCGCTGCTCTACCCCAAAGCGGTGCTGCTCGTCGATTACGACAAATCCGAGGTTGCGAAATTGCACCGTGTCCTCAATCAGCGCATGGGTGCCAACCAGGATTTGGAGCGAGCCGTCGGCGAGCTGCGAATGTATCACATCGCGCGCTTTTTTGCGCGTACTGCCGGTGAGCAACTTAATATTTATGCCAATGGGTGCGCACAGGGCCGACAGAGTATCGTAGTGCTGCGAGGCGAGAATCTCGGTTGGAGACATCAAGCAAGCCTGCGCCCCATTGTCGAGGGCGATGAGCATCGACATTAGGGCCACGAGCGTCTTGCCCGACCCCACATCGCCCTGCACCAGGCGATTCATCTGCCGTCCGGTGTTGACATCGGCGCGTATCTCCTTAATCACTCGCTTTTGCGCCCCGGTCAGCTGAAAAGGCAGACACTCATTGTAGAAAGTGTTGAACCAATGTCCAATCCTTGGGAATCGCTGCCCCGGCAACTGGGACCGGCGGGCACGCGAGCGGCGCACCATGTCGATCTGGATATAGAGGAGCTCCTCAAATTTGAGGCGCAGCCGCGCCCGCTCCATCGCCTCGCTGCTGGTAGGATTGTGTATAGCATCCATGGCCTGCTTGAGGGGCATCAGCCCATATTGGGCCACCAGCACCTGAGGCATAGGGTCGGCGAGCTGATGGCGATTGCTAAGCACGCCCGAAATCCAGCCAAACATCATGCGCGAGGTAATTCCCCGCTGCCGCAGGGCATCGGTGAGGGGATATACACCCCTCATACCCTGGGTCAAAGCTTGAGCCTCGGTGTCAACCTCGGGGTGCACCATCGACCATCGGCCCTTGAACTCAGTGGGTTTGCCAAAGATAATATAGTCCACCCCAGACTGGTACACGCCGCGCAGCTGCTGCACCCGCTGAAACCATACACATTCCATAGTGTCGGAGCCATCGGTAAACAGTCCCACCAGACGCATCTTGGCCCCCTCGCCCACCACATTGAACGCCACAAAGCGCCCGCGCAGCATCACCTGCATCTTATCGCTATCCAGGTCGGCGATGCGGCGGATGGTCGAGCGATCGACATAATGGGTCGGAAAATGGTGTACAAGGTCGTAGGCCGAGCGCATACCCAGCTCCCGCTCTAAAAGTTGGGCCCTTGCGGGCCCAATTCCTTTTACGTATTTTATGTCAATCCTGCGTAGAGATTCCATAGATTATTGATAGGACCGCCGCTGCGAAGCAGCGGGGCACTCGACTGCCCTAATGGTTACCAGCGAGGCAGTCGAGTACCACGCGGTTCCACCGCGGCGGTCATTTAATGCCCATAAACAGGGCAGCCACCTCGATGTCGCGCGGATGGGTGATCTTGATATTGAGGGGCGAGCCCTCGACCAAGGCTGGCGAGCCGTAGCCGGCTGCCTCATAGACCGAGGCATCGTCGGTAAATTCCGGCAGATACGGCAACGAATACGCCCGCTTGATCTCCTCGGCGCGGAACGCCTGGGGCGTCTGCACCGCCACCAGTGTAGAGCGGTCGACAGCCTGGCTGCGCCCATCGGCCTCGATATGGCGCAGCGAATCGGTGACCGGGATGGTTGGGATGACAGCAGCCGAGGTCATCAGTCCATCCATGATGCTACGGATCATCGGGGTTGTCACCACTGGGCGCACGCCATCGTGGATCAGCACGTAATCATCGTCGGCCGGCGAGAGGGCCTCGATAGCATTCTTTACCGACTGCCACCGGGTGTCGCCACCTATTACCACGCGGGGAGACACGAAACCGTGCTGCTCGCACAGTTTCTCCCAGTATTGCACATAATCCTCGCTGAGCACGATAGCCATCTGCGCCTGGGGCAGGCAGCGCCCCATGCGTATGGCAGTGTGCATCAGCACCGGATAGTCCCCGAGCAAGCAAAATTGCTTGGGGAGGTCTGCGCCAAAGCGGCTCCCCCGCCCCGCAGCCACAATGATTACATATACCATAGATTTAATTCATAGTTGCAAAATTAAAACCACGGATTTAACGGATTACACGGATTCCTACTTGGTAGGATTGGATTTAACGTTACACTTAGGATTTCACGGAAACCCTCCGGATTGTTTCCGTGTAATCCGTGTAATCCGTGGTTTTACATTATCCTCACATCCTAGTAGGCGAACATTGGATAGTCGGCCATGGTAGCGTTAACCTTTTCGCGCACCTTGGCAATTGTCTCGGGGCTCTCGGGGTTGGAGAGCACAGTGTCGATCATCTCAACGATCTCGCCCATCAGCGGCTCCTTAGCGCCGCGAGTGGTGATGGCCGGAGTGCCGAGGCGAATACCCGAGGTCTGGAACGGGCTGCGGCTGTCAAACGGCACCATATTCTTGTTGGCGGTGATGTCGGCGTCGACGAGCACCTTCTCGGCCACCTTGCCAGTGAGGTCGGGGAATTTGGTGCGCAGGTCCACCAAGATGCAGTGGTTGTCGGTGCCACCCGAGATTACCTTGTAGCCCTTGTCGATGAGAGCCTGGGCCATCACAGAGGCATTCTTCTTGACTTGGGTTGCATAGTCCTTCCAGCTTGGACGCAGAGCCTCGCCAAATGCCACAGCCTTGGCAGCGATCACATGCTCGAGCGGACCGCCCTGTACGCCGGGGAACACAGCCGAGTCGATCAGCTGCGACATCTTCTTGACAACGCCCTTAGGTGTGGTCTTGCCCCAAGGATTATCAAAGTCCTCGCCGAGCAGGATGATGCCGCCGCGCGGACCGCGCAGGGTCTTGTGGGTAGTAGAGGTGACGATATGGGCGTGCTTGACCGGATTTTCAAGCAGACCGGCAGCGATCAGGCCAGCCGGGTGAGCCATATCCACCATAAATATAGCGCCAATCTCGTCGGCCAGCTTGCGCATGCGGGCATAGTCCCACTCGCGGCTGTAAGCGCTGGCACCGCCGATGATCAGCTTGGGACGCTCGCGGCGAGCGACCTCCTCCATCTGATCATAATCGACCAGGCCAGTCTCAGGGCTGACATTGTATTCGAGAGCCTGGAACATAAGGCCGGAGAAGTTGACTGGGCTGCCATGGCTCAGGTGACCGCCGTGGCTCAGGTTGAGGCCCATGAATTTGTCGCCGGGCTTGAGGCAAGCCATGAAGACAGCCATGTTGGCTTGGGCGCCCGAGTGGGGCTGCACGTTGGCATAAGCGGCGCCGAACAGCTCCTTGATGCGGTCGATGGCGAGTTGCTCAGCCTCGTCGACCACTTGGCAACCGCCGTAGTAGCGATGGCCAGGATAGCCCTCGGCGTATTTGTTGGTGAGGCATGAGCCCATGGCTTGCATTACCTCGTCGCTTACGAAATTTTCTGAGGCGATGAGTTCGATGCCTTTTTTCTGGCGCTGATGCTCGCGCTCGATGATGTCGAATACTTTCTGGTCTTTTTCCATTTGGATTGGGGTTAATTGATTTGTGTTATGGTATTAGTCTGTTTAAAAACCACGGATTACACGGATTACACGGATTGCCTATAGCATGAGTTAGGAAGCTATTATCGCTTTGGATTTCACGGAGTATCAATATCCGTGTAATCTGTGTAATCCGTGGTTTTTAGGTTTTATATCCTTGTCGTTTCTGTACTGAGAATCCGAATTTGCCAAGCTTCTGCCTCAGGGTGTAGTAGCCACCGTGACAATAAGCCATCAAGCCGGATGAGGCGAGGTCAAAGGCCCCGGTCTCGGGGTTGATATACCGGTCGTCGGCCACCACATTGAGCACATCGGCTATAAACATGTCGTGGCTGCCCAGATGCACCACCTCCTTGACGCGGCACTCGATGCATAGGGGCGATTCCTCGATCATCCAGCAGCCGACCATCTGGCCGGGGAGATGATGGAGGCCCGTCTCGCGCCATTTATCAAAGTCGCGGCCCGACTTGACGCCGCACCAGTCGGTGACGCGCGCCATGGCCTCGGTGGTGAGGCAGAGCGTGAACTCCATATCGCGCATCAGCAGCTCGTGGCTGTAGCGCTCGGGGCGCACCGAAATGTACAGCATTGCCGGATTGGTGCAGATGGTGCCAGTCCAAGCCACGGTGATGAGATTGCGCTCGCCATCGCGGCTGCCACAGCTCACCAGAGCGGCCGGCAGCGGATACACCATAGTGCCCGGTTTCCAACTTATCTTCATATTGCTTAGGTGGCATGGGGACCGCCGGGCCGAAGGCCCGTGGCACTCGACTGCCCTATTACTTTTGACTTTTGACTTTTGACTTATTACAGCACCTCGGCCGCAGAGCCGCTGACAGCGTGGTTGCAGTAGTGGCAACGGATGGTCACTGGGTCGCGGCTGATCACATGGAAGCGCGTGGGCATTGGCTCATTGTTGGTGATGCACTTGGGATTGGCACACTTGACGATGCCCACTATTGTTTCGGGCAACTGCACGGGGCGCTTCTCGACCACGTTGAAGTCGCGAATGATATTGACCACCGCCGTGGGAGCTATGATGGCTATGCGGTTGAGCTTCTGCTCGGGAAATTCCACGTCGGCCACCTTGATGATGCCCTTCTTGCCGAGCTTTTCGCTCTCGAGGTTGTAACCGATGGTTACGCTCGAATCCAGGTTCTCGAGGCCGAGGATTCTGACGGCCCGGAAAACGGCCGATGATGGTATATGGTCTATAACAGTGCCGTTGCGCAAGGCAGCCACGGCCAATTCTTTCTTGCCTGTCATAAATTTCTAATGAAAAATTGAGTCCACTTTAAAAAGTGGC